>JASJDM010000040.1 GCA_030065125.1 Lysobacterales bacterium | reverse complement strand
ACCTTGGCACAGGGATGTGCCAACGGCCGAAGGCCGTAAGGGAATCGGAAACCGCGTTTTCGATTCCCGGCCGCGAGCGGGACAGGATGTCCCGTCTTGCGGATAGACCTTGGCACAGGGATGTGCCAACGGCCGAAGGCCGTAAGGGAATCGGAAACCGCGTTTTCGATTCCCGGCCGCGAGCGGGACAGGATGTTCCGTCTTGCGGATAGACAACCCATCAATCCCCCAACAAAAACGCCTCCCTCTCTTCCGTGCTCAAAGGCCCCAGGGTGCGCTCCAGCTCGTTCCAGCTTCTCGGTCCGCCCTGACGAAGGCGGCCCATGAGGTTTTGTCGGGCAGCGGGTGACAGCTCGGTGGCCAGGCTGCGAAACCATCGGGCCTGGGAAGGCGGCATTTTCTGGAACTGTTCGCGGTTGCGGTTATGGGCGGCGCCTTCGTTGCCGGCGCGCATGCCGCGCAGAAACGCGCGCCGCTCCTGGGGGGACATCTCCTGGAACTGCTGGCGCAGTGCTTTCTGCCGTTCGGGCGGCAGGCCCTTGAACTGCCGGTAGACGCGCTGCAGTGCACGCTGCTGGGCCTGAGGCAGCTGGCGAAATCTGTCGAATCGCTCGCGGATGATCTGACGCTCCTCCGGAGAATACTGCTGCCATTCGGAGAAACGCCGGTGGGCCAGCTGGCGATCCTCGGCCGGCATGGAGGCCCACAGTCGCGCGCCTTCGGCCAGCTTTTGCCGGGACTCGTCGCTGAGCTGACCCCATTCCTCGGCAAAAGGCATCAGCACCTGCTGCTGCTCAGGCGTCAGCGAGGTCCAGGCCGCAGCCTGTCCAGCGGGCTCTTCAGCGGCCAGGGCGGCGCTGGTCAACATCATCGTCGCGATGATCGCGACGATCCGCCGATTTGTCTTTTGCTTGTTCATCATCTTGCTCATCTTTTGCCTGGTCCGAACCAGACTGTTCAGGCAGCGACATGGGATCCAGCCATTCGCCATCCACGCTCTGGAAGCTCGCCACGAATTCCAGCAGTGCCTTGCTGGGCGGTGGCGCGTCGTCGTCCGCCGATGGCGTCTGGGCCGCCAGCAGAATTCCGAGCATGAGTGTCCAGGTAATCACCAGCAGTCAGCCCGGCTCCAGGGCATCCTCCAGCCACAGGTAAAACTCCAGGTCCTCCACCAGCTCAAATTCCGCGGAGCTGAGTAGAGCCAGGTCCTCCAGTGCAGTGTTCGACTCCAGCGGGCCGTCGGCCCGGGTCACCCCGGCCAGCCCGGGTACCGCCCCGGGCGAGTCCGGGGCCGGCGGCGCCGCGCTGCGCATGCCAACACCCACGGCCAGAATCAGTACCGCGCCACTGGCCGCCAGGCCGGCTGGCCACCACCGACCGGCGCTCTGGTGGTCCGCTTCATCCAGCGCCAGGTGACGAATGCGATTCAGCCTGGATCGCGCTGCGCCATCCAGGTTTTCCACGCCGTGATCCAGAACCCGGCGCGCCAGGTCCTCGATGGCCCGGTCCTGCTCAGCCTGGTCCGGGTTGTTCTGGTCAGCATGATTCATATTCGAAATGACTCCAGTTGTTGGCGCAGCGACTGCATGGCCCGGGACAGGTGGGTTTTGACGCTGCCCTGGCTGCAGCCCATCACCCGGGCAGTCTCAGCCACGCTCAGGCCTTCCCAGGTCCGAAACAAAAAGGCCTGGCGCTGGCGGTCGGGCAGCTGGGCCAGGGCAGACTCCAGGGCCTCTGCGACGTCTTCACCGTGACCGGCCAGCTCCGGCCCGGGTCGGTTATGGTCCGGCAGACGCTCCACCGGATCTTCCGGCTGGTTGTCGCTGGCCGTGGCCTGGTGTCCAAACCAGCGAAATCGGGCTTTGCGGCGCCGGAAACAATCCTTGATCCGGTTATCCAGGGCGCGGAAGAACAGTGGCCGCCACTGTTCGCTGGGCTTGCGCCGGTAACGCCGGACGAAGGCCATCATCACGTCCTGGACAATGTCCAGGGCATCTTCGCGGCTGCCCGTGGCCATCCACGCCATCTTGAAAGCCCGGCCTTCCACTGACTTGAGAAAATCGTCCAGGCTCGGGATTGAGCGCTGCTCTCCGGCCGCGCCGGGTACCGCTTCACCCGCCATGGTCATGACCTGGTCCACGGCTCAGTGACCGCGCCGGGCGCCAATATGCTTGAGTCTCGCATGTTGCATGAATTCTAACGCACCATTCGGGGCTCGCACGGCGCCGCCATTGCCCCAAACCGGCAACCGGTCAGGGTTTTAACTTTTGTGACTTCTGGCCCGACGGCCTGTCACGCCTGCCGCCGGACGGCCATACTGGGTTCAACGCAGGAACGACACGTGGGTTGACATGAACTGGTTGGAAACCGGCCACCCCGTAGCGGTCGTGATTCAACCTTATCACGACCTGGGACTGGCCCTGATGACAGAGCTGAGCCGCCGCGGCGTGCGCCTGGTCATCGTGGATTCTGACCTGGGCGCCGGCGAGGCGGCCTGCCACCGTCTTGCCTGGCAGGGCGGCACCGCCGCCTTTCGTTACCTCAGCCCCGACCAGCGGGACGGCGAGCTGGCCCTGCGCCAGGACCTGGAAGCGGTATACGGCCGGGTAGACCGCCTGATCAGTTTTTTCCCCGGCGCCAACAATCCCACCGTGTGGATCAAGCTGGAAGCCGCCGTGGCCGGCGAAATCATTGACCGTCACGTCGGACACCGCCTGCGATTGATGCAGGCGTTGAGCCCGCTGCTGGAAAACAGCCCGGAAGCCCGGCTGATCCACATTTCCCTGGGCAGCGAACCCCGGGCCGAGGCCGCCGTGGCGGGGCTGTGGGATCGTTTGCTGCACAAGCACTGGACCCGCAGCGGTATCCGAACCTTCAGCCTGACCACGCGCACCGGCAACATGCCACCAGGCTCCCTGCCCGGCTCCAGCATCCTGGAAGACCTGCAGCGGCTGGTGGACCTGGTGAACTGGCAGTCCCGGGAACCCGCCTACGCCTGATCCCCGGTCGCCTTTGGCGGCCAACTCATGCAACATGTCGCGCTGTGAATGCTGACGCCCTCGTTTGCCGGGTGGCACTGCCGGTGCCCGTTCCCAGGCTTTTCGATTACCGCTGGCCGACCGATCTGCCGGCCAATCCAGGCAGCCGGGTGCTGGTGACCTTTGCCAACCGCAAACTGGTAGGCGTGGTGCTGGAGTTCGGCCTGCCCAGCATTGACATCGCCAGGATCAAACCCGTCCACCAGGTCATCGATCCGGCCCTGCCGGTACCGGAGCCTCTGCTGGAACTGGCCCGGTGGGCGGCCGCTTACTACTGCCACCCCATCGGCGAGGTGGCAGCCACCATGCTGCCCACTGCACTGCGCCGGGTCGATCGTCCGCAACCCCGTCCCCGACTGGCCTGGAACCTCACCAGCGCCGGGCGGGCGGTTGATCCGGGATCGCTGACACGGGCGCCGCGCCAGCGGCAGGCACTGGAGTCGCTGACCAGGCGCCCAATGGAGTCTGATGCACTGCTGAGCGCCGGCGTCAGCTCGGACGTGTTGCGCCGGCTGGCGGACAAGGGCTGGGTTGAACGGATCAGCGCGGCGAACCTGTCGGAGCACCAGCCGACGGCCGGGCCCAGCCTAACCGAGGCTCAGGCCGCGGCCGTGGCGCAGATTACCGCGAAACTGGAGCGCTTCAGCCCGCTGCTGCTGGAAGGCATCACCGGCAGCGGCAAGACCGAGGTCTACCTGGCCGCCATCCGGCGCTGCCTGGAGCTGGACCGGCAGGCCCTGGTGATTGTCCCGGAAATCGGCCTGACGCCGCAGCTGTCCGAGCGGTTCCGGCAACGGCTCGGCGGCCGGCTGGCCGTGGTGCATTCAGGACTGGGGGACCCGGAACGGGCCCAGACCTGGGTCGATGCGGCCCGCGGCCGGCTGGACGTGGTCATCGGCACCCGGTCCGCGGTGTTTACGCCGCTGCCGCGGCCGGGACTGATCGTGGTGGACGAAGAACACGACCTGTCCCTCAAACAGCAGGACGGCCTGCATTATTCGGCCCGGGACCTGGCGGTGCAGCGGGCCAAGATGCTGGACATTCCGGTGGTGCTGGGATCGGCCACCCCGTCGCTGGAGTCCATCCACAACGCCGAGACCGGCAAGTATGACCACGCCGTCCTGCCGCGGCGCCCCGGCGCGGCTCGTCTGCCGGAAGTCCGGCTAATAGACGTCAGGGGCCACCTGCCTGAGCACGGTCTGTCCGGGGAGGTTTTGCAGGCCCTGGATCAGCACCTTTCCCAGGGCGGCCAGGCCCTGGTATTCCTGAATCGTCGCGGTTTTGCCCCGGTACTCATCTGCAATGCCTGCGGCTGGACCGCCGAGTGCCGGCGCTGCGACGCCCGCATGACCTTTCACCAGGCGGATGATCAACTGCGGTGCCACCATTGCGGCATGGAGCAGAAGCGGCCGACGCTGTGCCCGGACTGCGGATCGTCCCGGGTCATTCCTCTGGGGGTGGGCACCGAGCGCCTGGCAGCCCTGCTGCAGCGCCGGTTCAGCCAGGTGCCGGTACATCGCATCGACCGGGACACCGTCCGGGGCCGCACGGCCTTCGCGGACCTCGTCACCAAGGTCATGACCGGTCAACCCTGCATCCTGGTGGGCACCCAGATGCTGGCCAAGGGGCACGACTTTCCCGGGGTGACCCTGGTGTGTGTGGTCAACATCGACCAGGCGCTGTTCTCCAGCGACTTTCGCGCCACCGAGCGCACTGCCCAGCTGCTGACCCAGGTTTCCGGCCGGGCCGGGCGCAACGATGCCGGCGGTACCGTGCTGCTGCAGACCCATCATCCGGACCATCCGCTGTTTGAACAGGTGTTGCGGACCGGCTACGGCCGCTTCGCGCGGCTCTTGATCCGGGAACGCCAGGCCGCCGCTTTTCCGCCCTGCGGACATATGGCCCTGCTGCGGGCCGAGGCTCTGAAGAAACAGGACGCCGAGCGTTTCCTGGATGCGGCCATGGGCTGCCTGCCCGTCCCGCCGGAAGTGGACCTGTACGGGCCCATGCCCTCACCCATGGAACGCAGGGCCGGGCGCTACCGGCTGCAGCTGCTGTTGCTGTGTCCCGACCGGGGTAAGCTGCAGCGGTTTCTTCGCAGCTGGTCAAAGTCTCTGTTTGACCTGAAAGACGCCCGGCGGGCCCGCTGGTCGCTGGACGTGGACCCCCAGGATTCGATTTAGGGATGCCGCTCGCCCGTCACTCGATGGGCGTGCAGGAAATGCCCGAGACGTGAGAAAACACCGGCTTCCAGACACCCTCCCGTTTGATGAAGGTGTTGGACGACCAGTAATTGTGGTGACAGGGCCGGCCTTCTTCGGTCTCCCGGGTGGAGTCGCCGTGGCCGTAGACTATGGCCATATCCTCGGCGGCAAACAGGATTTCCCTGATTGTGAAAATGAAATCGCTGGGGGTGTCGTCCGGGGGCGTCTCCCGCAGCCAGGCAATCTCCTCGGCGCGGGTTCGCACCGAGCCGCCCGGTTCCAGCACCCGGAACCCCTCGGCCAGGAACCGGTCCAGGCCCTCGGCGTCCCGCGCGGCATAGAGTTTCGGCCACACGGTCACTTTTTTCTCGGTCAATGCCGCCACGTCGTCCTGACGATCGGCGACGGCCAACCCGGAAACGGCCAGGCCGGCCATGGTCAACAGCATTGCAAGCAGTCTGCTCATCGGGTTCTCCCTGCCAGGCCAGATAACTGGTACAGTCAATCAGACCGGCGGCGGCTCGTCCGGTTCAGGCTTGCCTCAGGCCACGCTGGTCCAGCCGCCAGCACAGGGTGTCGATACGGTCCTGGCCAAAAAAGGGTTCGCCGTCGAATACAAAGGTCGGGACACCCCAGTGTCCGGACGCTTCCAGGGCCTGGTGGTTGGCTTCGATAGCCTGCTCGTGGGAGTCGTCCAGCGCCCGCTCCATGTCCGCCAGGTCCAGACCGGCCCGGGCCGTCGCCTGGGCCAGGTGATCACCCTGGTCCCAGCCCCGGGTTCCTCCGAACAGCAGGCGCGACACTTCGGCGGCAAACTCCAGGCCCCGGCCTCGCCGTTGAGCCTCCACCCCCAGTCGCGTCAGGCGGTGCAGGTACGGCTGCTCACCGGCAATACGCATGGTTTCAGCATCATGCACCAGGGGATCCGGCGACGGCCAGACGTGGGGCAGACCCAGCATTTCCGCCCGCCGCGCCCAATCCAGCTGAAGGTACTTCAGGCGTTTTGCGTTGGCCGGCGTGAAGAAGTCCGGATCACGGAGGGCCAGCGGCAGGACCGGCCGGAATACCAGGCTGACCCGGTAACAATGCTGGACCTCCAGCGCACTCGGGGTACTGATGTAGGAATAAGGGCTGCGGAACGACCAGAACAGATCAACGGTGGCGTTTGGCATGACGATCTCCCGGTGGATCTGAAGTGGTCACCCTAACAGCCCGGCTGATCCGGGCACTAAAGTTTTTTGCGGTTCGGCCGATCATTACCCGGACAATCAATGGATGGATTGAACCATGCAAATCGGCTCCAGCGCCTACCAGCAGGCCCTGCTGGGCATCGAACGCGGCTTCAACCGGCTGGAGAAAGCCGCCAGCGACATTGCGTCCGCCGACGCCGACCCCACTGCCCTGACCGGGCCGGTGCTGGACCTGATTGCCGGGCAGCAACAGGTGGAAGCCTCGGTCAAGGCCCTGGAGACCATCAACGAAACCCTGGGCACCCTGATCGACGTCAAGGCCTGACCCACATCCTGCGCCGGGACCCCTCGCCCCAAACCGGGTAAGATGCCGTCCCATGCAAGGACAAGTCATCCGGCCCTTCGGCCCTACCCTTTATCGCAACAGGATTTCCGAGCAGCTGCGAATGGAAGTGCTGGAGAAATCTTCCAGCTCCGACGACGACGCCGCCGGCAACCTGGCCGGTAACATCATCAAGCAGAGCTTTATCACCCTGTCGGAACCCTGCGCCAACGAGCTGCAGAGCATTATCGTCGACTACGTCACCCAGTGCACCAATGCCGGCATCTTCAAGACGCAGGGCCAGCTCACCGGCGTAACCTTTGAAAAGCTGTGGGTCAACTACCAGGGCCCGGGCGAATGGAACCCGCCCCATATCCACTCCGGTGATTTCTCCCTGGTGGGCTACTGCCAGGTGCCGCCGGAGTTAAAGGACGAATGGAGGCACCCCAACCAGCAGGGTCAGGATCCCGTGGGTGGCAAGATCCAGTGGAACTACGGCCAGTGGGCGCCCCACAACGTCTCCATGTTCGGCCCCATCTCCCCTGAGGAAGGCGACATCTACGTGTTCCCGGCATGGCTGCTGCATTACGTCTTTCCCTTCAACGCCGACGTGGTGCGGGTCAGCTTTTCCACCAACTGCTATTTGAACTACGCCGGCGGGCCCGACCGGAGCTGAACCACGGCCATTGGTTTCAACTGCGGTTAGAGCTTAGGATGTCGGGATTCTCGGGGTCATGGCATGTCTTTCTTCCAGGAGCTCAATCGCCGTAACGTCATCCGCGTGGCCGTGGCCTATGTGGTCACCGGCTGGCTGCTGATCGAGGTCAGCGCCACCCTGGAAGAAACTCTGCGCCTGCCGGAGTGGGCCGACACCCTGCTGGCATTTTTCCTGATCCTCTTTTTTCCCGTGGCCCTTTTCATCTCCTGGGCTTATGAGATCACCCCGGACGGCATCCGCAGGGAAAAGGACCTTGAACCTGACCCTGCTGCCCGGGCCGTTACCGGCCGCCGCCTGAACCGCATCATTATGGTGGTAATGGCCGCCGCACTGGGCTACTTTGCGGTGGAAAAGTTTGTGCTGGATTCCGCGCCCGATGTCGAGCCGGAAACACGGATTGCGAGCCAGCCACCGGCGTCGGGAACACCGCCGGCTTCCCCAGATGAGGGTACCGATGCCCCCAACCTGTCCATCGCGGTACTGCCCTTTGTCAACATGTCCTCGGATCCGGAGCAGGAGTACTTTTCCGACGGCCTGACCGAGGAACTGCTGAACCTGCTGGCCGGCATCCGCGAATTGAAGGTGGCAGCCCGCACGTCTTCGTTTTTTTACAAGGACAAGATGGATACTATTCCGCTGTCGGAAATTGCCCGGCAGCTCGAAGTCGCCCACATTCTCGAAGGGAGCGTCCGCAAGGGCGGCAACCAGATCCGAATCACGGCCCAGCTGATCAAAGCAGACAGCGGCTTTCATCTCTGGTCGGATACCTGGGACCGCACCCTGGACGACGTGTTTGCAATCCAGGACGAGATCGCCGCGGCGGTAACTGACGCCCTCAAGATCACCCTCCTGGGCGATATACCCCACGCTACACCGGTCGACGTGGAATCTCTTGAACTGACCATGCAGGGCCGCTTTTTCTACAGCCGGCGGCAGCCCGGGGATGTCGAACTGGCCAGGGATCGATTTGAAGCGGCCGTTGAACTGGACCCCAACAACGCAAAGGCCTGGGCCGGGCTGGTCCCGATTTATTGGTTCAGGCGTTTCGGCCTGGCAGACCCTGACCGGGCCCGGCTGGCCGCTGAAAATGCAGTCCGGCTGGACCCGGAAAACCCTGAGGCTGTCATCCGCAGGGGGCAAATTCACGCGGCGGACGGAGAATACGAGGAGTTCAAGGCAGCCTACCTGCGTGCGCTTGAACTCGGCCCGGACAACGCCCTGGTTTTGTCCATCTGGGCGGGCGTCTACCACCGACAAGCTGACGTTGAAAAGATGATGGAATTCAGCCGGCGCGCAGTGCAGGCCGACCCACTTTACCTGGTCAACGTCATGAACAATGCGACTTATGCCATGCAGGCTGGATTGCTGGACGAGGCGGAGGCCTTCGTTGCCCGTGCCGCGGAGTTGGCGCCCTTGCGGACCAAGCGAAAGATCGATGAGGCATGGCTACTCACCCTGAGCGGGCGTCATCGAGAGTCACTGGAGATTCTGGAAACATTGCCCGATGAAGCGGAAGTACTGTACCACCGGGCACTTGCACTGCACTCAGACGGCCAGCTTGATGCGGCGCGCGACGCATTTGCGGGATTCGCCAGGGAAATCGGCCAGGCTTCTCATGATGAGCGCATCGTCCAGGCCCACGCCTGGTTTGGCGACCTGGATTTGGCCTTTCAGGCTCTGGAACTCGCCATCGAAGCCAATCCCGCCATGAAATCGAGTGACCGCGCATGGACCTTCGGACCGTTCGCCGACATCCTTGCCAAAGATCCCCGATGGGAGCAACTACTTGAGCCCGCGCCTGACTACCAGGAGTATTTACTGGAATCCGGGGACCGGTAGACCTCAACGCCCTCCAGCAGTGTCAGCAATACAAGCACCTGGGAAATCTCCGCGGCAGGGACCCCGAACAGGTTACGATCCAGCACTACCAGGTCAGCCAGTTTCCCGACCTCAATAGAGCCGGTCAGATCCTCCTGCCGGGCCAGCCAGGCCCCATTGATCGTATAAGCCGCCAGCATCTGCTCCAGGGTCACCGCCTGTTCCTGGTTGAAGGATGGCGCGCTGCCGTCCAGTGGCTGGCGGGTGATGGCGACCTGGATGGCGTCCAGGGGATTCATGGACTCGGAGATCCAGTCGCTGCCGGCCACCACCCGGGCACCGCTGTCCATGATGCTGCGAATCGCCGCGTACCAGCGGGATCTCTCCGGGCCCAGCATGCCCAGCAACTCCTCGCGGGCCTGCGCGTCCATTTTCGCCCACAGGGGTTGGAAGTCCGCCGCAACGCCAAGTTGCTCAAACCGGCCACGATCATCCGGATGAATCATGGCCAGGTGGGCGATCTGATGACGCCGGTCCGAGGGTGGATTGACCGCGGCAGCGTTCTCAAGGCTATCCAGCCCGAGCCTGATTGCGGCGTCTCCGACAGCATGTATATGCACCTGGAAACCCTCGGCATCAAGGCGGGCAACGCCCTTCCTCACCCGGTCCGGGGGGATTCGCCAGCCGCCGGTTTCTCCGCTGTGCAGATAGGGTGAAAGCAGCCAGGCCGTGCCGTGTTGAATGTCCCCGTCCAGAAACAGTTTTGCCGCGTCCGCCTTGAAACGGTTTCCCGCTGCACGCTGGCGATTCGACACCATGTCTTCGACCTGGGAGTGATCCTTCAAGGGATCCCACCACTGGGAGCCCTGCACGCGGATAGTCATTTCTCCGGCGGCGTCCGCCGCGATGTAGGCATCCAGCAACTCCCGGCTCACCCGGGCCTCGTTGGCCGAGGTGATGCCAAAGCCATTGGCCATGGCAGACGCCATCTTCAGGGACTCTCGCAGCCTGTCCTGGCTGGGCAAAGGTGCCAGTCGCCACATCAGTCCGGATGCCGGCTGCAACAACTCGCCGGTCGGCTGCCTCGAATCCGGATAGCGAACCACATCCTCGCGATCGTCCGATTCGGCATTGAATCCGGCCAGATCGAGGGCTGAGGAATTGACCCAGGCCTTGAACCCGGAACTGTTCGAGATCAATGCCGGTCGACCCGGCGCCACGGAGTCCAGAAGTTTTCTGTCCAGAACGCCTGAGCCGAAAAGCTCCTCAGGTAGCCCAACGCCCCGCAACCACTCGCCCTCGAGCAGTCCGTCATGGCATCGCTTCAGTTCGGCCATGACGGCATCCGGCCACTCCAGCCCTTTCAACTGGCACCGGAAAAACCGGGTGCCCGCTGCCATGGGGTGCATATGTGAATCATGGAAACCCGGCAACAGCATGCGCCCGTCCAGCTCCATGACCCGGGTGCCCTCCCCGACCAGGGGCTGCACACCAGCGTCATCACCGACGTAGGCGATACGTCCGCCGCGAACCGCCACCGCCTCGGCCCAGGGCTGGTCCGAATCCACGGTGTAAACCGCACCGCCGGTGAAGACCAGGTCGGCTGGCGCCACGGCGCAGCCGGCCACGATCCAGCAGAGACACAGCGGAAAATTCCTGATCAGCCGAGCGACGTTCATACGCCTGGAACTTTCTCCCAATATTCCTCGCCCGAATGCAGCCTGGTGGAAGTATCAAACATCGTTCGCTCCGGGCCAAATGACTTCGGCAATCCGAAATGGTGGATCGGCTGCTCCGCCCCCATCCCTGTTTCAGGGCCTGGCTATCCGAGGGTTGGCCAAAGCACACACTATATTGCACTCTTGGCGCTTTCGATCCGCCCTCGACAACACCGGCCAGGCCCGTTCCTCCAGGCGCGACCGTGGATTCGCTTTCAGGTCGTTTTCCGTGCGCTCCAGCTTATACTGAAGCATGATTCGACGTGTCCCGGGCATTGATGTGAAAGCAACCGCAATAATCCTGCTGGCGGCCCTGGGAACTGCCCACGCCGAGGTCCTGGAGGACCGGACTACCAATTGCGCTGCCGGGGAAACTGTCGGCCTGAGTGAATTCGGAGGATCACCCATGGCCCTGATCGGCGTGGAGGCGGCAGACCGGTTTTCCGTGCCATCGGGACAGACCTGGACCCCGACCCGGGTCACGGCACAGGGTTTCCAGGCGATTGCGGATGGCGACACCGGCGTGCGGGTGCGCTTCTGTGACACCCGCTGTGCCCAGGCGGGCGGCGGATTCTGCTTCCTGTCTGAACCGAACCAGGAGCTCCGACACACGAGTTGCTGGTGACGCCTCCGGTTACGGTTCTCCAGTCTCAAACCACCGCGCTGGGGGACCTTGAGATGGTTCCCGCAAGTTTCGAAGCGGTGGTGGACGACCGGATCTTTCAATCCACCTTCGAGTCATTCGAGAGCCCGTGACACCCGGAACGGTCGGGATAAGGCAATACATACCACCAGGTTGAATGCCAGCCCGATCACCCCGGCGTGCACCCCGGCCACCTTCCCGTAACCCGCCAGGGACAGGCCTGCTGCCACCACCACCCCGGTCACCAGACCGGCCAGTGCCGGCCTTGCCCCCAGGCCGCTCCAGCGGGCGCCCAGCACGAACAGCGGCACAGTCTGACTCAGCAGTTCCAGCTTGAGCTCGGCCAGTCCCCACAGTGAAATTCGCGGATTGAGCGCGATCAACACGAGAACCGCCATCAGCAGCCAGCTGACGCGTTTGCCGGCCCGGGTCAGGGCCTCGTCGCCGGCATTGCGCAGCCAGCTGCGTCCCAGCAGGTCCTTACTGATGATGGAGGACAGGCTCAGCAGCACCGAGTCGGCCGTGGACATGATGGCGGCCAGGGTGCCGGTGAGCAGCAGCACCACCAGTGCGTAGGCCAGGGGTGACAGATCGGCCCATTGGCCCAGCATCAGCGGCATCACCTGGTCGGCGGCCACCCCCTCCAGGCCTGAAATCCTGGGCAGAGCCATGATACCGATCAACAGAACGGGCAGCATGGTGACCAGGGGCATAAACACCATCCACTGCAGTGACCGGGCCAGGGTCCGGCTGCTGCTGGCGGCATATATCCGCTGCAGGGCCTGGGGATACATGGCCGCGCCGAAACCCACCAGCACCAGGGTACTGACCCAGGTCACCAGCAGGGCACCGCTGGGCACAGCCGCTTTTTCAGGCTGGTTCTGGATCACCCACTGACTGGTGTGGGCCAGGCCGCCGCTCTCCGGAACGGCAATCCAGAGTATGCCGGCCAGGCCAGCGATCAGCAGCAAACCCTGGGCGCAGTCCGTCCAGGCCACGGCCTTGAGTCCGCCCAGGGTTTCGTACACCAGGATCACAACCCCCAGGAATAGAACCCCGGCCCAGAATGGCACCGACCCTCCGGACAGGGCCTCGACCAGGTGCCCCATGGCCAGCAGCTGGGCCAGCAGGTAGTTGCACATGGCCACCAGGAAAACGCAGTTGGCCGCCACGGTCAGGCCTTCGGATTCGAACCGGTACCGAATCCAGTCCCCCGGCGTCACAAATGCGTGATTCAGGGCCGCTCGCCGCAGCTCCGGCGCAAATGACAGGTAGACCACCACCACGGCCATCATGAAGCCCACGCTCATGACCCAGGCAAACCCAAGCCGGTAGGCCTCACCCGGATAGCCCAGCAGCGCGTTGCCGCTGTACTGGGTGGCATACAGGGTCAGCAGCAGCACCAGGGTGCCCAGACCGCTGCCTGCCAGGTAGAACTCCTTCAGGGTCTCCCGCCGGCGCAGGTGTTTTGCCAGCACGCCCACCGCCACCATGGCGGTGAGATACACTGCGACAAAGGTCAGCGCACCAGGGCCAAAGATGATGTTCACGGCAGGCCGTCCGTGTCATCGTTCCCGGGCCAGTAGCGACCGATGGTCCAGGCAGTGAAAATGGCAATGGCCAGGCAGGCCAGCAGGGACAACACCACCCAGTATGGCAGCCCCAGCCACAGCGGCGGCTGGTCGGATTTCGGCAGGTACCAGGGCACGCTGAGGGCAAACAGCGCCAGGAATATCAGCCAGATCCAGGGACGATTCACAGCTCCAGCCTGTCCTCAGTACCAGCGGTCAAGACAGGCTCTGGAAGCCGCCATTGTCCCACCGGATCATTCTGGCGACAGGATTCAACGCGGCTGCGGCGCTTTTGAAGTTTGATTCCTTCATGAGATCTCAACATTTGATTGTATACATTTCGGTTGGGAAACAGACCGATCTCGACGGCAGGCCATGCCCACGGGTATCTGGAAAAGCACAGGGAATGTGCACAAATCGACAGACTGGAGGGAGCAAAGCCTGTACGTACAAGTGCCTTTTTAGCCATGTATTGTATACAATGTCACGCTATACTTGCTGCTCGACCACCCGGGCCCCCGTGGTCTGATTTTTAATAATTATCAGGAGGAAGCCAAATGAAGAAACGGGCTTTAATCTCCCCGCTGATCGCCGCTGCTACTGCAGTACCCGCCAGCATCGCCCTTATGACTCCCGGCGCCGCGTTTGCAGCACTCGAAGAGATTGTTGTTACGGTACGGCAACGGGCCGAAACCCTGCAGGATGTTCCCGCATCCGTGACCGCGTTTACATCCTCGGAATTGGAGCGCATCGGCGTCCAGCGTGCCGAGGACTTTATCTCGCTGACGCCCGGCGTGGTCATGGTCAACACCGTGGAAGTGGGCGATACCCAGGTCAATATCCGCGGCCTCAATGGCGCACGTGACGGCGAGACCAACTTTGCGTTCATTCTGGACGGCATCCTCTACACCAACCCCAGCGCCTTCAACCGCGAATACGCTGACCTTGCCCAGGTTGAAGTGTTGAAAGGCCCCCAGGGTGCGCTTTACGGCCGCTCCGCAGCCGCCGGCGCAGTCATTGTGACTACCCAAAAGCCCCGCGCTGAGACTGAAGGCCACGTGGAATTGAGCGCAGGCCAGCACGGATCCATCACTGCCCAGGGCACCGTAGCGGGTCAACTGGGTGAAGGCCTTTATGGCCGGCTGAGCGCGGACTACCGCGACACCGACGGCTTCCTCAGCAACAACTTCCTCGATGACGACGTGGTCAACGACTTTCAGAGCAACTCGCTCCAGGGCCGTTTGATCTGGGAACCCAATGATCGCACCACCATCGACGCCAAGCTGCGCTACGCCGAGGTCGACGCTGCGGCTATCGCGTTCAACGCCTCCTTCGCGCTGCCGCTGTTTGCCGACCTGTTCGGCGTCCCGGATTTCTACGAGAACGCCAACGACCACAACTTCGTGTTTTCACCCAACGTGGACCCGGCCAACGAACAGGAAACCACCGAGTTTTCCGTCAAGCTTGACTACGAAATGGACTGGGCCACCCTGACCTCCTGGATGCTGTACAGCGACCAGGAACAGTTCTTCGTAGCAGACGGGACTTCGGGTGCCTTCGGGTTCTATTTTGGCGATCCGGCCTGTCAGAGCAGCGCCGCGTCTCTGGCCGGTTTCCCGATCCAGTCGCCTACCTTTATCTCGGGTGATCCGCTGACGTCCCTGCTTGGGCCTTACACGCCTACCACCTGCGATGGCTACCAGTATCAGGAGCGAAACCAGGAAGACCTCAGCTTCCAGCTGCAGCTCACGTCCAACAGCGACGGGCCGCTGCGCTGGCAGACCGGCATCTACCTGCTGGACATCGATCGCCGGGTGGGTGTTGCGCAGCTGCTGGACGACGGCCGTGCCAACCTGCCGCGTTCATTCGTCAACGAACTGACCGATGCCCTGGTGCTGGATGATTTCGAAACCCAGGTTTCGGCCATCTTCGGCTCGGTCTTCTACGACGTAACCGACAACGTGGAACTGGCCCTTTCGCTCCGTTACGACCGGGAGGAACGCGAAGTCTCCAATGCTGTTCCCACCCCGAGCCAGCGCGTTTCTGACCGCATCAACTACTGCGCCAATATCGGCCCCGGGTTCTGCTCATTCGACGGCGTGACCCCGTTAGCCGGAACCCCGCTGAACCCGGCGTTTATCGCGGACTTCAGCACCGGGCTGGTGGTGGACTCCATTGCTGATCGGAAGGAAACCTTCTCTGAACTGCAGCCCAAGCTCAGCGCCACCTGGGACGTCAGCGACAACCTGACCGTCTTCGGCAGCTGGGGGGTGGGCTTCAAGAGCGGCGGCTTCAACAACATCGGCGCCACCGAGACCATCCAGTTCTTCCTGGTTGACGGCGGAGCCGCATTCGGAACCGAGCTGACCGCTCCGCCGGAGATCTTCCAGGAGGAAACCTCCAGCGCGTTTGAGCTGGGCTTCAAGTACAAGTCGGAAAACGGCCGCCTGGATCTCGACGGCGCCATCTTCAACACCGAAGTGGACGACATGCAGTTCTTTGAATTCTTCGTCGGCCCCTTCGGCCTGTTGCGGGTGGTAGAAAACATCGACGAGGTATCGCTGCAGGGTGTGGAGCTTGCCGCCGCCGCTGAGCTGAATGACAACTTCAGCATCACCGCCGGCTTCAGCATCATCGACAGTGAAATCGAAGAAAACGCCATTCGCCCCAATACCGTGGGCAACGAGGCGCCCAGCGTGCCCGAGTACACCTTCAACATAGCGGCCCAGTACATCCGCCCGGCCTTCGACAATACGGACCTCGTGGTCCGGGTCGAATACTTCCAGGTGGGTGACACCTGGTTCCACACAGTCCAGGATAACGTGGTTCCGGCCACCCTGTTTGGCGGCGTGCCGGCCAACTTCGATCGCTCCCAGGTGGAAGCCTACGGCATCACCAACCTGAGAGTCGGACTGGAAAACCAGACCTGGTCGGCCGTGGCTTACGCCCGCAACCTGTTCGATGAAAAGTACCTGGCGGAAGTCATCACTGCGCCGGAATTCGGCGGCTCCTTCGTCCACCCGGGCATGGAGCGCACCGCTGGCCTTGAGTTCAGCTACCGCTTCTAACCGTTCTTTTGCCACGGGGCGGCCGCAATGGCCGCCCCATTTTGCCTGTTGATTACCCATGTCCTCGATCCGCATCATTGACGTTTCCCCCCGGGACGGCCTGCAGAGCGAACACCAGATTCTGCCTGCCGAAACCAAGGTCGAGCTGATCCGCCGGCTGGCTGCCGCGGGCATCAGCGCGGTGGAAGCCACCAGCTTCGTCAACCCAAAGCGTGTTCCCCAGATGGCCGACGCAACCGAGGTCATTGCGCTGCTCAAGGAACAGGAGGTGCCGGTGCACGCGATCGGCCTGGCGCTGAACGTCAAGGGCTGTGAACGCGCCATCGAGGCCGGCGTGAACGAGGTGGGTTTCGTGCTGGTATCCACCGACACTTTCAGCCAGCGCAACCAGGGTGCGCCGGTCAGCCGCTCGGTGGAAATCTGGCATGAGATTCACGCCCTGTGCCGCGCAGCTGGTGTCCAGTGCAACGTCTTGATTGCGTCCGCCTTCGGATGCCCGTTCGAGGGTGAGGTCCCGGCTCAGCGGGTCCTGGACCTGGCAGAGCAACTGCTGGAATCGCAACCCGATACCATCGGCGTCGCCGACAGCATTGGCGTGGGCGTGCCGATGCAAATGAAAAACGTCATCCAACCGCTGTCAGCCATGGTGGATATCCCCGTCCGATGCCATCTGCACGATACCCGCAACACCGGTATCGCCAATGCCCTGGCCGCCATAGAAGCCGGGGCAACCCGGATCGACGCCAGCACCGGCGGCATCGGCGGGTGCCCGTTTGCCCCGGCGGCTACCGGCAATATCGCCACCGAAGACCTGCTTTATGCCCTCAACCGCAGCGGCATCGATTGCGGCGTGAACATCGACGGTATCCTGGAAACCGCCAGCTGGCTGGCCGACCAGCTGGGCCACGACGTTCCCAGCTCCCTGCTGCGCGCCGGGGTGTTTCCCAGCAAAGTCGCCTGAGCCCTACCCGCCCGCCGGGTAACGCGTCACCGAGCGGGCACAGGACCGACGCGCCGCCAGAGAGTCCTCGTCCGCGCGCTCCAGGCACTGGTGGAGGCCGTGGAGGTACACAAAGCGCTCCAGCAGGTCATAACACACCACGATCTCACCCAGTTCCGGCCGCCAGAATGCCGACTCGTCGCCCAGGCAGGCGCCAAAAACCAGGCTGATGGGCCGCGGCAGGACGAACAGCATCTCAGTCTGTTCGGCCACGTGGGCTGCCACACCCGAAGCCTCAACGATGTCAGCCAGCGGCTGGTGACCCGCTCGAGTGGGCGCTTCAAACCGAACGGCGACTTTTGCCCCACCGGGTTGGCGCTCCGAACGCCCGTAAATCGCCAGCATGCGGCGCACCGAACCCTCGGCCCGCAGGTATTCATGATCACTGCAGCCCACGGCACGGCCGCCGGGCAGATCCAGGTCGGGATGCTGCTCCAGCATCTCCGGGTTGTGGCCGTACATCAGGCAGACAATATTGTAGTAGCGCTGGATGTCCAGGGAGTGACTGTCCCAGTAAGGCGTGGGGTCACCGTCGTGGCGGCTGAGCCACCATTCGGTACGCCAGCCCACCGCCGCTGCCCACAGGTAATCGATTTCCTCGTCGCCATGGGCATGGTTCGGCGTGCCGTGCAGCAACGCCAGGCTCGCCAGCAGGTCTGCAACGTCTTCTTCCCGTCCCAGCACGTGGATGTCCAGCTCCGAGATCAGCGCATGCCCCATCTCGTGCACCAGGGTCCACAGGGTATTGCCCACCAGGAACTGCTGCTGTGAGGGCGACAGGTCTTCAACCGCCGGTGCGGTTGCGTAACCAAGCAGCAGGGCCAGGCCCACGACACGTGCCCGGTTACATGTCCGCAGAGCGTCCATGGCGATGATTATCCCGCGATTAGCGGCATCCAGAAAGTGACCAGGTCAACGGGTTTCCAGGGCGGCCCCGTCTGCAGGCTCAAAGGAATCTTCAAACAGGGTGTCCAGTTCGATCAGGTCCAGCACAACCAACTGGTCAAACGAAATCCCCAGGCCAGGCTGCTGATCAAGCGGCAGGCCAGGCAACGAGCCGTCTAACTGCGGATCAACCTGAATGAAAAGCTGGTCTTCCTCCCTCAGCCAAACCGCAGCAACATGGCCCTGGCTGAAAACGGACTCGAGGGAACCGGATTCCCGGGAATAAACATAAACCGAGTCGGCACAGATCATGGCTACACGGCTGCCCCGGGCTGACGCGCTGACCCAGCGGCATCCGCCGGTCTCCGGCGAAATGAGTGAGGTCGTGCCGGTTTCACGGTCGCGCAGAAAAGCCCGTTGGGAATTGCTGCCGTTTAACGGCGGGTCGACCAGGAACGGGTCCTGGCTCAAAAAGGCCATGAACCGACCGTCCTGGGACAGATCAACAACGTCTCCGGTGCTGTCGGCCGGTTGGCCGCCGAACCCAAGCGAAACCAGCTCAGTGGTACCGGCGACAATGTCACGGAGATAAACCTGTTCCACGCCACTGACGTCCGTGCCGGCCAGATTGTCAGCACTGCTGAACAACACGAAACGGCCATCATCCGTATGTCTCAGCAGCCTCGACGGGGCCGCTCCGGCAGCGCCGGCGCTGGATAGGCTGACCATGAAATACTCCGCGGTCGAACGGCGAAATCCATAAACGTCGGAGACTCCATTGTCGTCAGCCACGCCAAAGCTGTTTGCCGTGGATTCGAACAATATCAACTCGGCGTCCGTCGCCAGTGACAGTGTCCGCACCCGGGCGTCGCGAAAGACCAGCTGGTTGGCGTCTACCTCCACCACATTGAATGTTCCGGAAAAGGTCGGCGGATCAAACGTCACATACCCGACGAAGCGGCCGTCGGGAGATATCCTGGGGCTGGCAGGTTCACTGACATTCGGGAACAGGGCGAAATATCGCCTATGTCCGGTATCCCGGTCGAACCACGCAATCGGCGGGAAAAACATTCCTGACGTCTCCCGCGTCATCCACTTCCCCGCCACGTATCGTCCGCTGGCCGATACCTGGATACTCGGCTCGACGCCCCTGGAAGCCGCCGGCAGCAATACGTCTGGCGGTCCCAGCGACTCTACCGTGGTCGATCCACTGTTCATTTTGCGCAGGTAGATTTTCGACAGCCGGTCATTGTCGATACCGGGCACGATGAACCGGTCAGTCGACGTCATGAAGATTCTTTCACCTTCAGCTGTGGCGGTGTAGTGGGCAAACACATCAACCGGCGTGTCGGAGCCGTCCCGGGTGCTTACCGTCTCGATGGTTCCCGGTACCAGGGTGAGCTTTCGCCTGATCTGCGGGTTGGAATCGCCCCCCTCGACAAAGGTCAGGAACTCGCCGTCTGCCGAAACCATCGGAGAGGCGGCTTCCCCGGCGATGAAACCGCCATCGCCGTCAAGGGTGGCGGGGCTCAACGCACCGGTAGACAGTTCAACCACGAACACCTGGGGTTGACCGGAAACCGGCAGGTCCGGGGCAAACGCCGGCGTGTCAGCGGAAACGAATGCCGCCCAGGTACCCGCCGAGTTGAGGTGCACTTCTGATACGCCCCGGCTGAAGCGGCTTTCATCAGCCGGCTGACTCAACCTGGTGATCGCCCCCTCCATCCACAGGAAGGCATCCACCAGGTCATTGGCATCACCCGCTACAATTCCGTTGGCGTTGGAGAGGAATGCCACCGCCGACCCGTCGCCGGTGATACCCGGGGCAAAAGCACTGACGGGCATACCCGAAGGATCGGCACTCAAAAGCTCGAAACTGCCATCAGACCGGTCCCACAGCAGTAGCGCCGTTGAACCCGATGGCGCGCCGGGAATCAGCAGGTCCACCTCGTTACTGCTGAACACAACCTGGCCGGAACCTGATACCGCAATCCCCTGGTCGTTGGCGCTGGCCGCGATATCCAGGGTGGTTTCGGAGTGAAGGTCAAACAGCTTCACGCGCCGCTGGGCGATGAAAGCCACGTACCTGCCCCGCTCAGAGACCGCGTAATCGCTTGCGCTGTCGGCAATTTTGCCCAGCCGGCCGTTTGAGCGCTGACGATAGACCAGGGAGCCTGCAAAGGTCAGTCCGGGTACCAGGTTGCCGGCGGAGGTCTTGAACACCAGCAGCGTGCCATCGGCGCTGACCACCGGATCAAAGCTTGGCCCATTTCCCAGGCGACCATACAGATCCGACTCGTCGGTGACCAGGGTGAGCGCTTCGGACGGCTGGCCCGTGGCGCTGGTCCATCCCGCCAGCCCGATAAGCAGCCAGCACAGGCAAATCGCGGCATGAGATGTCATGGCTGCCGATGATAATGCAGCCAGGCAGGGAGCGGGCTATTCGGCGGGGACTTTTTCGGTCAAAGGTACACCGGGCCGGGGCCAGCGCCCTGACCCGGTTGAAACATCAGGCCGCTTTGCTGGCCTTCTTCTTGCGTGCCGCCTTTCTCTTGGGCTTGGACTTCTTGACCTGCTCCATGCCGGCGGTGACCCAGGTCTGGAACTCCGGCTGGCGCGGCGGCTCGTGGCCGGTCTCTTTTTTGCAGCGTTTCTTCAGCTCGTCGATGCTGCCGCCGAAGTCGAAGATGGGCGGCTTGCCACGGGCCTTGGCCATCTTGGCGCGAAGGTTGTGGGTCTTCTTCTCGTTGACCGTCAGATCGTCGTTGAGCACCACGCCGTAGCGCTTGGCCCCCTTGACCGTGACCAGGCCGGCCTTGACGTCGAAGGCCACCCGCTCGGCAGGCCGCTTCAGCGGATCACCGCAGCCGCCACCGCCCCAGGTGTTGAAATACAGCAGGTCGTTGGCTTCCACCTTGATGCGGTCACACTTGGACTCCAGGTTCTCGATTGTGCCGTCGGCCCGGTGCAGAATCTTCTCCGAGCGCCTGCCCGGCTCGCCCCCGGTAACACCCCAGGGATAAGTCAGCCAGCGATCGTCGTGGATGGAGATTTCGCCGGGCTCCAGGAAGCGGTAGCCCATGCTGAGGCCGTTGCCGCCCCGATGGAATCCGGCACCACCACTGTCAGGAATGGTCTCGTAGACCTCGATGCGCAGGGGGAAGTAGCTCTCCAGGAACTCGTTGGGCACGTTGGTGAAGCTGGGCCAGAGGGAATGACCGTCGGGACCGTCGCCGAAGGGCTTGCCGGGAATACCGCCGAAGCCGATGGCGTAGAGCTGGTACCACTCACCGTTCTTGTCGTAGCCGGAGTACATGAAGTGGGGGCTGTCGGAAAAGCCGGCTCCGCACAGAAAGTCCGGGTTGCCCTGGCCCAGCAGTCCGCCCAGCACGTCGAAGATACGGCCAAGGGCGTGGGTCCGGCACGACAGCGCCGCCGGGGCCTTGGGTTTGAGCAGGGTGCCTTCGGGAATGTGCACTTCCATCAGGTCATAGAAGCCATCGTTGAACATGATCTGGGGGTCAAACACCATGATCATGTAGACCCCACAAAACATCTTGAACATCTCTTCGTTGAGATAGAAATTGATGGAGCTGATGGACTGGGGATCGGTGCCTTCAAAGTCGAATATGACCTTACTGCCTTCCCGCCACATGGAGCACTTGATCTTGTACGGACCCATACCCAGTCCGTCATCGCAGACATAGTCTTCGAAGTACTGCTTGGTGGTGGGAACGGTCGTCTTGATCAGCTTGGCCATGGCGCGCTTATTGCGCTCCAGCAACTCGTCCAGGGCGGAATAGAACACGTCGTCGCCGAACCGCTCAGACAGTTCAATCACCCGCTTTTCGGCCGTACGGATGGCCGCCACCAGGGCGTTGAAGTCGCTGCGGTTCCAGTGGGGAAGACGGCAGTTGTGCATGATCAGGTCCAGCAGGTCCTGCTGCAGCTCGTCGTTCTTGTAGATCTTGGTGGGCGGGATGCGGATGCCCTCCTCGAAGATCTCCCGGGCGTCGGTGGGCAGGCTGCCGGGCACCTTGCCGCCGACGTCGGTCATGTGACCAAACATGGCGGCATAAGCGATCAGGCGGCCGTCCTTGAAGATGGGCCGCAGCAGCAGCCAGTCGTTGATATGACTGATGGCGCCGTTACAGGAGTAGGGGTCCGTGGTCAGGAACATGTCCCCTTCTTCGATGGTGCCGTCGTAGGCTTCCTTGAAACCGTGGATGAAGCTGCCGAACTGACCCACCACCATTTTCCCTTCCAGGTTGGCGATCATGGGGAATTCGTCGTGCTGTTCCCGGATACCCGGGGACATGGCGGTACGGAAGAGTACCGCGTCCATCTCGTAACGCGCGTTCAGCATGGCGTTCTCGATGATGTCCAGGGTAATGGGATCCATGTCCACCCGCTTGAACGGACGGGGTTTGCTTTCAACAATTTTTGCAGGCATGTCGTTCGCTCCTGTTCGTTCAGGCTTGAGGCGTGATCAGAATATTGCCGGTGGCATCCACCTTACCAACGTGACCCGGCAGGATCACGGTGGTGGAATCCATCTCCAGCACGATGGCGGGCCCGGCAATCTCGTTGCCGGCTTTCAGCCTGCTGCGATCGTACAGATCGGCCTGCTGACGTCTGCCATCCACGAACACCTTGGTGCTGCCCAGCTTGGCGCTGGCCAGGGGCTTCTTCGAACCGCGCGACAGCTTGCCGGCGGCGATGCTGGCTTCCCTGCCCTGGGCCACGGCCCGCAGGTTGACCAGCTCCTTGTCGCTTTCAAGGGCGAAGGTAAACAGCTGGCGGTGCATCTCGTCGAACTGGTCGCCGATCACCTTGAAACCCTTGCGCTTCAGATCCTTCAGCTCAAAGTCCACCGTCAGCAGCAATCCCTGGCCGTGGTAGCGGATGTCCACCTGGTAGGTGGTGGACCGGTCTTTTTTGGCTACGCCTTCTTTCTCCAGGGTCTTCTCGGCCTGGGCGGCCAGCTTGTCGAAGATCCCGGCCACTTCCTTGACGCTGGTGTCGCGAAAGCGCTTGATGAAGGTCCGGGAAGCCTCGTCCCGGACCCGGGTGGTGGCGTCGCCGTAAGCGCACAGCACGCCGGGGCCGGGCGGGATGATGACAGGCCAGCTGTTCATCAGCTTGCCCAGGGCGTTGGCGTGCAACGGGCCAGCGCCGCCAAATCCGATCAGGGCGAAGTCGCGCGGGTCGTAGCCCTTTTCCACTGACACCAGCCGCAGGGCGCCGTACATGTTCTCGTTGACGATATCGATGATGCCGGCGGCCGCCTGCTCGACGCTCAGGCCCAGGGCCTTGGCCACCGGCTCGATGGCCTTTTCGGCCAGGTCTTTGCGGACCTCCATGTCGCCACCCAGGCGCACCTCGGTGGGCAGGAATCCCAGCACCACGTTGGCGTCGGTTACGGTGGGCGCCTCGCCGCCCTTGTTATAGGCCGCGGGGCCGGGCTCGGCGCCGGCGCTTTCCGGACCCACCCGCAGCGCCCCGGTGAGCTCGGGCACGTGGGCAATGGACCCGCCGCCGGCGCCGACCGTGCGCACGTCCACCGACGAAGCACGCACGGTGACGTCACCCACGGTGGTCTCCCGCCGCAGCTGTGCCTTGCCGTCCTGTACCAGGGCCACGTCGGTGGAGGTGCCGCCCATGTCAAAGGTGAGCAGGTTTTCGAACCCGGCCTGCCTGGCGATCCAGACCGCGCCGGATACACCACCGGCCGGGCCACTCATCAGCAGGTTGACCGGGTAGGCTTCGGCCACCTTGGACGAGGCCATGCCGCCGTCGGATCGCAGGATGTGCAGCTGCACGTCTTTCATCATCCGCTTGAGCTTGCGCTGTAGGTTGCGGACGTAGTTGGCGACCTTGGGCCGGACGTAGGAGTTGGCCACCGTGGTGATGGTGCGCTCGTACTCCTGCATTTCCGGCACCACGTCCGAAGACAGCGACACCGGCACGCCGGGCAGGGCCTTGCGGGCGATCTTTGCCACTTCCTTTTCGTTGGCGCCGTTGGCGTAGGAGTTGATCAGGGAAACGGTGAGCGCTTCGATGTTTTCGTTCTTCAAGGCTTTCAGCTCATCGGCCAGGGCGCCTTTCTTTAGCGGCCGCACCACTTTGCCGTCGGCGCCCATGCGCTCGTCGGCTTCCACCGTGCAGGACAGCGGCGCCAGGGGGTCGCTCTTGTTGTAGATCACCCATCCGCCCAGGCCACCGGGCACGAAAGAGCGGGCAATCTGCAGCACCTGTTTGTAGCCCTTGGTGGTCACCAGCCCAACCTTGGCGCCGGTGCCGGTCAGCACCGTGTTGGTGGCAACGGTGGTGCCGTGCATGACGTGAGTGATGGCCTCGGGCTTGATCCCGGCATTGGCACAGACACGTTCGATGCCGTTGAGAACGCCGATGGAGGAGTCGTCGGGTGTACTGGGGACCTTGGCCGTGAAGGTCTGGTTGGAGGATTCGTCGACCAGCAGCAGGTCCGTGAAGGTTCCGCCGACGTCGACCCCTAATCGATAAGACATGGTGCGCCTACCTCACTCAAAGTTTTTTGTGACGAGAAACGCTCCCCGCAACGCCCGACCAGGGGCGCCGGAAAGGGTCATTGGGATTTCCGGGCATTGTATACAATCCGTGACGTGTGATCCACGTGAAAACCGCCGGACAACCGAACTTCTTCCCGGGACCTGCGGCGGATTGTATACATTCAGACCACTTTGTTGTTTTTCAGCGCTTCCAGCGAGTCGGCCAGCCCCAGCTCTTCGCCAAGAATCTCGGCGTTGTCCTGGCCCAGCCCGTGGCCCGGACTGCCGGGGAGTCGGTGCCCCTCGAGCCGGATGGGATTGCGCAGGGCGCGCAGGCTGCCCGCATGGGGATGCGGCATCTGCTGGATCATATCCACCTGCTGCACGAACGGGTTGTCCAGGGCATCGGGCAGGTCATACACCGGCGCCACCGGCACCCGGGTTTGCAGTCGTTCGATCCAGCTGGCCGTTGAGTCCTCGGCAAAGATAGCGTCCAGCACCCCGGTCAGGGCATCCCGGTTCTCGCGCCGGTCCGCCATGCTGACAAACCGCGGGTCCTCGGCCAGGTCTTCCCGACCCATGGTCTCCAGCAGCAGGCGCCAGAATTTTTCCGTCATGCACATGATGAAGATCCAGCCGTCCCCGGTGGTGTAAAGCTGAACAGGGGTGTTGGCCGGGTGGGCGCTGCGGGCAATGCGCCCCGTCCGGATACCATGATTCATGTACCAGGTGCCTGGATAGGTCAGCTGGTGCAGGGCCACGTCGAACAGGCTGACGTCCACGTCACAGCCGCCCTCCCGGGACCGGCCCATCAGGGCGGCCAGGGTGCCCATACCGGCCACCACGCCGGTCATGAAGTCAATCATGGACAGGCCAAATCGCGCTGGCGGCGCATCGGGTTCACCGGTGAGATCCAGGAATCCGCACTCCGCCTGCATCAGGTAGTCGTAGCCCGGCCAGTCGGCCCGATCGTTGTCCCTGCCGTAGGCAGAGATGTGGGTACACACGATATCGGACTTGACCGCCTTCAGGCTGGCGTAGTCCAGCCCCAGCCTGGCCGGCTGGTTGCCGCGCAGGTTGTTCCACATGACGTCGGCGGTGGCCACCAGCTTGTGCAGTATCTGCTGACCCGACTCTGACTTCAGGTCCAGGGTGACGCTTTTCTTATTGAGGTTGAAGGCCTGAAAGTAGGCGCTGTCATCCTCGCTCAGCAGGTGGCTGCCGGTCTGGCGGGCGGGATCACCGCCGAACTGCCGATTCTCAATCTTGATCACCTCGGCACCGAGATCGGCCAGGAACATGGAGCCGTAGGGCCCGGCGCCGAACTGCTCAACCGCGAGAACTCGAATGCCCTTGAGTGGTTGATGGGGCTGGGGCATGGATCAGTGCTTTTCCAGGAAGGGAAACAACAGATCGCAGAACGCGATCTTTTCTTCCTTGCCCGCCACCACGTGGGCCACCTGTTCCATGGTGACACCCACGGCGTTAGGCAGGCCATGCTCCAGCGGCAGGGTGGTGCGCGGCCCGGTGATCACATCCTGGCCGGCATGAATGACCAGCGTTGGGCACTTGATGTTTTCCAGGTCGCCCCGGACGTCGTGACCGTTGCAGGCCTCGACAAACCGCAGGTGCGCCTGCAGCCGGCCGTTGAGGTTTCCCCAGACGCCGTCAGGGCCCAGCAGCTTGTCCCGGTTCTCGATGTAGTAATCCGGCCGGAAGGAGTACACCGCGACCAGTTCCTGGAACGCCAGAAAGCCGGCGTGCTCGTGCATGTTGGCAAGCGCATTCAGCATGTCCTTGAGGCAGGGATCGGAGTAAATCCAGCAGCCCATGTTGACCATGCAGCGAACCAGGTCGGGCCGCTTCAGCGCCACTTTCTGACCGATGCAGGCACCGATTCCCACCAGGCCGACAAAGCGGACGTTGGTCCAGCCCAGGTGATCCATCAGCGCGATCATGTCGTCTGCATAGAGGTCCGTGCTGGGGGTAAGCGACAGGTCGTCGTCGGATTCACCGATACCGCGATAATCAACCAGCAGCACGGAGTACTGCTCGGTGATCCCCCGGGCCAGGTAGTGGTGTCTGCCGTGGCAGAAAGTATCCCAGCCCCCAATGTAGACCACGGGCGGCCCCTCCCCGTGGATCTCGTAGTACATCTGGTGATTGTTGATCTGGGCAACGGGCATCAGGCGGTCTCCTCAGGCGATGTTGGCCGACGGTCGGCTGTCGGCGACAGTGTTTTGAAATGAGCCAGAACATCCTGCAGGGTCACCACGTCGGCATAGCGGCGGCCCACGTCGCGCAAGTTGTCCAGGTGCGGTCCTTCATCCTGATCGCCGCAGCAGTCTTCCGGCACAATGGTGCGGTAGCCGTGGGAGAAGCTGTCCACGATGGACGCCCGCACGCAGCCGCTGGTGGTGCAGCCGGTGATGATGGTGGTGTCGATGCAGTGCTTGGTCAGCCACGTCAGCAGCGGGGTCAGGAAAAAAATCGACGGCGCGGTCTTGGTGAATTCAAAGATGTAGTCCGGGTCCGAAATGCGCGGATCGAACTCGGTACATGGGTGTCCGTGGTAGAAGCTGCCGTCGTACAGCGAACCGATTTTCCAGTAGGCCATGTCGTCCCGGCTGTTCCAGGCAACGCGGCAGGACGCCACGGGAATGCCATGGGCCTTTGCTGCCTCGAGCAATACCGCCGTGTTGTTCACTGCACGCTGAACATGGTCGGATCGACCCAGCGGACTGGTGCCGTCAGTAAAGCCCTTCTGGAAATCCACCATCAGCACCGCGCAGCGGTTTCCGAAGCCTATGCTTTCCTGGCTGTAGCCGGCTTTTTCAAACTGGTCCATGGCGCTTACCCCGTGTTCTGCGGCGCTGGTGTGACGTGCGTAGATCGGCTATTTGAGCTAAATTGTCCGAACATTTCAAATTTAAGGCAAAATTGAGCGGCCATGACCAACCCAACATTTGTCGACCAGTTTTCCCAGCCCGTCACCCTGGACCCCGGCACTACCGCCCTGGTGGTCGTGGACATGCAGAACGCCACCGGCAATCGGTCGATGGGGCTCGGTAAGCTGCTGGCCGAACGCGACGGTGGGGCCTCGTCGCGCTATCGCTTCGACCGGATCGAGCAAACGCTGATTCCCAATATCAGCAGGCTGCTGGACGCTTTTCGCAGTCTCGGGTCACGGGTCATCTACATCACTTACGGCGCCAACCTGCCGGACTGCAGCGACGTGCCCGGCAACATTCGGGGCATTGTCCGGGCCACCAATAACATCGAGGGCCAGCCTGAACATGAAATCGTCGAGGGGCTGAAGCCGCTCCCGGGGGAACTGGTGTTGAACAAAACCACCATGGGTGCGTTCCGGTCCACGTCCATCGATACCCATCTGCGGGCCATGGGGATCAAGACGGTGGTCTGCGTGGGTGTTTCCACCAACAACTGTGTGGCCATGACTGCAATGGAGGCCTGTGATTCCCAGTACGGTGTGGTCATGGTCAGCGACGGTACCGGCACCGACAGCGAGGAAATGCAGCAGGCCACCCTCAACATGCTGCGGCGGCTGTGGTCCCGGGTGATGAGCACTGACCAGGTTATCGCTGAGCTTGAAGCACGAAGCCGCGCCGCCTGACCCCGGAACCAGACGCTGAACTCAGACTCAACCAGCCCTGGCCTGGTGGGGACCCTGCTGGTCGTGACCGGCTCAGTGCTGCTGGCCTCCAAGGGCATATTCGCCAAGGCCCTGTACGCCCGGGGGCTGGAGTTCGAGACCGTGGTGGCCCTGCGCTCAGTGCTGGCGATTCCGGGGTTTTTGCTGATCGCCGCGCTGCTGGGCGGCCTGGGGCCGCTACGCGACTGCAGCCGGCGTGACCTGACACTGGCAGCCCTGGCCGGACTGGTTTGCTACTACCTGGGCGCCGGCGTGAATTTCTACGCACTCACCTTGATCGATGCCAGCGTAGAGCGGGCCCTGCTGTTCAGCTACCCGGCGCTGGTGGTGATTGCCGGCTGGCTCCTGCACGGCAGCCGGCCCTCTGCCGCCGTGGTTGTCGCCGTCATCGCCACCTACCTGGGCATCGTGCTGGTGGTGGAACTGTTCAGCCCGGACCTGACCCGCCAGACACTGATCGGTGCCGCCTGGGTGCTGGTCTGCTCGGCCACCATTGCCTTCTACTTCATGATCAGCGCATCACTGACCCGGCGCATGGGCAGCGCCCGGTTTACCGTGGTGGCCATGTCCGCCGCGGGTACCGGCCTGGCCGCCCACTACCAGGCGGCCATCGGCTGGCAGTCCCTGGCGCTGGACCAGTCCAGCTGGCTGCTGATGATGGCCCTGGTGGCCCTGGCCACGGTACTACCGCTCTACCTGGTCGCCGAGGGTGTGCGTCGCGTCGGCGCCCAGCGCGGCGCCGTCGCCAGCACGGTCGGGCCTCCGGCGACTGCGATCATGGCCATCGTTCTGCTGGGCGAGTCCCTGTCCGTGGGACAGCTGATCGGTATGCTGTTGATCATCGGCGGCATCCTGCTGCTGGAACTTCGCCATATGCGATAGTTGTCCGGACAATTGACTTATTGGCGGCTGTTCAATACATTCGGGTTTCGGCACGGTTAGAGGACAAACAGATGGCTATTCAGGTCACTCGACAGCTTGCCCCCAGCTTCGGCGCTCAACTGGATGGGGTGCAGATCAGCAGCAACAGCGACGATAGCATCATCGACGCCGTGCGTTCCCTGTGGGGTGAGCACAAACTGCTGCTGTTCCGCGGCCAGCAGGTCAGCGAGCAGGACCTGGTGGACTTCAGCCGCCGATTCGGCGAACTGGAAATCCATGTGCGCACGGAATACCTGTCCCCGAAGCATCCGGAGATTCTTTACGTCTCTAACATCAAGGATGGTGACAAATCCATCGGCATCCTGGCAGACACGGAGGTGGGCTGGCACTACGACCAGATCTACCTGGCTCGCCCCGCAGTAGGCTCACTGCTTTGCGCGGTGCAGCTACCCGACGAAGGCGGTAACACCTACTTCGCCGACATGGCAGCCGCCTACGACGCCCTGGATTCCGAGATAAAGCAGAAACTGGACGGCAGGCGCGCCACCCAGTCGTACGAGGCATTCAACCGGGCCTACAGCGTGCCCACCAACGATGCGCAGAAGAAACGCTCACCCGACATCGACCACCCCATCATCCGCACCCACCCGGTGACCGGCGTCAAGGCCCTTTACCTCTGCCCGGGCATGACCACCCGCATCGTCGGTCTGGACGAAGCCGAGAGTCGCGACCTGCTGGATTTCCTGTTCGAGTGGACCGTACGGCCAGAGTTTGTCTACGTGCACCGGTGGCAGCCCGGTGACTGCCTGATGTGGGACAACGCCTGCACCATGCATCGAAGGGATCCGTTTGATCAGCGCTTTACGCGCCTGATGAAACGGACCACTATCCTTCCCCCGCCGGAACTTGCGACGCCTTTCTAGACAACAGCAATAGTGGGGTCAGAGTAAAGGGACAGAGTAAACCCGGGTTTACTTTGTCCCTTTACTCTGACCCTGGCAGCATGACCCCGGCAGCATCAACCCGCTTTCTTCTCCCTCGGAAGATCAGGCGCCTGACAGCCCACCGGGCAACACTGCCCGGGCTGTTTGCCACGGGGCGGCGCGCCGCTCTGGCCGGTGTCTGCCACGCCGCGGTCCAGCAGCCTTTCAACCAGCGCCTTGCGCTCCTCCACCGGGTAGCGGCGGAAGATTTCGCGTTTCATGGCCTGGGGGGAGCCGCCGCCGTGAAGGCTGATGACTGAGTACCAGCCGCCGGTATCAGACGCGGTCAGATCTTCGATGAAACGGGATACGTCGATGCGCTGCTGATAAGGGATGTCTTCCCGGGCTCGCAGCAGGGTCGCCAGATCACCCGCGGTTTCCGGATTGTGGTCCTCGTCAGGGCCAGGTAGAGCCACCACCAGGCCACCGGACACCTCGTGCGCCGTGCGGTGCATATCGTAGATCTGGGTCGCCAGCAGCAGCTTGCCCACGTTGGCGAACACCGGTTCCGGCATCCACGCGCCCGAGGGATCCTCGATTCCGTAGACCGAGGCCGCCACGCCGCAGGCAAAAAATCCCTCGACGATCTTGATCAGCTCCACCATGGATTCCCGGATGTGCTGATATTTCTCGGGATCCAGGCCGTTTGCTTCGCTCATCAGGGCGCCGGCCCCGATCAACAGGTCGCCGAATCCGGCCCGGGCGGCAATGCAGCTGTGGCGATGGTGATTGGCGTAGTTGGTCACCAGGTATTCGCTGTGCTGCCACTCGCCGGACATGAAGACCCGTTCCCAGGGAACAAATACGTCTTCGAACTGGCACACCGCCGTGGCCTGGCCGTACTGGCCGCTGAACCGCGCTGCCGGCTGCCCAGGACGCCCCGCCGGCCTGGAAATGATGGTGAGACCATCGGCATCCAGCGGCACCGCGCAGCACACGGCAAAGTCTGCCGAATCCTCGGTGTGGGTGCGGCAGGGCATGACCAGCAGTTCGTGCATATAGGGACCGCCGGTAACGATGGCCTTGGTTCCGCGGATGACGATGCCATCCGGGCGTCGCTGGGTGATGTGGACATAGCTGTCCGGATTGGGCTGCTGCTGTGGCCGCAGGCTGCGATCACCCTTGGCGTCGGTCATGGCCACACCCAGCGTCAGATCGCGGTCCTGTACCTGGTGCAGGTACTGCATGAACCGGGGATGGTAGTCGCTGCCGTCCTCGGCGTCAGCCCGATATGTCGCCTGGTGAATGGCGTTGAGCGCATCGTGGGTCAGGTAGCGCTGAGCGCAGCCGCTTTCCCGGCAAACCAGCCGCACCGCCTCCAGCTTGGACAGCAAGTCCTCGGTGTGCCGATTGATGTGCAGCATTCGATTGACGTCTCGACCCGAGGAGGCCTGGGTTTCCACCATCAGGTCCCGATAGTCATCCCTCAGGGCGAAGTCATAGGTGACGCCCACTGCGCGAATTCCGGGCATGAAACGCGGCTCATCAGCCACGGACTCAACCGCTTCACCATTGAGGAAGACCCGCGGGGAGTATTCCCGCAGGCTTTCGCGGTACTGCTCGGCAGACATCAGCATCAGGCTATCTCCTGGCCGCGATGGCCTGGTTCAGCTCGGTCAGATCTGGCGCATCCGCCAGGCCGATCACTGCGTTCCAGACGCGCTCGGCCTGGGGTTCGGTCAGGTGCCGACTGACGTTGCCGTCGAACTTGCGCTTCACATCCTCGTAGCTGAGGGCGCGGGAATCAGCGCCGCGGTTGATGGGCTCACGATGCTCCAGGGTCCGGCCGTCGGTGGTCTCCACCACCAGTCCGCCGGAGTAATACTGGGGGTAGCGGGACTCGGGATCGTGACGGAAGGTTATGCGATCGCACAGGGTCAGGATCTCCGGATCCTGGCGCGCGTCATCTTCCAGTTCCGCCAGGGTGAATCGCCCCCGCACGGCGGCAGCCGCCACCGCGAAGTGAACGCTGAACTTGGCTTCGTAATCGTTCTGGGGACGGCGTTTGGCCTGTTCCGGCCGGCACACCACATCCGCCTGTTTTTCGTGAATGAGGACCGTGGCCGACTTGATGTCGTCGGGCTTCAGGTGATGGGTCTTGATCAACTCCAGCATGGAGTCGATGGAGCTGTGATTGAAGTGGCACACCGGGTAGGGCTTGATGGCCACCCTGGGCACTTCCCAGTTGCGGCCCAGATCCTCGGCAATGCCGCTGGCGTCCAGGTCCTGTCCCTGCAGGTACAGCTTGTACAGCCCGTAGCGGCCCTCGTAAGCATTCAGCGGGGCGACAAAGCCGCCGCCGGCCATGGCGGCCGCCGTGATGGCGCTGGACGCGGCCCAGCCGGGATGCATGCGCTTGGTCCAGGAACCATCCTCCAGGAACTCCAGGCTGCCGCTCGCCATGCTCAGGGCAATACCCTGGGCCCGGGCGAGCTGCAACTCGTCCAGGCCTCCCAGGTAGCCGGCCGCCACGGCACAGCCGAAAATGCCCACCATGCCGGTGGGGTGAAATCCGATCTTCTGCAGCATGCCCTGAGCGACCTGGCCAATGCGGGCATCAATTTCCAGGGCCAGGATGTAGGCCGCCAGGGCACGTTTTCCGCTGGCCCCGAACCGGGTTGCTTCCACCAGCACCAGCGGCACAGCGCTGGTGGATGCGTGGATCACGGCGCCGACGTGGGTATCGTCAAAGTCCAGGCCGTGAATCAGCAGGCCGTTGGTCAGTGCGGCGTCCCGCGGCGGCAGTTTCAGCCTGGTGCCGATGACCGGGTATTCCCCCTGGCCAGCCAGCCCGGCCAGCGCCTTGACGCTGACCGGCGCAAAATCGTAGCTGTGGGAGGCGAAGCCAATGCCGATAGCGTCGGCCATGCACAGGGCCGCGTATTCACGAACCTCGCCGGGCACCTGGTCCAGGTCAAAGCCGGTGGCATATTGGCCAAACTGTTGTGACAGGCTTGTTGCTGCCTGGAAGGAAGATTCGGGAACTGCGCTCATTCGAGTTACTCCTCTCCTGTTCAGAGATTCAATCGAGTTGTCCGGACAAACCCAATGCCGGATCAGTCCTGCTGTACCCGCTCATGCAGGGCCAGCACCCGCTGGGCCTTATACACGATAGGGTAGTCAATGAAATAGCCATCCAGCTGGATGGAAGCTGAGCCCTCGGCCTCGGCCTGTTCAAACGCGCGGACCACCGCCCGGGCGTGCTCCACCTCCTCAGCGGAAGGGCTGAAAACCGCGTTACATAACGACACCTGGTCCGGATGGATACACAGCTTGCCGGTAAAGCCGAACTTCCGGCCGCGCTCAGCGGATTCCCGGAAACGCTGCTGGTCCCGGATCTGCAGCACCACCGTGTCGATGGGGGGTTCAATGCCCGCCAGCCGGGACGCATGGGACAGCCGGGCGCGAGCGTAAGACAGCACCTCCTCATCCCGGCTCCAGATGTAGTCCAGGTCCAGCGTGTAATCACCGCCGCCGAACGAGAGCCGCCGGACCCGCGCGCTGGCCGAGGCAATAGCATTGGCATGCTCCACGCCAGCAGCGGTTTCAATGATGGGCATCAGGTCCAGGGACCCCGGCTCCAGGCCAACAGACTGCTCGGCCCGGGAAATCCACGCGTCCACCTGCCGCAACTGTCCGGGCTCTTCCACCTTGGGCAGGACTATGCCGTCCAGTCGCGAACTGACCACGGCGGCAACGTCGTCCTCGCAGTAGCCGGTGTCCAGGGAGTTGACCCGGATGTAGCCCAGGCAGGCCCGGTCTGCCTCCATGGCCGCCCGGACCACGCTCCGGGTGGCTTCCTTTTCCGCCAGGGCCACGGCGTCCTCCAGGTCGAGGATGACCGCGTCGGCCCCGCTTGAAAACACTTTTTCCACCTTGCGCGGGTGGTTTCCCGGTGCAAACAGGAAGCTGCGCAGACCTGAAAAGGAAGATCGACCCATGTCAGCCCTGGGACCAGCCGCCGCCGGATTGCCAGCCTCGGGTCAGCTTGAGTGAATAGTTGAACCGCTCCGCCGGGTGTTCGGACAGGGAAACTTCGAACTGCCGATTGCCTTTGCCCAGGTAGCGGCGGATCAGGGTAAGCGAGGGCGAACCCGGCTCAACTTCCAGGATGCCGGCCACCTCCTCGCTGACCAGCCCAGCCTGAATGTCGATCTCCACGCTGCTGATCTGCTCGTCAAAGGATCGCTCGATGATTTCGTAAACCGGCCTGCGGCTGCGTCCGATTTTGCTGGCAACGGCGGCATACTCCGGCAGCACAAAAATATTGGACCAGCAGATGGGAAGCCCGCTGTCTTTCAGCTTGCGCACCGCGCCGATGCGGGTCCACAGGCTGCCCGAGCGGCACTGCAGCTGTCGAGCGAGCTGCCGGGAAGCTTTTATGTCCTCGGTTTCAACGACGCTCAGGCGGCTGTCGGCCGGATACTGCATCAGTTCGCCGGGGGATTTGACCACCTGCACATAAGACGGACTTGAATTGCGCGACCGCACTACGGTTCCCAGGCCCTGGTGACGGTCGATCAATCCCAGTTCCTCCAACACCCGCAGGGACTCTCTCACGGTATGACGGCTGACACCGTGGCGCTCTACCAGCTCCAGCTCACCCGGCATGCGCTCGCCCACGGCAAGCCGGCCCGAGCGAATTTCGCCCATGAGCGCCTCCGCCAGCTGGCGGTATCTTGGTTTGGCCGGGGGTTTTGCCGGGGATCTGGCCGGTTTTGTTTTCTTGACGGACACGCTGCTGGCAACCTGCTCATTGCATTACGCTTCGGGCAAAGATAGCATTTGTACGGACAAATCCCAAAAACTCATTTTGGCTGCACAGCCTCCAGGAAGACTGTCCATGACGGCAAGAACGGACCAGGAGATCGCTCCCCAGCGCTACCGTGCGGTGGCCGGTCGGTACTATGAGGAATTCACTACCGGCGACGTTTACGAACACCGGCCCGGGCGCACCATCAGCCAGCAGGACAATGTGTGGTTCACGCTGCTGACCATGAACACCCATCCGCTGCACTTCGACGAAGAGTACGCCGCCGGCACCGAGTTCGGCCGCCCCCTGGTCGCCAGCCCCCTGACCGTTGCCATGCTGGTGGGCATGAGCGTGTCCGATGTCAGCCAGCGCGCCATTGCCAACCTGGGCTGGAAGGAGATCAGACTCACGGCGCCGGTGTTTCCCGGCGACACCCTGTATGGGGAATCCGAAGTGATTGAAAAACGTGAATCCCGATCCCGGCCGGATGCAGGCATTGTCACGGTAAAGACCACCGGCAAGAACCAGGACGGCGTGGTGGTCTGTGTGTTTGAGCGGTCCATGCTGATACCGAAGCAGCCCGACCCGACCCCCCACCAAAGCGGAGACTGACCATGGCAGTACCAGAACAGAACGCGATCAGCCAGCAGGACCGGGCCGAAATGGAGGCTGACATGCTCGAAGCCATTGGCCGCTGGGTGGAAAAAGAGGTGCGTCCTATTGCACGCGAATTCGACCAGGCCGATGAGTATCCCGCGGAACTGGTCGAGCAGATGAAAGAGCTGGGGCTGTTCGGTGCCACCATCAGCCCCGAGTACGGCGGGCTGGGATTGAGCGCCACGGGCTATGCACGCATCGTGTCCCGGATCTGCGAGGTGTGGATGGCGCCCACGGGTATCTTCAACTCTCACCTGATCATGGCCAGCTGCGTGGAGCGGGCCGGCACCGAGGCCCAGAAACAGAAATACCTGCCGCGCTTTGCCAGCGGCGAGCTGCGCGGCGGCATCGGCCTGACCGAACCTAACGCTGGCACCGACCTGCAGCGCATCCGCACCGTGGCCCGCCGCGACGGCGACGACTACGTCATCAACGGCACCAAGACCTGGATCTCCAACGGCATCAAGGGCAACTGCCTGGCGGTGCTGGTCAAGACCGACCCGGAAGCGGATCCGCCCCACAAAGGAATGAGCCTGTTCCTGTGTGAAAAGGGACCCGGTTTTTCCGTGGGCAAGAAGCTGAAGAAGCTGGGCTATCGCTCCATCGACAGCGCGGAACTGGTGTTCGAGGATTTCCGGATCTCGTCGGATCAGCTGATCGGTGGCGTGGAAGGCCGGGGCTTTCAGCAGACCGCCGGCGGGCTGGAACTGGGCCGCATCAACGTCGCTGCCCGGGGCGTGGGCATGGCCCGGGGCTCCCTGGCCCTGGCCCTGGCCTATGCAAAAGAACGACAGACCTTCGGCAAACCCATCTGCCAGCACCAGGCGATTCAGCTCAAGCTGGCCGATATGTCGACCAGGGCCGAAGCGGCCGCGCTGCTGGTGGAAGAGGCGGCCCGACGCTATGACACCGGGCAGCGCTGCGACCTGGAGGCCGGACGTGCCAAGCTGTTCGCCTCGGAGGCAGCGCTGGAGAACAGTACCGAGGCCATGCGTATTTTCGGCGGCTACAGCTATTCCACCGAGTACGAAATCGAGCGCTTCTACCGGGATGCACCGCTGATGTGTATCGGCGAGGGGACCAACGAGATCCAGCGGATCATTATTGCGAAGCAGTTGATTGAGCGATGCTGAATCAGGAAACGCGCACTGGCGTGCGCTGGGGAACGGTCGCTGGCGCGACCTGGGGAACGCCCGCTGGGCGGGCTGGGGAACGCGCTTCGCGCTGGGGGTCCCGGACGGGGTCCGGGACCGTGTTCAGCAAATCACATCGAATCCTTAAGGCTGCAGCTGGCCTGGAGGTTGAGCATTTTCAGGTTGATGCCGACTCTTTCCGCGTCGTAGGCGCCCCAGCTGTAGCTGATGCTGTCGCCCATGCTGCCGTCTTCGTTCTGGCCGTGGACGTAGACCACGGTTGAAGGCTTGTTGTTGCCGCTGGGCCATACCGGGCGGGCCATGCGCAGGTAGAAGGTCCTTGGTGTCTCTTCGTCAGTGACCAGTTCCTCCACACCACCCTGGTCATGCAGGGCAATTGCCGGTTTGAAGAACCACTGGTCGGAATCCTGGTGCTGGATGGCGACCCAGCACTGAAAATGACGAACCCGGGTGTTCTTGTGGGGAATACCCGCCTTATTGCCAAAGGCGTAGCTGCCATCCTCATACTCGGCGCGGTCCGAGATCCAGATCTGGTCACGGGTCAGCAGCAGATCGTCATCAATGACGATGATGCGGCCGTCCCGCCGGGATTTGATGGTACAGGCTCCGGGTTTCATGTAGCCGCGAAAGTGATCCGCCTCGCGCACCCAGAACACGTCGCAGCCCGGCAGGTTGACGAAGTCATCGGGACCCACCTTGTCCAGCAGCCCGGGGTCTTCGTGGGCTCCGGTAATCGCCGCGGCATCACTGGGCCGGAAAATCGCCAGCCGGATGGCATTCTCTTCATAGTCCGCCGTGAATCGGTACAGCCGGACCCGGTACACATTGGTGGGATCGTTGTGAATGTACTGTTGCACAAAAACGATATGGTCGCCCAGCGCGGGCATCTCCACCGGTACGAAGTAGTGGTGCAGGCGCTCGTGGCGGGAGTCTTCGGGGACCCCGGCCTCCTCGGCAAACATGACCTGGTTGTTGTTGTCGTATTCTCCAGGAAACATCGCCATGAAGGTTTTCAGATCCTTGTCCAGGGGCGTTTCCGCGGCGGCGCTGCCCATTGCCAGGAAACCGGCCAGCAACGCGGCCATCATCCAGCAAATCGCTCTCATGAGGTCCTCCTGCAAGCTCTCAACCGACATAGCTTCGCACACACGCCGGCCTGAATCCCTAGGTATTTATCGGGCGTAAATGCCTGTTACCGCGTGACGAACGGGTCCAATCCTGCGACGGGTGCTCCCATGGTGCACCCGGACATGGCCTATAATTCAAGAAGAATTCCGGTGTGGTTACTGCAAGATGCTGCACATTGAATTTTTCCAAAGCCGGCTTGGGGATCCCGTCTCCATCGCTCACGGCGCCCATGACGTTCGCGCCTGCGTGGCGGAAGTGCAGGCGCTGGAGCGAAAGGAGGGCGACCTGCGGCAGCCGTTTTCGGTGCTGCTGGAAGCTGAAGCAGTCCCGGCCCTGTCCCAGGGTATCTACACCGTCGGTTTCGACCAGGGTGAACTTCACGATCTCTACCTGGTGCCGGCCGGACCCAGGGACGGCCTGGTGCTCTACAAGCTGGTATTCAACTGATCCGACGTAAGGCTGCCTTTCTCATGGGTCGCCATGCAGGCGGCGCACCTGATGCATTCGCCACAACCAGATAGCCAGGATCAACAACGGCGGGCCGATGCGGACCCAGTGGGGCAGGCCAATGGTGATGAAGTCGAAAACGCCGTGAAGCAGCGCTGACAGGCCCAGGCCCCAGAACACTGCCAGCGGGAGGGACCCCGACACGAACCGCGCCCGGGAAATGGCAAAACCCCAGATAGACGCAAACATCACGTGCACCAGCGGCGAGGCCAGGCTGCGCCCGACCGCTTCCCAGGGTGCCAGGGCGGGCAGCCACAGCAGGTTCTCATGACTGGCGAATCCCAGCGCTATGAAGGAGGCATAGATGATTCCGTCCAGAGGCTGGTCAAAGTGAGACCAGCGCAGGACCACCACCAGGAACGGGATGAGCTTGGCCGCCTCCTCGATCAAACCGATGGCCAGTATCGAATACCACCACAGGCCCCAGAGATCTTCCCGCGCCAGCCGATAGGCGTCATAGCGCAGGTCGAACCAGTCCAGTGCCTGGTAACCCCAGGAGGCCAGCATCCCTGCCCCAATGCCCAGTAGAAAGGCCACGGCCAGGTAGCCCAGCGGCTCAGGTTCAAACCGGTCCTTGTAACGGTGGTAGCCTGCCCAGAACAGTGCGGGACCGATGATCAGCGCCAGTATTCCCATCTGGGTTATTCTATGGTTCCTGCAGGCTTCGGTAACAGCACAGGACAATTCAAATGGAGCTCGGCGAATTCTCGGTCAGCCTGACGGTAAAGGACATGGAAGCCTCCCTGGCCTTCTACCGACGCCTGGGCTTCGAAGTGGTGGACGGCGGTCACCTGTCCCGGGAATTCCCTGACTCCGACGAGCACCAGTGGCGCATCGTCAGCAATGACAGCACCCGCATCGGGCTGTTCCAGGGGATGTTTCCGCACAACATGTTGACCTTTCATCCCGCGGACATCGAGGCCGTGCGCCGGGACCTGGCCGCTTCCGGCGCCCTCAAGTCCCACGAAGCCCAGTCCCACCGCAGCACCATCATGCTGGAGGACCCGGACGGCAACCTGGTTATGATGGACGGGGCAAGCCGCTGATCCACTCGGCCACGGCCCTGGCCGCGGTCTGCCAGTGCTGCTCAACGGTAAATCCGGACTTCTTGCGCGGCTTGAAGCTGTGGTCGCCGTCCTCCAGCCACAGCAATTCGATATCCGGCGGCAGGCCGTAGCCCGCAACCTCGTCCCGGGAGCCCAGGGCGTCCCGGGTACCCTGGATCACCAGGGCTGGCGTTGTCAGATCATGCAGATGATCCACCCGCAACCGGTCCGGTCGTCCGGCAGGGTGGAAAGGGTAGCCGAAACAGACCAGGCCCAGGACACCCAGTTCGTCAGCCAGCATGCTCGCTACGCGCCCGCCCATGGACTTTCCGCCGATAACCAGGGGGCCCTGGCAGGCGCTGGTCACCTCGCGAAATGCGTCCATCAGCCTGGGCATCCGATCCGGCGGGCTTCGCCGCCCCGTCTGCCGGCGGCGCAGCATATAGGGAAACTCGAAGCGCAGGACGCCCAGGCCGGCGGCACCCAGTTGCTCAGCCATGAAGGCCATGAAGGGGGAGTCCATACCGGCGCCAGCGCCGTGGGCCAGCACCAGCGTTACCTCCGGCCGGCCGGGCCCGTCGCGCCGCAAAGGCGTGTCTTTCTGCCCGTCAGTCATGGGTACTCATTCCCTTTCTCATTCACGCTGACCGGGCCGCCGGGAAGACGTAATCATGCCGGGATTTTTCAGGGTATACCCGGATTGATTGTGAACATTTGTACTCAATTTCCCCGTTCCCGCTGGATTTCCTTTGCCAAACCTGCCCGCGGTGTTATGGTTTGAATCGAGGGCTTCATCGGTACATCCCGGGTCAGAATTCGCCAAACATCGTCTGATCAATGCAGTTGATTCCAGAGCACCTTAAACAAGCAGCCGCAGCCCTGCGGCTTGGATTATTGTCATGGGAGTGTGACAGCAGAGGAGGTTAATCCCAATGCCAGGTAAATTCGAGTTATTCCAAGGTAAGAACAAGCAATACTATTTTCGCCTGAAGGCCGGCAACGGTGAGTGCATCATGACCAGCGAAGGTTACACCACCAAGAAAGCTGCGCTCAACGGCGTTGCCGCAGTGCGCAAAAACTGCGGAAACGACGGCCGTTTCGAAGTCCGCGAAGCCAAGAACGGCAAGAAATACTTCATTCTCAAAGCCGGCAACCACCAGGAAATCGGCCGCAGCCAGATGTACGCATCGACCCAGTCCTGCAGCAAGGGAATGGCGTCAGTCAAGCGTAACGGTTCCTCTGATCGCTGCGACGATCTGACCGACGACTGACCAGACCAGTCCGGGCCCCGGTGTTTCTCCGGGGCCTCCCGGCCTCAAGGGCCGTCACTACCCCCTTCCTGGCCGCCCGGCCAGAAATGCACTTCTTTCAGATGACGCAGTGCCCGCTGCTGATCGCCGCTGGCTGCATACAGGCGCGCCAGGTTGAGGTGGGCATCGGCCAGGTGCCCGGTAGCCTGGCGGTAGGCATCCATGGCCGCATCCAGATCCCCCAGGTCTTCCAGCACGGTTCCCAGGTTGAACCGCGCGATGGCGTTGACCGGGTCGATGGCCAGCGCCTGCTGATAATGATCCCTGGCCTGCTGGTACTGGCCGCGCTGCTGCAGCAGCCGGCCCAGGTTGATATGGGCGTCAGCGTGACCGTCATCCATGTCGATGGCCTGGCGGTAAGCGGCGATGGCGGACTCTGGATCGTGCTCTTCCAAATCCAGACCCTGGTTGTAGTGGTCGGCGCTGTCACCGGCAGGCGCAGAATCAGCCGGGCCGGCCACGGTCTCGGCTGAACCCGACGGCTCGAAGTTGAACTGACCCTGCCCGGTTTCCGGTTCCCACAGCCAGTCGCCTTCCCGCACCAGCACCTGGCCGCCGGCCAGATGCAGCCGCACGGCCGACAGCGGCTTGCCGTCCAGGCGCCCGCGCAGCAGGGCCAGGGCTTTCTTGACCCGGCGGGACGGCACCTGGGATCGAATCAGCTCCCTGGCAGCCCGCAGCACCACCAGGTCCTGGAAATTGAAGTAGTAGTGACGCCCCTGCCGTTCCGGCTGGACCAGTCCGTCCCTGATGTAGTCATAAAGGCGGGACCGTGGCCACTCGAGCATTCGGGCCACGTCCGCGGGTGTGTATCGGGCCATCAGGCGCTTTTGGCTTTCTTCCCGGTCCTGCTGATGGATTTTCGGGCGGCAGTCTTCTTGCGCCGGCCCGCGCGCTTGGCCGGTTTCTTGCCGGCATCCAGGCTGGCCTTGAGTGCGTCCATGATATCGACGATGCGGGCTTCCGACTCGTCCTCGGCCTGAACCGTGATTTCCTCGCCGGCGATCTTCTTCTCGATCAGCGCCAGCACCTCCCGGCGCACCTCGTCTTCATAACTCTGGTGCTCAAAAGAATCGTTGGTGACCTGGTCAATCAGCTGGGTGGCCAGCTTGAGTTCAGCGGGGTCCACCTCGGCTTCGTCCAGGGGCACCTCATCAAACGACTTGACTTCGTCAGCGTAGTAAAGCTGTTCCATCAGCAGACCCTGTTGATGCGGCCGCAGCATCACCAGGTAATCCTTGCCCCGGGCCGCGTATTTGGCGATGGCCACCCGCCCTACCGTGCGCATGGCCTCGGCCAGCAGGTGATAAGCCTTGCTGCCGCCCTTGTCGGGACCCAGGTAGTAGGTCTTCTGCAGCATGACCGAATCGATCTCCTCGGCCGGGACAAATTCCTTGATATCGATGGTGTAGCTGGACTTTTTTTCCAGCGCCTTCAGTTCGTCCGCGTCAAAGGTGACGTACTGGCCCTTGGCAAACTCATATCCCTTGACCATGTCCGCTCGCTCGACCGGCTCACCGCTCTTTGCCGAGACATACTGCTGCTTGACCCGGGACCCGTCCGGCGCCAGCTGATTAAAGCGGATTGCCGCCGAGGACTGGCCGGTGGTGTAAAGCTTGACCGGAATCGACACCAGGCCGAAGGAAATTGCCGCTGATCCCTGTGCGCGAGCTGCCATAATCATCCCCTCATGGTTATTGTCTGCCAGCCGCAAATTGGCCACAGTAGGCTGGTCACGTCCCCTGAATAGCCAGGGGAACCTGAAAATTTAGCATGATTTTCATCAATTTACATCGCTTTCATGAAAACCGCATGAATTATCCATGAAGTCCGGCAAGGCCTCGCTGCAGCATTATCATGACAAGCGGATACCGGGACAGACGCCGGAACCCTTCGCTTCTACCCGTGCCACCGGTGGTTCAGTTTTTGTCATTCACCAGCATGCCGCCCGCCACAACCACTTCGATCTGCGGCTGGAAGTGAACGGCAGCCTCTGGTCCTGGGCCGTACCCAAGGGGCCGTCGGTGGACCCGGCGGACAAGCGCCTGGCAGTCCATGTTGAGCCTCACCCGGTGGACTACGCCTGGTTTGAAGGCCTGATTCCCGAGGGCAACTACGGCGCTGGCGCCATGATTATCTGGGACCGCGGCCAGTGGGTACCCCTGGCGGACCCGGAGGAAGGACTGGACAAGGGTAAGTTGCTGTTCGACCTGCGCGGATTCAAACTGCACGGTCGCTGGACCCTGGTGCGCACCGGCCGCAGCAAGGACTCCCGGGAATGGCTGCTGATCAAGGAACAGGACGCCTGGGTCGGCCGCATTCCAGAACCGTGTCCCGAATCCGTCCTGTCCGGCCTGACGGTCACCGAGCTGAAGTCTGGAGCCCAACCCGCCGTGGAGGCCCGTACCCGGCTGCGACGCTCCCGGCTTGGTTGCCGCGAGCCCAAGGCCAGCCCACCCAAACCCATGCTGTGCCGCCCGGGGAAGCCGTTCACCCAGGCGGGCTGGGTGTTTGAGATCAAGTACGACGGCTATCGCGTCATGGCCATCCGGCGAGACGGCACGGTGCAGCTGCTGTCCCGCAGCGGCAGGGATATCGCCGCCAATTTTCCTGAGATCGCAGAGGCCGTGGCAGCCCTGCCCTATGATGACTTCATCCTGGACGGCGAACTGGTGGTGGAAGGGCCGGATGGACTGCCCAGCTTCTCCAGGCTGCAGCAGCGTGCCCAGATCAGCCGCCCGGTCGGGGTCCAGCGCGCCGCCATCGCCCTGCCGGCGCGGTGCTACGCCTTTGACGTGCTGTGCCTGGAAGGATACGACCTGATGCCGCGTCCCCTGCTCAAGCGCAAGCAGTGGCTGCGGCATGTCCTTCCAGGCCAGGGACCCATCCGCTATGTGGACCATATCGAGAAACAGGGCTCCGCCGCGTTCGAGCAGGCTACCGCCATGGGCCTGGAAGGGCTGGTGGCCAAGCGCGCCGGCAGCAGCTACCAGCCCGGGCAGCGCAGTGATGACTGGCTGAAGATTCCGGCATTGAAGACCGACGACTTTGCGGTCATGGGGCTGGTCGCCGACGGCAAGGACGATTTTTCGTCGCTGCTGCTGGCCGCCCTGGACGGTGCCCACTGGGTTTACGTGGGACGCGCCGGCTCCGGGCTGAACAGGGCGGAGCGTCGGACGCTGCGCCACGCCCTGGACCGGCATGAATCCCGGCAGCCGGCGGCCACGGTGGCCGAAACCCCCAGGGGCGTGCAGTGGGTCCAGCCCCGCCGTGCCGTGGAGGTACGTTACAAGGAATTCACCCGGGCCGGACAGCTGCGCCAGCCGGTGCTGCTGCGTCACCGGGACGACAAACCCGCCGCGGACTGCCTGCTGCCGCCGCGGCCCGGCGATTTGCAGCAGCCCGTAGCGGTGGACCCGCCGCAGCCCCGCCAGCGGGTCATCCTGTCCAACCAGGAAAAAGAATTCTGGCCCGCGGTGAAGGGGCGACCCGCGCTCACCAAGGGAGACATGCTGAAGCACTACAGGGCCATCGCGCGCTGGATGCTGCCCTACCTGGAGGATCGGCCCATCGTCATGACCCGGTATCCGGACGGCATTGAGGGTGGGTCCTTTTTCCAGCACGAGGCGCCGAAATTCCTGCCGGACTGGATTCGGCGGGTCCCGCTGGAACGGTCAAAAGGAACAACAACGGACTATATCGTCATCGACAGCGAGGACGCCCTGCTGTACATCGCCAACCTGGGTACCATCCCCATCCATGTCTGGTCCAGCCGGGTACAGTCCATTGACCGGCCGGACTATTGCGTGCTGGACCTGGATCCCAAAGGCGCACCATTCGCCGACGTCATGGCCGTGGCCCGGGAGCTGCACGGCATCCTGGATGACGCGGAGGCGCCGCATTTCCTCAAAACCAGTGGTGGCAGCGGATTGCATATCCTGATCCCCCTGGGGGGACAGCTGGACCATGAGCAAAGCAAGTCCCTGGGTGAGCTGATCGCCCGCATCTGCATCCGGCGACTGCCGGACAAATCCACCATCCAGCGAGCCGTCGAACTGCGCGAAGGTCGGGTGTACCTGGACTACCTGCAGAACGGCCGCGGCAAAACCATTGCCGCCCCGTTCTGCGCCCGCCCCAATCCGGCGGCCAGCGTGTCCATGCCGCTGAAGTGGTCCGAGCTCCGCGCCGGCCTGGAGCCGTCGCGCTTCCATATCGGCAATGCCGCACGCCGCATGCGCTCGCTGAAGCAGGACCCCATGACCGGCCTGCTGACTTCCGACATGGACGTGACCGCCGTGGTGGCGGCGCTGGGAAATCTGGAGTGACCCGCTGCACCGAGCTGCCCGGGTAGGTCATAATTCAGCCACCACCAACGAGGGGATAACAGGAATGCTGAAGTTTGTGCTGGCTCTCACCCTGCTGCTGCCTGCGGGCACCCAGGCCTCTGACTACCAGCAACTGGTGGAGTTGTTTCACCAGTGGCGGGCATTCGAACAATCCGGCACCCACAACGGCGCGCCGGACTACCGGGCCGCCACCATGGCCCGTAAGCATCAACAGCTCAAGAAACTCCAGCGCCAGCTGCTGGCCCTGGACCCGGCCGGCTGGTCCCTGGAGCAGCAGGTGGACTACCACCTGGTACGGGCTGAGATGAACGGCATGGATTTCAATATTCGCGTGCTCAAACCCTGGGCCCGGGATCCGGCCTATTACACCTCGGTATGGACCTACCAGAGCGACACGCCAGCCCACGAAGGCCCCACCCACCACGCCCTGGTGGAGCTGTGGACCTACCAGTTCCCCCTCAACCGGTCGGCAGAAGCAAAACTGGCGGCGGACCTGGCAACCATCCCGCCGCTGCTGGAGCAGGCCCGGGAGAACCTGGTGGGTAACGCCCGGGAGCTGTGGATTGCCGGTATCGGTGACCTGCGGGGGCAGGCCCGGGCGCTGCAGGAACTGGCCGACAAAACCGCCACCGCAGGCCAGCCGCTGCGTGCCGCCGTCAAGCAGGCCACCGACGCCACCCGGGAATTCGTCGCGTGGCTGGAGCGCGAGGGTGAAAAGAAAACCGGACCGTCCGGCATCGGCCGGGACAACTACAGCTGGTACCTGCGACACGTGCACCTGGTGCCGCTGAGCTGGGAGGACGAGGTCCGGCTGCTCCAGCGGGAACTGGACCGGGCCCACGCCTCCCTGCGCCTGGAGGAGCACCGCAACCGCAAGCTGCCCCAGATTGACGATATCTCCAGTCCGGAGGAATACGAGCAGCGCTCCAACGAGGCCGCCACCAAGTACCTGGCATTCCTGGCCGACAACGACATCCTGGAAATGCGGGACTACATGGACCCGGCCCTGCGGGCCCGGCTTGGATCTTTCGTTCCCGAGGAAAAGCGCAATTTCTTCCGCCGGGCCATCCACCTGGAGCCCATGACCCTTTGGACCCACTTTTACCACTGGTGGGACCTGGCTCGGATGGAGGAAGAGCCGCATCCAAGCCCCATCCGCCGCGGCCCGCTGCTGTACAACATCTTCGACAGCCGGGCCGAGGGCGTGGCCACGGGGGTGGAAGAAATGATGATGCACGCCGGGCTGTATGACGATAATCCCCGCGCCCGGGAAATCGTTTGGATCATGCTGGCCCAGCGCGCGGCCCGGGGATTGGGTTCCCTGTATGCCCACGCCAACGAGTTCACCCTGAAGGAAGCGCGGGACTTCCACGTGGCCTGGACTCCACGCGGCTGGATGCGGGAAGACCTGGACCTGCTGGGCTTCGAGCAGCTGCTGTACCTGCGCCAGCCCGGCTACGGCACCAGCTACATCACCGGCAAGTACCTGATCGAGCAGCTCATGGCGGAGCGCTCGGAGCAGCTCGGTGACGAGTTCAAGCTGAAGGACTTCTTCACGGAAATGGACGACGCCGGGGTGATCCCCGTGTCCCTGATCCGCTGGCAGCTCACCGGGAGGGATAACCAGATAAGGGCCATGCTGGAAGAATAGCTGGCGGCTACAGCAACAGCACGGTCCAGATGGGCATCACCACAAAGGCCAGCAGCGTCTGAAAGGTGATGATCGACGCCATGGTTTCAGTGTCGCCGCCCAGCTGACGGGCAAGGATATAGCCGCTGGGCGCGGTGGGTGCCATCAGCGCCAGCAGGACTGCTGCCGTGGCCAATGGCGCCAGCCCAAGCATGGCGGCCAGGGCAGCGCCCAGTGGGGGCCGCCACAGAAACTGGACCAGCGAGGAAACGCCGATGGGCCCGAGGTGGCCGGGAACGGCAGACAGCCGCAGCGCCGCACCCACCGCCAGCAGCCCCAGCGGCAGCGCGGCCCGGCCGATGATTTCCACCACGTCGGCGGTTACCCCCGGCAATCCCACCCCGGTCAGGCTCAAAAACCAGCCCAGGGTACAGGCGATGATCAATGGGTTGAGGGCCACCGCGCGAAGCACGCTGAACACCCCGCTGCCCCGAAGCCTGCCCCACACCGCGAACGCGGCGACACACAGCAGGTTGGCGATGAGGCTGAAAAACCCTGCCACCACCGCGCCCATCGCCAGGCCGTCAGCCCCGTAGAATGCCTGGGAAACGGCCAGGGCGATGTAGGTGTTGAAGCGGACACCGCCCTGGAAGATGGAGGTGAACGTGGCTGCCTCAACGGGACCCCGGGTCCGGTACCACACCACCAGCACTGTCGCCGAACTGGACAGGCATATGGCCAGGATGGCGAGTATCCCGGACCATGGCAATCCGTCCAGGTTCTGTCGCGCCAGGGAATGCACCAGCAGCGCGGGAAACAGGATGAAATAGGTCAGCTTCTCGATCCCGGCCCAGGCGGACGGCTGCAGGAATCGAAGGTGACGGAGGCAGAACCCCAGCGCAATCAGGGCCAGGACCGGCCCCAGGGCGGAGACGATGGCTGTGGCACCAATCAGTCGCTCAGATCTCCACTGTCATGAAGTCTTCCTGGCGTCGCAGCGCGAGTTCCCGCTTCCTCACCCGGTGTTACTCCGTCGGACCATGCGGACAGGTTTGCACCGACCGGGATCCCGGTCAACGCCTCACGGGGGATCGGTGCAGGTGTCGTAGATGCCCACGCCAAAGGCCATGCCCTGAAGCATCTGCGCCACACCCTTCCACCAACCCGCCTGATTGAAATGACCGACGCCGTTCCAGAACCCGTTGAAGTCGCTGGGCGCGCCGCTGAACTGGGACACGTCGTAGGCATCCCTGACCAGCTGGCAGTATCCCAGGGTCGGCTCGATTTCGTGAGCCATCAGCAGCAGCGCGGCGG
>JASJDM010000039.1 GCA_030065125.1 Lysobacterales bacterium | reverse complement strand
AGGCCAGCAGAATCAGGGGCAGGGGCAACGCCCGTGCCGTCGCGGCGGCCAGGGCGGCCAGGGTGAACTGGATACCATCACTGCGGGGGCGCGCCACCAGGGAATCCATGCGTGCCTGCAGGGCCCGCAGCCCTGGCCTGGCGCGCCACAGCAACAGCGCAAGAATTATCAACATCCCCGCCTTGGGGCTGGCGACCAGGCGCAGGTTTCCGGTCGCGGCAATGATGGTCTGCAGCTCCAGGGCCACCGCATCCCATGCGGTGGCCCACAGAGGCGGATGGTTGGGGAACCACAGGACCAGTCGCTGCAGAAAGTCCCGGTAGTGCTCGATCTGGGTTTTGAAGGTGGAGATGCTGGTTTGCAGATCGCCCAGCACTGACAGGTAGTCAGACTCCAGGCCGATGGTGTCACGCAGGTTTTGCCTGAATTCCCGGGTCAATGCCACCAGGGTCTCGCGACTGGTATCCGCGACGGTTTCTGCGGGTACGCCCGCGGCAACCAGCTTTTCATTGACGTAATTGCTGGCGCTGGTCAGCTGCGCCAGCAACTCCTCGTGTTGCACCCGCTGGATGACGATGGTGCCGGCATCACTGAAGCTCCTCGCACGGATGTCCTCGTCGAGGCCGTCTATTTCCCGCCAGTAGCTGAACAGCGCCGCGCCCAGTGCCTTGCTGTCTCCTGCATAGTCGACCAGCCGCCGAGCCGTCGCCGCACGATCCTCGAGGACACGGGCGTTACGTGACACCTGGTCCTGCACCAGCTGCAGTTCGACCAGCCTTGCCGACAGGTCTTCCCGCCTTTGTACCACCTCACGGTCCAGCGCCAGGATGGACTCTGCCACGGGTCGCGCGGGATCCGATTCTGCCAGATCGACCGGGTCGGCGGCAGCCGTGTCCGGCACGGCTCCGGCCAGCCGTTCGCCGAGGGTGGATATCAGGGCTGAGAGACGGTCTGCCTCGAAACGCAGCTCCTCGCGCTGGGCCACCATGGCGCTGAACCGTGCCGGCTGGCTGTTCAGTTCTGCCCGGCGTACCCGGCCTTCCGCCTCCAGCGCGATCACCTGGGCGAGGGAGCGCCAGGCACTGGCTTCGGCCAGGGAAGCCTGCCCGGAGGTATCTACGCCTGCCTGGGCCTGAGCGCCGGCGAGCAGGTCGTCAATTTCCGCCAGGCGGAGGCGCAGCCGTTCAGCGTTGCTTTCCCTGCCGGCCAGGGTTCGGTCCAGTCCAGTGAGCTGCTGGGTCAGCTCGTCCTGGCGCAGCCGGGCCTGGCTCAGGCGCTGGTTGAGCTCTTCGGGAACCAGTCCCTCAATCTCCGCGGCGGCATCGTAGTCGTCCGCCATGTCGTCCAGGCGTTGCTGGATGGCTTCTTCGGTGCGGGGAGCGCTTTCCAGCGCAGCGTCGTATTCCTCGGTTTCCCGGTTAAATGCGTTGGCGTCACCCAATATCCGGCGCACCTCTTCGTATGCAGCGAGCACGTCGCCCTGAACGCCGTCGTCATTCAGCTGCTGAATGCGGCTGTCCACCAGATCGATGGTCAGTTCGCCGTCGGACTGCGCCAGTGCCACGCCTGCCAGCCCCAGGGTAGACAGAAGTGCCAGCCACAAAACGGCTCGGCGGAGTAGCCATGCGTCCGTCTTCATCATTGCTCCCCGAATGGGCGGAATCGACGATTCCCTTATTCTTACACCAACACGGGTGAAGGACACGCAGCCGCCAGGCGATCAGTCGGCTTCAGGCCGGGCCTGAACCGGTACCGCGGGTTTTCCCAGCAGGTACCTGGCTATCGCGTGGTAGGCGGGGAGTGACGTCGGGTCGATTTTCGCGTTCTTCGCCTCGGGGAATGAAGCCAGCCGGACCAGCACCATGTCCGCGGTGGGATCGACGTAAATGGTCTGGCCGTGGACGCCCCGGGCGGCAAACGCCCCGTGCTGGTTGTGAAACACCCACCACATGCCGCGATAGCTGCCCCCAGGCATCGTGGAGAAGCCGCCTCTGGCGAAATGGGATTTGTCGCCACCCCGGCGGATGCCCCTCACCACGTCCTCGGGGAAGAGCCTCCGGCCATTGATGACCCCCTGGTTCAGCATCAGCAGGCCGATTCGCCCCAGATCACGCAGACCGGCGCTCATTCCACCGCCGGCGAACGGCGTACCCTTGCCGTCCACTGTCATGTAGGCGTCCTGTTCGGCGCCCAACCGGCTCCAGATTCGCTCCGACAAGAGCTCGGTCACTTCCATTCCGGACACACGGGACACGATCCAACCCATGACGTCGGTGTTCACGGTTTTGTAGCCGAAGGCCTCCCCATGCGGGCCCGAGGGCTTCACCGTCTGCAGGTATTCGAAATAGCCGTTCGGGCCCCGGTAGCCATCGGGTTTAGGCAACGGGCTGGCCGCCATCGAGTAAACCCAGATATCGGCCTGGGGGTCCGAGTAATCTTCGCTGTAATCCAGGGACGTGGTCATATCCAGCACCTGCCGCACCGTCGCGTCGCCAAACGCACTTGATTCCAGTTCGGGGATGATGGAGGAAACCCGGGCGCTTTCATCCAGGGCGCCCTCGGCAATCAGGATTTCGGCCAGCAGGCCCGTCATGGACTTGGTCATGGACATGGCGGCATGTTTGCCCGCCTGGTCCAGGCAGCCGAAGTATCGCTCGTAGACGATCTGCCCGCGATGAATGATGAGCATGCCGTCGGTGTAGTTGGCCGCCAGAGACTCTTCCCAGGTCATGCTGTCGTTGCTGCCCAGGGGTGTGAAGCTCACGGCGTCAATGTCCGGATCCAGCGCGTAATTCAGCGGTACCGGGGCACCCAGGCCGCGGCTCACCTGTTCGGTGGGCAGCAGTTCCCGCAGGTGGCACACAGTCCAGCGCAGTTTGGGAAAGCTGAAATAGTTGGAGTCCGGTTGCTCGATCTGCCTGTCCGGCGGCGGTGGGAACCCCTCCATCCATCCCATCACGGCGGGATCGGTCGCCGCGGCTGAGGGAAACGGTGCGCCGTCAACGGGGCTGGCCGAAGCCAGCGACGCCAGAGCTGAGAGCGCGAGTGCAGGCAGGCGAAACGAGGACGTGAGTGTGAACATGGCTGGCCTCTGGTGGGTTGACGGTCAGGGTCGGCGCACGGGGATGCCGGTGGAAACACCCTAAGGGCTTTCTAACTGCACGCAGCTCAAAATATTGTGAATATCCGGGATCCCGGGACTGTCTATAATAAAAGTCCTTTGAATTTGCACCATGGGCGACTCTTGCTCCGCTGGCTGGTTTACCTGTTCGCCATTTCACTGGCCATAATCGCCGGCCTTGTCGTCTACCTGGTCAACACCGACCTGGGCCGATTCAAGGATCGTATCGTGCCGGCGCTGAGCGATGCCCTGGGTCGGCCGGTGGTAATTGACGGGCCGCTTTCGATGAACCTGGGCCGCTCGCTGCAGATCGCGGCCGAGCAGGTACAGGTCGCACACCTGTCCGGCGGTGACACTCCAGCCATGCTGGAGTTTGATCGTCTGGAAGCGGTGCTGGACATCGGCTCCGTCCTGATGGGGCCACTGCGATTCGAAGCGGTGGAAATCCAGGGAGGCGTGGTGCGCCTGCAGATCGCCGATTCGGGCAGGATCCAGTGGTCCGGCGCCGCACCTGCGACCAGGTCGCGCGTTCAAGGGGAAGGAGTTCGGCGGGCTCCCCAGGTGTCTCGATTCATGGCCCGGGACATCAGGCTGCTGGTTTCCACACCCCTTTCCACCCGACCTGCGGAGGTCGAGGTTTCAGAGGCCGTGGTAACCGATCAGGACGGCCGCGTGGTGTCCCGGGCGGTGGGCGAGGTCTCGGGGGTGTCCCTGCAGATCGACAGCGAGGTGCTGCCGGGTCTGGACTACGCGGGGCCTCGCCCGGCCACGATAGCAGTGGTCGCGGCAACAGCGGCGCTGCGGTTTTCGACGCGATTAGCGCTTGCAGATCTTGGCTCACTGAATGAGGCCACCTTGTCGCTGGAGTTCAGCGGGCCCGATATTTCCCAGATCCCGCAGTGGGTTCGGCAAGTCGCTGGACTGGCGGAAATCAGTGGTGGTCCACGGGTCCCGGCCCTGCCTTTCCTGGCTCGCGGCCAGGGCCGCATTGGTGACCGCCAGCTGGTGCTGGAATCGGCGACGTTGAATCTGGACGGACACCCGGTGTCGATGAGCGGCTGGCTGGGCCAGCGCGCCGACGGCCCGGCGATGGAGCTGGAGTTCGCAACCCGGGAATTGAACCCGTCACGGTGGATTCAGGTGGACGGGCTGGAGCTTCCTGTCGTATCAGCTACTGGCGTAATGCGGCTGGTGAAAAGTCGGCTGGTGCTCGAAGACCTGCGGCTTGATTCCGACGCCGCGGCCGTGACCGGCGGCGCGGAAATCCTCGCTGACGCCGACGGCGGGCGCAGGTTTGAACTGCGGCTGGAGGCGGCCTCTGCGTCTGCGTTTGGACGGGAACTGGGGGACCTGCCGCTGCCTGACGAACCGCTGTCCATCCAGGGGAATGGCTTGCTGGGGGCCCAGACGTTGCAGGTTCAGGGGCTGGGTCTGAGTCTGGCGGACCGGGGATTGGTGACCGGCGAGGTCGAGTTCTCCTGGCGGGATCGCCCCCACCTTCATGTCGCCTTGAACGCCAATCGGCTGGACCTGATGCCCACGGGTGAGGGCCCGGCCAGCGAGACCCCGTCGGCCCGTGATCGGCTCATTCCCGGCTGGCCGATTCCAATGGGCTGGACGTCTCATCTGGATGCCGATTTTGAAATTGCGGTCGAATCCCTCAAAAGCCCGGTGACCGCGAGCGCGTCCTTCCGCAGCGCAGGAGAGCTGCGTAACGGTGAACTGGTGGTTGATGAAGTCCTCATCGATGGCCGCCGCGGCCGGCTGCAGGGAAAACTCCAGGCCGCACCCGGTGACCAGGCCCCCGTCGTCCGTCTTGGCATGACCGGGGAAAACATCCGAATCGCACCGGCTGGCGAGAGTGAGGAATCCCTGGCCAAACGGCCGGCCTACCAGATGACCGCCGACCTGGAAGCCAGCGGAGGCGACCTGCGCAGTCTTGCCGCCAGCCTGGATGGGAAGGTTCGCCTGACGGGTGGTGCAGGTACCGTTCCCCGTCGTTCCGACGGTATGGCCAGCCTGGTGTTCGAAGATTTCCTGTCCCGACTCCTGCAGTCCATCAATCCCGTGATGCGAAAACGCGAAGAGCTCCAGCTCAATTGCATCGTGCTGCACCTGGATTTCTCCCAGGGGAGCGCAAGCGGTGAACCCTTTTTCGCCTTGCAGGCACGGGAGTTCAACCTGCTGGCCCGGGGAAGTGTGGACCTGGCCACCGAGATCCTGGACCTGGACTTCGCCGCCCAGCCGCGCCGGGGTGTGGGTGTAAGCCTGGGCGACCTGATTAATCCACTGACCCGCGTGGGTGGCACGCTGGCTTCACCGAAAATCGTTTCGGATCCGAAGTCCGCTCTGGTTGCAGTTGGCGGCGGGATCGCCACGGGAGGACTGCTGCCTCTGGCGAAAAAGCTGCGCGAGCGGTTCCTCGGCGGCAATCCCTGTACCAAGGCATTAAATCAGTCTGAAGGCGCTGGCGGCTGAGCTTCCAACTTGGGTAACTGATCGACGCGAATTCTGTACTGCCGGTGCGGCGGGCGCGCTCCATAACCATGATCGAGGGCGCTGTGGAACCGGCGTTCAGCGATCCGGCAACAGCCGTGCTGGGCATTGGCGTGTTGTCGTGGGAGGTCGTTTTGACCAACGGGTTTGAGTCCAGACCCTGACCCGGGCACTGAAGGTGTTGGCCCCGGCGCCATAAACCCATACCCTGAAGCCATGTACCCGGCACCGCTGATTCTGCTGCTGTCGATGGCGGCTATTTTGGCCCGGGCCGCCGGCGGCAGTGAACACACAGCGCCGCTGTTCGCTGACGATTCTCTGCTCGAGGTGAGGATCGAGGCGCCATTCACGACCCTGATGCGGGAGCGGCCGGACGTTGAATACCTGGAGGGAACGTTTGCCTACGCGGGGCCAGACGGGGCTGCTCCGAAATTTGATCTGAAACTCCGCACCCGCGGGAATTACAGACGTGATGCAGAGCACTGCGACTTTGCTCCAATCCGCCTCAATTTCCGCAAAAGCCAGGTCCAGGGCACACTGCTGTCCGGTCAGGACAAACTCAAGCTCGTGACTCACTGCCGCTCCAGGGAACGCAAGTTCGACCGCTACGTTCTGCGGGAGTATCTCGCTTACCGACTGCTCAATGCGCTGACGCCCATCAGCTACAAGGTTCGCCTGATGCGGGTGACCTATGCCGATACCGAAGGCGGACCGTCCAGGACCCGGCTCGGGTTCGTCATCGAAGACGAGGCCGCGGTCGCGGCCCGAAACGGCCTGAACATCGTCAGCAAAAGGTGGTTCAGCTGGGATGAGCAGGATCAGCGTCGACAGAACCTGGTGCATATCTTCCAATACATGATCGGCAACACCGAGTATTCGCTGGTCAATCCTGAGCCCGGGAAAGACTGCTGTCACAATGCCATCGCCCTGTCACAGACCAGCGGACCGCCGTACATCGCAGTGCCTTTCGATTTCGACTTCTCGGGCCTGGTCAACGCGCCATACGCGCAGCCGAATCCCCGCTACCCGGTCCGCAAGGTCCGGACACGCCATTACCGCGGTCTGTGTATCAACAACGACCTGGTCCCCCAGACCCTGCAGCTGTTTCTTGATGCCCGCGACGAACTGTACCGACTGGTGGAGGAAGCCCACGACCGGGTGTCGCTGTCGCCGAGATCAGCACGGCATTACCTGGATTCTTTCTACAAGAATATTCGCGACCCCGACGCCCTGCGCAAATCACTGACAGGTGTCTGCTACGAGGCAACGGGGTAGGGCCAGAGGCCGCTACTTGAACGGACACCGCCCGACCCGTCGTCGGGTGGGCCGTCACGATACCGTCAGGACATCGTCAGGTAACCGTCAAGCCCCGGGAACCGGTAAATCCTAAACTCAAACTGATGCTTGAGCCGATGCTGGTTCAGGCACCCGAGAGGAGGAGGATATGCCCGCGGCCCGTGCCATCATCCAGAGATTCCTGTACGGCGTTTTTCCTTGCCTGCTGGCAGTAACGGTGTCCGGGCAGCCGGCCGATGACCACCTGGTCATGCCTGGGTCGGTCGTACAGAGGCCGGTCATCAATGGTCCGGCCATCCATGGGTCAGTCCGCCACGTCAACGGAGAGCCGGCGGCTGGTGCCGTCGTTCGCGTCAGAGCCACCGAAATCGCGACTGAAACCGGCGAGGACGGCAGCTTCATTCTCACGGGCATTGAACCGTCTTTCCGTGTCCGCTTGACGGCCTGGAAAAACGGCCACTTTGTGACCGGGATCAATGTCTGGCCCTGGAGCGGGCCGGTGGAGATAACTCTCGAGCCCCTGCCGGCGACTGACAATGAAGGATATACCTGGATTGCGCCGGCCGCGGCCTCGCGTACCCTGATCAACGAATGGCTCACCCAGGTTTTTCTTGGTCTCAGCGCCCGCGTTCTGGATCAGGGCCGATTCGTGCACCTTGCCGGGCGCCTGACGCTGGGCTGTCGCGACTGTCATGGTCCGGTGCTGTTTGAGCCCTGGGCCGCCAGCAGCCATGCCCTGGGCAACCGCAACCCGCGATTCATGAGCATGTACAACGGTACCAGCCTGGACGGTCGCCGGAGTCCGCCCACCCGCCGCGGATTCAGCCGGGCCTACGGCTCGTTCCCTCTGCCGCCGGACCCCGACCGCCCGTATTTCGGCCCTGGATACAAACTGGATTTTCCAGACGCATCCGGCAACTGTGCCACCTGCCACCTCCCCTCCGCTGCCATGGAAAAACCCTATCGGACCGACCCCAACAAGGTGTCCGGGGTGGACGCCCAGGGAACCCATTGCGATTTCTGCCACAAAATCGCGACGGTCACCCTGAACCCCGCCACTGGCCGCCCGTTCGAAAACCGACCGGGCATCCTGTCGATTGGTCTGATGCGGCCCACGCCGGGCAGCCAGGTATTTTTCGGCCCCTACGATGATGTGGATGCCGGGTCTGATACCCGGCTGCCGCTTATGCAGGAAAGCGAAATCTGTGCACCCTGCCACGACGCCAGTTTTTGGGGCGTACCCATATACGATTCGTTCCCCCAGTGGCTGGCCAGTCCTTACGCGGCCAAGGGCATCACCTGTCAGAGCTGCCACCTGAAACCGGACGGAATGACGGCCAATTTTGCGCCCCAGCGCGGGGGCCTTCAGCGCGACCCTCGCACCGTGGCAACCCACCACTTTCCGGGCGCCAGGGATGAGGCGTTACTGCGAGACGCAGTCACGGTGAGTTCCAGCGTGGAGACCGTTGGCAAACGGCTGAACGTTACCGTGACGCTCACCAATGCCGGTACCGGGCATCACGTGCCCACAGGCAGCCCATTGCGTCAGATGATCCTGCTGGTCCGGCCCACCGATCCCAGCGGACGGCCGCTGCCCCTGGTTAGCGGGCCGGTGGTGCCCGACTGGGGCGGGGTTGGCGACCCGGGTGATGGCGACTATGCCGGTCTTCCGGGTAAAGGTTACGCCAAGATCCTGGAGGAGCTGTGGACAGGTACATCTCCTTCCGGCGCCTATTGGAATCCAACGCGGATAGTGGAGGACAGCCGTCTTGCCGCCCTGGCATCCGACACCACGACCTATGTGTTTTTCGCTCCCCAGGGAAGGAGCATCACAACGGATATTCGGCTTATTTTCCGGGGAGCCTACAAAGAATTGATGAACCAGAAAGGCTGGGACATTCCCGACATCGTCATGGAACGACAGGTTCTGGTGACCCAAGGTTCATCACCGACCCGGAGGACTGCGCCATGAACAGAATTATCATTGGGCGTTGCATTCTGGCGCTGCTGAGCGTCCCGCTGATTGGCCAGGCGCAACCTGGCGAACCACTGACCTGGGTCCCAACCGGAGGACCACCGGGTGGTCTTGGCTACGACATCCGTTACAACTTCGACAACCCCGACGTCTGGTACGTAACTGACGGATTCGCCGGTATCCACATGAGCACGGACAATGGCAAGACCTGGCAGCCGAGCAATACCGGGATCCCCAAGCAGATCGGCGTAACCACTGACGGCATCCCGGCGTTCAGCCTCACCGTCGATCCCCACGACCCGCGGATCGTCTGGGCCGGTACTGACTGGACCGGGCACATCTATCGGTCACTGGACGCGGGTGTCACCTGGCACCAGCGGGACAATGGCGTGACCATCGACCACGACGGCATGTCGTTTCGCGGATTCACCGTGGATCCGCGGGGCTCCGACATCGTCTACGCCATGGCCGAGACTACCGACGAGTCCCTGGGCGGCGCGGCGGTCTGGGGGGACGGCACCGGCGGATCCATTTACAAAACCGTCGACGCCGGCGAGAACTGGACCCGAATCTGGAATGGAGATCCGCCGTCCAGCCTGGCCCGGTATCTGTGGATCAACCCGCAGGACCCTGACGTTTTGTACGTTTCCACCGGTATCTTCGACCGCGGCGCGGTGGGCGAGGGGGATCCCCTGACCGACCCGTTTGGCGGCATCGGCATTTTGAAATCCACGGACGGAGGCGTGAACTGGACCATCCAGAACGAGGCGCAGGGACTGCGCATGCTGTATCTCGGCAGTCTGTACATGCACCCGGAAAACCCCGACGTCCTTCTCACCGCCACCGGACACACCACCGAAGGCGGCGTCTACGATTACCTGCAAAACCTGGTGGAGCAGGGGACGGATACGCCGGTGGGGATCTACCGGACCAGCAACGGGGGCGAGACCTGGACCCAGGTCTATGTGAACAACGACCGATTTGCCGAAGGTTTTGCGGCGGTCGAGATCTGCGAGTCGAATCCGGACATTGCCTATGCAGGCAGCGACGTGGCTGTCTACCGCAGTGAAGACGCCGGGGTGACCTGGAACGTCGTCAACGGCGTGACTACCGCCTGGGGTCCGGTTGGTGTCATGGCCGGATGGCCCATCGACATGCAGTGTGACCCGCGGGATCCGGACCGGCTGTTTATCAACAACTACGGGGGCGGCAATTTTCTCAGTGAAGACGGCGGCAGGACCTGGAGCAATTCAAGCCAGGGATACACCGGGGCTCAATCGCGGGCAGTCACGGTTCAGCCCGGCAATCCGGCCAAAGTTTACTCTGCCGGCCGCAGCGGGCCCTGGCGCAGCAACAGCGGTGGCAGGAACTGGACAGGAATATGGGGCTCTCCCGTCGATCACGTAGCTGGCGGGGAGTACGGCGCCATCGCCGTTGACCCGGGGCGACCGGGCCACCTGTTGACAGGTTCGCGTCCGGCTCTGTACGAATCGTTCGATGACGGTCTGACCTGGCACTTTCGCTGGCCGCGCTTTGACGAGACCGGCCCGCCGCGTACCCTGCTCGGCGACGTCCCGGTCATTGTCTTTGCACCATCGGATCGCAACATCGTGTACGCGGGCATCGCCGATGGCAGATGTGCCTTCTTCAGAGAACCCTGTGAAGCGGGTCACGGCGTAGTGATCTCGCGAGACGGCGGAACCACCTGGACGGAAACCCAGGATCCGGTGGTTGGGAGCGTGTCCGTACTGGACCTGGCGGTTGATCCGGTCAACCCTGAAGTGGTCTTTGCCGCCACCGAGACAGGCCTTTACCGGTCCGCCGATGGCAATGCCACCTGGACATTTGTGGGCAGTCTGCCTGCCGGTGCGAAGCTCTGGTCTGTTGCTCTCAGCCCGGACAACGGCGAGAAAATCATCGTCGGTGCGGAGCATCTCGGGCTGCTGGTCAGCGAAGACGGCGGACAATCCTGGCGCTTTTCCGACGCGGGACTGGAACCCAACAGCTCCATCAGCGCCATCGTGTTCGATCCCACCAATCCCCAGACGGTCTATCTGAGTGACTACCTGAGTGGGGTTTATCGGTCAATGGACGGTGGAGCGTCGTGGAATAAGGTCAATGATGGCCTGACCATGCGCGCGGTGCTTGCCCTGGCCATTTCATCGGACGGCAAGCATCTGTACGCGGCGACCAATGGTTCAGGCGTGTTCCGCCTCGACTTGGGCGACCTTCCAATATTTGCCGACGGATTCGAGTCGGCAGGTGGGTGAGTGCGGCATGCAGTGGTCAGAATGAACTAAGCACTTTTTGTTGCCGGTAACTCCATCTTTTTTCCCCTGCTCCGTGTTTGCCAGGAACACGGGGCGATGGGTTGCCTGTCCTGTATTCGGCCAGTCCTCTATCCGCCTGATCCTGTGCAGTACTTGCTCTGCAGATTCGCGACCAGCACCTGAACGAATGTTCCTGAACGCCTTCGAATTGCGTACTGCATGGGTAGGTAGGCAATGGAATAGGCAACGATGCGCAAGTTTGGGTCACTATGCCGTGGGCTTGGACTGTTGGTCGGGTTGTTCACCAGCCAGGCTCTGTTCGCACAGCTCGTCGAGGACTTCGAATCCGTGGCGCCGGGACAACTGGTCAACAGTTTTCCTGCCCAGGGCATCAGCCTTGGGAATTCGCTGCTCGGGGTTCGCTGTGATGTTGATCCGGGTGTTCGGGAAGGCAGCAATTGCCTCAGTGCCCGGTCCGGAAACACTGCAGTCAGAACCCTGGGGGACTCGGAATTCACCCGGGACCCCTTCAGGTTCAACTTTGCCGCGCTACAGGACGAGGTTCGGGCCTATGTTCGCCTGGACGCCCCGGCATCCTTCGATGGCACGGAGATGCGGGTATCCATCGGCGCGGTTGATGAATCCGGCGTCATCTTCAAATCCAGGTTCATCACGTTCACCCATGATTTTGACGGGGGCCAGTGGCATGAACTGGTCATCACTGAAAACATACCGCTGCCGCCGCTGGTTTCGGGTCAGAAAATCGCCGGCGTTGTGATCTGGGGCCAGCAGAATGACGGTTCCCTGCCAACCGCTGACGAAGCCGTCAATGACCTGTTGCTGGACGACCTGGTGTTTGACCGTACGGGCGAACTTCCCGAAGACACTGTGGCGCCTGAAATCGTCGAGTTTTCGGTGCCGGCCAATACCTTCCTGCCATCCGCGTCACCGGACGTCCGGGTTGAAGAAATGGGCCCCGTCGCCGTGGCACGACTGGATACAGTTCGGATAAGGGTCGAGCATGAGACCGACGTCCTGGTTTCCGATTTCTCCGAAAACCCGCTCTGCGGATCCCCGGCGGGGCCGTGCCCGGCCCTGGAATTTCAGGCGTCGGATAACCTGAGCATTGCCCTGGACCCGGAACTCGCGGGCCTGTTCGAGCTGACCCTGCAGGCCTGCGACGTGTCGGCCAACTGCTCGGAAGCGACTGTTTTTGTTCGATACCTGCCGCCCTCCGAACTGCCCGAAGTCCGCTCCTGGTGGATGGAAATCAACCAGGGACTGCAGACCCTAAGCGGGGTAGTACAGCCAGCCCAGCTGGGCATTGCCAGCTATCCAACGGCGGCGGGACCGTTTATTCCGAACCGCGACACGCTGGTTCGCTACTACCTGGTAGCCACGGATGAACCACGATCGAATTACACCGAGAGACTCTACGTTAAGGTGTGGCGCGAGGATGGATCCGTTCGAAGCTACTCATTGGATCCCAACGCTGTTCCGGAAACCGTTCAAGTCATGGTCGACCCCGGGGACACACCGGGTCGCCAGCAGCTGGCCTGGTCTCACAGGCCGGACGTCAATGCCACGCTGAATTTCGTGATTCCCTCGGAGTGGCTGGCCGACGCTGACATGTTTTCAGTGCGACTGGGCCAGTTCAACAGCCAGGGTGAGCCGGTGACCGGTGAAATGCAGGTCAGCCTGGCGGCGCCAACGACCCTTGGGCTGGTCCCGGTGCTGCTCAACTCGCGCCGATTCGTCACCCCGGCGACGGCCGACGTTGTGCAGCAGAGCAAAATCCTGCGGTCATCGTTCCCGGTGAGTGGCGACATCCTGTACCCGAATCCAACCCTGGGACGCTGGAGTTCCCGCTCGGACACGATCAACCCCCACTTTGCCCGCGAGATTGACTACCCGGACCGGCGCAGCGTTGACTGTGGCAAGGTCTTGTCCTGGACCAGGAGCGTGTTTGCCGGCGATCTGGCCACCTATCGCTCGACCCTGGCTGATACGCCGAATGTCACCCTGGTGGCGGGTTTGCTGGGGGATGGGCTGGAGGGCTGTGCCGGCATGGCCTACCGGCCCGGCGAGGTGTCGGTGTCAGAAATCAAGGCCGACCGGGGATTGACCGTTGACCACGAGATTATGCACAACCTGGGATCGCGGCACGCCAGCGACAACCACGGTGAGAGCAACGGTGGCAGCTTCGAGCCCTGGCCCTATCCCCATGGCCACATGAGCCCCGATGGAATCAGCAACTTTGGTGTGCTGATGGACCAGGTGGGTTTCGAGAGCCTCAGCGGCCAATGGAACGTCTTTATTATCGACCCCTGCCGGGTGACGCCGCTGGGTGACCTGGCGCAGCGAATACCCACCTGCGCGCTGCCCGCCGACAACCGGGTTGATATGCACGATTTCATGAGCTACGCGCCGATTCCGACCTGGACCCAGGGTATTCCGAGCGGGTCAAAAACCTTTGCCTGGATGTCCGACATCACCTGGGATCGAGCGTGGCAGGCAATGCGGGATGGTGCCCGCGCCAAGCAACGTGGCCCCTCAGTGAAAACGCCGGGCAGCGATCCGGTGGCATTGATTGTTGCCGGCACCATCGAGCCTGACGGGAATATTCTTACGCTTGAGCGCCTGCTGCGCCAGACCCTGCCCCAGGACGCGCTCACCCAGGCGGCCGGCGACTATTTTCTGCGCGTCTACGATCAGGCCGACACCCTGCTGGTGGAACATGCCTTTATTGCGGAAGTCCTGGACGACGGCAATCAGCATTTCTGGGTGGCAATCGCCGACCAGCCTGCTGCGGATCGGGTCGAGGTCATTGCCCCCGGCGACGAGGTGTTGGGGAGCACAGCCGGCAGTGCCAATCCGCCGACCGTCAACCTGGTCAGCCCCATGGCCGGCCTGGTGGGCCCCGGCCCGATCCTGATCAGCTGGGAGGCCAGCGACCCGGATGGCGATGAATTGAGCTTCCTGGTCCAGATCAGTCCGGACAACGGCGCCAGCTGGCTGGGCCTGGCCTTGACCGAACCTGGAGACGCGACCTCGGTGACCGTCCCCGCCGCCGGGCTCATCCCGACCGATACGGCCAGGGTGCGGGTGATTGCCAGTGACGGTTTCCACACCGCCACGGACGAATCAGCCCAGCCGTTTACGCTGCGCGTTCCCGGTCACCTGTTTGCCAATGGATTCGAGGGCTGATGCCCGAACTGAAGCAGCTCAGGCTTTGACGAAAGACCCCGGCGCCGCTTCTATGGGCTTCAGCTTGCCGTCGCCCGGCTTGCGGGCCTCGGTCTTCTTGGCGCCGGACTGTTTGGCCAGCCACTTGTTCCAGTCGGGCCACCAGGAGCCGGGGTGTTCCTCAGCGCCCTCGATCCACTCGTCCAGGTTGTCCGGCTGGTCTTCGTTGATCCAGTACTGGTACTTGTTGGCATCCGGGTGATTCACCACCCCGGCGATGTGTCCGGAGCCGGCCAGCATGAAGCGCACCGGGCCGGAGACGTTCTTTCTCAGCTTGAACACAGAATGGTAGGGGGCGATGTGGTCTTCCTTGGAGGACTGCAGGTACACCGGGATGTTGATTTTGCTGAGGTCGATGGGCACACCTTTGAGCACCAGGGCGCCGGGTTTGACCAGGTTGTTGTGCAGGTAGCACTCCCGCAGGTAGTACATGTGGGTTTCCCGCGGCATGTTGGTGGAGTCACCGTTCCAATACAGCAGGTCAAACTGCAGCGGGTCTTTACCCAGCAGGTAGTTGTTGACGTAGAACGACCAGATCAGGTCATTGGACCGCAACATATTGAAGGTCGTGTACATGTCACCGGCCTCCAGGTAACCCTTCTCCGCCATGCGCTTGTCGAGGCTGTCCAGCTGATGTTCGTCGATGAACACGCCCAGGTCGCCGGGTTCGGAAAAATCCACCTGGGCGGTGAAGAAGGTGACGGCCTTGATGCGCTCGTCACCGATGGCCGCCATGTAGGCCAGGGTGGCCGCCATCAGGGTGCCGCCGATGCAGTAGCCGATGGCGGTCATTTCGTCGCAGCCCGTGGCCTTCTCGATGGCGTCACAGGCGTCGATGATGCCCTGCTGCATGTAATCTTCGAAGGTTTTCTCGGCCAGGCTCTCGTCGGGGTTGGCCCAGGACACCAGGAACACCGTGTAGCCCTGGTCCACGATCCACTTGACGAAGGAGTTTTCGGGCTTCAGGTCCAGAATGTAGTATTTGTTGATCCATGGCGGCACGATCAGCAGGGGCCGCTTGCGCACTTTCTTCGTGCTGGGCTCGTACTGGATCAGCTGCATGATCTCGTTCTGGTACACCACCTGGCCGGGGGTGGTGGCCAGGTTGACGCCGACTTCAAACGCGTCCTTGTCGGTCATGGCAATCTTCAGATTGCCGCCGCCCTCGGCGATGTCCCGCTTCAGGTTGTCCATGCCTCGAACCAGATTCTCACCTTTGCTGTTGAGGGTGGCTTCCAGGACTTCCGGATTGGTCAGGGCGAAGTTGCTGGGTGAGAACGCGTCGACGAACTGCCGGGTGTAGAACGACACTTTCTGGGCGTCTTTTTTGTCCAGGTCGGTCAGGTTCTCCATAGTGTTCAGCAGCCAGCGCGAGGTGATCAGGTAGGACTGCTTGATCAGGTCGAACATCTGATCCTCGCTCCAGCGGGCATGCTTGAAGCGGCGATCCCCCTTTTCCGGCGTGGCCACGGGCTCTGATTCCTCTCCGGCCAGGCGCTGGGTCGCGTGCTGCCAAAGTTTCATGTGCTCCTGCCACAGGTCCAGGTTGGCCTGTACCAGCTTGGATGGATCCGAGGCCAGCGACTTGCTGGCTTCGACAAACGACCCGGTCAGATTCAACGGATCGAATGCGGCGGTGGCGGTGGCCGTGGTGCTCTTGAGGATTTCGGCAAAGGCTTCCTGACCCTGGCGGGCCATTTCAAACAGGTCCGGGGGGCTCTGCTTGTCCTTGTTCTGGTTCGGGGTTTTGTTCTTGGCCATGGGTTGTCTCTGTCAGTCGGGCTTGTCTTTCCCGGCATCGTCGGGATCCGGTTTGTCAGTCGAACCCTCTCCAAAAAAGGTCTTCTGAAATACGTTCCACATGTCCATGTTCTGGGAGGCCAGGGCGTTCATGGCTGCGGCCGGGGTGTTGGCAAATGTCTTCTGCATCTGCTGGGCAAACTGCTGCTGCTGCTGCATGAACGCGTCCACGCTGGTCTGCAGAAACGGCCCCATGTAGTCCTGCATGGGGTGCCCGTAGAACCGGATCAGCTGGGCCAGCAGGGACGAGCCGAGAATCGGCCGGCCGCCGAGTTCCTGCTCGGAAATGATCTGCAGCAGGATGGAGCGGGTGATGTCCTCGCCGCTGGTGTCATCGATCACTTCCACGTCTTCTCCGTCAACGATGAGCTGCCGGATACCCTGGAGGGTAATGTGTTTGCTGGCCTTGGCGTCGTACAGGCGACGGTTGGCGTATTTCTTGATGATTCGCTTGCTCATAAGGGCTCAGTGTTGTCGGGAAGACCGGCTATTGTAACCCCGGTAAGCAAGGGGGAGGGGGCAAAAAAAAGGCGCCCCGACACCGGGACTGGCCCGGCGTCGGGACGCCGCTGGCATTGTCGTCGTCATGGGCTGGTCGGAACCCATGATGCGACCGTCACGTCGGTGTTCAGGCCGCTTTCTTGGCCTTCTTGGTTTCCTTGGTGACCAGCGCGTCGGACTTCTCCTTGAGGGTCTCGGCCAGGGAAACGTATTCCTCGGCGCGCTGGCGAAGGGTTTCGCCGAACTGCTGGGCCATCTCGTACTGGCGGGTGGCGATTTCCGGCAGTGACTCCACTTCGGCGGGAACCCGGGCGGACTGCACGGCGTAATCCACGCAGTCACCCAGAACCGAATAGTTATGGCGGGCGACTTTTTCAAAGCTTTCCACGGCCAGCGCGCCAAAAGCCTTGGCGGGCTGCATGAACTGCTTCTGTGCGTCGATGACGCTCTGGAACTGGTCTGCAAAGTTGGTCATGTCCATATCTCCTGGGGCAGTGATTTAATGCAGTGCAAAATATACCGAATTTTTGTATGCAGTGCAACAAAGTCGTTTCTGGCCCTTTGTTGTCATTTAAATCATTGTTTTATAAGCACATAAAAATCAATCAGTCTGTCGTTGGTCTCACGGTTAAACCAACGCTTTTGGCCTTGCGCGCTGCATTATGCGCTGTGCACAAAGCGGGAGTTGCTGTTGCGGAGCTACGGCCATGAGATGTAGGATCACCGCCGATGGTACCCATCAGGGTTTAAACGGGAACGCGGTACGTCCTTACCGGACCAATCCGCGGCTGTACCCGCAACTGTAGGCGGCTAGTCCTTCGCTAACTCTGAGCCACTGGAAAGGTCCATCGCCGCGCGAGCGCGGCGGGGTCTGACTGGGAAGGCCAGCGAAGAGACAGGGATCCGCAAGCCAGGAGACCTGCCATCGTGTCGTCCTTCCGGCAGTCGGGATAACTGGGCGGAGCGGTCTGAACGCAGCGGCGACATCAGTGGTTGCCGCTGTCACGTCGGCAATCAGAGCTTAACCCGACCGGGCAGGCGTCTGCCCTTGGAGTCGAACTGATGATGTTGACGCGAAACCTGGCGGGCGCTGTCCTGTTCCTGCCGACCCTGTTCGTACATTCGCCAGGCTGGTCGCACAGCAACGATACGGTCGCCACCCCTGACGTGGAGGAGATCATCGTCACCGCCAGCTCAAGTCCCCTGCAGCTGCGCAAGGTGGGCAGCGCCGTTTCGGTCCTCAGCGCCGAGGACCTGGACCAGCTTGGTGTGCAGTACGTCGCTGATGCCCTGCGGCATGTGCCTGGCCTGGCGGTGAGCCGGTCCGGCAACAGCGGGGGTTTCACCCAGCTGCGAATCCGCGGCAGTGAAGCCAACCACGTCCTGGTCCTGCTGGACGGCGTGGAGATTGCGCCGGCCGACAGCGGCGAGGTGGATCTGTCCACCGTGCTGGCCAGCGACGTGAGCCGCATCGAGGTGATCCGGGGCCCCCAGAGCGGGTTGTTTGGCTCCAACGCCCTGGCTGGGGTCGTGGCCATCTACACTGATGGACCGGCGGCAGGGCAGCCGCTGCGGCTGGAGGCGGAAGCCGGGTCTTATGAGACGTCCAGGCTGGCCCTGTCCGGTGGATTGGGCGATCGAGACTCCGGCGCCCTGTTCAGCCTGACCCAGCGACGCGCTACCGGCCTGAACAATGCCCCGGAGGGCAGCGAAGAGGATGACACGGAGACTACGGCATTTTCCGGTCGTGCTCACCTGCGACTGGGCGACAGCCTGACCCTGTCCGGCACTTTGCGCTACGTGGAAAAAGACGCCGAAACTGATGAGCTGGATTTTTCCGGCGGCCCCAACCAGGGGTTGATCATCGATGCGCCCGGCACCAGCGACACCGTTGACCAGCACCTGGGCGTCTCCGGGCAGTGGGCCAGCGCGGACCGGCGCTGGGTGAGTCAGTTCAGCGCCGGACGCACCGAAACCGAACTGTCCGGCAGCGGCTCGTTCGGTCCTTTTGGCTCCGACACCTCCCGGACCCAGCTGGCCGTCCAGGCCACCCGTACCCTGACCGGAAACCGGACGGTGCAGCAGGTGACCGGTTTCCTGGATCGGGAGCGTGAGACCTTTCGGAATACCTTTCCAACCGATCCGTCCCAGGAACCTCGTTTCGAAAGGGACATGGCGGGCTTCGGTGCCGAGTACCGGCTGGAGCTGGACGATCGCCTGTTCCTGTCGGCCGCCCTGCGGCGGGACAATAACGACGAGTTCGATGACGCCACCACGTGGCGCCTGACCGGCGCCAGGACCGTTGCCCATGGCCGCGGCCGGGCCCACTTCAGCTACGGCAAGGGCGTGACCAACCCGACTTTTTTTGAGCAGTACGGTTTTACGCCGGGATTTTTTGTCGGTAACCCTGATCTGCGGCCCGAGGAGTCCGTGGGCTGGGACCTCGGCCTGGAGTGGCGCTGGGATTCGGATCGCTATGTCACCGATGTAACGGTGTTCTCGGCCGACCTGACCGACGAGATCATCCCGATATTCCCATCGGTGGTGAATGCCGCCGGTGATAGCGAGCGCCGCGGTGTCGAGCTGAGCCTGCGGGCCCGGCTCACCAGCCAGCTGGACCTGTCGGCGTCCTACACCTACACCGACTCCGAGGACGCCGAGGGGCTGGAGGAACTCCGCCGGCCTTCCAGCATGGCCAGCCTGGACCTGGCCTGGCGGCTGGCGGATGAGCGAACCCGCCTGACCCTGGGCCTGGTGCACAACGGCAGCATGCTGGACACGGATTTCCGCAATTTCTACGCCAACGGGTTCGTCGCCGACCGCACCCGGCTCGGCAGCTACACCCTGCTGCAGCTCGGAGGCAGCTACCAGGTCAATCCCCGGGTGGAGCTGTTCGGGCGTGTTGAAAACGCGCTGGATGAAAACTACCAGGAGGTTCTGGGATATCGCAGCCCCGGGCGCGGCGTGTTTGCCGGGGTGCGGGTCGCCTTCGACCGCTGATGCGGTACCTGCTGGCGGCGGCGATGCTGGTCCTGGCCTCGGTCAGGCCGGCGCCGGCCATGCCCCAGCGCATCGTCTCCATTAACGTCTGCACCGACCAGCTGCTGATGGCGCTGGTGGAACCCGAACGAATTGCCTCGGTATCTTTCCTGGCCGCCGATCCCGCCACCTCGGTCCGCTGGCGGCAGGCGGCTGCACTGCATCTCAACCACGGCCGCGCCGAGGAGATCATGGCGCTGCAGCCGGATCTGGTAGTGGCGGGCACTTATGCGGCCAGGGCGACGGCGTCCATTCTGAAAAAGCTCGGATACACCTTGCTGGAACTCCGGCCTGCCGCTTCCATCCAGGACATCCGCGACAACCTGCTGACCCTGGGGCAAGCCACCGGCAGCCTGAACCAGGCGCGGAAGCTCATCGACGTCTTTGACCAACGGCTGGAACGCCTGCGCTATCCTGCTGAAGGGACGCGCAAGCTGTTCGTGAACTACGCTCTGAACGGCTGGACCAGCGGTACCGGCACCCTGGTGGCGGATCTGGCCCATCACGCGGGTTTTGACGTGGCGGGTGACCGCCTGGGCTTTCAGGGCCTGGGCAACGTCTCGCTGGAACGGCTGATCCTGCTGTCGCCGGACCTGATCGATCTGGGCAACGACTGGGCCGATCCGCCCAGCCTCGCCTCCCAGTCCCAGGGTCATCCGGCCCTGCAGTCCCTGCTGCAGCGCACCGCCCAGGTGTCGGTGGACGAACCGCTTTGGAGCTGCGGGACCCCATGGACCCTGGACGCTCTGGCCCAGCTGCGCCAGGCCCGGGACGCCCTGGAGTAGGGATCGGTGACTTACCCGCTGCTCATGATTGTGCTGACCGTGGCGGTCAGTGCCGCTTTTGGCGTATCGCTGTTGACCGGGCCGTCGGATATCGGTCTGGCGGAGCTGATGTCCAGCCTGGGATCGGCCGGGGCTGACAGCACGGCGCTCATCCTGGAAGAGATCCGGCTGCCCCGGGCCATCCTCGGGCTGGCCATCGGGGCATCGCTGGGGTTGAGCGGTGCCGCGCTCCAGGGCTACCTGCGAAATCCGCTGGCGGAGCCCGGCATCATCGGCATTTCGGCCACCGCCGCGCTGGGTGCGGTCATCGCTATCTACACCGGACTGTCCCTGGCGTATCCGCTGGCTCTGCCGATACTGGCCATTGCCGGTTCGGTGCTGGCGGTGCTGGTACTGCAGCTGCTGGTGGGGCCCGGCGGCGCGCTGAGTCTGATCCTGGCCGGAGTGGCCCTGTCCAGCCTGGCCGGGGCGCTGACGTCGCTGGCTCTGAACCTCTCACCCAACCCCTTCGCCGCCCTGGAGATCATTTTCTGGATGCTGGGGTCCATCGCGGATCGCAGCATGGACCATGTGCATCTCGCAGTGCCGTTCATGGCAGCGGGCTGGGTGGTGCTGATGACCACCGCCAGGTCCCTGGACGTGCTCAGCCTGGGCGAAGAAACCGCCGGTGGTCTGGGCGTGGACCTGTCCCGCACCCGTTTGCTGGTGGTGACCGGCACCGCGATCAGCGTGGGAGCCGCCACCGCCGTCAGCGGTGTCATCGGTTTTGTCGGGCTGATCGTGCCGCACCTGCTGCGGCCCCTGGTGGGACACCGACCCAGCCGCCTGCTGCCCGCCAGCGCCCTGGGCGGGGCGCTTCTGCTGCTGCTGTCGGATATCGGTGTCAGGCTGCTGACGCCCGGTACCGAGCTGAAGCTGGGCGTCCTGACCGCCCTGGTGGGCGCGCCGTTTTTCCTGTCGCTGATCCTGCGGCACCGGTCCACCTACGGACTGTGAAGCTCGAAGCCGCCAACATCAGCGTTGCGGTCCGGGGTGCGCGGCTGGTGAATGAGGCCAGTTTTGGGCTTGGTGGCGGTGAGCTGGTCGGGCTGATCGGACCCAACGGGGCGGGCAAATCCACCCTGTTGAAGGCGGTGGTAGGGGTCGGCCCGCGCGCTGCCGGAACCGTGAGTCTGGACAGCCGCCCGCTGCATTCCTATGCGCGGCTGGAGCGGGCCCGGCTGCTGGCTTACCTGCCCCAGGAGCGGCGGGTGGAGTGGCGCCTGAGTTCCCGCGAGGTGGTGATGCTCGGTCGTTATCCACACCAGCGCGGGTTTGGGCCGCCCTCCGACGCGTCCCGTCAGGCGGTGGAACGTGCCCTCAGCCTGGTGGAAGCCGAGCCCATCGCCGATCGGGAGTTTCGGGTGCTGTCCGGCGGCGAAAAAGCCCGGGTCCTGCTGGCCCGGGCCCTGGCGGTGGAGGCCCCGATCCTGCTGGCTGACGAACCCACGGCCGGACTGGACCCCTATCACCAGCTCCATGTCATGGAAATTCTGCGCGGCATCGCTGACGCCGGCGTGGCGGTTCTGATCGTGCTGCATGACCTGACCCTGGCCGGTCGCTTCGCTGACCGCCTGATCCTGATGAACCGTTCCCGGATCGTGGATTCGGGCCCGGCGGGCCAGGTGCTCACCGACGCCAATCTGAAGCATGCGTATTCGGTCAACGCCCTGCGGCGGGACGAGGGATCAGAGCAGTTCGTGGTGCCCTGGCGGCGGCTGTGACGCGTCCCCGGGGGGGCACCTCCGGTTCTGGCTGCTCAATGTTTCCATCCACCTGCCGATAAAAGCGGGGAGGGACCCTCCTTGCGCTGCCTGGGTGCGCGCGAGGAACGGGCTGACAAAGCAGACTACCCGACGAGTGACACCATGCTGGAATCCATTGCCGCTACCGCGCCACCAGTGACACCGGGCGAAGCCCCGGACCTGGTTACAGAGTTCAACCGCAAGCTGGATGCGGGTGAAATCGAATTGCCGTTTCTGCCCGCCACGGCATTCAAGGTCTTCAATCTCGCCAACAGTCCGGATGCCGACGCCCGGGAAATCGCCGAACTGGTGGAGAAGGACCAGAAAATTGCTTCTGACGTGCTGCGGGTGGCCAACTCAGCGGCCTTCAGCGGCCAGGCCGAAATCGTCACCCTGCGCCAGGCCATCACGCGCCTGGGCCTCAAGGTGCTGAGTGAAATCGTGCTGGGTACTGCACTGAAAGCATCAGTGTACGAGGACAAGCACAACCTGGACCGCATGCAGTTGTACTGGCGTGAGGGTCTTGGCGCGGCGCTATGGGCGAAGGAGGTGGCCAGGATGCGCCGGGCCAACGTGGAAACCGCCTACCTGTGTGGCCTGCTGCACAACGTCGGCAAGCCGCTGTCGCTGAAGTTCCTCGCCAGTCTGAATGTGCTGCAGGATGACGAACTCGTGCAGATCGTTGACGTGGCGGCCCCGCAGATCGGCGCGCGGCTGGCGGAAAACTGGAAGTTGCCCGGGCCAGCCCGGATGTGCATCGAGTACTACAACAACTATCACGAGGCTCCGGACTACCGTGAAGACGCCTGTGGCGTGTACGCGTCCCTGATGCTGACCCGGCATATGCTGGACGAGGAGAATGTGTCGGCCGACGGACTGGTCGGCGACGAAAGCCTGCAGAGTCTCAATATTTATCCCGAAGACCTGGGTAAGCTGCTGGACAAGAAGAGCCGGGTCGCGGCAGAACTGGAGTCGTTCTCGTGAAAAGACACTCATTCGACGTGGTGGTCATCGGATCCGGCCCCGCTGGTCAGAAAGCAGCCATCCAGGCAGCCGAGGCCGGGTGCATGGTTGGGTTGGTGGAACGCGATAACCGGGCCGGTGGCGCATGCGTTCACAGCGGCACGATCCCCAGCAAAACCTTGCGCGAAAACGCGCTGCAGCTGACGCGGACCCGTCGCGTCGTCCGGGATTTCAACCTGGACCTGGAACAGCAGGAACCCATGACCCACCTGATGTCCCGCCTGCAGCAGGTGCTGAGCTCACACGATTCGTTCATTTCCGACCAGTTGGAACGCGCAGGTGTGGAGTGGATACACGGACGCGCGCGTTTCGCCGATCCCCACACCCTGCTGGTGAACAAGGTTGACGGACAGACCTGGGAGCTGCGCAGCCGATACATAGTGCTGGCCACCGGCTCCAGTCCGCGAGACCCCGACAATATTCCTATTGATCACGAGCACATCCTGGACAGTGATTCCATACTCTCCATGTGCTACCTGCCGAAGTCCCTGGTGGTCATCGGCAGCGGCGTCATTGCCAGCGAGTACGCGTCGATTTTTGCCATACTTGGGTCGCGGGTCACCATGATCGACCGCTATCCCAGACCCCTGGGGTTTCTGGACCCTGAGCTGTGCGATGCCTTTGTGCGAAATTTTGAGTCCTTTGGCGGTACCTACCTGGGCGAAAGGGACATCGCCAGCATGAAATGGAACGGGCTGGAGGTCGAGGTGGAGCTGGAGAACGGTGACACGGTGCGGGCTGAAAAGGCCATAGCCGCCGCCGGCCGCATCGCCAACCTGGAGTACCTGGAGCTGGACAAGGCTGAACTGAGCGCCAACGAGCGCGGCCTGATGGACGTGGACGAGTTCTGCCGCACCCGGCAGCCACACATCTATGCCGTGGGTGACGTGATTGGTGCCCCGGCGCTGGCATCCAGCTCCATGGAGCAGGGCCGCCGGGCCGTGCGCCACGCCCTGGGACTGCCCCTGGGCGCACCATCCCACACAATTCCCGCCGGCATTTTCACCATCCCGGAAATCGCCAGCGCCGGGCTGACCGAAGTGCAGGCCCGGGAGAAGCATGGCTCGGTGATGGTGGGGTCAACCACCTTTGACGAGGTTGCCCGGGGCCAGATCGACGGCATCCAGGACGGCATGCTGAAGCTGGTCTGTGACAGCGATGGTCGAAAGGTGCTCGGCGTGCAGATCGTGGGTGAGGGCGCCACCGAGCTGATTCACATGGGTCAGATTGCCATGGTGGAGGGGCTGGACGTGGATATGTTTGTCGAGAACATTTTCAATTTTCCGACCCTGGCCGAAGCCTACCGGCTGGCGGCACTGGACATCATCAACCGGCGGCCGAAGACCGAGGCGCCGGCCAGGGCAGCCACCGCCTGAATCAGGTCATCTTCCTCAACAAATTGCGGGCAGCTCTCTTTAAAAGCGCTGCCCTTATCCCCACTACTCTGGCTGCGCCTGACAGAGCAGGGCATTCGCTGAAGGACATAACATGGCCAAAATCACCTATATCGAGCACAACGGCACCGAGCACGTGGTGGACGTTCCCAACGGCTGGAGCCTGATGGAAGGCGCCGTCCAGAACAACATCGACGGCATCGACGCGGATTGCGGCGGCTGCATGAGCTGCGCCACCTGTCATGTCTACATTGACGAGTCGTTCGTGGACAAACTGACCGCAGCCGAGGACGTCGAGGAAGACATGCTGGACTGCACGGCGTGCGAGCGTGCTGACAACAGCCGCCTGAGCTGCCAGATCACGGTGACAGATGACCTGGACGGGCTGGTGGTGCGCATGCCCGAGTTTCAGAGTTGAGTTCCAGCCTGGTCCTGTCCGGGTCGGAGCTGGCTGGATTTGCCGACCAGATCAGGGCCCGCCGGACCATCAACTTCTTTGAGCCGGACCCGGTTCCACGGGAGCTGGTGACCAATGCCGTCGAGCTGGCTCGATGGGCCCCCAACCATCGGGTCACCGAGCCCTGGCTGTTCCACCTGCTGGGAACCCGACTCATCGGCAAGGTGATCGACCTGGCCGTGGAACTCGCCCTCCGGGAAAAGGGCGAGGAAGCGGCCGCCGCGCGGCGCCAGCGCATGGAGCAGGTCCCAGGCTGGCTGGTGGTGAGCTGTCGGGTCTCCCAGGACGCGCTGCTGGATCGTGAGGACTACGCCGCGACCTGCTGTGCGGTGCAGAACCTGATGCTTTACCTGTGGCAGGCCGGGGTAGGCGTCAAGTGGACCACCGGTCCCGTCACCCGGGATCCCAGGCTGTTGGAATCCCTTGGCCTGGCGCCGGACCAGTACCGCTGCGTGGGGCTGTTCTGGTACGGCTATCCCCGCATCGTTCCCCAGCAAAAGCGAAAGGACCTGTCCCAGGTTCTGGTAGAAACCGACTAGAGGGTGACTCACCCGCCGGAGAGATCCGACAGGCTCCTCCGCCAGCATCCCAACCTCCTACACCCCGCATTCACGGTGCGCGAGTACACTGCCTGCCGGGAATGGCGCTCTGAATGACGAGTTGCCGGATGAGAGTACAATGGCCTCGGAGCTTAACGGTCCCGCGAGGCCGGGCAGGACGTCAACATGAAAACCGCGATAACAATAATCATAGTGGCGGCGCTGGCCGCTGCCGGTTACTGGCTGCTGGCCGGAGACACTGACCCGGCCGCTGGCAGCGGCAGCTGGGGCCAGCGCGGGCCTGTACTGGTGGTGGCTGAACCGGCCAGGATTGAACCCTTCGAACGGATTGTTGAGGCCATCGGGACGACCCAGGCCAACGAATCGGTCACCATCACCGCCAACCTTTCCGACACGGTCCGTCGCATCAATTTCGACGATGGCGACTTCGTTGAGGCTGGAACCGTTCTGGTTGAACTGACCAACGAAGAAGAGGAGGCCCAGCTGGCCGAGGCCCGGGCCAACCTGGACGACGCCAACCGGCAGCTGCAGCGGGTCCGGGACCTGGGCGGACGCGGCCTGGCCGCCGACTCCGAGGTGGACGTGGCGGTCAGCGCAGCCGACGCTGCCCGCGCCCGGCTGAACTCGGTTGAAGCACGACTGCAGGACCGCCTGATCAAGGCACCGTTCAGCGGTGTGCTGGGTTTTCGCGAGGTCAGCATCGGCACGCTGGTAACCCCAGGCACGGCCATTACGACCCTGGACGACCTGTCGGTGGTCAAGCTGGATTTCACCGTTCCCGAAACCCTGCTTGCCCGGCTGCGTATCGGCTTCTCCGTGAAAGCCACCAGCACCGCCTGGGACAGCAGGGTCTTTGAAGGGCAGATCAGCTCCATCAGCTCCCGCATCGATCCCGTGACCCGGGCAGTGGAAGTGCGGGCGCTGATCGACAACAGCGACGAAAGCCTGCGTCCGGGCATGCTGATGACCGTCAACGTCATCACCGACCGGCGCGACGTGCTGGCCGTATCCGAAGCGGCAGTCATTCAGCGCAGTGCGGCCAACTACGTCTTCACCATTGACGACGAGCGCCGCGCCTGGCGACGGGACGTTACTCTGGGCCAACGCACCTACGGGCGCGTTGAAATCCTGAGCGGCCTGGAGGCCGGGGAGCTGGTGGTAACCGAAGGCACCATGTCTCTGCGGGACGGTGCCAGCGTCAGGCTGCAGGGAGAAAGTCCGGCAACGGCCAGCAGCCCCGGCCAGAAAGGCACCGGCTCTATCAGCGCCGGGTCGGGCGCGCCGGCCGGCGCGGGGCGCTGAGCCATGTGGCTGTCTGACGTATCGGTCAAGCGGCCGGTATTCGCCACGGTACTGACCGTGCTGTTGTTCGCGTTCGGCATCCTTTCGTTCAAGGAGCTGCCGGTACGCGAGTACCCGGACATCGCGTCTCCCATCGTCTCGGTCTCCACCCAATACGCCGGCGCTTCGGCCGAGGTGGTGGAAAAGCGCATCACCCAGATCCTGGAAAGCGAGCTCAGCGGGATACAGGGTGTCAAGACCATCAACTCCAACAGCCGGGATGGCCGCTCCTCCATCAGCATCGAGTTTGACCTGGACCGGGACATTGACGTTGCGGCCAACGACGTCCGCGACCGCGTCTCCCGGGTGGTCCGCCGCCTGCCGGACGAAGTTGATCCGCCCACCGTGGACAAGCGGGAAACCGACGCCCGACCCATCATGTACCTGACGCTGTCCAGCGACTCCATGAACTCCATGGAGATCACCGACTATGCCGACCGTTACGTGGTGGACCGGTTCGCCACCATCCCCGGCGTGTCAAACGTGTCCAATTTCGGCAGCGGCCGGCCGTCCATGCGGCTGTGGATCGACCGCCTGGCGCTGGCGGCGCGGCAGTTGACCGTGTCGGACATCGAAGCGGCCCTGCTGCGCGAAAACATCGAGCTTCCCGCTGGCCGGGTTGAATCCCTGGATCGCGAGTTTCAGGTGCGGATGGCGCGCAACTACACGACGCCGGAAGACTTTGAGCGCCTGGTCATCAAGCGGGGTGAAGACGGTCACCTGGTACGCCTGGGTGAGGTGGCTGAAGTGGAGATCGCGCCGCGCAACCTGCGCCGCCTGTTTCGCTCCAACGGCGCAGACGGCACGGCGTTGGGAATCATCAAGCAGTCCACCGCCAACACCGTGGACGTGCTCAGTGCGGTCAACGCCGAAATGGCGCAGATCAACCAGGAGCTGCCCGAGGGTATGCGGCTGACCAAGAGCACCGACGACTCGGTGTTCATCCGGGCAGCCATCAGGTCGGTGTACTGGACCATAGGCATCACCGTGGCCCTGGTAGGCTGCGTCATCTTCCTGTTCCTGGGCAACCTGCGCGCCACCATCATCCCGGTGCTGACAATCCCCATCTGCCTGGTGGCGGCTTTCAGCCTGCTGGCAGCGTTTGGCCTGTCGGTCAACCTGATTACGCTGCTGGCCCTGGTGCTGTGTATCGGCCTGGTGGTGGACGACTCCATCGTGGTGCTGGAGAACTGCCACCGCCGGGTGGACAAGGGTGAGGCGCCGCTGCTGGCGGCCTACCGCGGCTCCCGCCAGGTGTCCTTTGCTGTCATCACCACCACGGTGGTGCTGGTGGCGGTGTTCGCGCCCATCGTCTTCCTGAAGGACAACATCGGACGCATTTTTTCTGAACTGGCCATCACCATTTCCGCCGCGGTCATATTTTCGACCTTCCTGGCGCTTTCCCTGGTGCCCATGCTGTGCTCCAAGCTGCTCAAGCCCCACGGGGACATGACCGGGATCAGTGCCTGGATCGATCGTATGTTCGAACGCCTGGCTGCCGGGTACCAGCGGCTGCTGGAGCGCAGCCTGAAAGTGGCATGGGCGTTTGTGGTGGGCATCTTTGCCGTGGGCCTTTCCGTAGTGTGGCTGCTGGAGACCATCCCCCAGGAGTACGCGCCCCAGGAAGACCAGGGATTCTTCTTCGGTTCCATCCGGGCGCCTGAGGGCACCAGCCTCAAGCGCATGTTCAGCCACATCGACGCCATCGAGGCGCCAATGCTGGAATACGTGGAGTCGGGTGACGTCCAGCGTGGCCTGGTGTCCATGCCGGGCTGGCGCAGCGGCGCCACCAACTCGGGTATCGTGGCAGTGACCATGGCCCTGGATGGGGGCGGCACCGGCGTGACCACCCGCGAAGCAATGAACGACATGCTGGCCCAGTGGCGCCAGATCCCAGACCTCAACATCTTCGCCTTCATGCGGTCCGGCATTTCCCGGGGCGGCGGCGGGCAGCCCGTGCAGTTCGTGCTGGGCGGGCCCACCTACGAAGAGCTGGCGCGCTGGCGCGACATCATACTGGAGAAGGCACGGGAGAATCCCGGGCTGGTTCGGCTGGATGCAGACCTGAAAGAGACCCAGCCCCAGCTGATGGTGCGGCTGGACAAGGATCGCGCTGCCGAGCTGGGTGTTTCAGTGCGCTCGGTGGGGCGCACCCTGCAAACCATGATGACCGAACAGGAGCTCACCACCTACGTGGTTGACGGCGAAGAGTACGACGTGATCCTGCAGGCCAAGGAATCCCAGCGGGCCACGCCGGAAGACCTGCGCAATATCTACGTGCGCTCGGACACCTCCGGCGACCTGATTCCGCTGACCAACGTCATCGCCATCGAGGGCACGGCCGGCTCAGCCCAGCTCAACCGTTACAACCGCATGCGCGCGGTGACCCTGAGCGCCAGCCTGGCGCCGGGTTACTCGCTGAGCGAGGCACTGGACTACCTGGAAGGCCTGGTGCGCTCGGAACTGCCGGTGGGAGCCAAGGTGGATTACAAGGGCGAGTCCCTGGAATACAAGGAGGCCTCGGGCGCGATCTACTTCTCCCTGGGAATGGCTCTGCTGGTGGTGTTCCTGGTGCTGGCCGCCCAGTTTGAAAGTTTCAGACAGCCCATCGTGATCATGATCACCGTGCCGCTGGCGGTTGCAGGTGGCCTGCTGGGCCTGCTGGTGACCGGGCTTACTTTCAACATCTACAGCCAGATCGGCATCATCATGCTGGTGGGTATTGCGGCCAAGAATGGCATTCTCATCGTGGAGTTCATCAACCAGCTGCGCGACGCGGGCAGACCCTTCGAGCAAGCCATCGTGGAGGCGTCCCGCATCCGCTTCCGGCCGGTGCTGATGACCACGGTATCCACCACCATGGGGTCCATCCCGCTGATGCTGGCGGCCGGCCCGGGCGCCGAGAGCCGAACCGTGCTGGGCGTCGTGGTGTTCTTCGGCATAGGCATCGCTACGGTGTTTACGCTGTTCATCGTGCCGTCTTTCTACAAGCTCATGGCGCGTGGCTCCCAGTCGCCGGACGTGGTGGCCAAGGAACTGGAGGCCATGCGGGCCGCCAACCCCAACGTGGTGATCGACAAGCCCAGGGCCTGACTCAACCTGAATCAGCCGAGCTTCAGTCGGGCGGCGTCGTGTGGCGGCGCTGTGAATGGCATTTTCGTGTATCGTAAGTGTCCATGAACAGCGCGCTGGTACTAAGTTCGCAGGCGTACTGCGACCGATGAGCAGCGCGCAATGCCGAATTTTCCTATTCACCTATCGACGTTCCCATTTGCTGGGGCGGGCCCTGCAAAGCCTGTTGTCGCAGACCTTTACTCGCTGGGTGTGCGAGGTTCACAACGACGACCCGACTGACCCGGAGCCCGGGCGCCTGGTGGACCAACTCGGGGATGCCCGGATCAGCATCATCGATCACCAGGTCAATCTGGGAGCCATGGCGTCTTACAATCTCGCCTTTACGGATATGTCCGAACCGTACATGGCGATGTTGCAGGACGATAACTGGTGGAATGAAGACTTCCTGGCCTCAATGATCGGGCTGTTGGAGCAGAGGCCTGAGGCAGAGGTTGCGGTCTCCAATCAGTGGTTGGCTGTGGAACAGGCGGACGGCAGCTGGCAGCACCCCGGCAAATCCGTTCACCCGGTGGAGGATCGGGTCTACGAGATTCAATGGCCGCACTGGAACGCCGTGGCCGGTGCGCGGTATGCCGATGGGGCAACGGTGATGCGATCGGACAGGCTGGCGGCAATGGTGGTGCCCGATGAGGCGCCCTTTGACCTGGTGGAAGCGATCAGGGAGAGAACGTTTCGATTCCCCATCCTGTTTGCAGCCGACCCCAAGGCGCATTTCGCAGTGACCCGGGAGACTGCCCGGGGCCGAACCCACGGTTTGTACGGTGCCTGCCAGGCGTGGCTGGCCACTGCATTCTTTCGCGACGTGGGGATGGACAGCTCGACCGTGGGCCAATGGGTTGCCAGGAAATCACAGGCGCCGGTTCCCCCCTGGACCCTATTGATTCTGTGTGGCCTGGCTGGTCCGGATTCGCGGTGGCTGTGGCGCTGGATCCCGCTTGGCGGCTGGTTGCGATTCCTGGCCGGCGCCCTCAAGCGACCCGCACAATTCTGGCAGACCATTTGGGCCTTGCGGAAAGATCATGTGGTCCGTCAGTTCATTGATCGGGTGACCGGCGACCAGGCTGGCAATCTGAAAAAGCCCGGAAGGTTCAACGACGAGGAGGTTCTGTGCTTGGACTGAGCCGTTCCCGACTGCTGGAGAAACTTCGCGATCGACGATGGAAGAAGCTGCGGCCCGGGTGGACTCTGACGTCGGGGATCAAGGTCCGTATTTGTAGTGAGGGTGAGTGGATCGTTTTCAGCGACCTGTTTGTGGATGGTGAGTATGACCCGGCATTTGCTGCCCTGTTCGCCCGCCGGAAAGAAGGCGACAACCCGCCGGTGGTGCTGGACCTGGGCGCCAATGTCGGCTACTTCGTATTTCGGCTGTTTCACCTGTGGCGGACCCGTTATGGGGAATCGTCAGACCTGCCTCGGGTTCACGCGTTCGAGGCCAGCGATTCCCTGGTCCACGAACTGGAATCCCGTATCAGCGACCAGGGGTTCCCGATGCCGGTCGCCGTTTTCAACGGACTGGTAGGACAGCGTCAGGGCAATGCCTCCTTTGCAGAAGACACATTCCATATTGCCAACAGGGTTGATGATCGCGGCCGGCGCCAGGTGCCGTACCTCGACGTAGAGGAAAATCTGCCGGCGGACCAGGCCATCGACCTGCTGAAGTGTGATATCGAGGGGAGTGAGTTCGACTTCATCAGCAGCTATCCCGACCTTCTGGATCGCACCCAATTACTGCTCATTGAACTCCACGACAGCCTTTGTGACGTCCCGAAGTGCCGCGCACTGCTGGCGCAGCGGGGATTCGGTGAGGCCACCGTCCTTCGAAAATTCCGTGACTTTTCCGTAGAACTTTTCGCCAGGCCCTGAGGGTCGCGTGGCGGGCGGGAGTGTTAAAAACTGTTGTAAAAATGAAGCGCTTACGCGTTTTCGCGTTACCGTGGTGGCTGGATTAGACAACGGTTTTCCGGACCATGGTCCAGTCAAAACAAAAAAAGGCGATTATTGTAACCGGCGGCTATGGCGCTCTCGGCTCCCGAATCGTGCGCAACCTTGTGCAGCAGGTGCAGGCGCGTGTGGTGGTGGCGGGCCGTGACTATTCCCAGGCCAGGGAAATGGCGGACGAGGTTGGCTCAAGGGTCAGCCACCGCCGCATCGATGTGGACAACCCGGACAGCATTGCCGACGGCCTGGACAACGCGGGCCTGATCATCAACTGTGCGCCCCAGACCGGCGAGCCACAATTGGCCGCCGCGGCGGCCCGGGGCGCCATCCCCTACCTGGACGTGACCTCCGACTATCGCTGCATTTCCCAGATGCTGGCCCTGGACGATGAGGCCAGAGAAGGTCGCACCAGGATGTTGCTCGGCTGCGGTCTGGTGCCGGGATTGGCCAACCTGATGGCCCGGAGCGCCGTAGAAGGCGTAACCGAAGCCAACAGCATTACCACCCATCTGTGGTGGCAGACCGGACCTGAATTCAGCCCATCGTGGATGGAGCAGTTAACCGACCTTGGCCGAAAGTTCCCCGTCATGAAAGGCGAATACGACCGTAGCGTGTCCAACTTCAGCGAATCCCGTCGGGTGAGCTATCCCGCCCCGGCCCGTGATCAGCGGGAGTATCATTTCTGCCTGCCGGATCAGTTCTTTTACCCCGATACACTGGGCGTTGCCGAGGCATCCTCGTGGCTCAGTCTCGGGTCCGGAAAACTGACCCGATTGCTGAACGGGCTGTCGCGATCGAAGGTCACCGGATTGATGGGGCGCAAGGCAATTGAGGGTTTGACTCGCCGCGCCGTTGACCAGATCCCCGAGGGCCGGAAAGACCGATGGATTGTGATGGTGGATGTCGCCGCCGAAAGCGGGGTCCGGCGGGTGATCGCAGAAGGAACGGATCTGGCTGAAAGTGCCGCAATGGTGGCCACGGAGATGGCCAGGCGACTTCTCCGCGCCTGCCCGGCTCCGGGTGTCTGGATGCCCGAAGAAGTGATGACCCTGGACGCCTTGTTCCGGCCGTTGATGCAGCGGGGAATCAAGGTTCACGCCATGGACCTTGAATCACCACAAGCCGCGTGAACTGATCGCCGCACTCCGTACAGCGCGTTGGCTGTGCCTGGCACAAAATCTCTGTAAGACGCCTTGACGGCGAATCCGAAAATATGCAAAGTATACTTTGCATTATGAAAAGAGATCCTGTCATGACAAAAAGTCTGGTTCGGAAGCTGTCCCCCATGGTTTTGCTGATGGTGCCGTTTCTATATCTCATTTTTGCTGCGCCATTTGGCGAGCCGGCGCAGACCATCCTCGAGGTCAGCTATCTGTGCGTGATTTTCGGCATCGTAGTCTGGGAATCCAGGCGCAACGCCGACGAGGTTGAGATTGCGGCAGCGAGATTCATCACGGCAATCGGTGCTTATGCCGGGATTGCCTGCACCGTAGGGTTCCTGATTGTGATGACCCGCTCCACCGCTGTTGCCGATTTCATCGCCAGCCTGGCGGAGTCCCCGGCGAATGACCTGCCGCCAGCGGCTGTTGGCTTTGGCCTCGGTGCCATGACGGTCATCACGCTCATGTTTCTGTGCGCAATCATTGCCTATGCGGCGTGGTCCTGGCGGGCAGCGCGGCCCCAGGCCTGAGTCCGGTAGCGCTGCAAAATGAAGAATCGATTACGTGTACTTCGCGCCGAGCGGCGGTGGTCCCAGGCCGAACTCGGCGCGCGAATCGGTGTGTCGAGAAACTCGGTCAATGCCATCGAAAATGGCCGGCATGACCCCTCATTGCCGCTGGCGTTTCGCATAGCGAAGGAGTTTGGCCTTCCAGTCGACGAGGTGTTTGAGGACGAGAGTTAGCCAACTGTGCACCCGTTCGGTCGATTCTGTCTTCACCGTCTCCCGCCGGGGTCCGGCACTCGGCCGGGCCCTTTCACGGGCTGCGAGCCAGCCGTTCGTAGGCACCACGAATCACGGAGGGTCCGTGGCGTCGCTCCAGCCGGCGCACCACGAAGTGACCCCGGGCCATTTCCTGGAAGTGCTGAATGAATATCCCGTTGATCAGGGCGCCCGAGATGGCGCCGGCAACCGGGACCAGCTGGAAAGCCACCTTGTCCGAGATAGCCACACCAAACCGTGCCGCTACCCCGCGTACCAGTTGGATGGCGGCCGGCAGGCTGCGCTGCACCATGCCGCTGCGCGCCAGCTGACTGGAAACCGCGGAAAAATGGTAGGCCAGCGCCATCCGTGCGCTGTAGTAGCCCGTTTCCGCGGCGTCGTCCTCGGGGCGACGGCCACCCAGGGCAAACACCTGGACGCAGGCCAGGCGCGCATCGGACGTGGAGAGATCCTCACCCTCGCCGGCTGCCACGTCGGCGATGGCGCGCAGCATGACGACCGTCGTGGTCGGCAGTTCCAGCAGTGTTCCCGGCAGACCGAAGAATCCCCCGACCGCACCGGTTCCCATGCCAAGCAGGCGGTGAAAGTCGGGCCGGCTCCTGCTCCGGTCCGGCCCGTCTGGCATGGTTGAGACAGCCACACCCAGCGCCTGGCTGATGGCGCCCTGAGCCGACTGATGGATTCGCTGATACCAGGGTTCGGGCAACAGCTTCAGTCCCTGCTCAAACGGGAGACCAACCAGGCTGGTCAGCCGGGCCGCCAGGCCGGGATGTTCCAGGCGCTGCACGGCCGCTCGCAGATCGGAAAGATCCCTGGAATCAGGCCACTGCGAGGCAGCCTGCTTTCCGCCGCTTGCCGGCGCTGACCGGGAACTTACTTTACGAGGCGCCTTGCGAGACGCTTTCTTCGGTGCCTTTTTGGCCGCTTTCTTTGTCACTTTCCTGTCATTGGTCATGATGTGACTCAATCATTCCTGCTCTGCCAAGTCTCTCAGCTGACGCCGGACTATGCCATCACTTTGGGGTTAACGATCTGCAGCATGCCGGCCCATGTCCCCGCAGTACCGGCCGCCGACCGGAAATTTGTTGAAGGAAAGCACATCAACTATTGAAAAGATGGATGACTACCAAGCTTAATTTTCAGAGGATAAAATTTAAACTACTGAAAAATATGTATTTTTTTCTAGGGCTTTCGTATGAAATGAAAATTTCATATAATAATTAGATGAAATAATAGGAGTCATTTGGAATGCCCAGAGCTGGTACTGCCGAACCGATGCTGCACAATCGAATTCTCGCCCACGCCGCTGATCTGACCACCCAGCAGCGGGTCATCGGTGAGTTTGTGCTGGAGCACCTGGGAGAAATACCGTTCCTTTCGGTGCCCCAGCTCGCTGAGCGGACCGGCACCTCCGACGCGACGGTGGTCCGGTTCTGCCAGCGTATCGGGTTCAGCGGCTACAGCGATCTCAAGATGGCCCTGGTTGACGGCCTGCGCGAGGGAGCGGTGGATGCCACCGGGGAGACAACGGCAGTCAATGATGACGATGTGCTGGCGGCGGTGGCCCGCCTGGAGCGTCACAACATCGACCGGACCCTGGACGGTATTGAGTCATCCGCGTTCCGGTCGGCCGCTGCCACGCTCTTCAAGGCCGACCATGTGTTCACCTTCGGCATGGGGATCTCGGCTTACCTGGCTGACTTCGCTACCTATCTCTTTACTGAGCACGGTCTGCGGGCCAGCAGCCTGCCCACCCGCTACACGTCTCCGCTGGAACAGCTGGTGGTCCTGCGCCCGGCCGACCTGGTCGTCGTATTTTCATTCCCGCCCTATTCCAAACCAACGCTGGAACTGCTCATCGAGGCCCGCCAGCGAGGAATACCGACACTGGCGATCACCAACAGCGCCATAGCCCCCGCCGTGGAACTGGCTGACCAGTCGCTGGCCGTTTCCAGCCACGGAATGATGCTGACCAACGCCACGTCCTCGGTGAACGTGCTGTTGAACGCCCTGGTCGTGGAGATTGCGTCCCGGCACCGCGGTGAGACGGTGGAAGCGATCTCCGGACTGAATCGCATATTTCGAGACCGCAGCGATGCGGTGGATGACATCGGCTGAGCTTAGCGGGCGAAACCGCGAAACCTGATAAATCACAGGACTGAAACCATGAAAGCTAACAAATCCATGTTCCAGCGCCGTGCGCTGACCCAGGCCATGTTGCTCGCGCTTGCCGCCGTCCCGGTGTGTGCGCTGGCACAGGACACGCCCCCGGCCGGCGAGCAGCCGACGACTATTGAAGAGGTCCTGGTGACCGGTACCCGGATTCAAGGTGTTGACCTGGAAGGTGCGGTCCAGGCAGTTCAGCTCGACCGCGACGACATCCTTGAGTCCGGCGCTGACTCCCTTGGCGACCTGATGCGCGATCTGACAATCACCGGTGGCGGTTCCGGCACCTTCAGCACCTCTACTGCTGGTCCGCTTTCCAGCGATACCCCGGTTGGCGCGGCAGGCGTGTCGCTGCGGGGCCTGGGGACCAGTTCAACGCTGACCCTGATCAACGGACGCCGCGCAACCATCAGTTCTTTTGCCCGCGGCCAGGAATCCTTCATCGACGTCAACTCGATTCCGCTGTCCGCGGTGGAACGGGTCGAAGTGCTGCCCAACGGCGCCTCGGCCATCTATGGCGCGGACGCGGTGGCTGGCGTCGTCAACTACGTGCTGCGGGATGATTTCCAGGGCGCGGAGATCTCCGCCTCGTACGCCAACTCCACCGAGAGCACTGACGAGGGGCGCTCCAACGTCAATATCGTCGCCGGCTTCGGGGAGGGCGCTCACCGCGGCCTGGTGATCCTGGACTGGTTCGACCGAAATGCGCTATACGATCGTGACCGCGCCATCAGCCGTGATTCCGTGCGCCCGAGCCAGCAGGGTTTCTATCCCAGCTTCAATGACCTGTTCCTCCAGTTTTTTGACCAGACCGAGGAGCCCGGCGACGGCGGTTGTCCTGCGGACCAATTCGGCTTCGGCAACTTTGGTGAGTTCTGCGAGGTCAACACCAACCGCTTTGTCTCCACCGTTGATGACTTTGAGAGCGTCGGCGGAATGGTGAACTATGAATTCGACATCAGCGACCGGACTACCTGGTTCAACGAGGTCCTGTTCCAGACCACTGAGTCCAGTGGCACCGGTTCGCCGGCCAACTTCTCCCGCGCACCGGTGGACCCGGAAAACCCGTTCTTTCCCCAATCCCTGATCAACGACATCGTCGAGGAAGGGCAGGTCGATGCCTTTTCAGAGTTTTTCGGCTTCCCGATCTTCGCCTGGGGCAAGATTCCCGAGCCGCGTGCGGTGGAGGTTGAGTCCGATACCTACCGTATCGTCTCCGGCCTTGAGACCGATCTCGATAACGGCTGGAGCATCGAGGGCGCCGTGACCTACGGCAAGAGCGAGTCCGAGCAACAGGGCGTCAGCGGCCTGGTAATCGCCGAAGCATTTTACAACGCCAACCTCGGTAATCTCTGCAGCGACGGCTCCACGGTGGAACGTTGGGATGTGAACCTGATTCGCCCCAGTGCGTCGTTTGTTGGCGAGACCTGTGAGGACCGTGGCCTGACCACGCTGTGGTACAACCCCTTCAACGGCCAGGAATCACAGTCGCCCGGCATTGATGAGGCGCTTCGCACCCGGGCCCGGCGTGATGGCGAATCCCAGATGTGGTCCTTCGACGTCTCCGCCACCGGTGAGCTTTTCACCTTCCGTGACCATGCTGTCAGTGGTGCATTTGGCTTTGAGTACCGCAATGAAGAGGTCCGCGATGTGCCTGCCGGCGTTGCCGTGGCGACGACATTCAATCCCGAGCCCATTCTGGGTTTCAGCTCCACCTCCGCTGACGCCGATCGCAACATCTGGGCGGCCTACGGTGAGATTTACGTGCCCTTCAGTGACGACTTCGACATGCAGTTCGCACTGCGCTACGACGACTTCGAGGGCTTCGACGGTGACGTCAATCCCAAGGTTGCGTTCCGCTGGTCTGCCACCGACAATCTGATTTTCCGAGGTAACTACTCCACCTCCTTCCGCGCGCCATCGCTGGCGCAGGTGGGTGCAGGTACCCTGCTGTCGAGCTACCGGGTCGACTGTGAAGCCGTGCCGGCCGCCTGTGACGGTGATGCAGGCGCCGACGGTGAGGCGCTGCTGTCGGAAGACGTGTCTAACCCAGATCTGGGAGCCGAAGAGGCGGACACCTGGGGACTGGGTGCGCTTTGGCGGCCGACTCCGGACATAGAGCTGAACCTCGACTACTGGGCCATCGACTACGAAAACATCATCGGCGTGGACGAGGATGACTTCCTGCGCCGTGCCCTGGCCGGTGAATTCCCGGTGGTCGGCGAAGGCGAACTGCCCACTGGCCAGCCTGGTGTTGAAGTGGCCGGTGGATTCGTGATCGACGCCCATTTCCAGCTGACCAATCTCGGTTTCGAGGACGTCAGCGGCGTAGACCTGGCTTACACCCACTACTTCGACCTGGACGGCGGCCACGAACTCAGCCTGTTGGCCGACGTCACCTGGCTGCTGGACTTCGAGCGCCAGGCTTCTCCGGTGTCACCCGTCATCGACGAGGTCGGCGAGTTTCGTTACCCCGAGTTCCTGACCAACGTTCGGCTCCGCTGGCGTAAGGATGACTGGCGGGCGAGCCTCGGCATGCGCTACACCGACAGCTACCTGGACGACCCAAGCTCCAGAACCCTGGCAGCGGTGGGTTTGCCGTCGGATGCAGTGGTGAAGGTGGATTCCTGGACAGTGTTTGACCTGAACCTGAGCTACGACGTCACCGAGAACAGCTTCGTGCAGTTGAATGTCCGCAACCTGACGGACGAAGAGCCACCGCTGGTGCTGGGTAGCTCGGCCAACGTGGATCACATCAATCATGACTCCATGGGCCGTTACCTCACCCTGAGATACACCTACGGGTTCTGATGGTTCGCGCTGTCGACGCTTTGCCTGCGGCCGTGACGGACAAACCTGGTCTGTCACGGCTGGGCATGGGCCTTGCGGGCCTGGCGCTGCTGGCACTGGCATCGGCCATCAACGCGGCGCCGGGGACCCTGGTCATCGTCGGGGGTGGGCTCCAGCCCGATAATTCTGCCGTCTACCGCGCCTTCATCGAGGCGCTGCCGGACCCTGCGACCAGCCGTATCGCCGTGCTGCCGACGGCTTCTGGCGAGCCTGCGCAGTCGGTGGCAGCCTTCATCCGGGCCCTGGGCCGCCACGGCGTGTCCGAAGATCGGGTGACCTTAGTCAAACTCGCGATAAAAGACGATCCATCAACCCGCACGGTGGACGAGTCCAAGTGGTCGGGCAACGCCCGCAGCCCCACCGAGATCGACAAGATCGAGTCCGCGGGCGGAATCTGGATGACCGGCGGCGACCAGCGCCGCCTGACCATGCTGCTCTCCCCTGAAAGCGGGTCAGAAACGCCGATGCTGAAAGCTGTGCGGGACCGGCTGGCCGCCGGCGCAGTGGTCGGCGGTACCAGCGCAGGTGCAGCAGTGATGAGCGACCCGATGATCACCGGAGGCGATCCACTGAGCTCGCTGACTCGGAAGGCGGGCCAACCGGACGACACCACGCTGACCCTGGGGCCCGGCCTGGGATTCTTTCCTGTTGGCCTGGTCGACCAACACTTCGGTGAGCGGGCCCGTCTGGGCCGCCTGGCCGTGGCTATCGCCAGCAGGCCCAACGAAACGCGCCTCGGCTTCGGCATTGACGAGGACACCGCCCTGGTCGTTTATCTGGCTGCGGGTCAGTTCAATGTTGCGGGCCGCGGCAACGTCACCCTGCTTGACGGGCGCAAAGCCGGTTTCTCCACCGTGAATGGCCAGTTCGCCGCCCTCGACCTCGACCTCAGTGTGCTCTCGCCCGGGGATAGCTACCGGCTTGCCGACGGAACCATCGTCATCGACCCCAGCCGCAAGCCAACCATCGGCAACGAGTACTACGACGATCCCCCCGCCAGCGGCAGCGGCATGGCGGTGCCCCAGCCGCGGCTGAGTCGCCTGCTGGGCAGTTCGCTTCTGGATAACAGCGCTGCTACCAGCCTGACCCGGGCCTCCTTCCGGGACGACGGCCGGGCGGTTGTCTACCGTTTTGAACAGACCCAGGATTCGGCCGGTTACTGGGGGCGTGACGCCAGCGACCGCAGCCGTTACAGCATCCGCAGCGTCAGGTTCTCCATCCTGCCAGCAACGGCGACTCTCCAGATCATCAAAAAACGGTGAACAGCAGGCCGTGTCGTCTGGGCCGAGAGGGTCTGGCCGCTGAAATCAAAATCTGATCGCCGGGGTCGTCCTCCGTCGGATTCTATACGCTGGTAGCTTTTGGCATACTCGCCGTTCTCCCGAAATCAACGCAGCCGAGGCCAGGCCCATGATTCAGACCCGCCCAGTGGACTACCGCGACGGTGACACCGTGTTGAAAGGCTGGATGGCCTGGGATGACGAACTGCCGGGTGCACGTCCCGGTGTTCTGGTGGCCCATGCCTGGAGTGGCCAGACCGACTTCGAGCGCGGCAAGGCGACCCGGCTGGCAGAGCTGGGCTACGTGGGGTTCGCCCTTGACAATTATGGCGATGGAAAGAACGGGTCGACCCGGGAGGAGAACGCGGCGCTGCTGCAGCCGTTCCTGGACGACCGGGGTGCGCTGCAGCGGCGCATGAAGCTGGCCCTGGACTGCCTGTTGGAACAGCCGGAGGTAAACCAGGCCGCCGCCATTGGCTTCTGCTTTGGGGGGCTCTCGGTATTGGACCTGGCCCGCAGTGGCGCGAGCCTGGCCGGGGTCGTGTCGTTTCACGGCCTGCTGGGCGCGCCGGATAACACCGAGGGAACGCCCATCACCACCCCGATCCTGGTGCTGCACGGCTGGGATGACCCCATGGCCACACCGGACCAGGTCGTGGCCCTGGCTGAGGAGCTTTCGGGGGCCGGAGCCGACTGGCAGCTGGTGGGTTATGGCGGCACCGTGCACGCCTTTGCCAACCCCAACGCCAACGACCCGGAATATGGCACCGTGTACAGCAAGGCGGCCGACCGCCGTTCCTGGCAAGCCATGGAAAACTTTTTGCGGGACATCTTTGCCTGATGCGGTTGGTCAGCTACACCCGCAACGGTCAGCCAGGATTCGGCATGCTGCGCGACGGCGGCGTGATACAGGCGCAGACGCGTACCGAATTCAACAGCCTGGGCCATGCGCTCCGGGCCGGCGGTCTCCGCGAACTCGCTGCCCTGGCGGAAAACGAGCCTGACTTCAGCCTGGACCAGGTCACGCTGGAGCCGCCGGTGGTGCATCCCGGAAAAATCCTCTGCGTGGGTATCAATTACAAAGCCCATATTGCCGAAACCGGTCGGGAGCCGCCGCGCCATCCCTGGATCTTTGTCCGATTCCCGGACTCCGTTGTCGGCCATGGTCAGCCGATGCTGCGGCCGTCGGTATCGGACAAGTACGATTTTGAAGGAGAGCTTGCAGTCATCATCGGCCGGCGCGCCCACCGGGTGGAACGGACCCGGGCCATGGACTTCGTCGCCGGCTTCAGTTGTTTCAACGACGGCAGCGTGCGCAACTACCAGCGACACTCACCCTTGTTTACAGCGGGCAAGAATTTCCATCGCAGTGGAGCGTTTGGACCCTGGCTGGTGACGGCCGACGAGGCCCCGTCGCCAGCAGAGATGAAACTGGAGACCCGCCTCAATGGCGAGGTCATGCAGTCGGCGCCGGTGTCCGACCTGTGTTTTGATATTCCTTACCTGATCGAGTACTGCAGCACATTCGCGGTGCTGGAGCCGGGAGACGTGATCGTCACCGGCACGCCCGGGGGCGTCGGGTTTGCCCGCACACCCCCGCTTTGGATGCAGCCCGGAGACCGCATCGAAGTCGACATCAGCGGGGTGGGGTGCCTGTCCAACCCGGTTGAACAGGAGGCGCTGGCGTAACCGGGAACCGGACGCGGATCAGCGCAAACCCGTCTCACAGACTCAGGGTCTGTAGCTGAGACCCAGGGTCAGGGTGCCCTTGTCGAAATCTTCTTCGCAACAGTCTGGAAAGCCGGCGTCTCCCAGAGTCTCGTAATCCAGGCTCACTTCAAAAGCATCGGTCACCCGGAAGCCGACGCCCAGGCCCAGGGTCAATTCGGTGTCGCTGAACCGGGTGAAGGTCTGGCGGCTGGATTGAACCGGAAGACCTTCCGGAAAGCGGATATCCACAATTCGAACGTCGTGTTCTGACGACCAGGCAAACGCACCGAGCCGACCGGAGACAAAAAAGCGATCCGCGAATGGGTACCGTACCCGCAGTGCCATGGTGTACCCGTCCAGGGTCTCGCTGTGAGTGACAAACTGTTGAAAGCCGGGAAAGGAACTGACGAATCCCCAGCGATTTTCGCCCAGGTCTGCGTATCCGGCCTCCAGGCTGACGTACTCATTGAATTCATATCCGGCGAGCAGACGGAACGCGTTGCCGCGGTCGTCGGCAAATGTCTCGTCATTGGGATTGAGGCCCTCGTTCTCGATCCCGTGATCGGAAACACCAAGCGCCGCGGTAACGTAAAACCCGGGCCGCTCTTCCGCATCGGCCCTGGTCACTGCCAGCATCGAAAGATGTGCAGCCAAAAGGCAGACAAAGACAGGCAGATTTTTCATGTAGGCGCTCCAGACAGGACGGTATGCCGGTTGAGACACTGGCGTCCGCCATAGGTTCAGACGCCACTCCACCGGGGAATGAACCCGTGAATGAAAAGCTGCAGTGCTGGCGGTTTCGCGGCCGCGTGTCCCTGGCGCATGCGGACCATCCATGCCGCCACCTGGCGCTGTTCGTTTTGGGTGTACCATTGACCCGAGACGCCATTCTGGACAGCGTGGTCAGAACAATTACCGGAATAGACGTGACGAATACGCCCTTGATCCTCGAAGTAGAACACGGGGTCGCCGTTCTTCGCCTGAACCGGCCGGAGCGGCGCAACGCCCTGGACCTGGAAATGCGCCAGCAGCTGGCGGCGTGTTTCGAGCAGGTCAACCAGGATAGTTCGGTGCGGGCCGCGGTGCTCACCGGCGGTGACCAGGTGTTTGCCGCCGGCGCGGACCTCAAGTTGATGGTCCAGCAAAGTGCAGCTTCCCTGGCAGAGCTGAACCTGCCCCAGTACTACCAGCCGCTGCTGGATTGCCCGGTTCCGGTGGTGGCGGCTGTCAACGGCTTCGCCCTGGGGGCGGGCTGTGAAGTGGCGATGATGTGCGACCTGATCGTGGCGGATGAAACGGCCCGTTTCGGCCAGCCCGAGTGCAATGTGGGCATCATGCCGGGCGCTGGCGGCACCCAGCGCCTGCTGCGGGCGGTGGGGCGCCCGGTGGCCAGCCTCATGACCCTGACCGGGAGTATGATTGACGCAGATCGCGCTTATCAGCTGGGGCTGGTGAGTGAGCTGACCGGGCCCGGCCAGGCCATGGGCCGGGCGCTGGAACTGGCGCAGAAAATGACCGGGTTGCCGCCCCTGGCGCTGAATGCCATCAAGCGGTCGCTGCGTGCCGGCGCCGAGTTGCCGCTGGCCGATGCCCTGGCAGAAGAACACCGCCTCTACCTTTCCCTCTTCGATACCCAGGATCAGGTGGAAGGCATGAGCGCATTCCTGGAGAAACGAAAACCAAAGTTCGAAGGACGATGAAAGACAAAGCAACCATAGGCGTCGTCGGCGCCGGCGTCATGGGCCGGGGCATCGTGCAGCTGTTTGCCCAGGCTGGGCACCGGGTGCTGCTCACCGACAATCGCAGCGGAGCGGCGGAAGCCGCCGAAGCATTCGTGGAAAAAATGATTCGCCGCCAGGTGGACAAGGAAAAGATCACCATTGGCGAAGCGGAAGACGCTCTCAATCGGGTTGAGCCGGTGGATGACATCGAGTCCCTGGCGCCTTGCGACGTGATTATCGAAGCCGTGGTGGAAAACCTGGAAATCAAGCAGGCGCTGTTCAGGGACATCGAGTACCTGGTGGGTGAAGACGTGATACTGGCCAGCAATACGTCGTCACTGCTGGTGTCCGCCATAGCCTCGGGCTGCCGGCACCCCGGGCGGGTAGCGGGCCTGCATTTTTTCAACCCCGTGCCGCTGATGAAGGTTGTGGAAGTCATCCCGGCGGTCCGCACCGAGCCCGAGGTGGTGGAGCGGCTGCGGTCCATGGTGAGCCAATCCGGCCACCGGGCCGTGGTGGCACAGGACCAGCCCGGCTTCCTGATCAACCATGCCGGCCGCGGGCTGAATACCGAAGGCCTGAAGATCCTGGAGGAGCGGGTCGCGACCGTAGAGGACATTGATCGGATCCTGCGTGACGCGGTCGGATTTCGCATGGGCCCCTTCGAATTGATGGACCTGACGGGGCTGGACGTGTCGGGCAAGGTCATGGAGTCTGTGTTCGAGCAGTTTCACCAGGATCCCCGCTACCGGCCTTCCTCCCTGGTGGCGCCGCGGGTGGCCGCCGGGTTATTCGGTCGCAAAACCAAACGAGGGTTTTACCGCTACGAGGATGGTCAGCCGTTGTCGGCGCCGGAGCATCAGCCCGGGCCGCCACAGCCAGCGGGTTTCTGGGTCGCGCCGTCGCCGGAACAGGGTCGCCGGCAGGTCATCGAGCTGCTGGAAAACGCCGGGGGCAGATTCCAGGAGCAGCCGTCAGAAGATTGCATCCTGCTGGTTCGTCCGTGGGGTGGCGACGTCAGTTCGGAAAGTGCCGGCCGGGGTTTGGACCCCGCCCGCTGCGTTGGCCTGGATCCCCTGCCTGAGCTGGGCCTGCGGCGGACCCTGATGACCAGCCCCGCCGCGGATCCCGATATTGTGGACCGGGCGCACCGGCTGCTGGCCGCCGACGGTGTACCGGTCAGCATCATCCAGGACAGCCCCGGATTCGTATGCCAGCGGGTGCTGGCGGTGATCGTTAACATCGCCTGCGAAATTGCCCAGCGCGGCATTGCCAGCCCGGCCGACATTGACGATGCCGTTCGGCTGGGGCTGGGCTATCCCCGGGGTCCGCTGGCCTGGGGAGACCTGATCGGTCCGGGTCGGGTCTTGGAAATCCTGGAACGGATTCAGCAATTGACCGGTGACCCGCGCTATCGGCCGACGTCCTGGCTGAGGCGCCGGGCGCAGCTGGGGCTTTCTCTTACCCAGGCCTGAACCCGGGCCTCGCCAGGTCAGCAGTCTGTCAGGGCGCCAGGTACACGAACGTCATGAGCCATAGGACTGGTGTGAACAACAGCAGCGGCTCTATGGACACCGGGTCGTCCGCCACGGGAAGCTGGCCCAATCGCCGGTGCCGGCCGGCGTGGCGACGGTGCCATTGGAAATGGCTCACCATGTAATCCAGGATCGCCAGTCCGAGGATCACGTAGGTCACCGGCTGGGCCCAGGCGGTTTGCTGCACCAGCCAGGGCCAGACCGACAGGATTAGAGCAGCAGAAAACCCGGCCGCCAGCGACCCCTGGAGCACCAGGACGTTGATATAGGTCTTCCAGTTGCCGGCCTCGGGATTGGTCGGGTCGTACCAGCTCATGGGCAGGAAACACATCAGAAAGATGGACAGGAAAACGGCCAGGAACTCGAACACCAGCATGGCCGCGAAGTACCCGGTCAGGCTGCCGCCCTGGACCCACCACCAGGCACCCACCGCCACCGGCAGTGTCAACGTACGAATCAGCGCGGCAGGCAGCGACCTCGGAAAGGGATTGAAGGCCATCATGCCGGCAAACGCAATCGGAATCCCCAGCAGCCCAAAAAAGAACCACAGCCCGACGTGCCAGGTGCCGTCGATTACGGGCACCAGCGCAATGTTGGCCAGTACCGGCACCGCCATCAGGAACAGCACGTGGAGGACGGACAGCGCAACGACCGGGACCGCGGCCGGCTGGGGAGATTCCGGAGTGTCCATCCCGCGATTATAGGCACAGGGCGGGCAGGGTCGCCCGCGGATGCGCACCGGGGTTTATTCCAACAAGGTGCCAGGCCTTCCGGCTGGCCGGGTCAGGAGTGTCCCAACAGGCGTGGGTTTTCGCTGACGGGTGCGGCGGGATTCCACTGGTTTCCCAGCAGTCGGCGTACCTGGCTGCGGCGTCGCCGGCTGATGGGGAGCCGGGTGCCATCATCCACCACACAATACCACTGGCCGCTCATCTTGAGCAGTTCCGGAACCGGGTCAAGACTGACCCAGTGGGAGCGGTGAATCTGGATGCCACGACGGTGGCTGAGGTCTTCCTCAAGGGCCCGGCTGAAGCAGCCCGGGATAAGCAGGTCGCCGCGGCTCGTTCGCACGCGCAGGCTCTCGCCTTCTGAGGAAACGGCCAGCAGTTGTTTGCCTAGAAACTGCGGCAACTGGTCTGTCAGAAAGGTAGGCTGGCGTGTTTGCGCGTCGGCGGTGTCCGTGCTGGCGGGACGATCCAGTTCGGGGCGGGATTCAAAAGGCTTGAGCAAGCGCGACATGGCCTGTGCCAGGCCGCTGCCGCTGTTCAATCGATGCCTGATAAATCCTGTCATGCTGTAGAGCATTAATGACGTTGGGTCTAGAAAACGTGAATGGGTGACGAATCATGGAGTAATCACCTGGCCGTCCCAGGCCAGAAGCTGACCGTTGTTCTCGGCGGTGGCCTGGTCAATAACCGTCAGCAGCTGGCGTGCCGCCCGTCCGGGAGAGAACAGCTTGCCGGGCGGTACGTTGCCCTGAAACGGGCTGGACAGCGGGGTATCGACGGTGCCTGGATGGAGACCGATGCACAGCGCTGACGGATTGCGGCGGGCCAGCTCGATGGCCAGGTTCCGTATCATCATGTTGAGGGCCGCCTTGGAGGCGCGGTAGCCGTGCCAGCCGCCGAGCCGGTTATCGCTGATGCTGCCGACCCGCGCTGACAGGGCCGCGAACACGCCGCGCTCGCCCCGGGGCAGCAATGGCAGGAAGTGCTTGGCCACCAGGGCGGGGCCAATGGTGTTGACGGCGAAGCTGCGCATCAACTGCTCCGGGTCCAGCGCTCGCCAGCTCTTTTCCGGCTGTAATCTGGATCCCTGGTGCAGCAGGCCCGTGGCAACGATCACCAGATTGACGCCGCCCTGGTCCCGGCAGGACGCTGCGGCCCTGGCAATGCTGTCCTCCTCCTCCAGGTCAAGGGCCAGACACGAGAAACGGTCGCCATCTCCGGCAGGATTCCGGCGGGAGGCAGCAAACAGCCGCTCTACATTGGCTGTTCCAGCCAGTTGCTCTACCAGCGCCTGGCCAATACCGCCGCCGGCCCCGATCACGAGGGCGCGAATGTTTTTGAATGAATCCATGGCGTCACTTTAGGGCCAGATCCGCAATGAAATGTGTAGAGATCAGTTAACGCTCGCTGGCGCGGGCCAGGAAACGACCGATTGATGGGGTCAGAGTAAAGGGACAGAGTAAACCCGGGTTTACTCTGTC
>JASJDM010000038.1 GCA_030065125.1 Lysobacterales bacterium | reverse complement strand
CCAGAGCCAGAGCCAGAGCCAGAGCCAGAGCCAGAGCCAGAGCCAGAGCCAGAGCCAGAGCCAGAGCCAGAGCCAGAGCCAGAGCCAGAGCCAGCAGTATCAGCTCCAATAGCGGTGGAAGCCACACCGGGGGAAGCGGTTGCGTCGAAACCGATCGCAGCAGTCGATACTTCCCCGGCGCAGCCACCTGCACCGACCCGCGACCCCGAGCCAACCGCTGAACCGGCCCCGGAGCCCGCTCCAGAACCAGCACCGACGCGAGCCGCCTCGTCCGCGACCATCCCGGGGCCTGCCCCGGCGCGAGAAACGCAGCCAGCGCCGCAGCGCCCGCTGCCCCAGCCCGCCGCTGGTGACCTGCTCAACGTTTCAGCCAGCTACACCATTCAACTGACCAGTCTTAGTGACCCCGCCCTGGCCAGCCGCTACCTGCGGTTTCACAAGCTGGATCCGGACCGGGTCTTCGCCCCGGTCGCCGATGAGGGACGTGGCCCCAGAATGTTGTTACTGTACGGAGCTTTCGACAGCTTCGCGGACGCCCAGGCTGCCCAGGACGGGCTGCCGGATTCCGTCCGCTCACCCTGGATCAGGCGGATAGCGCCACTGCAAGAGCTATTGAGCGACCAACAATAATGACCCTGAAGAACGACCGTTTCCTGCGGGCCCTGCTGCGGCAACCCACGGACCGAACCCCCATGTGGATCATGCGCCAGGCCGGGCGCTACCTGCCGGAATACCGGGAAGTCCGCGCCCAAGCGGGTGATTTCATGTCTCTGTGCCAGAACCCGGACCTGGCCTGCGAGGTCACCATGCAGCCGCTGCGCCGCTACGATCTGGACGCCGCCATCCTGTTTTCCGACATCCTCACCATTCCGGATGCCATGGGCCTGGGCCTGTATTTCGCCGAGGGCGAAGGGCCCCGCTTCCAGCGCCCGGTCCGGGACCTCACCGCCATCCGGCAGCTGGCCGTGCCGGACATGGACCAGGAGTTGCGATACGTCACCGACGCGGTCAGCCTGATCCGCCGGGAGCTGAACGGTCGCGTGCCCCTGATTGGATTCTCGGGCAGCCCCTGGACCCTGGCCACTTACATGGTGGAAGGTTCGAGCACCAAGACCTTTGCGCTGGTCAAACGCCTGATGATGGCCCAGCCCGATGCCATGCATGCCCTGCTGGACGTACTGGCCCGGTCGGTGGCGGAGTATCTCAATGCCCAGGTGGCCGCCGGCGCCCAGGCGCTGATGATTTTCGACACGTGGGGCGGCATTCTCTCGCCGCTGCACTACCAGCAGTTCTCCCTGGATTACATGACGCGAATCGTGGCGTCGCTGACCCGGGAGCGGGACGGACAGAAGATCCCGGTGATCCTGTTCACCAAGGGCGCGGGCCCTCGACTGGCCGACATGGCCGACAGCGGCTGTGACGCGCTGGGCGTGGACTGGACCACCGACCTGGCAACGGCCAGGCAACTGACTGGGGATCGCGTGGCACTGCAGGGCAACCTGGACCCGGCCACTCTGCTGACCAATCCCGAAGTCATCCGCCGCGAGGTCGCCCGCACCCTGGACAGCTATGGCGACGGACCGGGCCACGTGTTTAACCTCGGCCACGGCATCACGCCCGACGTCGACCCCGAGATGGTGTCGGTGCTGGTGGACGCGGTGCACGGCTACAAGCGCCAGTGAAGAAGCCCGTGGTGGACGGATCAGGAACCGGCGGCACTGCTGCCGGACAGTAATCCTCCGATGGCCCGGCTCAGCCGTTCCCGGCTGACCGGTTTATCCAGGAAATCGTTCATGCCCGCTTCCAGGCAGCGTCGTCGATAGTCCTCTCCCGCGTGGGCGGTAAACGCCACGATGGGAATCCCGGAAACGGGACCCGACAATTTGCGGATGGTCCGGGTGAGCTGCATGCCGTCCTGCTCCGGCAAATCGCAGTCCATCAGGATCAGGTCGTAGGCCGTCGAACGGATCTGCACCAGGCATTCGGCGGCTGAGTCCACCACGTCCACGGTGAAGCCCAGGTTGTCCAGCATTTCCATGATCACCGCCTGGTTCATGGAATTGTCTTCCACCACCAGCACGTGCTGAGAACCGGCCGCAGGCTCCACGCGAGCACGTCGCGGCTCCGCCGCCGGACGGGGTGCGCCCAGCTGCCCGGACCCCACGTCGATCAGCCGCAATACCAGCTCAGACTCCAGAACCGGCCTGCGGAGGTTGCGCGCGCCGGGATGCAGTCCCAGGGGCAGCAGCGGCGCCGCGTCTTCCCCCACCCAGACCACCGGCACCGACTTGGAGGGACAGCACAGCGCCGCCGCCAGGTCGTCGTTCCAGGCATTGGGCTGGGCCAGGATCACCGACGGCCGACCCGGCGGCAGTGGCTCACCCGGCGCCCCGGTGGAGCTTTCCGCCCGAATGCCGTACAGGGAAAGGAATGACAGGATGGCCTCCCGGGCCAGGCCCGCCCGCATCAACAGCAGGGCAAATCCGGACTCCAGCCAGTCGCTGCCGGGGATGCGCGGCGCCACCGGGTCCTTGACCTGGGTCAGCGGCAGCTCGAACCAGAACAGGCTGCCGTGCCCCTCTTTGGTCACCGCGTCGATAGAGCCGCCCATCAGCTCCACCAGCTGCTTGCAGATAGCCAGGCCCAGCCCCGTGCCGCCGTAGCGCCGGCTGGTGGACTGGTCTGCCTGGGTAAAGGGCTGGAACAGCTGCTGGTAGGCCCCCGCCTCCATGCCGATGCCGGTGTCCTTCACCACGAACCTCAGGGCATTGTCGGCCCCCGGCGTCACGTCCACCCGGACCCTTCCCTTGTCAGTAAACTTCAGGGCATTGTTGAGCAGGTTCATCAGCACCTGCCGGACCCGGACGGGATCCCCCACCAGGTGTCGCGGCACCTGCGGGCTGATGACGTAACCCAGCTCCAGCTTCTTCTTGGCGGCGTTGGCGCTGAACAGCTTGATGGTTTCCTCGATCAGCTGACCCAGCTGGAAATCGATTTCCTCCAGCTCCAGCTTGCCGGCTTCAATCTTGGACAGGTCGAGAATGTCGTCGATGATATTGAGCAGCACCTTGCCGGAGTCTTCCACCGCCTGGGCGTAGTTGCGCTGCTCCGCCTCCAGCGCCGTATCCAGCAGCAGCTCGGTCATGCCCAGGACCCCGTTCATGGGCGTGCGGATTTCGTGGCTCATCTTCGCCAGGAAATCCGACTTGGCCTGGTTGGCCGACTCCGCTTCCTCGGCCAGCTTGATGACTTCCCGGAACAGCCGCGCGTTCTCCAGGGCGATGCCGGCCTGGCGGGCATAACTGCCGGCCATCATCCGGTCCCGTTCCACGTACAGATCACCACCATCCCGGATGAGGGTCACGACACCCAGGACCTGGTCGCCGGCCACCAGCGGCACGGTGACGGTGCGGCCCAGTTCCCCCATGGCCGACAGGGTCGTCGGCTCCTCCCGGCTCTCACTGGCGAACTGGTCGATGGCGCGACGGACCTCGCGAAAATTCGGCAGGTCCCGCGGCACAAAGCCGCGGTGCACCTGGGTCCGCGGCAGGCCGGGCCGGTCCACGCTGACCACCGCCCGGGTCGAGCTGACCACTTCGGCCAGCCCGTCCAGCAGCCGATCGAGGATTTCGGGCACTTCCAGGGTTGAGGTCAGTGACAGCGTCATATCCCGCTGGGTCTCTGCCCAGCTCTGGCGCTCCCGTGCACGCTCCAGCTCATGTCGCCTTCGCATGCGCAGCCGGAAACCGTTGATCAATATGAATGCCACTCCGGCCAATCCCACGCCGTACCCGGCAAAAGCCCAGCCCGACTGCCACGCCGGCGGCAGCACCTCGATGTCGGCCGCGGCCGGCTCCTCGTTCCAGTAGCCGCGCGAGTCGGCGGCCTTGACCAGGAAACGGTAGGTTCCCGGCGGCAGGTTTCGATAGGTGGTCTGACGCAGGTTTCCGGCGTAGTGCCAGCCACTGTCCAGCCCCTCCAACTGGTAGGCGTACTGGTTGCGTTCGGGGTCCACGAACGACAGGGCCGTGTATTCAAAGGCCAGGTCAGACGCCCGGGCCAGTCGGATCTCCGTACCGGGCTCGAAGCGCTGGTCCCCGGCACGTATGCTGGTGATGCGAACCGGTGGCGGACTGCCGCTGGCTGCCACCCGGGTCGGTTCGAAGCCAAGCACCGCCGAGCGGGTCGCCGCGAAAAGTCGGCCGTCCGCGGTTCGGGTCATGGGGAGTTCCCGGAATTCCACCCCCGGCAATCCGTCGCGCCGGGTGAAATGCTCAACCCGGCCATTTTCCGGCCGGTATCGGTAAAGCCCACGCCGGCTGGTCATCCAGACCGACCCGACCCCATCCCAGGTTACGCCGCCCAGGCGCATCTCGGGCAGGCCCTGGGCCTGGGTCAGCCGACGCACCAGCTGCAGCTGGCCCGCCTCCAACCGGTACCGCACCAGCCCGGTGGAAGTGCCAAGCCACACGCCATCGCCATCATCCAGGTCCAGGGACAGAACGTGTTCAGGGTCCGCCAGGAGCGGCCGGATGCTGCGATCCAGCGGGTCGAATCGATCGACGCCTCCGTTGCTGGCAATCCACATCCTGCCGTCCGGCTGGGCCAGCACCTGTTCTATCTGGCTGCCGCTGAGCTGCGCGGTGAAATCTTCAAATTCGCCGGAGCGCGGGTCGAACCGCAGCAGTCCGATTCCCGCCACGGACAGCCAAGGCCGCCCGGATGGGTCCACGGTCATATGGTCGGCACGCAGCGTCAGATCGGGTTCACTGTCCGGCCGATAGGGCCAGAAGCGCACGGATTCCGCCTCGGGGTCGTAACGGGCCAGGCCGCCAGACAGCCCCAGCCACAAATCGCCGTTGCCGGCGTCGTCAATGGACCAGACGCCACCGCGGCTGGGCAGCCCCTCCTGACTGGGCCGGGGAATCCGGGTAACCCGCCCACTGTCCAGATCGATCCGGTCCAGCCAGCCAGTCACCCCGCCGACCCACAGCTGGCCGTTCCGGGCAAATACCATCCTCGGGTCAGCACTGATCGTCGCCGGATCGGTGGGGTCCGAACGATACAAATCGAAAGACCGCCAGTCCGGATGCAGTCTGACCAGCCCCTCGTTGGTGCCGATCCAGACCTGGCCTTCTCGGTCCTGGATCACGGCGTTCAGCTGGTTGGTGGGCAGGCTGTCAGCCACCGCCGGACGCGCCTTGAACCAGGTCGCACGGGAGGACGGTCCGGCCGGTGCCCCGGATTCCAGCAGGGACAGGCCACTGAAAGAGGCCAGCCAGGCTGCACCTTCCCTGGCGGGCGCCATGGCCGTGACTTCGTTGTCCATCGGACCCAACCGCCGCTGGAAGGACCCCGAATCCGGATCGAAACTGCCTACCTGGCGGCCGGCGGAGATCAGCACTGGCGCCGCCGGCGCACTGGCGTTGCCCAGGACGGCCCACACCGTGTCACCCGGCAGGCCGGCGGGCCGGTTCGGCTGGTGCCGATACCGACGCATTGACTGGCGATCCGGCGACACCAGCAGCAGACCTGCGCCCACCGTGCCTGCCCAAACGCGGTTGTCCGCATCCACCGCCAGCGAGAACACGGTGTCCGCCGACGCCTCTTCCAACGAAGCGAATCCGAGGAACTGCCGCGCGTCCGGGTCGTACACCTGGAGGCCCGCGCCGTAAAGGCCCAGCCAGACCTGGCCATCGCGGTCCTCCCGTATCGACCAGACGTCCGGTCCCGCCAGACCGTTCGGGCCAGGCGCAAGATGCCGAAACCGGCTGCGATCGACATCCAGGTAAGCAACCCCGGCACCCTCCACGGCACACCAGACCCGGTTGGCGGAATCCACCAGCAGGGCCTGGATGTTGTTGCCCGGCAATGAGTCGGCCACCGCCGGATCGTGGCGGTAAATTTCAAAGTCATAGCCGTCAAACCGGGCCAGGCCGTCGCTGGTGGCCACCCAAAGGTAGCCATCGTGATCCTGCGCAACCGCCGAAACGGCGCTTGACGGCAGGCCGTCGTCGTAGCTCAGCACACGAAACAGCGGCCACTGGGCTGTAGCGTGCGTGGACCAGAAAAGCGCCAACAGCAGCGTCAGCAATCCCCGGTGCCGCCCTGCCGTGGCAAATGCCGCCATCAGCAATGGTCGCGCCTGGAAATGCAGAAAAGCAACTTTTTTCTCTTTTTTATCAGTATGTTATCCATTCTCAGACTGGACATTCCATGTATCGATGAACTTCAACCGTGCCGTGATATCGGTCAACGACCCGGCGTCTTAACCAACTTTTACGGTTTTTGATTTAGGGTTAAGGCTAGCTTTTGAGCAATTGGTCAGCAAATCAACACCGCTTATCCGGCGCCCACCCGAAAGTGTGACCGCCGTCTCAAAAGCAAATAAGTCGATCCAATAGGATTGGACTGCGATTTTGTCCCTCGGGAAAGGTCGCAACGGGAAGGAAGTTAAGTTTTTGGCGGGGTACCGGGTGCATTCGTGCGCGTAGAACAAGTACAAGTTGACACCGATCATCTGATCAAGGGCATGTACGTGTGCCAGCTTGACCGCCCCTGGCTTTCCACCCCCTTTCCCTTCCAGGGCTTTATCATCCGCGGCGACAAAGACATCGCTGCCCTCAAAAAATACTGCAGCTACGTCTACGTGGACGTTTTGCGCGGTGTGCCGCCCAAAGTCGATTCGGCCCTGAACCGGCCCTGGCGACAGGCCATTACGGAGAACCAGGACCCCGGCCGTGTAACTTTCCACAGCGGCAGTAACGGGCGCCGGGTCAAAAATGGCAATATCCACGCGTACGACGACGACGATGACGACAGCTTAGCGGGTATTTCCGCCTCGAACATCAAGGTTCGGCAAAACTACTACGGTGAGCCGCGCCAGTTCCGCCGTGAGATCAAGAAGGCCGGCCAGTATCACAGGCGCCTGAGCGAGCAGGTAGCCCAGGTCATTGACGATATTCGCGTGGGTCGTGGCCTGGACGTGCGCTCCGTGCGCGACACCGCCCGCAACATGGTCCAGAGCGTGATCCGCCACCCGGATGCCTTCATGTGGATGATCAAGCTGCGGCACAAGGATGCCTACGCCCACGGTCACTCGGTCCGCGCGGCGGTGCTGTCGGTGGTGCTTGGGCGGCATATGGGTTTGTCGGAGGCCCAGCTGGACCGCCTGTCCCTGGGCTCGCTGCTGTGCGAGATCGGCAAAGCCAAGCTGCCAAAACGGCTGCTGGAGAAGACCTCACCCCTGGACGACGCCGAACTGAAGCGCGTGCGCAGCCACGTCCAGCATGGCGTGGAAATCCTGGACCGATGTGTTGGCATCGGTGATGACGTGATCGAGGTGGTCTATAACCACCACGAGCGCTTCGACGGGTCAGGCTACCCCGAAGGCAAGGTGGGTGATCAGATACCGCTGCTGGGGCGCATTGCCGGCATGGTCGACGCCTATGACGCCATGACCAGCATCAAACCCTACACCGAGGACGTGCTCACGGCAGCGGACGCCACCGACTTCCTGTACCAGAAACGCGACGTGCTGTTCCAGGGCCAGCTGGTGGAAGAGTTCATCCAGGCGCTGGGCATTTACCCCACCGGCACTCTGGTGGAGCTGGACACCGGCGAGGTCGCGCTGATCAAAGAGCAAAACGTCAGCCAGCGCATTCAGCCGGTGCTGCTGATCGTGCTGGATACCGAGCAGAAGCCTCTGGAAAAGCTGCGCCGCCTGAACCTGCGGGAATACAACGAGAGCCACGACAAGCCCATCAGCATCCGTCGCGGCCTGGCCTCGGGCGAGTTCGGCCTCGACCCCCATGCCATCATGGAAGCCCACGAAGCCCAGCGATTCGACTGGCGCCGGCTGGCATTCGGTACCTGAAACAAACCTCCTCTGACGCATTGCCGTCGCTCCCTGTCCGGCCGGTTTGGCCCGGTTGATCTAGCCGACCCACCCTCCGACAGATGGCCTGAACCGCCATCGATGACATAATTTCACCCATGCGACTGGGAAACACACTCAAGCTGCTGGCCATCGCCCTCATTACCCTGCTGGTGCTGGTGCTTGCCGTCCTGTTGCTGCTGGCCACCGACAAGCTGCTGGAGGTGTGGGAGCGGGTCAGCAACCTGGGGCCCTGGGCCCCGGCCGCTTACGCCTCGCTGCTGATCCTGGTCTCGGGCCTGTTCGCTTGGCTGCTGTGGCGCATACTGTTCGGATCCTCGAAATCCGTGGAGCCAGCCCCTGCGGTGGTCGACCGTGAATCCCTGGAACGCCGGATGGACCACGACCTGGGCAAGGGTGTTCCGGTACAGGATGCACGCGAGGAACTCGACGAGCTGTCCCGACGCCAGCAGGAGTCCGAGATCTACCTGGCGCTGTTTGGCGCCGCCAGCGCCGGCAAAAGCAGTCTGATCCAGGCCCTGTTGCCCGGCACCGACCTGGAAACTGACGTGGTTGGAGGAACCACGCGATCCATCCAGCAGTTCGACGGGGCCAGTGCCGACCATACGCCCCTGCGAATCGTGGACCTGCCCGGATTTGCCCATGAAGCCACTGCGGACCTGGCCGACGCGGCCCGGGAGGAAGCGCTGCGGGCCCACGTGGTGCTGTATCTGTGTGACGGCGACCTGGACCGGACCCAGACTAATGAACTGAAGCGATTACTGGAGTTCGACAAGCCCATCGTCGTGGTGCTCAACAAAGCGGACCGGTTTTCGTCCGAAGACCAGAATCGCATCATGAATCGAATCGGGGGTTTGTCCGTTGATCATCCACTCAGCACGGTGGCGGTCACCGCAGGGGGCAGCGAGACGGTGATCCGCGTGGCCGACGACGGCAGCGAACAGCAGGTTGTCAGGGAACGGCCACCTGATATCGCAACCCTGTGGCGCCAGATTCTGAAGTCGGTCCGGGATGACTCCCTGGCGGCGCGCCAGCAGCACAGCGTACTGAAGCTCGCTTCGGAAAAACTGGCCCGGGCTGAAACGGAGCACCGGGCCCGTGCGGCCCAGGAACTGACCCAGCGTTACTCCCGCCGTGCCGTCATCGGTGCCCTGGCGGCCCTGACCCCGGGATCCGACCTGGTCATCCAGGCGGCCCTGGCTACCCGGTTTCTCAAGGAAATGGGTGAGCTGTTCGACACCCCGGTGCGCCAGATCGACATCGATCGGTTTTTGGACCTGGCCAGCGGCCGCCTGAAAAAAACCACGGCGCTGGTGCTGGCCATAGCCGGCAACGCCATGAAGGCCTTTCCCGGTGCCGGCACCCTGGCCGGGGGGCTGGTTCACGCGGTGGCCTATGGACTCATATTCGACAGCCTGGGCCGCACGGTCGCCGCGGCACTGACGGAAAAACAGGAACTGAACCCGGTCTGGGCCGCGGAGCGGTTCGAGGAAGAAATGAATGAAGATCTTCAGGCGCGTGCGGGCGATATTGCCCGGCTGGCCATGGCTGAACTCCGCCGCAGAGACTCCTGAATCCGGCGGGATCAAAGCCGGCAGCCCCGCCGGCAGCGACCAGCACCTGCTGCGGGCGGCCAACAGCCTGCGCGACCTGCTGTCCGACACCCACATCCCCGACGACGTCCGGGCGGACCTGGAGGAGGACTATCGCCAGGTCGAGTCCATGTGCGACAAGCTGGTACGGGGAGACCTGCACATTGCCGTGTTCGGCAAGGTCAGCAGCGGCAAGTCATCGCTGCTGAACGCCCTGATCGGTGAGCCGCTGTTCCCGGTCAGTCCGCTCCACGGAGAAACCAAGCGCTCCAGCATCCACCACTGGACCGACCTGCCCGCTGGTGGCGTTCACCTGATCGACACCCCAGGCATCAACGAAATGGATGGCGAAGCCCGCGAAAAGCTGGCCTACGAGGTGGCCGATCGCAGTGACCTGGTGCTGTTCGTCGCCGACGGCGACCTGACCGAAACTGAGCTGGAGGCCCTGCGTATCCTGGCCGCGGGCAACCGCCCGCTGCTGCTGGTGCTGAACAAGATCGACCGCTACACCACCGACGAGCAGGAGCGCCTGCTGGACAGCCTGCGCCGACACAGCCAGGGGCTGGTGAAACCCGAAAACATCATTGCCGCCGCTGCGGATCCGCGGTCCCAAACGGTGGTCATCCAGCGCGCCGACGGCAGCGAAATCACTGAACAGCGGGCCGCTGACCCGGTACTGGATCCGCTGAAAGAGCGGGTCTGGACGGTGCTGGAAGCCGAGGGCAAGACCCTGGCGGCGCTGAATGCGGCGCTGTTCGCCGGTCGCCTCAGTGACCAGGTGGCGGAGCGCATTGCCGATGCCCGGCGCGCCACCGCGGAACGCATCACCCGGACCTACAGCCTCACCAAGGGGGTGGCGGTGGCGCTCAATCCGGTGCCGGTAGCCGACCTGCTGGCGGCAGCGGCGCTGGATATCGCCCTGGTGTCACAGCTCAGCCAGGCCTATGGCCTGCCCATGGGCCGGCGGGAAAGCGGCCGCTTGCTGGCCACCATCATCGCCCAGCTGGCGGCCCTGATGGGGGCCGTGTGGGGCGTGCATCTGGTGTCCTCAGCCCTGAAGACCGTCAGCGCCGGGCTGTCTGTGACAGTCACCGGTGCGGCCCAGGGGGCGCTGGCCTATTACGCCACCTACCTGGTTGGGCGCGCCGCCGAAGAGTACCTGATCCGGGGCAAGTCCTGGGGCGACCAGGGACCCAAGCAAACGGTCAAGGACATCGTGGACGGCCTGGATCGCAACTCCATCCTGTCCGATGCCCGGGAACAGATTTTGCAGCGGCTGCGGCGGAAGACGGCGTAGGAAATAAAAAGGAACGCGCCCTGCGGGGCGCTGGGGAACGCTCGCTGCGCGAGCTGGGAAACGGCCGCTGCGCGACCTGGGGAACGCGCTTCGCGCTGGGGTCCTGCAATAGAAGCTGAAATACACATCGGACATTCGGACTTCGCTTGTCCGACTACATCAGATCCTGCGGCTGGTCAGTGAGCGTTTTTCCCAGCGCGCAAAACGCGCGTTTCCCAGTCCGCGTGAGCGGACGTTCCCCAGCGCCCGCAGGGCGCGTTCCCTTCAGTATGGGGTCACTCGAATCCGCTGGAAAAAATCATTTCGGGAACCGGACCCGCGCCAAGGACCAGGAATCCTGGCTCGGAGATTGCCGTGGTCAGTGTGTTGTTCTGAAAATCCTGGATTGCCGGGACTTCCACAAAAGGCCCGTCCACGCTTGGGGAATGCAGAAGTCTCAAGCCCATTTCATGGGTCACCAGGAGTTCGGCCGGCAGGTATTGCAGCGTCAGGTCGGCGCTGGTCCAGTTGGTCCGATCCGATCTCAGCTCCCAGTACACCGAAGCGCCGGGTTCTGAAACCGGCCCGGCTTCGCGGTAAACCACCGCGGTCTGCAGGGAAGCAACGCCATTGGGAGCCTGACCATCAGAAAAGTCGATCCACATTCGCGACGGCGGTGCAGCATCACCGGCGGCAGTAGTGCCCACGGGCTGTGGCGGTGGGTCACCCTCAGCGGCGTAGCTTGAGTAGAGGGCAATGGACGCCGCGGCTTCCGGACTGTACACAACATACGCCGACCCGGCGTTGATGCGACCGTCAGGATCTGCACTGTCAGCACCAATTATCACGTCGCCAACGCCATCTCCGTTGAGGTCCCCCGCACCGGATACGGAACGCCCGGCCAGGTCGCCGCCCACTGCGCCCACCAGTTCGATGCCCTGATCCCCCAGGTTGTCGACGTCGACGCTGGACGTTGAAGACTTTCCAAATACCAGGAAGCTCCGACCGGATACCTCGGTGCCCGGCCCCGCATCGCCTCTTGGAGACCCGAGAATGATGTCGGCCAGACCGTCGCCGTTGACATCGCCGGCACCCGATACCGCGTCTCCCAGGTCGCCGCCGGTATAAATCGCCAACACAGAGAAACCGCCGGTGCCGAGGTTGAACAGATTCACCGGCGCGCTGTCGGCTTTTCCAAAAACAACAAATGCAGCGCCGCCCGAACCGACATCCTCGCCGCCGATGACCAGGTCGGCCAATCCGTCGCCGTTGATGTCCCCGGCTCCTGATACCGCGCCGCTGGTTCCACTACCATTCATGGCAAATCCGCGAGTACCCAGAGTTGCCAGGTCCACTCGCGTGGTGCTGCCTTTGCCGAACACAACGTAGGACACGCCGTAATCTCCGGACACCGCCGCATCCGGTGCCGCAACCACCACGTCGGCCAACCCATCGCCATTGACGTCGCCGGCACCCGACACTGATTCACCCAGGCCACCAAACATGGTTGCGCCCCAGATCTGAAATCCCGAGCTGCCGAGACTTCCGGTGTCGACGGTCAGCCGGTCTGCTTTGCCGAATATCACGTAGGCCTTGCCTGCGCTGAAGCGGCCATCCGGATCTGCCTCTGTTTCTCCCAGCACCAGGTCGTCGAGGCCATCCCCGTTGACATCGCCTGCGCCGGCTACTGAAAATCCGAGGCGACCTCCCAGTGCGGCACCCTGGATGCGGAATCCTTCGCTTCCCAGATTGTCCAGGCGCACCCGACTCGAATCATTTTTTCCGAACACGACATATGCGTCGCCGATTTCGGCCCGGGCCCCCGGGAGGCCGATAATGACGTCATCCAGACCATCGCCGTTCACGTCTCCGGCACCCGAGACGCTGGTGCCGGCGAAGTCTCCCGTAACAGCACCAGAAATCAGGAAACCGTTCTCCCCCAGCAATTCCGTGATCTCATAAACCGCCGGCTCCACCCCGCCAAAGAGGACGTAGGCCTCTCCAGCAGGCCCGCTGATGCCGGGATTGGCCTCGCTGGCGCCAATGATGATGTCCGGCCTGCCGTCGCCGTTGACGTCCCCCGCGCTGGAAACGCTGCGCCCCAGCAGGTCGCCATCGTCCTGGCCGTCAATCTGCAATCCCTGTTCTCCCAGAAAATCCAGATCGATGGCCTGACCGGCCTGGGAGCCGGTCGGCCAGCTTTGAATCACTGCCAGGAGAACAGCAGTCGCCAGGCTCCGCGTGGTAGCATTCCCGCATATTGTCATTGCTTCTTTCCCGCATTTCAGACAAACCTGTCCGTTCATCGGCAATCAATGCCGGGAAAGCGCAAATGCGCACAGAGGTTCCGGGAAATTGTTACCTGGGGAAGACCGGGGGCGAAATGCCTGGGGTCAATGCCTGGGGGCGGTGCAAAGGGACCGAGTAAGGCCAGTTTCACTCTGCCCCTTTCACTCTGACCTCAAAGCTCCCGAGTTACCGCGCTAACTTCAACCCCATACTTTTCCTCGACCCCAAGCTTTTGCTTTTCAGCAGGCGGCCTGGGCCGCGGGCGTGGGCTGGGGCACCGTCTGGACCTGGTCCAGCGCCCGGGTAAGGTCCTCAACCAGGTCCTCGGCATGCTCTATGCCCACCGACAAGCGGACCAGCGCGCCTGAGATTCCGGCCGTTTCCCGGGCTTCGGGGGTCATGGCGGCGTGGGTCATGGTGGCGGGATGGGCCACCAGGCTTTCGACCCCGCCCAGGGATTCAGCCAGCGAGAACAACCGCAGGGATTCCACGAAAGTCGCCACGGAGGCCTCCCCCGCGGCCAGTTCAAAGCTGACCATACCGCCGAACCCCTGCTGCTGGCGCCGGGCAACGGCGTGCCCCGGATGGCTGCTCAGGCCCGGATAGTAAATCCGGGAGACTGCGGGGTGCGCAGCCAGGGCGTCGACCACCTCCCGGGTGTTCCGCTCATGCTGGGCGATGCGGGCATGCAGGGTACGAACGCCGCGCAGGGTCAGGAAGCTGTCGAAGGGCGCGCCGGTGACTCCGATGCAGTTGGCCCACCAGGTCAGGTCCTCGTACAGCGCCTCGGTTGCGGCCACCACCGCGCCACCCACCACGTCGCTGTGGCCGTTGAGGTACTTGGTGGTGGAGTGGACCACCAGGTCGGCACCCAATTCGATGGGCCGCTGCAGCGCCGGCGACAGGAACGTGTTGTCCACCACCAGTAGCGCGTCCACTGCCTTGCAGGCGTCGCTGATGGCGCGGATGTCGGTGACCCGCAGCAGCGGATTGCTGGGAGTTTCCACCCATACTACCCGGGGGCGCCTGGCCTTGATTTGCGCCGCAGCCGACACCGTCTGGGTCAGGTCACAGAACTCCACCGTCAGCTTGCTCTGCCGGCTCAGGCTGTCAAACAACCGATGGCAACCGCCGTAGCAGTCGTGGGCCGCCAGCACCAGGTCATCGGGCTGCAGCAGCTGGGTCACCAGGAACACCGCCGACATGCCGGACCCGGTCACCACCGCGCCAGCGCCTCCCTCCAGCTCCGCCAGGGCTTCACCCAGCTGGTCCCGGGTGGGATTGCCCGAGCGCGTGTAGTCGTACTCGCGCTTCCGGTCAAAACCCTCGAACGCAAAATTGCTGCTCAGGTACAGGGGCGGAACCACGGCGCCATGCTCTCGATCTGATTCAATACCGCATCGAACAGCGGCGGTCTGCTTCTGGGTTGACATCGACTAAGCCTCCAACAGTTGCTGAAGACTCATTGATCCTGCGGAAATCGCTTGAAAGGACGCCAACTCCTTGACCGATGTGCGGCTTCGCTGGCGACTCATTTTCCGAATGCCTTCACAGGCTTCGCAGGAGTTAGCACCTTTTTGAGAGGGTTAAGTCTCAAAGGTTGCCCCGGCGTCGCTGGGCCAGTCCCTCAGCCGGTCTCAATGAGTCAGACCTTGTTTTAACCCCAATGGGCCGGCGAAGTCAATATCTTTTTATCTGGATTGAGAGATGGGTCACGCTTGGGGGAACGGCTGCTTCGCAGCCTGGGGAACGCGCTTCGCGCTGGGACCGTTCGCCACTGGTCAATCTATTTCCCGGGCTTCGGGGCTTCCGCGAGGTGGGGTCAGATACTGGGAGAAGGCCCGGGAAGTTTTTCCCAGCGCGCAAAGCGCGCGTTCCCCAGGCCCCGCAGGGGCCGTTTCCCAGCTCGCGCAGCGAGCGTTCCCCAGCGCCCACAGGGCGCGTTCCCTAATCAATAAATCCCAACTGTCACGTTCCCATCGACATCAATAGAGGCTCGATACATCCCCCGAGTATTAAACCTCATCGCCACATTCCCTTTCGGATCCACCGCGATAACGCCGCCGTCACCCCCAAACTCAACCAGCTTCTTCATCACCACTTCCTCGGTGGCCTGGTCCAGGGTGTGTCCGCGGTACTGCATCAGGGCACAGATGTCGAAGGCCACCACGGAACGGATGAAATACTCGCCGTGGCCGGTGGCGGAGACGGCGCAGCTGTCGTTGCTGGCATAGGTGCCGGCACCGACGATGGGAACGTCGCCGACCCGCCCGTAGCGTTTGTTGGTTCGGCCACCGGTGGAGGTGGCGGCCGCCAGGTTACCGGCACGGTCCAGGGCAACGGCGCCCACGGTGCTGAACAGCTGGTCAACCGGCGCCCTGTCGGCCGCTGCCTGGCTCTTTTCCTTGCGCCGGGCTTTCTCCAGTTGCTGCCAGCGCCGTTCGGTGTAGAAGTAGCCCGGGTCCACCGTGGCGATCCCCTGCTGGCGGGCGAAAATCTCAGCGCCCTCCCCGATCAGCAGCACGTGGGGCGACTGTTCCATCACCGCACGGGCAGCGAGGATGGGGTTGCGGATCTGCTTGAGGCCGGCCACGGCACCTGCGTTCCGGGTGGCGCCGTCCATGATGGCGGCGTCCAGCTCGTTCACGCCGTCGGCATTGAACACCGACCCTTTGCCGGCATTGAAAAGCGGTGAGTCCTCCAGCACCAGCACCGCCGCCTGAACCGCGTCCAGGCTGCTGCCGCCCTGCTTGAGGATGTCGTGGCCGGCACGGGCCGCCTCGGCCAGCTTCTCACGGAAACGCGCTTCACCCAGCGCGTCCAGGTCCTCCCGCTTGATGGTGCCGGCGCCGCCATGCACCGCGATGGCAATGGGGGCATCCGGATCGTTGCCAGACTCAGCGTGGCTGGAGATTGGAGCGAGCAACGCCAGTGCGAGCACGAAGGTCTTGAGCAGGCCCGGTCCCATGGGACTATTCACCGGCCGCAGCCGCTGTTGCATTGGCCAGCTTCGCGGGTTCGGGCTCGCCGCTGATTTCATACTGGGGAAAATAGATGGTGGCACAGGTTCCCACGTTGATCTCCGACTTGATTTCCACCGGCCAGCCGAAACGGTCCGACAGACGCTTGACGATGGTCAGCCCCACACCGTGACCGCCTTTGCCGGTGCGGCCGCCGCGGTAAAATGGCTCAAAAGCGTTGGCTACGGCCTCTTCCGACATGCCCACACCGGTGTCGTCCACCGACACGTAGCCTTTGCCTACGGTGATGGCCACATCACCCTCGTTGGTGTAGTTACAGGCATTGCGAATAAGGTTGCCCACCATGACAGACAGCACGCTGCGCGGACCAACGATCCGCATGTCCACCAGGTCCGACTTTTTCAGCCGCACCTTCTTGCCCCGGACCAGAAACTCGTAGCGCTGGAATTCATCGTCTACCACATCGTTGACGGACATCTCCTGCACCGCCAGGCCCTCACCGCTTTCCCGTGCCAGCACCAGCAGCGCTTCGATCAGGGCCTGCATGTCCCGGGAGACATTGCGAATGCGGTTGATGGTCTTGGTCTCGTAGTCCCCCAGTTTGCCTTCCTGCACCAGCATGTCGGCCGCCATCTGGATGACCGTGACCGGACTGCGCAGTTCATGGCTGGCGTCCCGGGTGAAATTCCTCTCCCGCTCCACGAAGCGCTGGATGCGCTGGTCCAGGTGGGACAGGGCGTTGACCAGGATATAGACCTCATCATCGGTCTTGGAAAACTGCTCGGGATCGAAGTCCTCGCTGTTGAGGCGGTTGAGATCCAGGTTCTCCACCCGCCGCGCCAGCCGAACCAGGGGCGACACAGCGCGATGGGACATGCGGTAGGTCAGCCAGGTGATCAGATAGACCGTCAGCAGGACAACCACCAGCGGAACCAGCCCGAAGAACAGGGCCAGGGACAGCACGTTCTCTTCAGCAAACACCAGGTAAAGGGTGCCCGACTCACGCTTCTCCACGTAGGCGATGTCACCACCCGCCTCCTGGTTCAGGTCATGGAATCCTTCCCCCAGGGGAAGCAGGTAAGGAGGAATCTGGTCCTCGGGCCCGCTCTTGAAGTAGCCCTTGAGGTTGACGGTGTCCGGCGCGGCGGCGTGAGGGTCAGCGGCCAGCCGCTGGGCGTACAGCGCTGCCTCATCGGTCAGGGCCTTTTGAATCAGGACGTCGGTAATGACCTTGGCCGAACCAAGAACACCCAGCAGGGCCGCCACGCTGATGGCGGCAGCCTGCATGGCAAACCCCATGAACAGGCGCTTGGCAACGCCGCTGCGCTTCACCGACCTGGCCTGCCGGTCGGCTTACTCGGCGTTCCGCAGGGGCGATTCCGCCTGCAGGTCCGCCAGGCGATAGCCGGCACTGTGGATGGTATGCAGCAGGGGGCGATCGAAGGGTTTGTCGATGACCTTGCGCAGGTTGTACAGGTGGCTTCGCAGCGTGTCGCTATCCGGCAGGATGTCGCCCCAAACCTCCCGCTCGATGTCCCGCCGTGACACCACCTTGGGCGACTCGCGCATGAGAATGGTCAGCAGTTTCAGCCCAATCGGGGACACCGAAAGGTCCTGACCCGCGCGCTGCAGCCGCAGGGTTGAGGGGTCCAGCGTCAGGTCGCCCACCTGGAATATTTCCTGGCTGACTTCCTTGCGGGCCCGGCGGATCAGCGCCTTTACGCGGGCTTCCAGTTCGCGGATTTCGAACGGTTTGATCAGGTAATCATCTGCGCCCACTTCAAGGCCGCTGACTTTGTCGTCCAGCGTATCCCGGGCGGTCAGCATAATGACGGGCGTCGATTTCTTGCCCTCGGCGCGCAGCTTGCGGCAAACCTCCACGCCGTCCATTCCCGGCAGCATGAGATCCAGCACGATGCAGTCGTAGCTGTTGGTCACGGCCAGGTGCAGACCGGTCACGCCGTCGGCGGCAAAGTCCAGCGCGTAGCCTTTGTTTTCCAGGTACTCGGCCACCATCTCGGCGATGTCGTGATTATCTTCAATCAGCAGGACGAGGCCCTTGTCTTCTTCAGTCATGGCATTACAGCCTGGTTTAGCAATTCCGCAATTATATCGAGGATTCAGATCATTGGTTTGTGAAGGTCTGCTTGGTGAATGTCTCCGGCAGGCAGCCGTCCAGCATGGGTGCCAGCACCGGCAGCACGTTGTCGAGGATCACCGGCTGGGCATCGGCGGTAGGGTGGATGCCGTCTGCCTGCAGCAGTTCAGGCTCCAGCGCAACCCCTTCCAGCAGGAATGGAATCAGCGGCAGTCCCAGTTCTTCCGCCAGCCTTGGATAGGCGGCGGCAAACTCCCGGGTGTAACGGGCGCCGTAATTGGTGGGAATCTGGATTCCGGCCAGGACGACCCGGGCACCGGCGTCAGCGGATTTGACCGCAATATCACGCAGGTTCTGGTAAAGCTGTGTAACGGACATGCCGCGCAGACCGTCGTTACCACCCAGTTCGAGTATGACTATCGAGGGTTGGTGACGCTGCAGCAGATCCGGTAATCTGGACAGCCCGCCGAAAGACGTTTCGCCGCTGATGCTGGCGTTAACGACCTCTCCAGGGCAGTCGGTAGATTCCATCTGCTGATCCAGCAGTGCAACCCAGCCTTTCTCGCTTGGGATGTTGTACGCGGCGCTCAGGCTGTCGCCCAGCACCATCACGGTGCCGGCGGTGCTGGCAGCGGAGGCGGCGGGAGCGAACCAAAGGACAATGATGAATAGAGCAATCAACATGCAGATCGAACCGACAATAATTCTGGACGCGCAGGATATCGACAAAGTGGTAGAGGGGCCAGACGGCGCCCTGACCATTCTTCAGCCAACCCGGCTGAGTATCCGGTCGGGCGATTCCGTCGCCATCATCGGGCCTTCGGGGTCAGGCAAGACCACCTTGCTGGGCCTGCTTGCGGGATTGGACCTTCCAAGCTCCGGAAAGATCCGCTTCATGGACCAGGAACTGACAGAACTGGATGAAGACGACCGGGCCGCGCTGCGCAGCCAGTCCGTGGGTTTCGTGTTCCAGTCGTTTCACCTGCTGTCCAGCCTGACCGCCCTGGAAAACGTCATGCTGCCGCTGGAGCTCTACGGAGAATCCAATCCCGAACAACGTGCCCGCGAAGTGCTTGAAAGCGTTGGCCTGGGTGAGCGGGCGCTGCACTACCCCAACCAGCTCTCCGGTGGCGAAAAGCAGCGGGTCGCCATTGCCCGGGCTTATGCCCGGCGCCCGGAAATCCTGTTCGCAGACGAACCCACCGGCAACCTGGACGCCAATACCGGTTCTGCCGTCACCGACCTGTTGTTCGAACTGAATCAGCAGCAGGGCACCGCCCTGCTGCTGGTGACCCACGATGAGCGCCTGGCCTCCCGTTGTGCCCGGGTGATCCGCCTCGAGGCCGGCCAGGCCACTGAAATGCCGCAGACCGAGCCGGCACCGGTGGCGGAGGCATCCGGATGAAGCCCGTGCGTTTCTCGTTGCGCCAGATCCGCCGGGAGTGGCGGTCGGGCGAACTGGGCACCCTGGCGGCGGCCCTGGTGATTTCCGCTGCTGCCCTGTCCGCGGTGGGCTCATTTTCCCAGAGGATCGAGCGCGGCCTGACCCAGGGCGCCAACGAACTGCTGGCCGCTGACCTGGTGGTGCAGTCCCGACGGATTCCTCAGTCGGACTGGGTGGAAGAGGCAAAAACCCGGGGTCTGGCAACGGCCTCGCTGGTGGAGTTCCCCACCGTGGCATTTGCCGGGGAAAACTCGTTGCTGGTACAGGCCAAGGCCGTCACCGACGGTTATCCCCTGCGAGGCCAGCTGCTGCTGTCCGATCAGCCTTACGGTAGCGAATACCGCGCTGACGGCGTGCCGCCGCCCGGCGAAGTCTGGCTGGACGCCCGGGTTGTGGTGGAGCTGCAGGCCAACATGGGCGACCTGCTGGAACTGGGCGATTCACAGTTCCGTATCACCGCTGTAGTGGCCGCCGAGCCGGACCGGGCCAACAGCGTGTTCAGCCTGGCGCCACGGGCGATGATTAACATGCAGGATCTGGAGCCGGCCGGCCTGATCGGGCCCGGAAGCCGGGTCAGCTACCGGTTCCTGGTGGCTGGCGAACCCGACCAGATCGATGAGTTCGAACAATGGGTCGAACCCAAGCTGGAAGGACGCCAGTTCATCCAGACCCTGGAAGACTCCCAGCAGCAGGTCAGCCAGGCGCTGGACCGCGCCGGCCGCTTCCTGGTGCTGGCCGCACTCACCGCGGTACTGCTGGCTGGCATTGCGGTGGTGATTGCTGTGCGGCAATTCGTCCAGCGCCATCTGGATACCGTTGCCATTCTGCGCTGTCTGGGCAGTCGCCAGCGCTCAGTTGTGCTGGCGTTCTCACTGCAGCTGCTGTGGCTGGGTCTGCCAGCCCTGTTGATCGGCTGCGCCTCGGGTTACCTGATCCAGAACCTGTTGGTCACCGCCATGGGTGAACTGATCCCTGACGGTCTGCCCGGTGCGGACTGGCGACCCGGCGTCACCGCCCTGGCCACCGGCCTGCTGGCCATGCTGGGCTATGGCCTGCCCCCGCTGATGCGGCTGCGGGACGTGCCGCCCGTCCGGGTGCTGAACCGGCAGCTGGGCAATCCCAGCCCCCGTCGTTTCCTGGGCGATGCCCTGGTAGTGGCGTTTTCAGTGGCCCTGGTATGGATCGTCTCGGGCGATCACCGCCTGGGGCTTTACCTTTCGCTGGGCGTCATGATTGCCTCCGGCGTGCTGGCAGGCGTTGCCCTTTTGCTGATTCGCGCCCTGCGCAGACTGGCCCGTGGCAGGACCCTGGGCTGGCGCTTCGGGGTGGCCAACGTGGCCAAGAATAACCGCGGCGTGCTGCTGCAGATCTCCGGGCTGGGCCTCGGGCTGATGGCCATTTTCCTGCTGGGCGTGGTGCAGAACGACCTGATGCGGGGCTGGCGCGACACGCTGCCGGAAAATACGCCCAATTACTTCCTGATCAACCTGCAGCCGGAACAGGTGGAAACCGCAAGGGCCTACTTCGAGCAAGAGCAAATCGACAGCCAGGGTCTGTTCCCCATGGCCGTGTCAAAACTCAAAACCATCAACGGCGCGGTACCCAATCCGGATGATTTCGAAAGTCCCCGGGCACGCTACCGCATCCAGGGCAACATCAATATCTCCTGGGCGGACGAATTCCCACTTGCCAACACCATCCTGGAAGGCGAATGGTGGAGCGCTTCCGCCTTTGAAGGGAACGAACACGAAATCTCCCTGGCCCGCTCCTGGGCTGAAACCATGGAACTGGGACTGGGCGACCAAATCACTTTCGAGGTGGGCAGCCAGGAAGTCACCGGCACCGTCACCAGCATTCGCGAAGTGGACTGGGACTCCTTCCAACCCAACTTTTTCGTACTGTTTTCACCCGGCGCCGTGGGTGAGGTTTCCCGTACCTACATCTCAAGCGTGTTTGTGCCGGACGACCAGTTCCGGGTCGTATCCGGGCTGGTACGACAGCTGCCCAATGTCTCGGTGCTGGACGTGGGGTCCATCCTGGCTCGGGTGCGCACCATCATCGACCGGGTTACCCTGACAGTGCAGGTGGTGTTCGTGTTCACGCTCATGGCCGGGGTGGTGGTGCTGCTGGCAGCACTCAACAGCGGTCTGATCGAGCGGGTACACGAGGGCGCGGTGTTGCGCACCCTGGGCGGGTCGTCCCGGCAGCTCAGATCGGCCGTGTTCTCGGAGTTTGCGGTCATTGGTGCCGTAGCCGGGGTGCTGTCGGCCAGTCTGGCGCTGGCGGTGGGTGCCGTGCTGGCCAGGCAGGTGTTCGAAATCGAGTTTCAGCCGACCTGGTGGTTGCCGCTGCTGGGCATCATCGCCGGCGGCGCGGTGATTGGGTTCACCGGATTACTGGGGTCGCGGCCGGTGCTGAAGTCGCCGCCCATGGCGACCCTGCGGCGGACCGCCTGATTTATTCGACCTGGATTATTCCGGCGCACAGGGTATTTTGAGTCGCTCGGCGCCGTCAGGCGATCCAGCAGCGATTTCTGGCATGCATGGAGAACCAAAGCTGAAAGGCGCCCAGCAGGATGATGATCGCCGGAAATGTCATCGCCGACGGACCCAGGATGTCCACTGCATTGATGCCAACGAAGACATATCCCATCTGCACAACCACTGCGACCAGCGATACGACAAATAACGGTATTGCCAGCCGGCGTTTCAGGCAGAGAACGACAGCCGCGGCAAGCCCGCCGAATACCGCAATCGCATAGAAGCCGGTGACCCACCTGGGCGTCGCAGCCCGAAGTTCCTGCTGTGCCTGCGGCAGTGCGGCCACGGCCTCCCGAGTCATCGACACGTCGCTGAAATACGCAGCGACACCCATCAGGTTCCAGACCACGGCCACCCCGGCAACGATCCAGAACCATTTCGGCACCTCAGGCACCCTTTCTTCCGGAAATGAAGACATTCTCCTGCTCCTCCTACTCCGCCTTGTCCAGCGGCCAGTTCTCCGCGCGCATCGCCTTCGGCGTCAGCGGCGCCATCAGCGAGTACATGGCCAGCATCAGCCGGGCGCCGAATGTAACCCTCCCGGTCTCCACGTACCGCTTGAAGTTATCGACGATGAAGCGGGAACCGTCGGCCATCGACTTCTCGCTCTTCGAGCCGGCCACAACACGCTCGGTGATCAGGCAGAATTCGGTACCGCCGTCCTTTTCTTCGAGCAGGTAGGTCACCCGCGACGGTGGGTCCGGCAGGGCGGTCAGTCGGAATGTCGTCACCAGCCGGTGCGGCGGATTCATCTCGACGATTCGGCCAATGACCGCAACCGCCTTTCCCTGGTTCGAGGCAATCCGGTAGGGATTACCCGCTTCGAGGGCTGGCGTGTCCCAGGTGCCGTTCCAGAAGAACGGCCGCGCACTCGCCGTATTCACGAGTTCCGACCATACCGTGTCGATCGGCGCGTTGATCAGGACCTTGTAGACCTGTTTGTCCGCGTATGTCTGGTGATTCATTTGCGTTGTTTCCCCTTGTCGTCAGCTTTGGTGTGACGCGCCTCCGCCAGGTACTTGATTCGGGTCAACTGCCCCGCCCAGTAGGCGCTGTATTCCGTTGTCCACCTGTCGTGGATCATCTGAATCGGCGCGGCGTTGAAATACAGTCTCCGTGTCCGCCCGTCTTTCTCCGAGACGATCAGGTTGGCGGCCTCCAGGACAGCGAGATGTTTCATGACCGCGATCCGGCTGACGTCGAATTCGGTCGCCAGCGCACCGACGCCGATACCGGGCTGGTTCTTGACGATGTCGAGCATCCGCCGGCGACTCTCATTCGCGAGTGCCTGGAAAACAGCGTCCATGTCCCGATCACCTAACATGTAACCAATAGGTTACATTAAATCCTGCAGCTGTCAACAGCGCTCCGGCGGCGAGATTGTGAACTGGGAAAAACAAGCCGGATCGACGCCAATTTGTTGGAGGAAACAGATCTCAGTGGCTTGGAACAGGTTGACCAGCGGCTACCCAGTCGCGTCCTTTCCGAACCTCTGAATTTCATCATCCGGTCGCCTGCCCTGTACGGATAGCCAGCGTGCATTCATCCGGAAAAGCGGTATTTCGCTACAATGCCGGGGTGACCGAAACCAACGATGTGACCGGCCTGATTCAGAAGGCGCTGGCGGGTGACAGCGGCGCTGCTAATGCGGTGTTTGAGATCGCCTACCCGGAGCTTTGCCGGCGGGCCCGGATGCGCCTCGGCCACAGCGCGCGGGGGGCGACGCTGGACACGGCTGCGGTGGTCCACGAATCGTTTCTGAGGCTGGTGGAATCCGGGCGGGTGCGCGTCTCCGACCGCCAGCATTTTCTGCGGTACGCGGGCCGGGTAATGCGGGCAGTGATCGTGGATACCGTGCGCGAGCGGGCTGCACAGCGGCGGGGCGGCGATCTGCAGCGGGTAAGTCTGACCAGCGCCGGAGCGCCGAGCCTGCACAGCGCAGACGTCAACTCCGAGCTGGAAATTCTGGACGTGCATGCTGCATTGGAAGACCTGGCCGAGCAGAACCCACAGATGGCCGACGTGGTTGAGTTGCGGTACTTCGCTGGCATGACCGAAGCCGAGATTGCGGAATTGCTGGGCATTAGTGACCGCTCGGTACGCCGCATCTGGACCCGGGCACGGGTCTGGCTTGCCGACGCACTGGCAGAAGATCAGTGAATCGGAACGCCTGGCGCCTGCTGGACAGCCTGCTGGAGGAGGCCCTTGATCTGCCTCCGGAACGCCGTCAGGACTGGCTTAACAGCCTCCCGCCGGCCCATGATTCCCTGAGGCCAACGCTGGATCGCCTGCTGGCCCGAGCCGCCGGGGTGGAATCCGGCAACTGGCTGAATGAACTGCCGGCCCTGCAGGCGGATGAAACGATCGGCCAATGCGACCAGGCAAAGCCAGGCGTGATCCTGGGTAGCTATCGGCTGATCAGGCTGATCGGCCGTGGCGGCATGGGTCAGGTGTGGCTGGCGGACCGGCTGGATGGGCTGATAGAGCGGCCTGTCGCTCTCAAACTGCCGGGACGCTTCGCGCTGGACGGGGACCTCGCCGCCCGCATGGCCCGGGAACGTTCCATTTTGTCGGCGCTGGAGCATGCCAATATCGCGCGTCTGTACGATGCGGGCATCAGCGATGAAAGCCAGCCATACCTGGCCCTGGAATACATCGTTGGAACGCCGATTACCCGGTACTGCCAGGACCACGGACTGACCCTGCGCCAGCGACTTGAGCTGTTTCTTCAGGTCGCCGATGCCGTCGCCTACGCCCACGCCCGATTGATCGTTCATCGCGACATCAAGCCCGAAAACATCCTGGTAACGGATGATGGCCGGGCAGTGCTGCTTGATTTTGGCATCGCCAAACTGCTGGAAGAAGGCGCCGAGGGCGGCGAAACCCAGTTCGCCGGACCGATGTTCACACCCGACTACGCGTCGCCGGAGCAGATCAACGGAGAACGCATTACCGTCGCGTCGGATGTCTACAGCCTCGGCGTGGTCCTGTATCAGCTGCTGACTGACCTGAGGCCCTACCAGCTTTCCGGCACCGTGGCGACGCAACTGGCCCAGGCCCTGGCCGGCGTGCGGGTGACCAGACCCAGTAGCGCCGTCGCCGAAGCGGTCCGTGCACGACAACTGCGCGGCGACATCGACACCATCGTCCTGAAAGCGCTGTTTCTCGAAGTGGAAGGCCGCTACGCCGGCGTCACCGACTTAAGTGCCGACATCCGCCGCTACCTGGGGGGGTTCCCCATTTCCGCCAGACCGGGCTCCGCCGCCTACCACGCGTCCCGGTTCATTCGCCGACACAAAATAGGCGTGGCTTCCGCACTGGGCATTGTCACCGCCATAGCGCTGGGTGCCGCCGTTTCAGTGTGGCAGGCACAACGCGCCGTCACCGCTCGAAACCAGGCGGAACAGATCAAACAGTTCACCACCTCGATCCTGCAGGAAGCCGACCCCTATGCCAGCGGGAACGCCCTGACGGTGGAGAATCTGCTCAAACAGGCGGTTGGAAAGGTTGACGCACGGGGTGACCTGGGACCGGAAACACGGATTGAGCTGCTGACGGTCCTGGCGGCCAGCCTGGCCAACCTGCAGCGTTTCGAAGAGGCCGAACCGCTGGCCCGAAGAACCGTCAGGGATGCCGTCCAGGCGCTGGGTGCGGACCACCTGCTCAGCCTGCAGGCACGCACCGTGCTGCTGAACGTACTCGCCCCCAGCGGGCGGTTGCCCGAATCGCGCGACGAGGTGATTTCCGTGCAGGCCGCGGTAGCGGGGCATCCAGATGCCCCACCGGAACTGGTCATTGCGGCGCTGTCAAATCGAACCGGTCTCGCGATGCAGGAGGGAAACCTTGAGGCCGCGGTCGACTATGGCCACGACACCCTCGAGCGTGCCCGCACCCTGCTCGGTGAACGACACTTCAGTACGCTCACCGCGGCGACCCGGCTGGCGACGGTGTTCCAGTCCCGGGGCGATTCTGACCGTACCCTGGAGGCCGCCGCCGAGGCCTATCGCCTGAGCGAGGGCCATGACTTCGCGGCGACGCCGGTCCGAGACGCCGCAATGATCTACGGCATGGCCCTGGCCGAAGCCCAGCAGTTCGAACAGGCATTCCCGGTGATGGAACGGGCGATAGAGGGCACGCGCCAGGCGCTGGGCAGCAATGCCCAGGTGGTCGGCTTCTATCTCGGGCACCTGGCCCGCTATCAGGGTCAGGCGGGGCGGCTGGCCGATGCCCGGGACAGTTATGCTCAGGCCGTTGGCATTATCGTTCACAGCTTCGGTGAGCAGTCCCAGAACCATCGCGCCATGCTGTCCAACCTGGTTCGCATTCTGCTGTCCGGCCGCTGGATCGAGCCTGCCCGGACCCATTCGGCGTCACTGGCAGATCTGATCGGCCGATTGCCCGATGCCACAGAGGGGCAGCGTCACCGGGTCGCGCTGCAGCGGGCCGCGGCCGATGTTTACGCCGGCGATGCGTCCGGCGCCCTGCATCGTCTGGCCCAGGTTCCGGATTTCCCGGTGAGCCCCAGGCACCGCGGCACCTATTTCGATCGGGACTACGTCCTGGCCCTGGCCTATCGCCGAAGCGGCGACCCGTCGCGGGCCCTGCAACACCTGGAAATCTCCATGGCGGCGCTGGGAGATTCCGCCGATAGATCCGGCAGCGCGCCGGAATTACTGACTGAGATCGGCCTCATCCATGTCGCCGGTGAGCGCTGGGACGAGGCCAGAGAGGCCCTGTCAGCAGCTCGGAATCTTTACCAGCAACGCCAAACCCATATTACGCCACGCTACGCCGACGCCCTTGAGGGTCTGGCCCGGGCGGCACTGTCAGCCGGCGCGGCCGAAGCCGCCATGCTGGCTGCCGAACAGGCCCACGGGTTCTGGCAGGGGCATCAGCCGGACTCCCGGTGGGCACGTTCGGCACAACGCACCCTCGACCTCTGCCGCGATTCGCTAAAATCGCAGTTGAACGATGAGCCCACCCCATCCGCGCTGGCACGTGATTCAGGACAGTAGCCGCCGGGGTTGACACGGTACGTCCGGTCTCGCTCTGAGACTACGATTGCCGGCGCGACGCGGCGCCCTTTTCTCCCGCCTGTCCGGATTTTCGCCCCGACTCCGCTTGTTGCCTTAGAACCTGGATGAACCAGAAGGGAGGCAACCATGAAACTGATAACAGCCATGATGGCGCTGACGATGCTGGCCGGCGTAACGAGCCAAAGTCTGGCCGGCCCGAACTGCCCCGAGCCGGTGATGGTGCAATGCGACGTTCGCGACCAGTTCCCGGAAGGACGCTGGAGTTTCTCCGATGCCGGCAGCCAATACCTGATCTCGGGAACCGAGCCTCTGAAAATTACCTCACTGCTCCACGATAGTTTCCTCGTCGAAGGCGCTCTGGAGGTCTACCAGGAGGGCGGTCCGGAGGCGAACTACATCGAGGTGGATTGCGACGGCCGGGTGTCCGGTCGAGGCCAGGAGCAGATTGCGGGCGTCATCACCAAGACGGCCCAGGAACTGGCGTGCGAGCCCATGTTTAACGGTGACGGCAGCATGAGGGTCGAGGTTGCCCTGGAGAGAACGTACCGCATCGACGGATTCGTCGATGGACCAGGCCGGCTGGAACTGACCCGAACCACCGAATCGGCCGCTTTCCATTTGAACGGCCGGCTTTCGGAAAACGTTGATTGTTCGTTCCGTTACCACTTTCCTGACGTGAATCTCAACATCTCTGAGCCAGGCCGTTCGGATCGGGTATGGCTGCAGATCGACTACGACGGCGAAGCTCTGCCGCCCCGCTACGACGCGAGCATTCTGCCCATCGAGGAGCCCTGGCTGGAAGACGTCGCCAGGCGGATCATACTGGGCCGGATATTCAGTTTTAATCCCAGGATGTTGCTGCCGGACGAACCGCTGCCCAGCGACTACGAGCGCTACAATGTGATGTTCCTTCGGGACGAAGTCAGCCTGACCCCGCAGCTGAATCAGACCCTGATCGGCAAGACGCCGGTGATCAGGGAACTGACGCTGGCCGAGCCGAAGCACTACCTGGAGGGCGTCTTCGCCATGACCCGGCTGACCGCGGACGTGGACTGGCGAGACTCGGACTCACCCCGGGAGATCACCTTCGAGTATCCGGCGGGAATCGAGACGACGCTGATGGAAGGCGAGCCCCTGGAACTCGATTTCAACGCCGGCGACCCAACCCAATTCGTGGACGTCAAAGTGCGTGGCGGAGACGAGGTTTCGCCCATATCCCGGGTGTCCACGCCGGCCGTCACAATGCCACACTGGGCGGCTGCCGCCTCGGGATGGAGCGCCCAGCCCGGCATCCAGTACAGCGCTGATGCCAACTGGCCCATCTCAGAGGAGGCCACGCGGACCGTCAACACGCTGTCTTTTCTGACCGGCATCTGGGGCCTCAGCGGAACCGCCGATTCGGAGTACATCCTTCTTCCGCACTCCGACGGCATGCCTCGTACCGGCAATGCCGATACCGAGATCAGCATCAGGTTTGCCGGTCGCGCCAGTCGCAACAAGCTGAAGCTGACCGGGCACAACACAACAACGCTGGGCTGCGACTCGCTGCAAACCGCTGGGGAGACCGTGGCGGAATTTCCCGATTTTGACTGGCAACAGACGCTCAATCCGCTGACCCTGATTCCACCGGTTGCAGCCCTGTGCGCGGCAAACCCAGGCGGCATCATCTGCGGCGTTATCAATAGTTTTGGGGTCAAGCTCAATACCCGCGCCGGCGTGAACGGTATCCTGGAGTTTGCCGGCAGCGCCATGGGCAATCTGGAATGGACCGGCGCCTCGCTGGCCTCCGATTTCGAAGTGGGCGTCGCGCTGGAACTGGTGCCCAAACCGCTGCACATCCTGGTGTCTTTCAGCGTGGAAGGCGGCGGCGGCGGCTGCATGCTGTTTGATGTGGCCCCCACCCTGAATGTGAGCGGACTGGGCGGCAAGGTTTACGTCCGGGCTGAGGCCAACCTGCTGTTCGTCGGGGCCGGCGATGCAGAAAAGGAGTGGACCTTCGGCGACGCCTGCCTCGATGGCAGCCCCGGCAGTACTGCTGACAAGGGCACAGCCCCGGGCTGGGTACCCGACGATGGCCAGCTTGCCATGGCACTAGGCCCGGAGGGCCAGGCGGCGGCGGTCTGGACTGAACCCCACCCCGGAGAAAACCGGCCCTCGGGCGACATCGTGCTCCGGGCCTACCGCCAGGGGCAATGGCAGGCGCCCGTTCGCATTACCGACGACGTCCAGTCGGACATCGGCCCATCGGTCATATTCGAGAATCAGCATCGGGTGTGGGTGAGCTACATGCGCAACGACGACACTCTGCTGCCGTCCAGCGCCGAAGCCGCGGAACCCTTTGCCGGCGGATTCGAACAGGTCTTGGTAGCGGTGGATCTGCAGACCGGCCAGATGAGCGATCCCCTCCAGGTGACCGCAAACAGCGTGGTCGATTTTGGCGGCACCCTGCACCGAGATGGCGCCGGCGGCCTGCACCTGCTGTGGCAGCGGTCCGACGCGCGGTCCTTTACCGGGTCGTCCTCCGACCCGGCGGGGATTTATATGACCAGCCTCGACGGCGGAAAATGGAGCCAGGAGCAAACGGTAGCCGACGGTCTGGTTGGGCTGTTCGGCTGGACCGCTGCTGCGGGTCCCGACGGCGACCTGGCCGTGGCCATGATCCTGGACGAGGACGGGGACCTAAGCACGCCGGACGACCGCGAAGCCTTTACCGCACTGCGCCGGGGCGGGGCCTGGGCCGCACCGGTCAACCTGTCCCGGAACGCCGTCATGGACGATTCTCCCCTGGTGGGTTTCGACGCAAACGGGGAACCGGCAACCCTCTGGCGTTCCCAGGGTCAGGTCTGGCAGGCGACCGGCCCGGGTGATCCTGCGCCGGCATTGGACAGCGGAGACGAAGAACTGGACGACGCCGTCGATGTGCGCGTGTCCCGGGGCTGGTTCGACGCCGCCGCCGGCGTACTCGTCTGGCCCGACGGCAACCGGATTCTGTCTGCCCGGCAGTCCGAAGGCGAATGGTCCGCGACCCGGACCGTACTGGCGGATACATCCGGCTCACTGGAGCTGCACGATGTACGGCTGCAGGAGGACCAGATGACAATCGCCTACAGCAGCCGCCATCGAGTTGCCGGCGGCTTCACCCTGGAACCCCTGGCTCTGCCTCGATTCACTTCCGTGAGCCTGGACGAATGCAGCGGCGTGTCCTGCGATCGGCTGTTTGAAAACGGATTTGAGCAGGCCGGAAATGGGCAGTAGTGCAGAAAGGACCGTTCGGGTTCGTATTACCGGGCTCGGCGCTCAAAATCGCGCCCTGGATGGTTACGCAGCCGCCGGCGCATGCCATGGCGGGCCCTGGTTCAGCGACCGGCTCCCTCCACGCGCACCGTGCGCACCATGTCCGAGCGTGCTCCAAAGTTGGCCAGCACGTTACCGTCCTGCAGGGTCCCGTTCTGCAAGCCCAGGACCTGCAGCGCGATGATGGGCAGGCCGTGGTAGACGTGACCTTCCCGGGAGACCAGTTCTCGGCCGGACTCGGCCAAATCCACGGATATCGAGCCGGACTGCCCGAATACGACGCCATCGGCCACGCCGGCAAACATCATTTCATGATCCGGCGCGGCCAGCAGGATGCTGGGCTCATCCTGGTCGATCTGGGACGAATAAACCCGTGCCGATGCGTAGATCGCCAGCTCGCGGCCATCGCCCGCGCATGCCGCGGGTGGCACATCGGCAAAGACGAAACACCGGGTGTATTCCTCGGCGCTGCGATCAAAGGGACGCACCCTGATGGGCTCCCCATCGCCGAAGACCCGTTGGAATGGCGCCCGGGGTGCCAGGTCGCCGTTGACGTAGGCAAAGCGGGTGGGCAGCGTGAATATCCATTCGGTAGTCGACTCGATGTCGGGCTCCCGGGAGAACTCCCCGTCCAGTTTCGCCGCCATCAAAACGGCAGAGATCGCGTCGATGGGTTCGTCCCAGCTGGACTGCACTACGCCATCATCGGCAATGACGGTGCTGGAAACGGAGTCACCCTGGGCGCCCTGTCGCGCCGTGGCAAGGGTCAGCAAATCGCCGTTTGGCCCACCCGGGCCGTTCAGGGTGGCCGCATCGTCGGGCAGGAAGAAATTCTCGATGGCGATGGCCGAGTAGGAAAATGCCGTGCCCCGGTCCACGCGAACCAGCGTGGCTGTTCCGGACAGGCCGCCCCGGGGCGGCGCCACATCCGTGTCGGGGTCTGCGACCCAGTAGGCATCCGGGGCCGGATCCGCGCCCTGGGCGGAAGGAGTCCAGGCATCCAGCAGTTTCCTGCAGTTCTCCCGGCTGGGCGACAGGACCGCCGCTTCCAGACCGGTGACGACGGGCGAGATGTCTTCGTCCAGAATGCCCAGTTCGAACACTTCAACGTAGCCACGATGGTTGCGTGCCTCGTCCTGGGGACCGCCGTCGGCAAACGCGCCGGTATAAAGAATCGTGCGAAACCGCGCGGTGAGGGGGTAATCCGGGATGTTGCAGGACTCATCAGCACTCTGAATCAACGCGGTTCCATCGGACGAATTGCGAAAGATGGCCGCCGTCCAGGTGTCCCGCGGCGCCAGGTAGATGATCTGTCGCTCCACCAGCCTGCCGTTGATGGACTCACGCACGCTGACCCGGGCGATTTTTGTATCGTCGGTGTGATTCACCACGGTGAGCAACGTCTGGAAGGTGTCGTCGATGGTGTAGTAAGGATAGATCAGTACCTGGCCACTGCCGCCAGGGTTCACGTGTACCGCGCCGGCGTGGGCTGCCACAATTAACGCAACGACTCCAAACCACTTCATCAAGCCCCTCCCTGATCTCCAGACCAATGGCGTCAACCGGCCTCGCTATTGAGCGTTGCCAGAACATGGACAGCAAACTGGAGACGTTTCGGCGGGCCAAATCCCCCCAGAAGTGCAAGAAGTGGCCGGTCCCGGGGCGTCGCGATGGCAGGCGTTACGTAGTGATTGAGGGCATTGGCGGGCCGCCAGGCCCGCTACAGTCAACCGTCGTCCTGCTGTTCCTCCGGATGCCACACCAGGTCCAGATGGCGCGCGGCTTTGACGTCATCCAGCCGCCGTACCGGCTGGGTGTAGGGCGCGCCCTTGACGTAGTCGATGTCCTCCCGGGCCTTGTCCCGGATCTCTCCCATGACCTCGGCAAAGGCGTCGAGAACCTCCCGGGGCTCGGTCTCGGTGGGCTCGATCAGCTGGCATTCCGGCACCAGCAGCGGGAAGTAGTTGGTGGGCGCGTGAAACTCGTAGTCCAGCAGCATCTTGGACAGGTCGGTTGCGGTGAGGCCCAGTTCCTTGGCCTCTTTTTTCAGGGTCACGATGAATTCGTGGCTGGCCCGGCGACCGGGAAAGGCGAGCTCAAAGCCCTTGTCTGCCAGCCGGCGGGCCAGGTAGTTGGCGTTGAGGGCGGAGTACTCGGCCACCCGCCGCATGCCTTCGTGCCCCAGCAGCAGCGCGTAAACGTAAGCCCGCAGCAGCACTCCGGCGTTGCCGCCGAAGGCGGATAGCCGACCGATGCTCTGGGGACGATCTGATTCGTCCAGCCAGCGGTAGGCGTCATTCTCCCGCGCCACCATGGGCAGCGGCAGGAAGGGCAGCAGGGTTTCGGAAACGCCCACCGCACCGGCGCCGGGGCCACCACCGCCGTGGGGCGTCGAGAAAGTCTTGTGCAGGTTCATGTGGATGGCGTCGAAACCCATGTCGCCCGGGCGCACTTTGCCGAGAATGGCGTTGAGGTTGGCGCCGTCGTAGTAAAGCAGCCCGCCCGCGTCGTGAACCAGTTCGGCAATGTCCAGGATCCGTCGCTCGAACACACCGAGTGTCGACGGATTGGTCAGCATGATGCCCGCGGTCTTGGGGCCTACGGCCTCCTCCAGGGCGGCAAAGTCCACGTCACCGTCCTCGGCCGTGGGCAGTTCGCGCACCGTGAAGCCGCACATCACCGCGGTAGCGGGATTAGTCCCGTGGGCTGCGTCCGGCACCAGGAATTCGGTACGCTCGGTGTCTCCGCGGGACAGGTGATAGGCGCGGATCATGGCGACGCCGGTGAACTCACCCTGGGCGCCCGCCATGGGGGCCAGCGACACACCCTGCATTCCGGTGACCTCCTGCAGGATGTCCTGCAGATGGTGCATGGCCCCCAGGAATCCCTGGGACAGGCTGGCCGGTGCATAGGGATGACGCGACAGGAACCCGTCCAGCATGGCCAGTGAATTACAGGCCCGCGGGTTGTATTTCATGGTGCAGGAGCCCAGCGGGTAGAAATTGGTGTCGATGGAAAAATTCTTCTGGGACAGTCGGGTGTAGTGCCGGACCACCTGCAGTTCCGATACCTCGGGCAAATCCAGCGGCGCACGCCGCCGGAACTTCGCCGGCAGGTCCATCTGGGAGTCCAGCAGCCCGGGATCACGGGCCGGATACTGGGCGGCGCTTTGCCTGCCCCGGGACGACTGTTCAAAGATCAACATGTTGGTGGCTCCAAGTCCTCTGGCGGTATCCGCGATTCCATTCGCGAAGTGAATGCCAGCAGTCTGTCGGACTTAACCAAGTTCGACGACTGCCAGCGGGCGGAATGATATCGGATGCACGACAGCAGTACCATAAAAGGTGGTTCGAAGGGGCCCTCGCGACAAGAGTCGCCCGTTTAATCAATGATTTACAATCACTTCACGGGATTGACCACACCTCCGGTAAGGGCTATCTTAGCGGCCAAAAAATGAACAAGCGCGCACCCCTTGAACCCTGGCCCTAACATACCCCGAGACTACAAGTACCTGGCCCATTCCCGGCGAGCACCGGGACGACGCTGGTCGACGGTGCTGGCGTCCTGGCTGCGCCAGGGCACAAAAGGACTGATCCGGGGATCACGCAAAGGGCTTGGTCTCCCGGCAGGAGTGCGCCGGCTGGGCGCTGTCGCCGCCGCCGTTGGCGTGCTGGCCCTGCTGCTCAACGGACTGGCCGGCGCCATCGCGCCTCCCCCCGAAACTTTGCAGCAACGCCAGGTTGCCGCACTGGATCTGCCCGAGCTGATTGTTCCCGCGACGCCGGAAACCCCGGAGCGCACGGAAGAACCAGCGGAAGAACCTGCCACTGCTGACCGGTGGCAGACCGAGACGGTGGGCAAGGGTGACACCCTGGCAGCCGTCTTCAATCGCCTGGACCTGACCGCCAGGGACGTGCACCAGGTGGTTCACCTGAGCGAGGACACGCGCAAGCTGACCAGAATCTACCCCGGCGACGAGATACATTTCCGGCTCGATGAACAGGGACGACTGGCCGAGCTCGAATACCAGCTGGATGAAACCACCCGCCTGCGGGTCAGCGGCCAGGAGGGTGAGCTCAGCGCACGGCTGGAGACCGACGAGCTGGTACCCAAGGTTCGGCACGCCAGCGGAGTCATCCAGGATTCGCTGTTCCTGGCCGGGCGGGATGCCGGCCTCACTGACCGCCTGATCATGGAGATGGCGGGCCTGTTCGGCTGGGACATCGACTTCGTGCTGGACATACGGGACGGTGACGAATTTCACCTGATTTACGAAGAGCTTTTCCGCAACGGTGAGTATCTGCGCACCGGCGAGATCCTGGGGGCCACTTTCGTTAACCAGGGCAAAAAGTTCCAGGCTATTCGCTTTGAAACCGAAAACGGCGTTGAGTATTTCTCACCAGACGCCCGCAATATGAAAAAGGCCTTCCTGCGCGCGCCGCTGGACTTCGCCTACATCAGCTCCAGCTTCAACCCCAAGCGGTTTCATCCGATACTGCAGCGAGTCAAGGCTCACAACGGTGTAGATTACCGGGCACCCACCGGTACCCCGGTCTACGCTGCCGGAAACGGCAAGGTCATCGCCTCGGCGAGAAACAAGTACAACGGCAACTACGTGTTTATCCAGCACGGCAACAACATCGTTACCAAATACCTGCACTTCAGTCGCCGGGCGGTGAAAAAAGGCCAGCGCGTGAAGCAGGGCCAGGTGATCGGTTACGTCGGCAACACCGGCATGTCCCAGGCCCCACACCTGCACTATGAGTTCCTGGTCAACGGCGTGCACCGCAATCCCCGCACGGTCAAGCTGCCCAAGGCCGAACCCCTGCCCGACAGCATGCTGCCGGACTTTCATCGCACCGCCAATCCCCTGCTGGCCCGGCTGGACCAGATGGCCTCCACCATGCTGCTGGCCGCGGCGGACTGACCCTCCGGGGAACCGGTGGCTTCCCTGTTCATCGGGCTCATTTCAGGCACCAGTATGGACGGCGTTGACGCCGCGCTGGTAGATGGATCCGGCGAGCTGCTGACCACATACGCCCAGCCATACACGGAGAACGTTGCGACGCTGCTGCAGCGTACGGCCGCCGGAGACCCGCTGTCCGCCGGTGATCTGGCCAGGCTGGACCGATCCATTGCCGAGGTATTTTCCCGTGCCGCCCTGAAACTGCTGGACCAGGGCCGGGTCAGGCCCGCCCAGGTCGGCGCTATCGGATCCCACGGCCAGAACGTGTACCACGGGCCGCGGGACACCCCGCCGGTGACGCTGCAGCTCGGGGACCCCCACGTCCTGGCGACGCTGACCGGAATCACCACCGTGGCGGATTTTCGCCGCCGGGACGTGGCGCTGGGGGGCAGCGGCGCCCCGCTGGCACCGGCCCTGCACCAGGCCCTGTTTCGCAGCGACAGCGAAGACCGGGCAGTTCTCAACCTGGGCGGAATTGCCAATCTGACCCTGTTGCCGGCAGATCCCGGATTACCGGTTCGGGGGTTTGATACCGGTCCAGCCAGCTGCCTGATGGATGACTGGTGCCGGCGCCACCAGCGCGGCCGCTACGATGCCGAAGGCGCCTGGGCGGCATCAGGCCAGGTCAGCTCGCAGCTGGTGGAAGACTGGCTGTCGGACGAGTACTTCGGACGGCTGCCACCCAAGAGCACCGGTCGGGAGAAGTTTGACCTGGGCTGGGCACTGGCCGGCGATCGCGGCGCAGGTCTGGACCCGGCGGACGTCCAGGCCAGCCTGTGCGAATTGACCGCCGTATCGATCGCCCGGGCACTGCTGCAACAGCAGGAAAACACCCAGCGGCTGCTGGTCTGCGGCGGCGGCGTCCACAACATTCACCTGGTCCGGCGGCTGCAGGCCGCTCTCCCGGGGGTCCAGATCGACTCCACGGCGGTGCACGGACTGGGGCCCGACTGGGTCGAAGCTGTGCTGTTCGCCCACCTGGCGCGGGCAGCGGTGGCCGGTGAGACCACCGACCTGGAAGCCGTCACCGGGGCACCGCCCCACGTTTACGGCGTGGTGTTCCCTGCCTGACGCGGGGAAGGCTCTGCGCCGGCACTGCCTACCGAGGCATCCACCAGGCCGGTGCGCATCATGATGCCAAACAGGATGATACCGGGAAGGGCCGCCAGGGTGGTCAGCAGGTAAAAATTCACGTAGCCCATGGACTGGATCAGGGCGCCGGCGGTGGTGCCGGACAGGAACCGGCCGACAATGCTTGCCGCGGCCGATATCAGGGCGTATTGGGACGCGGTGAACCGCAGATCACACAGGGCGGAAAAATACGCCACCACTACCACGCCGCCTATGCCGCTGGCGAAGTTTTCGAAACCGATGGCCGCCGCCATGCCCCAGTTGCTCTTGCCCAGCGCCGCCAGCCCGGCGAAGCTCACATTGGACACGGCCATCAGCACCAGGCTCAACATGACTGAGCGCTTCATGCCCATGCGCGAATACAGCACGCCGCCCAGGAAGATGCCAATGAGGAATGCCCAGAACCCGAAACCCACGTCGTAGATGGCAATCTCGTCGTTGCTGTAGCCCATATCGTCAAACAGCAGGCGAAACGTCAGGTTGGCCAGGGTGTCCCCAATCTTGTGCAGCAGTATGAATGCCAGCACCAGGAGAGCTCCCCGGCGAGCGAAAAACTCCGCCAGCGGCTGCCACACCGTGTCTATCACGTGGGCCAGGCCCTTGCGCTGAGTGGGTTCCCGGTGGCGGCTCGGCTCACCCATGACCAGGCCGGTCAACATGGCCGGCAGAGCCAACCCGGCACAGGCCAGGTACGCGGCTGACCAGCCCATGCGCGCCGCCACCACCAGGGCCAGTGCACCGGCGCCCGCGGCCCCGATGCGCCAACCATACTGGGACATGCCTGACCCCACTCCCAGCTGGCGCGGTGACAACAGCTCGATGCGGTATCCGTCGATGACAATGTCAAATGTCGCTCCGGCAATACCAACGAGCACCGCCGCCACCGCCGTCTGCAGCAGGTTGGTGCCGGGGTCCACCAGGGCCAGGTTGGCCACGGCAGCGATGACCAGCCCTCCGGAAAAGATCAGCCACGAGACCCGCTGGCCCAGCCGCCCGAGCAGCGGCAGGTGAATGCCGTCCACAACCCAGGCCCACAGCCACTTCAGGTTATAGACGAGGAACGCCAGGGTGAAAGCGGTGACCGCCTTCTTGTCGATGCCGTCCTGGGCCAGCCGGGTGGTGAGCGTTGCGCCAATCATGGCGTAGGGGAACCCCGATGATACCCCCAGGAAGAACGCAGCGATGGGAGCCGCCTCGGTATACGGCCGTACACCCGCCGGGATCTTCGTGCGCCAGTTGGTCGGCTGGGTCATCGGTCGGTTGCCCTGTCAGCGCCAGTCATAGTCCATGATCAGCGGAGCGTGGTCGGAAAACCGCTCGTCCTTGTAGATGTCCACGGCGCGGGCGGTCTGCGCGATACCCGGTGTGCCAATCTGGTAGTCAATGCGCCAACCCACGTTCTTGGCCCAGGCCTGGCCGCGGTTGGACCACCAGGTGTATTGCTCTTCCCGCTGGTCCACCCGCCGGAACGCATCCACCCAGCCCGCCTGGTCGAACAGCGCGTCCATCCAGGCCCTTTCCTCGGGCAGGAATCCGGAGTTCTTCTGGTTGCCCCGCCAGTTCTTCAGGTCGATGGCCTTGTGGGCGATGTTCCAGTCACCACAGATCAGGTACTCCCGGCCATCCCGGGCCATGTCCTCTAACAGAGGCATCATCCAGTCCATCACTTCGAACTTGACGGCCTGGCGCTCTTCGCTGGACGAGCCCGAAGGCATGTACAGCGAGACCACGCTCAACTGGCCGAAGTCCGCCTGCAACCAGCGCCCCTCCCGATCAAAGGCATCCCGGCCCAGCCCTGCCTGCACCCGGTCCGGCTCGTGCCGGCTGTACAGGGCGACGCCGCTGTAGCCCTTCTTTTCGGCATCGTGGTAGTAGCAGTGCTCAAACGGAAAGAAGTCCGGCAGTTTCAGCTGATCCAGCTGGGCCTTGGTTTCCTGGATGCAGACCACGTCCGCGTCCTGCCCGGCAAGCCAGTCAAAAAATCCCTTGCGCTGGGCGGCCCGAATTCCGTTGGCGTTGAGGGTGATGATGCGCATCCCGATTCCTGATGGATTGTCCGATGACCCGGCCGCCCCGGCGCAGCCAAAACGCGCGTATGGTAACACCGGTTTCGCCCTTGCGGCCGGAATCCGGACGGATAGAATTGAGCCTCACCATGGATCCGGCTTTATGAAACCTTTCCAAACCCAATTCCTTGAGCTGTGCCTGCAGCTGGAAATCCTGCGATTTGGCGAATTCACCCTGAAATCCGGCCGCGAGAGCCCCTACTTTTTCAATACCGGGTTGTTCAACTCGGGCGACTCCCTGCGTCGCCTGGGGGAGTTCTACGCGGCGGCGCTGCAGGATTCAGGGCTGGACTACGACCTCCTGTTTGGCCCCGCCTACAAGGGCATCTCCCTGTCGGCGGCTACCGCCATCGGACTGGCCAGCAGACATCAGCTGGACGTCCCTTTTGCCTTCAACCGCAAGGAAGTCAAGGACCACGGCGAAGGGGGCGCGCTGGTGGGGGCCCCACTTACCGGCCGGGTGATCATCGTGGACGACGTTATTTCCTCGGGAACCTCCATTCGCGAGGCCGCCGAAATCATCCAGGCCCATGGTGCCGAACTGGCCGGCGTGGTGATTGCCATGGACCGCCAGGAGCGCGGGTTTTCAGAAGAATCGGCCAGCGGGGAAATCGAGCGCAAGCTGGGGGTACCGGTGGTCAGCATCATCAACCTGGACTCCCTGATCGAGTACCTGGGGCAGGACCCCAGCTCCGAGCAGGTGCGGAAGAAAGTGGTCCAGTACCGGGCCGTCTACGGCGTGGCCAGGTCCTAGGAGTCTGCGCCGTAGAAAATCGTGACAGCGAAAATGCGCAATCGCCATAGAGTGGGTCTATCGTGGGAGGAGAATAGCCCGACTATTTGACGAGCAGGAGAGACCTAGTCTATGGATGAGTGTGCATTTGCAGCCAGGATCTTTCTACGGCGCAGACTCCTAGTCTGCATTATTCATGAACGCCTCAAGCCATTGAATTCACTGCCCGGGCCCTCCTGATGGGCTTCCTGGCCAGGCCGCGACGGCGGGGTTGATAACAAAAATTAACAATTGACGTGACGCAGTAGGCGGGATCGCGCGGTCGAAACCGTTATATTGCGGAAGATTGATTCTCGACCCTTGAGTTTTAGAGGCCATTTGCCGAAAAACTACAGTGGAGAGGACGGACCAGACCGGGTGAAAAATTTATGAGGATGTCAGTGAAAGTGTGGAAACACATCGGGGTCGGGACGGCTGCGGCCTGCCTGCTGTTGGCCCTGGGCGGACCCGCCCAGGCCCAGAAGCTTTACAAGTGGGTCGACAAAGACGGCAATGTACACTACAGCGACCAGGTGCCGCCCGATCAGGTTGACCAGGCGCGGCAGGAGCTGAACGAACAGGGCGTCGTGGTTGACCGGCTGGACCGCGCCAAGACGGACGAAGAGTTGGCCGCTGAGGCCGCGGCGCTGCGTGTGCAGTTGGAGCAGATGGCCGCTATGCAGCGCCAGGCGACCGAGGATCGCAAAGTCCTGGCCCAGTACGCCGGCGAGCAGGACATCATTCGCATTCGCGATCAGCGCATTGAAACCCTGGACCGCCAGATCCAGTCAGCCCAGGCCTACATCAGCAGTCAGACCCAGTCCCTGGCCGACCTGACCAAACGGGCCGCCGAGCTCGAAAGCCAGGGCGTGACCATCAGCGATGCCATGACGGACTCCATCAAGTCCATTCGCGACCAGATTGCCAAGCAGGAATCACACATCGCGGAGAAAGAGGCTGAAAAACAGGTGATTCGCGACGAGTATGCCGTTGAGCTGGCCCGCTACCGCGAAGTCGCTGAACGCCAGATGGCCAGCCAGAAACCACGGTAATCACGCCGGCAGGCGACCCGCCGGAACGGGGTCGCCTAAAACGGCAGCTCCAGTTCCGGATCAACCGCCTGGAGCTGCTCTCGAAATTCCCCCTGGATTCTCTCCAGCGCCTCTTCGGAGTTGGCGTCAAATCGGAGTACCAGGCACGGCGTGGTGTTGGAGCAGCGTACCAGTCCCCAGCCGTCGTCATAATCAGCCCGAATGCCGTCGATGGTGGTGATACGGGCGCCCTCGAAGCTGGCGACCTCCTGGAATTCCTGCATGAATCGGTAGTGGGCTCCCTCTTCCATTTCCACCTTGATCTCTGGCGTGCTGACGCTGCTGGGCAGCGCTTCCAGCACGGCGCTGGCGCCGCTCGGATCCGCCGCCAGGATCTCCAGCAGACGTGCGGCGGCATAGATGCCGTCGTCAAAGCCGAACCAGCGCTCCTGGAAAAAGAAGTGCCCGCTCATTTCACCCGCCAGGGCGGCGCTGACCTCTTTCATCTTGGCCTTGATCAATGAATGGCCGGTTTTCCACATGATGGGGCTGCCGCCGTGGTTGAGGATCACCTTGGCCAAGTGGCCGGTGCACTTGACGTCGTAGATGATGGCGGCCCCGGGGTTTCGGGTCAGCACGTCTTCGGCAAACATCATCATCAGCCGGTCCGGGTAGATGATCTCGCCTTCCCGGGTCACTACGCCCAGGCGGTCCGCATCACCATCCAGCGCGATGCCGAGATCCGCGTCCAGGCTCTCCACCGTGACGATCAGGTCTTTCAGGTTGGCCGGATCCGACGGGTCCGGATGATGGTTGGGAAACTCACCGTCAACCTCGCAGAACAGCGGGATGGCCTCGCAGCCGATCTCCTCCAGCACCAGTGGCGCCACGCGACCGCCTATGCCGTTACCGGCGTCCACCACGACCTTGAGCGGTTCCTCCACCTGGACGTCCGAAGCAATATGGTCAACATACTCATCGACAATGTCCATTTCCTGGACGCCGCCGTCTCCACTGAGGAGTTCACCCTCCTCGATTCGCTCATACAGCTTCTGAATATTTTCAGCCGCCAGGGTTTCCCCCGCCAGCACAATCTTGAACCCGTTGTAGTCTTTCGGGTTGTGGGAACCGGTCACCATGACGCCGCTGTCCGTTCCAAGGTGGTGCGTGGCGAAATAAAGCACGCCGGTGGGAACGGCACCAATGTCGATAACGTCCACGCCAGCCTTGGCCAGGCCCTGGATCAGGGCATCGCTCATTTCAGGGCCGGACAGGCGGCCATCCCGGGCTACCACCACCTGGGATACACCCCGATCCATGGCCTCGCTGCCAATGGCCTGACCGATGGTGCTGGCGATTTTTTCGTTGAGGGTCTTGCCAACGACGCCGCGAATGTCATAGGCCCGGAAGATCTCCGCAGGGACCGTCGCCAGGGGTTTGGCGGCCTCCTCGGCTTCCTTGGTAAAGGCCATGGCGCTCTCCAGCGCGTCGTCCACCACGGCCTCGGCCACGGCATCTTCCAGCTCGACGGTTTCGGAGGGTCGCATCCAGCCAAACTTTTCGGACAGCACCCAGAACAGCAGCCCGCCGCCTACAAACAGTACCAGCAGGTTTGGCACCATACCCCAGCTGGTCTGCAGGGGCAGCATGCCGTAGTGGTGGCCCAGGTTCAGGTCGGTACCGGGGATCTCGAGCACCTCCAGCAGGTCGGGATCCACCGGGCGACCCCGAGCCACGGCGACCATGGGAAGATTGCTCTGGGAGTAGGTGCGAAGATCAAAATGGCCAGATCCGATTGTCACCGAATCCATGATTTCCTGGATCAGGCTCATGGGGTAGCGAACCACCAACAGCCCCCGAAGGATTCGGTGGCCGTCCGCCACCGGCTCGGTCACCGGCGCGGCAAAGCTGAAGTGAGCCCGATCGGTCTGCACCAGCCCAAGGCCGGGGCCATTGACGGTTCCGGTCTCCTTGGCCCGCAGCAGCAGGTACAGCCCCGCGTATCCCACACCCGGGTAGGGTTCAGGATCCATCCCCTCAACGTTAGGCGTCAACAGTCGAACCATGGAGGCCTTGGGCAGCAGGTCGTGCAGCTGCAGGGCGCCCGTGGCCAGACCGCTGGCGGGGCCCTGAAAGGCGTTAACCGCCTGATCGCTTTGGGACACCAGCTCGATGCGGCCGGTCAGATCCGTCACCAGGGTGGAGATTTCGCCGCGCACCTGCTTGACCGATGTCAGCAGGGAGTTCTTCTGGGAATCGACCCACCATCCGGCCAGCAGCTGATAGCCGGCGAAAACCAGTGCAGCGATACCCAGGGTCAGGGCGGCCGGAAATACCACCACCTGCCAGTTGATGCTGGGCTTCTTCTCCCGTTCCTGGGTGGCCGCCTGGGCTTTTTGTAATGCCGTTTGCTTACGCGCCATCAGCAGATTCCATAGTCACCGTCGCCCGGAGTGGCCGAAACCACCGGACCCACGGTCTGACTCGGTAAAGTCATCAACTACCTCAAACTCGGCCCTCACCACAGGCACCACCACCAGCTGGGCCAGCCTTTCTCCCGGAGATACGTCAAAGGTCCGGGCCGACCGGTTCCAGCAGGAGACCATCAGCGGGCCCTGGTAGTCAGAGTCAATTAACCCCACCAGATTCCCCAGCACGATGCCGTGCTTATGTCCCAGGCCGGATCGGGGCAGTATCAACGCCGCCAGGCCCGGGTCCTCTATATGGATTGCAATACCGGTCTTGATGAGAACGGTTTCACCCGCCGCAACCTGCAGCGGACCGTCCACCATGGCCCGCAAATCCATACCTGCAGATCCGACCGTAGCATAATCCGGCAGCGGGAACTCGCTACCGATCCTCGAATCCAGGATCTTGAGCTGAATTTTCCTATTCATCCCTCGCCGTCCGGAAGCGTTCCTCAACCAGCTGCATCAGGGCTCCCGCCAGGGACGACTTGGGCTGCAGCGCCAGGTCCTGCCGGCCTTCATTCCAGAGCACCGTCAGCGCGTTGTCACCACAGTCGAACCCCTGGTGGTCCACGCCAACACGGTTGGCAGCGATCATATCGATCTTCTTCTTATCCAGCTTGCCACGGGCGTATTGCTCTACATCCGACGTCTCCGCCGCAAATCCCACGGTGAATGGTGCGTTTTCCGACCCCGCAACAGCAGCAAGGATATCGGGATTCCTGACGAGTTCAATGGTCTGAAAGTCCTCCGTCCCTTTCTTGATTTTTTCCTCACTGGCCAGCTTCGGCCGAAAATCCGCCACCGCCGCGGCACCCACATAAATGTCGCTGTCCGCGGCCCGCTGCATGACGGCGGCATACATCTCCTGGGCGGAGCGCACATTCACCCGCTCGACCCCGGCAGGCGTGTCCAGCGACACCGGGCCGGCAACCAGGGTCACCTCAGCACCGAGGCGACGCGCGGCTTCTGCCACGGCGAAACCCATTTTCCCCGAGCTGCGGTTACCCAGGAAGCGCACCGGATCCAGGTCTTCCAGGGTTGGCCCGGCGGTCACCAGGACCTTGACCCCGGCCAGCGTACCGGCACGGCCCAACAGCAACTGGACCCGGTCGGCCAAGTCCTGGGGTTCCAGCATACGTCCGGGACCGGTTTCCCCGCAGGCCTGGTCACCGGCGCCGGGGCCCATTATGGCCACCCCCCGATCTTCCAGCACCGTGAGATTTCCCTGGGTCGCCGGATGCAGCCACATCTGGTGATTCATGGCGGGCGCTATGCACACCGGTGATTCGGTTGCCAGTATCAGGGTGGTCAGCAGGTCATCGGCCAGTCCGTGGGCCAGTCTGGCCATGACATTGGCAGTCGCCGGCGCCACCAGCACAAGGTCGGCCCACCGGGCCAGGTCGATGTGCCCCATGGCCGCCTCGGCTTCGGCGCTCCACAGGGTATCGTGTACAGGATGGCCGGATACGGCCTGGAAGGTCATGGGCGAAACGAACGACTCCGCGCCGCGGGTCATCACCACGCGCACCGAGGCGCCGGCGTCACGCAGCCGCCTGACGAGATCAGGTGCCTTGTAAGCGGCGATCCCACCCGAAACGCCCAGCACGATTCGACGCCCTTCCAGTGACATCCCGTCGATCTTCTGCTCCCATTTGACCCGCGCATAGCTTACAGGGAAACGGGGCGTTTTTCCGTATCAAACCCGCGTCAGGCGTGAGAGATTCCCAACGGTCAATCGTCGGGAAATCAAGGATGGAAAACCGGCCGAAACAGGAACGACAGCAGGAAAGACCAAGGGAGCGACTGCTGTCGCGAGGCGCACAGGCCCTGACCGATGCCGAACTGGTGGCGCTGGTGCTTGGCACCGGCAGCGGAAAGTACAGCGCGCTGGAACTTGCCCGGCAGCTGATCCTGAGCCACGGGGGCCTGCATGGGCTGCTGCATACGGATTCCCGGACGTTCCTGGCGGTATCCGGACTGGGCCCGGCCCAGTATGCCCGGTTCCGGGCGATCCGCGAGATCAGCGGCAGGCAGCTCCGGGAGAAAATGCAGCGCTCGGATGTCCTGCGGGACCCGGCGGCCACCGAGGCCTACCTGCGCTACTGGCTCAGGGACCGCTCCCGGGAGACCTTCGTCTGTGTCTTCCTGGACAGCAGGCACCGGGTCATCCATTGCGAGGTGCTGTTCGAGGGGACCATCGACGCCGCTGCCGTGTATCCAAGGGAGGTGGTCCGCCAATCCCTCCAGCACAACGCCGCCGCCGTCATCCTGGCCCACAACCACCCTTCCGGCGTGGCGGAACCCAGCGAAGCCGACCGACACCTCACCCGCCGCCTGGGCCAGGCGCTGGATCTGGTTGATATACGGCTGTTGGACCACCTGGTGATTGGCGAAGGCAGGGCGACTTCGTTTGCTCGGCGGGGGATTCTGTAGAGAAAGGGAACGCGCCCTTCGGGCGCTGGGGAACGCTCGCTACGCGAGCTGGGAAACGGCCGCATGCGGCCTGGGGAACGCGCGCGTCGCGCGCTGGGACATTCTCTTGGCCGTACGCCAGGTTTTGTTCATCAGCTGATCGAAGACTGTGTGCTCGAATGGTTCGTTCCGTTCACCGAAGGGCCCAGCGCGAAGCGCGTTCCCCAGCTCGCGCAGCGAGCGTTCCCCAGGCTGCGTCAGCAGCCGTTCCCCAGCGCCCAAAGGGCGCGTTCCCCAAGGCTGCGACAGCAGCCTTTAAGTACATCCCAGAATTGACGGCATTTCCCCTCCAGGCGGAAACTGACGGTTGATAAAGGCAAATCCAGCCAAAGCTGGAGACGCAAAGCCACGGGTCCTCGCTTCCTCCGCGACGCCGCAGCGACGCCACGTATGACCCAAGATCGCCGGGCTGCCGATATTCCGGATTATTGCGGCGGCCATTCTTCTCGGAGTTCATCGCCGCGAAGGAGGATCGATATGCCTTTTCACCTGGAGCCAATAGATTTTTCCGACGAGCTGCGAGGCTACGCGTCAGTTCTCATTGTTTCGTGTCCCGTGTGCCCACCCATCAGCCTGGCCACCGACACGGACTCGCCGTTCATGGAGTTGTTCAAGCACGGCATCAAGACGCCGGCCTACGAAGCTCATCTCAGCAGCATTCAGGAGGGTCTCGAACGCGACGGCATCAAGACAGGGGTCTTCACCAGCCACTTCCCCTGCGCCGCAGCCTGCCTGTGGACAAGCGGGCAGCGCAACCGCTTGCGGAAGCACGCTGCCGGGTATGACGCGGCGCTCGTCATGGGCTGCGAATCCACCCGCTATACGGTTGCCGACACGCTTAAGGAGACAGACTGCGACGTCATCCTGGGTATGGAGCTGGTCGGCGTCACGAACGCCGTTCTGAAATTCAGATTTCCGCAGACCCTCACACTCGACAACCTGGATCGAGTCCGTGCGAACGAGCGCGTCGAGCAGGCGACATCAGCAACGTGACATCGACTTTTTGTTCGGCGGGGCGCGTGAACGCGCCCTTTGGGCGCTGGTGAACGCTTCGCTACGCGAGCTGGTAAATGCCTGAGTCTGGGGGGAACGGCTGCTAACGCAGCCTGGGGAACGCGCCCCATGGGCCGCGATATGCGACGCCGTAGGCTGCGGCTACGATTCCTTAGAATCTCGAAAACCACCCGAAAATGGGCTGTTTAAGCGACAATCTGCCCGCATTTCGGCAGGGCTTTTTATTTCAATACAAGGAACTAGATTGGCCCGACCCGCGAGACGCTGCTAGATTGGTCCGACCCGCGCGACGTTGCACCCTATTCGTTGCCTGTCCCGGATCGGCCTATTTGTTGCCTGTCCCGGATTTGTTCGTTGCCTGTCCCGGATTTGCCGGATTTGCCGGATTTGCCACGCTGCTGGTCTGCGGGCTGTTCGTTGTTTTGGATTTCGTTGCCTGTCCCGTGTTTCCGTGTTTCGTTCTGTCCCGTGTTTCGTTCACATGCGACGTTGGGCCGCATTCTGCAATTCCACCATCAGGCCACGCACATCTAACATCTCTTCGGCCTCCTTTTCATCTGCCGCTACAACCATGCGATCTCCGGAATCAGTACTTAGGACCGATCCGTACATAGCGAAACTCCTAGCCGGCTGGAAATACCAAGTATCTGAATGGTCGTCACAGCCAATGTTTTTTCCAACAAAAACAAATGACTCAATTAGCGGATACTTCATCCCCACGTCGGCGTATGTGACTCGAAAGTAGAGGTCAGAGTGTTGGTATTCAGATGTATCATTCATGTCGATAAATCAAACCTAGGCTTGCCGAAGTCCAGATCAATAGACGGGGGTTCATTACACACAAATCCATCATCACAATTGCAGTTCACTTCTCGCTCCTCAGAACGAATGGGGCGACCGCCACGCGCGGATCGTATTTTCCAACGAATGGTCACATAGCACCCGCGAGGGGGTCCACCGCATTTTGCCCAGCACAATTCCCACTCACTCGCTTTGCAATCGCCAGTTGTTGGAAGTTCACCGTTGGGCAACGGAACCGTAACGGTTGGATCAATCGGAAACGGAAGGGGCCTCGGCCAGAAAAGGCGGGGCAAGAATATCGTCGCCGACAATCCTGTCGGATCAGCAAAGTTAAGTGGGGAGGCATAAACATAGGAATAGGTATTAAGACCGCCACGTATCCCAACTGGATCGCTTTGGAGATATCGACCATAGGCTGGATCGTAGTCCCGATAGTAGTTTTGATAGTTGCCCGTTTCGCTGTCCTCGTACTGGCCTGGAAATCTTAGTTTGTTTGTGAGCGTCCCTGACTCGGAATTGAGGTTGCCAAACGGCTCATAATCAGCACTCCAAACACTGGACCCACTGCTGTTAGTGATTT
>JASJDM010000037.1 GCA_030065125.1 Lysobacterales bacterium | reverse complement strand
CGAGAAACCGTCCAGCTTGCCGTTCAGTTCCGGCAGCACCAGGCCCACGGCCGCGGCCGCACCGGTCTTGGTGGGGATCTGGGACATGGTGCCGGAGCGGGCGCGCCGCAGATCCTTGTGGAAGGTATCGGTCAGCACCTGGTCATTGGTGTAGGCATGGATGGTGTTCATCAGGCCGGACTCAACGCCAATTTTTTCGTGCAGCGGCTTGACCAGAGGCGCCAGGCAGTTGGTGGTGCAGGAGGCGTTGGACACGATGCGGTCGCTGGCCTTCAGGGTGTTGTGGTTCACACCGTAGACGATGGTGTTGTCGATGTCGGTACCGGCCGGTGCCGAGATCAGCACCTTCTTGGCGCCGCCCTGCAGATGCAGCCCGGCTTTTTCCGGCGTGCGGAACAGCCCGGTGCATTCCATCACCACGTCGACACCCAGCTCGCCCCAGGGCAGCTTGGCGGGATCCCGCTCGGCAAATACCCGCAGGCGGTCGCCGTTGACCACCAGGTGATCGCCGTCGACGCTGACATCGCCATTGAACCGTCCGTGGGCGGTATCGTACTGAGTCAGGTGCGCGTTGGTCTGGGGATCGCCCAGGTCATTGATGGCCACGACGTCGAAGTCGGCCTGCCGACCCAGCTCGTGGATGGCGCGGACCACATTCCGGCCGATACGGCCATAACCGTTGATGGCGATTTTGATAGCCATAGCTGAAACTCCCTAAATTGCAGTTAAACAGATTGTTGGCAAAACCCCAGCTTACCCAGCCAGGTCGACATATTTATGACATCACCGAACGCACGGTATTCACCACGTTGTCCACGGTGAAGCCAAACTCCTCGAACAGTTGCCCCGCCGGCGCCGACGCGCCGAAGCGGTCAAGTCCCAAAACGGCCCCGTCCAGGCCGACATATCCCCGCCAGCAGTCCGTGCTGCCGGCTTCAATTGCTACCCGCGCCCTCACGTGGGAGGGCAGCACGGCCTCGCGATACTCCAGCGGCTGCTGCTCGAAGGTGCTGCAGCTGGGCATGGAAACCACCCGCACCGCGACACCGTCGTCCTGCAGCCTGCGGCCCGCATCCATGGCCAGGCCCACCTCGGAGCCGGTGGCAATGATCAGCGCGTCCACCTGCCCGCCCGGGCCGTCCAGCAGCACGTAGCCGCCTTTCTCCACGTCATCCAGCTGCTGCTCGCTGCGATGCTGGTGCGGCACACCCTGCCGGGTCAGCACCAGGGTGGTCGGCCCGTCCCGGCGCTCCACCGCTGCTTTCCAGGCCACCGCCGTTTCCACCGCGTCACAGGGACGCCACAGATCCAGGTTCGGCATCACCCGCAGGCTGGCCAGGTGCTCCACCGGCTGGTGGGTCGGGCCGTCTTCACCCAGACCGATGGAATCATGGGTGTATACGTGTACCGCGCCAGTCGGAATCAGGGCCGACATGCGCACTGCATTGCGGGCGTAATCCGAGAACACCAGAAACGTTCCGGTGTATGGAATGAAGCCGCCGTGCAGCGACATTCCGTTCGCCAACGCAGTCATACCAAACTCGCGTACACCGTAATATAGGTAGTTGCCCGTGCGGGGTTCCCGGGCCGCGTCCACGCTGCCGCTCCACTTGGTGTTGTTGGACCCGGTCAGGTCCGCCGAGCCGCCAAACATCTCCGGCAGATGCGGGCCGATTTCCTCCAGCGCCATGCCCGACGCCTTGCGGGTAGCAACGCTGGCACCACCGTCCTGGGTACGCCGGATGATCTTGCTGATGCTGGCATCCCAGTCCGCCGGCAGACGGCCGCCCATGCGGCGTTCCAGTTCAGCCGCCTCGCCGGGAAACTCGGCCTGGTAGGCCTGCCAGCGGGACTGCCATTCGCTCTCCACGGCGGCGCCGCGCTCTTTACCATCCCAGGCCTGGTAGATCTCATCGGGAATGACAAACGGCTCGTGTTCCCAACCCAGCTGGGTTCGGACGGCGGCGATCTCTTCGTCACCCAGCGGCGCACCGTGGGTCGCGGCGGTGCCCTGCTTGTTGGGCGAACCGTAGCCGATTACGGTCTTGCAGCAGATCAGCGACGGCCTCGGGTCAGCCCGGGACGCCTCTATGGCGGCCTTGATGGCGTCGGGGTCGTGACCGTCTACCTCGGGCACCACGTGCCAGCCATAGGCCTCGAAACGGCCCGGCGTATCGTCGGTAAACCATCCGCTGATCTCGCCGTCGATGGAGATGCCGTTGTCGTCGTACAGGCAGATCAGCTTGCCCAGCTCCAGGGTGCCCGCCAGTGAACACACTTCGTGAGAGATGCCCTCCATCAGGCAGCCATCGCCCGCAAGCACGTAGGTGTAGTGGTCCACCACGTCGTGGCCATCCCGGTTGTAGCGGGCGGCCAGCAGTTTTTCCGCCAGGGCCATGCCCACGGCGTTGGCCAGGCCCTGGCCCAGGGGACCGGTGGTGGTTTCGACGCCCGGGGTTTCCCCGGCTTCCGGGTGGCCGGCAGTGCGGGAATGGAGCTGGCGGAAGTTGCGCAGCTCCTGCATGGGGAGGTCGTAGCCCGACAGGTGCAGCACCGAATACAGCAGCATGGAACCGTGGCCGTTGGACAACACCACGCGGTCGCGGTCGGCCCACTGGGGGTTGGCGGGATTGAACTTCAGAAAATCATTCCACAGCACCTCGGCAATGTCGGCCATGCCCATGGGCATGCCCGGATGACCGCTGTTGGCTGCCTGAACAGCGTCCATGCTGAGCGCTCGTACCGCGTCAGCGAGCTTCTTTTTTTCCGGCATTGGGGACTCGATTTATTGTTGGTGTGGGCGGGAAGGTGGAGCCGAATTTTCGCCTACCAGCGAGGCCCCTGCAAGTTCATCCGGCGTCGGCAGCCGACAGCTCAGAATCAGGCTCCTGACTTGTGCATTTTTTGTACAGCCAGTCGCTCAAAAAGTCCCAGTGGGCGGCCCCCTGGCGTGGCCGAAAGAACCCGAAATGACCGATGCGCTCGCCCCGGCCAATGTGATGCCGCTCCACCTGGCAACCGGGATAGACAGCGGTCAGTGCCTCCACCGCAGGCTCGGGGGCGTAATCGTCGTCTTCGATACTCACCGCCAGCAGAGGTACGGCCAGCCCCCGGTAGCCGTCGGTTTCGGTGCCCGCGGCCGGATCCACCAGGTAGCCGGGCAGGCGGCCCCAGCGTGACCACTGGCGGCAAACGCCGGCGGGCACATCCACAGTTGAGATCCCCAGCTTGCGGGCAGGAAACATGGACCGGCCCATGCAGAACAGGGGTATCAGCAGGTGGAAGACCAGCCAGATCTTCCAGCGTTGCAGTCCCTGGTAGTTGCGCCACCAGGCGCTGGCGGAGGAAATCATCACCGCTGCCCGCAGCTGGGCAGACCGAGCCGCCAACCCCAGCAGCTGCCCTCCTGCGCTGTGGCCCAGGGCCACCAGGGGCAGGCCGGGGCAGCGGTCAGATGCATACTGCAGGGCTGCATCCAGGTCCAATTCGCCCCAGTCGGACATGCGGGCATCGTTGGGATCCACCTGGTCACCACCCGAGCCGTTGATGCCGCGATAGTCGTACCGCAAAACGGCCAGGCCAGCCTGGGCCAGGTGTTCAGCCAGGGCCCGGTAGAACTGGCGGGGCACGCCCAGGGCGGAGCTGATGACCACCACCCCGACTGCCTGAGGTGTGGGATGGAAAGTGCCGCCCAGCATGACACCGTCAACCGTGGGGATCCGGATCTCCTCCACAGTCACGGGCCGGGCCCAATCTGAAACCGGCGCTGCTCACGGTTCCAGCGCCAGTCGTTCTTCGGCGACAGCTGCACGCCGCCGATCCAGCATTCCCGGACGTTGGCCTGGAGAAAATCGGTGTCCCCGGCCTGGACCGCCCGGCCAAAGTCCGTCAGTTCAATCTCACGGCGCGCCCAGTCCGGCGAGGGCCCGTCTGCCGGCGGGCGCTCGAACGCGCGACCGTCCGTTCCCAGCAAAGCTGGCTCGGATACTGCGGACAGGGCCTCCACCTGGCACCAGAATGACCAGTCCCCCATGAATGCCTGCTGCTCCATGGCCGAGCTGGCCTGAAACAGCGGTCCTGGCTTTTGCGGCGCGTCGGCCAGGACCTGGAGGATCTGGGCCTGGGTGCGAGTCAGGCCCGTGTCGTGGGCGGGATACTCCTGGGCCAGGCGCAGAAGACCGGTGCCCATGAAGGGGAGATTGTCGATGCCGACGCCGGCCCATTGTCCGAACTCCGTGGGATCCGCGCTGCGGAACACCCGCCAGAGCTCAGCGCCATGCCGCAGCTGCTGCGGGCTGGCCTGCCGGCGTCCCTCCAGCAGGTCTGACAACTTGCTCGGCGCCACATGGGACATGTAGTTGTTGACCCAGACAATGGACGGTGGATTTACGGGGCTCTGGTGAAACCAGTCCAGCAGCTGCAGCAGGTGAAGCTGGTCGTACAACTCAAAGGTACACCAGAGGATGACCTCTCCGGACCGCGCGCCCTCGTGCAGCCGGCGGTTCCGTTCTGCAAACTCCTGTCGCGCCGCCTCGTGCTCCCGCCAGCCGCGTCCGGCGATGAAGTCGGCCCGCACCCGGGACAGCTCGGCCAGGTCCAGCCCGGCCGGTACCGGGCCCTCATGCAGTACATCATCCCAGGACAGCATGTCGCCAGGGATACCGCCAGCCCGGAGGTTTTCGTTGGCGCACTCGCCATTGGTGACGTGCAGCAGGTCAGCCACCGGCGGCACCGGTAAGGTCGGTCGGGGCTGAGCTGTCCATCAGCTCCAGCACCCGGTCGCGCAGACCGTCAGCAGTCACCTGTCCCGGGTCCACCGGGTCTCCCACCGCCAGATGAATCCGGCCCAGGAATCGGCGCATGGGCCCGCGAAACGCGCCGCCGTCGGAGCGGCTGAAAAAACTGCCCCACAGGCCGCTCAGGGCCATGGGAACCACCGGCACCGGGGACCCAGCAAGGATTTTTTCCACGCCCCGCCGGAATACCTGCACCTCGCCGTCACGGCTGATGGCGCCCTCCGGAAAGATACACACCAGTTCGCCGGCCTCCAGTTCACGTTTGATGGCGTCGAAGGCCTGGTCCATCATCTGCTGATTCTCCCTGGCCGAGGCAATGGGGATGGCCTTGGCCGTGCGGAAAATCCAGCGCAGCACCGGCCAGTCGAAGATCTTGTAGTACATGACAAACCGCACCGGCCGACTGACGCTGCCACCGATGACCAGGGCGTCAACGAAACTCACGTGGTTGCACACCAGCAGGGCGGGACCCTCCTCGGGGATGCGATGCAGGTCGCTGACCTCGACCCGGTAGATGGTGTTGACCAGCACCCAGGCGGCGAAACGCAGCAGGAATTCGGGCACCAGCAGGAATATGTAAGTCGCCACCACCGCGTTCAATACCGCGGTCAACAGCAGGATCTCGGGAATACTCACGCCGACCTTCAGCAGCACAATGGTGTACAGGGCCGAAATGACCATGAGAAGCGCATTCAGCACGTTGCCGCCAGCCAGCACCCGGGAGCGCCGGTCCGGCCGGCTGCGATGCTGGATCAGCGCGTTGAGCGGAACAAAATAAACCCCGCCAAAGGCGCCCATCAGCACCACGTCCAGCATGATACGAAAGCTGCCGTCACGGTCCAGGAAACCAGCTGCCCCCACCAGTTCCGTCGTGGGCTGCAGCGCCTGGGTGGCAAAGTAAAGGTCCGCACCGAACAGGGTCAGTCCCAAGGCGCCCAGGGGCACCAGGCCGATTTCCACGCTGCGGGCCGACAGCCAGTGACAGGCCAGGGAGCCGACACCAACGCCCACGGAGAACAATGCCAGCAGCAGCGTGGCCACCTCGTTGCTGCCCTGCAGGGATATGCGGGTGTAGTTGGGGATCAGCCCAAGAATGGTGGCGCCGAAAAACCAGAACCAGGATGCACCCAGAATGGAGCGGAACACCACCGGGTTTTCCCGCACGTAACCCATGGTCTTCACCGTCTGGGTAAAGATGTTCCAGTTGAGCTTTAACTCCGGGTCGGCCACGGCCACGGCCGGTATGCCCCGGGAGACGCCATACCCCAGGACCGCGACCAGAATGACCGCCACCGACACCATCGCCAACCCGCTGCTGGAGCCGTCCATGAGCCAGCCGCCGAACAGGGTGCCAATGAGAATCGCCACGAAAGTGGCCATGCTGACAAATCCGTTGCCCTGGACCAGTTCGTGCTTTTCCAGGATCTGGGGAATGATGCCGTACTTGAGGGGACCGAAGAATGCTGACTGGGTGCCCATCAGGAACAGCACCAGCATCAACACCAGGGGGCTTTGCAGCCAGAAGCCAATAGCCGCCAGGCTCATGACGCCTATTTCAAACAGCTTGACCCGCCTGATCAGTGCAGATTTTTCGTACTTGTCGGCGAACTGCCCGGCCAGGGCAGAGAACAGGAAAAACGGCAGAATGAACACACCCCCGGCGAATGGCACCAGCTCCGTGGGCCCCATGCCCAGCACCGCCACACCCTGGAATGTAATCAGCATGGCCAGGGCATTCTTGAACACGTTGTCGTTGAACGCGCCCAGGGCCTGGGTGCCGAAAAAAGGCCCAAACCGTTTCTGCCTGAGAAGTCCTTTTGTGTGGGTCAAGTGCGGCCCTCCGCCTCACTGTGTTGGGGTTCACTATACAAGACGGTTACCGGTGCAAGAAAAGGACAAAGGATGGTTTCGGCGCGCGCGGCCGGTGGTATCGCCAGGTGACACCGGGAAGCTTGCTTCGCAAGCTGGGGAACGTTCGCTGCGCGAACTGGGGAACGGCCGCGCTGCGGCCTGGGGAACGCGCCCTGCGGGCGCTGGGGAACGGCCGCGTGGCGGCCTGGGGAAAGTTCACTCGAGCGTTCTCGCCAAAAAAAAGCGGGCCCGAAGCCCGCTTTTTTGAGGTTTGTGTCGCTTTCTCAACCAGGAATGTAGTCAATCACCAGGGCAACCCGGCGATTGGCGGCGCCCTCGTCACCCCAGGCGCCGCTGGCGATCTGGCGGTTGCTGTCTTCGCCGTAGCTGACGGCGCGAACCTTGTCTGCGGCCAGGCCGCTTTCCACCAGGTAGGCCCGAACGGCCTTGGCCCGCTCCATGCCGAGCCACTGGTTGTACTCCGCCGAGCCGGCGGGATCGGTGAACCCTTCTACGGTCACGATGATGTTGGGATGGTACTCCTTCAACACGTCGCTGAAGTCGGCCAGGGCGTCCTTGTCCTCCTCCCGCAGGGTGGCATCGTCGTATTCAAAGTGGGCGGTCATGTCCACTCGAAGGCGACCCTGGAGCTGGGCAATGCGGGCATTGTAGTTTTCAAACTTCACCTGCAGGTCGTCGGTCAGCTCGCTGAACTGGCGCTGCATCATGGCCAGCTGGGCACCCAACTCAGCATCCGCGGACTTCAGGCCCGCAATGGTGCTGTCAAATTCGTCGCGCTTCACATACTGGGCGCAGGCGGTCAGGGCCAGGGCCAGGCCAAGGGCGATCAGTGCTTTCACTCGATTCATAGGATGTCTCCGTCAGACAGTAAATCCGGGGCGCGGTAAGCGCGATAAACCAACTCTAATCGGTGGGTGGTTCGGCTGCAATGGGAAGATCCCATGGTAGCCGAATATCGGGAAAATTACCGGGCGCCGGCCTTGCGCAGGATTTCCGCTGTGGAATTGCGCCCCATCGCCTCGGCCAGCGCGGTGTAGCCGTCACCCCTGGCCCTGTTGACGTCCGTCCCGTGCTGCAACAACAGATGGACGATCTCGTCAGAGCCGTTGAATGCCGCCGGGGTGAGCGGCGTCAGGCCGTCTTTGGTCACGAGGGCCACCGAGGCTCCCTGCTCCCCTGATAAAGCTCAGCGTCAATTTCGGCCGCCCAGCTGCTCGTGACCCACAGCGTAAGCATGGTAAAGAACGCCAATACGGCTTTGATCATGTCCGCTCCTCGCTGTCGTAGAAGAAGTCGCGTAGCGTATGTTCACCATACTCGGGCGCCAACATGTCCATGGCCATGACCGTCATAAAGAACTCGATGGGTCCGTAGACCTTGCTTCCGGTGAACGTCCGGACCAGTTTAAGCGTGGCGCTGCGGACCCATTCTGGAACATAGGAAATCTTCGGTCTGCGGCCCAGGACCTCAAAGGCTGTCGCCGCAATCTCTTTCTGGGTCAGAGTTTCCGGACCGCCGACTTCCAGTTCTTTTTCAGGGTTGTGGATCGCATCCAGGCAAAAGCGTGCAAGGTCCCGGCCGTGGATGGGATTGGATCGCCATTGACCATCACCGAACAGGTAAACCCGGCCTTTCCTGGCCATGTCGAGGATTTCGGCCATATCGGAGAAAAACCCGTTGGGGCGGATAATGCAGTAGTCCAGTCCCGACCGCTTGAGTTCCTCGCCAAACTTCTCCTTGGCGTCGCAGATTTTCAGGTCGCGCAGTTTTTCACCGTTCAGCACCGACACGTAGACAAACCGTACAACTCCACTCTTTTGTGCTTGATGCAACAGGTTCAGGTTGGCCTGATAATCCACATCCATATAGGTGAGGCCGTCTTTCTGCCGCGTGATACCCACCGCGGAAATCACCACATCAATATCCTTGCAGCACCCGGCGAGGGAATCGGGCTCGGTCAGTTCGGCCCGGAATACCTCACCGGCGACAACGCCAGCGCGACGGAGTTTGTCCGGGTTGCGGGCGATGGCCCTGAAGTCCCGGGACCTTGCCTGCAGTTCCAATGCGATGTGGGATCCCAGGTACCCTGTCGACCCCGCCAGCAGAATCCGTTTCACGTCGATGCCATTTCCGGTTTCACCTTACGACGGGTGGTCGGGACTTACAGCGTGTGCAGCACCCCGGCAATAGTGGCCGTCATCATGGTGACCAGCGTACCGCCCAGCACCGCGCGCAGGCCAAAGCGGGCAATGTCGGGTTTGCGATCCGGGGCCAGGCCGCCGATACCGCCGATCTGGATGGCGATGGAGGAGAAATTGGCGAATCCACACAGGGCATAGGTGGAGATCAGCCGGGCCTTGTCGCTCAGCTGATCCTGGACGTTGCCCAGCTCCACGTAGGCCACGAATTCGTTGGCCACCACTTTCTGGCCGATCAATCCTCCCACGGTGACGATGTCCGTAGCAGGCACGCCGATGATCCAGGCCAGGGGTGCCAGCAGGTAGCCCAGGATCAGGGACAGGTCCACGGGGCGGCCCAGTTTTTCTTCCAGGCCGGTGAGGGAACCGATCTGCTCCAGCGGCCAGTTGATCATGGCGATCAGCGCCAGGAAAGCCAGCAGCATGGCGCCCACGTTGAGGGCCAGGCGCCAGCCGTCGGCGGCGCCGTTGGCGGCGGCCTCAATGGCGTTGTGGGCAGTTTTTTCCACCTTGATCTGAACCTTGCCCATGGTCAGGGACTCTTCGGTCTCTGGCATCAGTACCTTGGCAATGACGATGGTGGCCGGCGCTGCCATGATGCTGGCAGACAACAGGTGCTTGGCGTAGTAAACGCGCTGGGCTGGATCGTCGCCGCCCAGCAGGCCTACATAGGCCGCCAGCACGCCGCCGGCAATGGTGGCCATGCCGCCCACCATCATGGTGAGCAGTTCAGACTGCGTCATCTTCTGGATGTAGGGCCGCACCACCAGGGGCGCCTCGGTCTGGCCGATGAAGACATTGGCGGCCACGGACAGGGACTCGCCGCCGCTGACCGGCAGGAATTTGCGCATCACCGCGGCCATGGCGCCCACCAGTCTCTGCATCAGGCCCAGGTGGTAAAGCACACCCATCAGCGACGCGAAGAAAATGATGGTGGGCAGTACCTGGAACGCGAAGATGAAGCCGAAGTTATCCTGCCGGGCCAGGTCGCCGAAGATAAACGTCGAGCCGGCCTCGGTGAATCCAATGACGGTGACAAAAAACTGGGCCAGGCCGTTGAACACCGCGGCGCCCCAGGGGGTCAGCAGCACGATGAAGGCAAACACCACCTGCAGTATCACGCCCACCACAACAGTGCGCCAGTCCACCGCGCCGCGGTTGCCGGAAAACAACCAGGCCACGCCCACCAGCATGGTCAGGCCCATCAGTCCAAACAGAATGTCCTGCAGCAGACCCATCAACCCTTTCCCCTCAGGCGCGCATCAGCGGTATCGCTGAATTTCGCCGCTCTTGACCCGCTCCAGGTAAGACTTCAGCTCCCGCTTGACCACCCCGCCGAGCAGGTACAGGCCGATGATGTTGGGGAAAGCCATGGTCAGGATCATCGCGTCGGAAAAGTCGGTCACCGCGCTCAGGTTCATGGAACTGCCGATGACAACAAAGGCGCAGAACAGCAGCTTGTAGCTGATCTCCTTGCCGAAGCCCTCCCCCAGCAGGTAGGTCCAGCATTTCATGCCGTAGTAGGACCAGGCCAGCATGGTAGAGAAGGCAAACAGCACCACGGCCAGAGCCAGCACGTAGGGGAACCAGCCCAGGGTCTCGCCGAACGCGATGTTGGTCTTGGTCACGCCTTCCACCACCTCAACGTTGTCCAGCTTGATCCAGTTGATGGCGCCGTCCTGCCAGACCTCCCGCCACTCGCCGTCATCGGATGTCTGCAGCAGCCGAAGCTCCGCATCGCGCTCCACGGTGGATACCACCGCTGCGGTGGCGCTGGGCTCAGCGTAGACCGAGGCCACGTCCTGGGTGACGTAGGCGTCCACCCGCCACATGCCGGATATCACCAGCACCAGGGCGGTCATGGTGCAGATCACCACGGTGTCGATGAACGGTTCCCACAAGGCCACCAGGCCCTCGGTCACCGGTTCGTTGGTCTTCACCGCCGAGTGGGCAATGGCGGCTGACCCGGTGCCGGCCTCGTTGGAAAACGCAGCCCGGCGGAAGCCCTGGATCAGTACCCCGGCCACGCCGCCGGTCACCGCTACCGGATTGAAGGCACTGGTGACAATCAAGGCGAATGCGGCGGGTACCGCCTCGATGTTGGAAATGATGATGAACAGGGCCGCGATGATGTAAAGAGTGGCCATGAAGGGCACCAGCTTGCCAGTCACCCGGGCGATGGACTTGATACCGCCGATAATGACGACCGCTACCAGCACGGCCATGGCCAGACCGAACAGCCAGCCCTTGTCGGCCAGGAAGCTGTCGGCGCCGCCGGTGACCGAAACCACCATGGCATGAGCCTGGTTGGCCTGGAACATATTGCCGCCGCCGAAGGAGCCACCAATACAGAAGATGGCAAACACCACCGCCAGCACCTTGCCCAGGGGCGCCAGCCCCGGGGAACGCTCGGTCAGGCCCTTGGACAGGTAGTACATGGGGCCGCCGGATACGGTTCCGTCGGGGTATTCGTTGCGATATTTGACACCCAGGGTGCACTCGCAGAACTTGGTGGACATTCCCAGCAGGCCCGCCAGGATCATCCAGAAGGTAGCGCCCGGACCGCCCAGGGTGACCGCCACCGCGACCCCTGCGATGTTGCCCAGTCCCACGGTACCGGACACCGCAGTGGCCAGGGCCTGGAAGTGGGTGACCTCGCCGGGAGACTTGGGGTCCGAGTAATCGCCGCGGATCAGCCGAAAACCCTGGGCAAAACCGCGCACGTTGATGAAGCCGAAATACAGGGTAAAAAAGGTCGCACCCACCACCAGCCATACCACGATGAACGGGACGGACTGGCCAAAGATGGGAATGGGATAAAACAGGAGCCAGGAGATGGCGTCGGTCAGCGGCTGTACCGCATTGTTGATAACGTCATCGATGCTGCCGTCCTGGGCAACGGCAGTCATGGGCAGAAACCATGCCCAGCACAACAGGAGCAATCGTCTCATGGGTGCTTTCATCCTTCTGTTGGTTTTTCGTTTTCGGCAGACCACCGACGACGCGGCCCCTCCATACCGGCCCTCCCGCCGGGCGGCACCAATGGTACACGATTTTCTGAGGGGCAGACTGTCCGACGCGGATGGGGCCGCTCAGTCAAGACGGATACGACGCTGCTCGCTGACCTGGCCGAGATAATCCGACGCCCGCACATCCAGGTACTCCACCCCGGATTCCGGCAACGCAATCTCAAGCTCCGGCCCGGGGTTTCGCGACCATTCGCCCCCCGGCCAGCGATACTCCACCCAGGCCACGCCGATCCCGGCGTCGAACGCCGACAGCAGCAGGCCACTGCCCGGCGCCATGACCGGGCGGCCTTCGACATCCGTCACTTTCTGCAACGGCACCACGGCCACGCTGGGTGGCAGGCGGTCCACGGTGATCGAGGCCAGCCGGAACGTGCTGGGCTCGCTGGCATAGCCCTCCAGCCCCGATGGAGCCACCGCCCGCACCCGCCAGAAATAGTCTCCGACCCGGTCAAGCTGCGGCGACCAGCGCGTCTGGTCAACCGCGTCGCTGCGCTGCACCAGTTCCGCGCAGCGGGCGTCAAGGCAGACCTCGACCCGGTAGCTGCTCGCCCCGGGCACCGCCTGCCAGCTCATGCTGCGGTTGGCCACCTGCCAGACGCTGCCGTCAGCCGGCGCCAGGCCGTCGGGTGATGACAGCAATTTTTCCGGCGGCTGCGGCGGACCGTCCCTGGGCACGGCGGTCCCCATGCCGGCTTTGACTTCCACCGTCTGACCCGAGGCCTGCACTTCGGACTCGCCCCGGTACACCATCACCCTGGCCGAGCCGGTTTCCTCGTCGGTGGCGGCCGCCACCCGGGCCTGACCGCCAATGTCGGGTTGTGGGCGGGACACGGCCGAACCGCTGACCAGTTCGATTTCGGTTCGGCGCTTGGTCAGCGGCTGAAAGACCAGTTCAGCGGAGCCCCGGCGCACTTCGATACGCCCACTATCCACACCGCGCAGGCTGGTGGATTTTTCCTCCAGGAACACCTGTGAGTATTCACTGAGACGTAAGGTTGAGTTGTCGTTGAAGCGCAGCTCCGCCGAAGACGACCGGCGGGTGCGGATGCCGTCCTGCTCCGCCAGCTGGTCGCCCCGGGCTGCCGGCAGCCACTGGGTCCGGCGCAGGTTTTTGTCCACCTGGTTCGACAGGGAACTGACCACGGCGCTGTCCGCCGTAATCTTGCGCTCCTTGATCACTGTGATCTGCTGCCCCACTCTCAGCTTGTTGGGATCCTCGATCTCTGGATTGAGCCGCCAGTTTTCCTTCCACAGGAAATCTTCGCCCAGGTAGAGCCGGGTGATGTCCCACAGGGTCTCGCCGGGCTGCACCACGTGCAGGCCGAGGGTGTCCTCGGTTTGCTGGGCGCTGACGGGACCCGCCAGCAGCGCCAGGAGCAGTACCAGGGCAGCAACACCAGCAACGCCCCTCATGGCCTTCCCCCACCGGTGCCCGGCCGGACGGTATTGACGCTCCAGTAGCGGGAGCTCCAGTTGCCGAATCGGTCCCATGCCCGGATGTGCAGGCGGTAATGGCCCAGGTCGCGGAACCGAATCGCCCGGGGCAGCCGCACATAGGGACCATTGTTATAGCGGTACTCGGCCCGGTCCACGCCGGCGCCGGTGTCGCTCAGCTGAATGTTGATGCGCTGATTCTGTTCCAGGGTGATGCTGGACAGGTCGGTGACGTCCTCGCCGGTTTCCAGGGACAGCTGGATCAGCGGCCCATCCAGATCGTACTGCCAGTCCAGATTCCCTTCGGTGGCGTTGCCCAGGGCGTCCTCTGCCCGAACGGTGATGGATTCCGTGCTCACCTGCAGCTGGTCGCCCGAGCTCACGGGCTGCCAGCCGTCGCCGCTGGATGCTTCCAGCCGGGCCAGGCCGCTGGCGTCCCGGGCGGTGATTTCCACGGTGACCGGAGACTGGAACACGGGCGGGTCACCCTCGACCGGATCCAGCAGGCGAATCAGGATCTCAGGGCCCTGGCCATCCACCAGGAAATCCAGCTGTCCGGCCGGGCCTGCATTGCCCGCGGTGTCGGTGGCTGATACTTCCAGGCGATGCCGGCCCGGCAGCCACTGGCCATTCACCGATGACTCCGGATGACTGTCGGTCACCCGCCAGCTGGAAACGCCGGTGACGTCGGAGAAGGTCAGGCTGACCCGGGATGCCGGGCTGATGACCTGCAGCCCGTCCTGCTGATGGCGGGGTCCATGGATTTCGAACCTGGCCTTGGGTGGACTGCGATCGATCAGGATGCGGTTGTGGCCCGCGGGCTGCCTCGGCTGAGCAGCCTCCCCAATGGAGACCTCGGTCCAGCGGCCGTCCACCAGCTCACCATCCACCCGCTTCAGCAGGTAAATCGGATACTGGCCATCGGGCAGCTCTGCCCCGGCCAGGGGCACCGGTGCGCCGCCGCCGATACTGATCCAGTACTCTGCGGCATCCAGTCCCAGCTGGCGGGTCAGCGACTCCACGTCGGTGGCGGATTGGGCGCCCGCCGCGGCAACCCAGGCCAAACTAAGAATCCAGGTTTTGACGGGTTGCCGCAGGCAGCGTCTGCCGGCGGGTTTGCGGACTCTCGCGGTCATGTTCTAAAGGATTCGGTTCCAATTCCAGCGCGTCTTCCGGTGCGTCCATGAGTTCCGGCTTGAACCGGTCAACGTATTCCAACGCCTGCTCTGCTGATTCTAACCTCTTGGCGGGATCCTTCTGTAGCAGGTCCTCAATCAGGCTCATCATCCCGGCCGGCACGTGGCGGGCAATCTCGTCGGGCAATCGCACGTCAACCGACGATGTCCGGGTGATGATCTGCACGGTGTTGCGGCCGGGGAACACCAGTTTTCCGGTGAGGCATTCCACCATGACTACCCCCAGGGCAAACAGGTCGGTGCGCGGGCCATACTCGGCAGTGCGATAGCATTCCGGCGCCAGGTAGCCCGGCGTGCCCATCACCACGCTGTCACCTTCAGTCTGACGATTGAACAGCCCGGCGATGCCAAAGTCCGTCACCTTCACGGTGCCATCCCTGGCCAGCATGATGTTGGGCGGCTTGATGTCCCGGTGGACTACGTTGTGCTGGTGGGCCAGCCTCAGCCCCTTGAGGACCCCTTCGGCCACTTCGGCCACCACCCGGGGCGCCATTCGAACTTCCCGGCTGAGGCGTTCATCGAGCCCCTCGCCCTCCACGAATTCCATAGCGATAAAAGCCGATCGTTCATCACCCATCACGTCATAGACGGTCACGATGTTAGGGTGGGTCAGCCGGGCACTGGTCACACCCTCCTGCAGCAGCGATTCCGTCAGCTCGCGGCGGTCCTCGATGGACAGGTCATCGCTGAACTTCACCGTTTTCAGTGCAACGTTGCGATGCAGCTTGGGGTCCCAGCCCAGGTAAACCGTACCCATGGCGCCGCTGCCAAGCCGTCGCACCACCTGGTAGCGATCCAGGAAGACTTCGCTCAGGCTGTCGCGCTCGGAAAGGGCCTGTTCCAGCTGTTCGAAAGATTCCTGCAGCTGGGCAATTTCACTGCCACCACCCCCGCTGCCGCCCAGCAGTCGGCGCTGGGCTGCAATCATGCCCCTGATGGGTCGAATAACGAGCCCATGGGCACCTGCCAGCAGCAGCGCCACAACCACTGCCAGGGCCAGGAAGGCCTGACGTGCCGTAGCGCTCATCTCGGCGGTGGCACGCTCGATTTCCCGAGCGGGCTGCAGCGAGAACACGGACCAGTTCACGCCAGGAACCCGCGCCACGGCCAGCACCGTCGCGCCGTTTTCGCCTTGGACCCGGTGGGTGTCTGACCGCAACGGCGCCTGTCGTGCCCGGCTCACCAGCTCAGCCGGCAGCCGGTTCAGCGCATCAGCGCGTCCGGCGATGACCCCGCCCTCGGCATCCACGATGACCAGCTCCGCCGATTCACCAAGCTCGGGAGGAGCGCTGCGCTCGCGCAGCTCGCTGACGTCCAGCAGGGCAGCCAGGAAGACCTCGGGGCGGGCCGATTCCTGCTGCAGGCTGAGCAGCGGCTGACCGTTCTGTTCCTGGTAGGTGGGTGCCATGGTCAGCGATTCGGAAGCCACCAGGGGCGACAGCTCCACAGTCACACCCGGGCGGCGTAACACGAACACCTCGCTGGCCGTTCCGTCCTGTCGGGCAAAGAGGCCCAGGGAGAGCATTTCGGGCCGCGCCGTCAGCAGGTCTTCCAGTACGGCCAGCGCTTTCTCCGATTTGGGCTCGAGGTACAGATCCGGGTCATCTGCCGCGGCGGACACAGAGCCCTGTATCAGATCCAGGTAAGCACCCACGGTTTCGGCATTGGACCGGGCCACGAAGGCATGGGTCATCTGGGTCTGGCCAATGACAGAATCTTTGCTGCGGTCGATAAGGTAGTAAGACAGCGCAAATGGCAGTCCGGCCACCACTACCAGGCCCATGGCCACCCAGGCCAGTATTGGTACCGAAACGCGCAACTTCATCGGCTGTGATCCAGACCCCGGAATCGAGGTACTGATCCTGCTATTCCCTGAAAATCATCATAAGGGATCAATTCCCGTTGTGCGAGAATAGGACTCATGGCCAGAATCTTCGTAGTCGGCAGCTATAACCACGATCTGATCTTCCGGTCCCGTGCGCTGCCCCGGCCCGGTGAAACCCAGCTGGGGCGGTTTGCCAGCGCCCACGGCGGCAAGGGATTCAACCAGGCCGTTGCCGCCGGCCGGCTGGGGGTTTCCACCACGTTCATTGGCGCCGTGGGCAAAGACAAGTACGGTGCCGCGGCGCGGACCTTTGCCGAAGAGGAAGGGATCGATTTCCAGGTCGAGTCCGCCGGCACCAGCACCGGCCTTGCCTGCGTCATCACCGACCCTGGCGGCCAGAACCAGATCGTGGTGGCCCCGGGAGCCAACCTTGCCCTGTCAGACGGCCACACGGATCGCTGCCTGGCGGGCATCGGTGACGACGACATCTGCCTGGCCCAGCTGGAATGCAATCCGGGCACGGTGGCCCACGCACTGCAGACGGCGCGGCTGGCTTCCGCGGTGACCGTTTTGAACCCGGCACCGATGCACCCGAAACTCAGCCGGGAGCTGCTGCAGCTGGCCGACGTGATAACCCCCAACGAAAGCGAGTTTCAGTACCTGATGGAGACCTGCTTCCAGGAGCTGCTGCCGCCCGACTGGGCCACGGAGTCGGTGCAGCGTGTGCATACCTGGTGCAGGCAGACGGGTATCAGCACCGTGGTCATAACCCTGGGTGAGCGGGGCTGCTTCGTCTCCCATGGCAACGGCAATGCCTTCACCGGCGAGGAGTCTTTTTCCATGCTGCCGGTGGTGCCGGCCGAGGCGGTGGATTCCACCGGGGCCGGCGACTGCTTCAACGGCGCCCTGTGTGCCGGAATCTGCCTCTACGGCAAGGATTTTGACCAGGCCGCCCGCCTGGCCAACCAGGCAGCGGGACTGTCCGTGACCCGCCACGGCGCGGCGCCGTCCATGCCCTACGGCCGGGAACTTCTGGGCGAGGGCTGAGATTCGTCCCGGGACCCGTCGGCGCCCTGGCACTGCCGGTCCACCGCGACAATCTCAAACTGCACGACTACGGGATCGGCGACACTCAGGGCACCCCCGAGTACCGAGTACGGGGTCAGGCCAAAGTCGGCGTGACTGAACTCGAAACTGCCGGCGGCTTTGAGCTCGCAGTCCACCATCTCGATCTCCCGGGGCCGCACCCGCAGCTGGTGGCTGGCTCCGGCCATCTGCAGCTCCACGCTCCACCCGGCGTTTGCCGCGACGGCGACCCGCTGGGCAGAAAATTGCGCTCGAATGAATGGGAAGTTCCCGGCATTCAACAGTTTTTCGGACAGCATGTTGGCCCGGGTACCGGCAATGTCCTTGTCCGACGGCGTGCTGTCGAAGTCCGTCCCGGCGGCCTGCCGCAGGGCCGGGTCATCGACCCTCAGATCGGCCAGGGACAGAAAGATGTCGGCCCTCAGCCGACCCTGGTCCAAGGCCACGAATCCCATGGGAATACCGGCAATCACGTGGTTGTGGCCCATCCGGGCAAGGCGGCCGGAACGGTAGACCAGCACCTGGATACGGGACTCATCGGTCAGGTCAAAACTCCTTTCACTGCCGCTTTCAGGCGACCACGGGCGGTAATCGTCAGGAACCTCACCTGCTGTGGATAAGTCCGGCAATTCCTTTACAAAACAACCAGTTAGAAGAACACCGACCAGCACCAGGAGAATCGTCCCGAGTCTCCTGCTAAAGGTATTGGGCAATTGGCCGAGACCTAACATTAATTGACAAACCATCAATTCAGACTGCCGTATACTGACTAAAAACAAAGACAGGACAGTCTATAAAACAGGCGGATTACCATGAACATAATTTACTGGGGTCAAACCGAACGGGAAGAATGCACTGATATCACCGAGCCGAACGAAGCCGAGCTTGCGTTCAGCCCGGAACTGCAGCTGCAGCATTACAACGATCAGCCGGTATCGGCCGAGCGGGAGCGCTTCCTGCGACAGTTCATGGCCGATCGGCTCTGCTCAGGTCTCTAAACCGCCATTTCGCCTGGTCCGGCCCCGCCGGGTCGGGTCCGCGCTCAGGCCCACTTGATGGAACAGCCCATGGATGGAATCTGCTCCCGGGGGCCATCTCCACCCTCGCCAATGGCTGACATGGCGTTCAGCAGCTCGCGCTGGCGCTCGTCCGGCACGCTGTCGCTGGGGCCATAGGGATCCAGTCGACCTCGATAACGCAGTTTCAATTCTTTGTCGAAACCGAAAAAATCCGGCGTACAGACCGCTCCGTAGGCCCGGGCCACTTCCTGGGTCGTGTCGATGACGTAGGGAAAAGGCAGGTTCCACTGTTCCGCGGTGAGGATCATGTTGTCGAAAGAGTCGGCCGGGTACCGCTCGGTGTCGTTTGGCATGATGGCTATGCAACCAATCCCCTGGCGCTGCAATTCGCGGCAGTCTTCCACCAGGCGCTGGTGAATCGCTTTCACATATGGACAGTGGTTGCAGATGAACATCACCAGCAGACCGTTGGCGCCGCGGCAGCTTTCCAGGCTGTGATCGCGACCGTCTACGCCCCGCAGCAAAAAATCCGGAGCCGGCAAACCCAGGTCCGCCTCAGGTGTGTGGGTCAAGGCCATGGTTTACCCTCCAAGCCCCAGGTTCGCGCAGATCCGGCGGGCAGCGGTGGCACGATTCAGGGTGTAGAAATGCAGGCCTGGCGCGCCGCCGTCGATCAGCCGCTGGCACAGGCTGGTGATCACGTCGATGCCAAAACTGCGAATGGACGCCCGGTCGTCGCCAAAGTCCCGCAGCCGGCTGCGTATCCAGCGCGGCATCTCTGCACCACACATGTCGGAAAACCGGGCCAGCTGGGTGTAATTGATGATGGGCATGATCCCCGCAACGATGGGAATCTCCACGCCCAGGGCACGAACGTCGTCCACGAAACGGAAGTACGCGTCGGCGTTGAAGAAATACTGGGTGATGGCCTCGTCGGCCCCCGCTTCCACCTTGCGCCGGAAATGGGCCAGGTCCCGCTCGGCGGTTTCGGCTTCGGGATGGAATTCAGGGTAACAGGCCACGTGAATCCTGAAATGGTCGCCGGTTTCGTCGCGAATGAACTGAACCAGCTCATTGGCGTGACGGAATTCTCCCCCGATGGCCATTCCCGACGGCATGTCGCCGCGCAGGGCCACGATTCGGGACACGCCGGCGTCACGGTAAGCGTTCAGCAGCTTGCGGACGCTTTCGGCGCGGCCACCAAGGCACGATATATGAGGCGCCACATGCTGGTCCGGATCCTGGTTGATTTCCAGCACCGTCTCTTCCGTGTGCTCCAGGGTGGATCCGCCGGCACCGAAGGTGACTGAAAAATAGTCCGGGTTCAGCTGTTTCAGCTGCTCGTGTGATTCGAGAAACACGGCGCGCTGTTCGCTGGTTTTGGGTGGGAAGTACTCGAAGCTGATGGACGTCATAGTGAAGATCCGGCCCTGCTGCCTGGGGAAAAGCAGGGAGGCATCCGCGGATGCCTCCCCTTTGGATCAATAGCGGTAGTGGTTGGGCTTGTAGGGGCCGTCCACCTCGACACCGATGTAGTCAGCCTGCTCCTGGGAAAGCTCGGTCAGACGGGCACCGATGCGCTCCAGATGCAGCCGGGCTACTTTTTCGTCCAGGTGCTTGGGCAGCACATAAACCTGGTTCTCATACTGGTCACCGCGGGTGAACAGCTCGATCTGCGCCAGGGTCTGGTTGGTGAAGGAATTGGACATCACGAAGCTGGGGTGGCCCGTGGCGCAACCCAGGTTTACCAGCCGGCCGCCGGCCAGCAGGATGATGCGCTTGCCGTCGGGGAAGATGACGTGATCCACCTGTTCCTTGATGTTCTCCCACTCCAGGCCCTCTATGCTGGCAACGTCGATTTCGTTGTCGAAGTGGCCGATGTTGCAGACGATGGCCTGGTCCTTCATGCGCTGCAGGTGCTCGTTGCGCAGCACCTGGAAGTTGCCGGTTGCGGTCACAAAGATATCGATCTGCTCGACCACACCCTCGTCTTCCAGATTGACCACCCGGTAACCTTCCATGGCCGCCTGCAGCGCGCAGATCGGATCGATTTCGGTGATCCACACGGTGGCACCGAGGCCGCGCAGCGACTGGGCGGATCCTTTGCCCACGTCACCATAACCGCAGACCACGGCAATCTTGCCGGCAATCATGACGTCGGTGGCGCGCTTGATGCCGTCCACCAGGGACTCGCGACAGCCGTAGAGGTTGTCGAACTTGGCCTTGGTCACAGAATCATTGACGTTGATGGCCGGGAACGGCAGATCACCGGTTTCCGCCAGTCGGTACAGGCGAGCCACACCGGTGGTGGTCTCCTCGGTCACGCCCTGGATGTTGGCCAGGATGCCGGAATAGAAGCCCGGCTTGGTCTCCAGTCGCTTGCGGATGGACGCGAACAGGGCGCGCTCCTCTTCGCTGCCAGGGTTGTCCAGCACGCTGGGATCGGACTCGGCCCTGGTCCCCAGGGTCACCAGCATGGTGGCGTCGCCGCCGTCATCCAGGATCATGTTCGGGGTGCCGCCGTCATGCCACTCCATGATGCGATGGGTGTACTCCCAGTATTCGTCCAGGGTTTCGCCCTTGTAGGCGAATACCGGAACACCGGTGGCGGCAATGGCCGCAGCGGCATGGTCCTGGGTCGAATAGATGTTGCAGGACGCCCAGCGCACCTCGGCCCCGAGGGCGGTGAGGGTTTCGATCAGCATGGCCGTCTGGATGGTCATGTGCAGCGATCCGGCGATGCGCGCACCCTTCAGCGGCTGGGCGTCACGGAATTCCTCGCGAATGGCCATCAGGCCCGGCATTTCGGACTCCGCGATGCGAAGCTCCTTGCGGCCCCAGTCCGCCAGGGACAGGTCCTTGACTACGTAGTCCTTGATTGCACTTTCTGCTACAGCGTTCATTAACTTACTCCAAAATGTTCGCCGAGCGCCGTTTCAATAGTGAGCGACATGCCGAGCCTGGCCCGTTTGGGGTTGCAGCGCTCCTCGGCGTCGCGTGTTTCTTTTGGCCAGTGCCCTGCCCACAGAGGCGTTCACCGGCCGGGTCCAGAACGGCCACGGCGGCCGTGTCCGGACGACATTCAGTTAAAGACCGGCCGCCGACTTCAGTTCGTCGGCCCGATCGACCCGCTCCCAGCTGAATTCGCCGGTGGTCGGACAATATTCACGGCCAAAGTGACCGTATGCGGCCGTGGGCCGATAAATCGGCCGGATCAGGTCCAGCATTTGCATCATTCCGTAGGGGCGCAGGTCGAAGTGCTCGTTGATCAGCCCTTCGATGGTCTCCACCGGGACCTTTTCGGTACCGAAGGTTTCCACGCTGACCGAGGTCGGCCGGGCCACACCAATGGCGTAAGACACCTGGATTTCGCAGCGGTCGGCCAGACCGGCCGCCACCAGGTTCTTAGCCACATAGCGACAGGCGTAGGCAGCCGAACGGTCGACCTTGGACGGGTCCTTGCCGGAGAACGCACCGCCGCCGTGGCGGGCCATACCGCCGTAGGTGTCCACGATGATCTTGCGCCCGGTCAAGCCGCAGTCGCCCACCGGGCCGCCGATCTCGAAGTTGCCGGTGGGATTGATGTGATACAGGGTGTTTTCGTTCAGCCACTGGGCTGGCAGCACCGGCTTGATCACCTCCTCCATGATCAGTTCGTGCAGTTCCGGCTGGCTGATGTCGGGGCTGTGCTGGGTCGACAGGACGACCGCCTCTACGCCCACCGGCTTGAAATCTTCGTAGCGGAAGGTGACCTGGCTCTTGGCGTCAGGCCTCAGGTGCCGAATGCCTTTCGCCTCGTAGGCGCGGCGCACCTCGGCCTGCTTCTCAACCAGCGCATGGGAGTAATGAATCGGTGCCGGCATCAGCGCATCGGTTTCATTGGACGCATACCCGAACATCAGGCCCTGGTCCCCGGCGCCCTGCTCTTCCGGGTGCTCCCGGTCCACGCCCTGGGCGATGTCGGAGGACTGCTTGCCGATGATGTTGACCACTGCGCAGGTGGACCCGTCGAAACCGACGTCCGACGAGTTGTATCCGATGTCGTTGATAACGCCGCGAATCAGGTTCTCAAGATCAACCCAGGCGGTGGTGGTAATCTCACCGCCAACGATGGCAACACCGGTTTTGACCATCGTTTCGCAGGCAACCCGGGCTCGCGGGTCCTCGCGAATGATCTCGTCCAGGATGGCGTCAGAAATCTGGTCGGCTACTTTGTCCGGATGCCCCTCGGACACCGACTCCGACGTGAACTGGAAATTTCGCATCAATATATCTCTTTAATCGGATAGAACGATATATTGTAGCGGCTGCGGCCCGCGCTTGTCACCTCTGGGGGTGAAAAAGTTGGGGAGCGACCGCTGGCGCGGTCTGGGAAACGCGCTTCGCGCTGGGGAACGGCCCCTGCGGGGCCTGGGGAACGCGCTTCGCGCTGGGGAACGGCCCCTGCGGGGCCTGGGGAACGCGCTTCGCGCTGGGGAACGGCCCCTGCGGGGCCTGGGGAACGCGCTTCGCGCTGGGAATCAACCCCTTGGCGGTCCGGCATGATCCTTCGCAGTCGGTCAAGCCAAGGCAATTAAGTCAGCATATCTGGTTGGTCGGAGATGGATCCCAGCGCGAAGCGCGTTTCCCAGACCGCGTCAGCGGTCGTTCCCCAGCGCTCGCAAAGCGAGCGCTACCAAGCTATCGAAGCCCCATCATAGTTATAAAATCCGCCACTCTGCTCGAGGGTGGCCTGGTCCAATATGTCCTTCATGCCGGCCACGCTGGTGGGTGCGTCGATCAGGCCGTTGGGCCCGCCCATGTCGGTTCGAACCCAGCCGGGGTGAAGCAGCAGCACGGTCACCTGGCGATCTGCCAGGTCCCGCGCCATGGACCGTCCCACGGCGTTCAGGGCCGCCTTGGACGACCGGTAGATGTAGGCGCCGCCAGACGTATTGTCCGCGATGCTGCCCATCTTGCTGGTGATGTTGGCGATCAGTTTCCGGTTGGAAGCTGCCACCTGGTCGGCGAATGCCTCGACCATCTTGGTGGGTGCAATGACGTTGACCTCAAAAACCCTGCGCCACGCGTCCACGTCCTGGACCAGGTTTCCCGGTCGCGGCCCGAGGATTCCGGCGTTGTTGATCAGCAGATCGATGGGGTCGTTGCCGAGTTCCCGGGCAAGTTTCCGGGCCTGGGAGTAATCCGTCACCTCCAGCGCCCGCACCTCGATTTTCCCTTCGGAGCTTTCCGCCATGGCCCGCAGTTCATCCGAGCGGGCCGGATTACGGCAGGTGGCGATGATGCGGTCAGCGTCGCCGGCAAGCTGCCGGGTGAATTCCAGGCCCAGCCCTCGATTGGCGCCGGTAATGAGAACGGTTCCGTAGTTGGCCATGTTGCGCTCCTTCAATGGAGCGCCAATTTTAGCAGTCTGTCGAACTCAGGCTGAATGGGTTGACGCGGGTATTTCAGCGTCGTTTCCGGAACCGCTCAGCGCCGATTCCGAGGCTGATGAACAATCCAGGCCAGCGGGCCCCGAGGGCTCACGCAAAAAAACCGCCGGCCCCGGGCGAGGCCGGCGGCGGGGAGTGCCGAAGGGAAATCAGCGACCGAAGCAGGTGCCGCGTCGTTCACATCGGCTCGCGCGCATTCCTGCCAGCTGAGTCCGCTGCTCCGGCGTCAGCAGGTTCATCACGTCAGCCCGGGCCTGGTGACGAATGACGATGGTCTGGGCCATCAGGTCACCCTGCACCTCGGCCAGCTGCGCCACGGCGGCCGCATCATAGCTGTCGGCGAAGGTGGTCTCGCGGATGGCTTCGCGGTTTTCGCGCATGCCGTCAAATACTTCGCGCAGTTGGGGACGCACACCGTCCACCACGGCACGAATGGCGTCGCGCTGTTCATCGGTGATCTGAAGCTCACCGGCCATCCGTTCGATCCGCTCCAGCCCGCCGAGCACTCCGCGCGGGCCGCCGCCTCCGGGACCAAAGCAAGGCTGGGCCGTGGCGGCCAGGGAAACGCAGAACAGGGCCGTTCCGAAAATCAGGGCCAATTTGTTGCGTTGCATCGTCGTCTCCTGTGTCAGTTGTTACGATGTCTATTATCCGCAGCCCCATGCAAATGGGGGTCAGCCCTTGTAAAGGTGTGTAAAGCCCCCGGCGCATGGATGGAAATCTCCGGTTTGACCACAAAAATAAGGCTATGAGCAAGGTACTGCTGGTTGACGACGACCAGGAATTGTGTGGCCTGCTGGCCGACTACCTGGAGTCCGAGGGTTTCCTGGTGGAGTGTGCCCACGACGGACCCGGCGGACTGGCTTGCATCCGGGCCTCAGCGCCCGACCTGGTGGTGCTGGACATCATGTTGCCGGGCATGTCCGGCCTGGACGTTCTGCGCCAGCTGCGGCCGGACAGCACGACCCCGGTGCTCATGTTGACGGCCCGCGGTGATGACGTGGATCGCATCGTCGGGCTGGAGCTGGGCGCCGACGATTACCTGCCCAAACCCTGCAATCCACGAGAACTGGTGGCTCGCATCCGCGCTGTCCTGCGCCGCTCCACCGGCAGCGCTTCCGAGCAGCCGGTAATCGAAGTCAACGACCTGGTGCTGAACTCCAGCAATCGCACCCTGAAGATGGGCGACACGCCGCTGGAGCTGACCAGCACCGAGTTCACCATGCTGGAGATCCTGATGCGCCATGCCGGCACTGTAGTGACCAAGGAACAGCTGTCCGAAGAGGGACTGGGCCGGCCCCTGGGCCGCTTCGATCGCAGCATCGATATGCACCTGAGCAACCTGCGTCGCAAGCTCGGCCCTGGACCGGACGGTGAGCACCGGCTGGATACCGTGCGTGGCGTGGGCTACCAGCTGCGGGTCCTGGCGGAATGAATCGCCTGTATTGGAAAATTTTCCTCAGCTTCTGGCTGACCCTGATCCTCATCGTCGGGCTGATGACCTGGATCAACGTCTCCCTGGAAACCCGGTTTGGCGGCAGTCAGGTGCCCGAGCGCATGGAGCTGCTGCTGCGGGGAAGCGTTGAACGCACCGCCGAGGCAATCCGCCGGGGAGGACTGCGCGGGCCAAGGCGGAGGGGGGGCCAAGGTCCCCGACAGATGCGTATGGTTTACGTGTTCGACGCCAGCGGCGTGGAAATCCTGGGGCGGCCGGTACCGCGGGAACTGGAGCCGTTTGTCGCGGTGGGAGAGCCTCCCAACCGCAGCGAAGCCGCGAGGGTCTATGCGGTGACCACCCGGGACCCCCAGGGAAACCTGTACCGGGTGGCCGCCCTGGCGCCCCGGCCTCCGGGACCACTGTACGCCGCCAGTGGTCAGGGTGTGGCGCTCAGGCTCGGAATTGCCGTTCTGGTCAGCGCGCTGGTCTGTGGCTTTCTGGCCCGTTCCATCAGCCGGCCTATCAAGCGCCTGCGCTGGGCAGCGGGAGAACTGACCAGCGGGCGGCTGGATGCACGGGTCGGTCGCCTGCCGGGCATCGGCGCCCGGGAATTCGACGCCCTGGGCACGGACTTTGACCAGATGGCCGGCCGCCTGGAGCATTCCCACGAGGCCCAGAAGCGATTGCTGATGGATGTGTCCCATGAACTGCGATCACCCCTGGCCCGGGTCCAGGTGGCCACGGAGCTGGCACGCAAACGCTCGGGCGGCGCCGCGACCGCCGAGCTGGACCGGATTGAGCAGGAGACCGATCGTCTCAACCAGCTGATCGGCGAAATCCTTCACCTGGCCCGGGCAGACCAGCAGAAATCTCCGCTGCAGCTCGAACAGACCGATCTGTCCGAGCTGCTGACCGAAGTGGTCGAGCGCAACCGGCTGGACGCCGGCTGCACCCTGCAACTGGCGCTTCCGGAGGGTCCGGTTCTGTGCAGCATTGATGCACCGTTGATCGACCGGGCCGTGGAAAACGTCCTGCGTAATGCTATCCGCTACACCGGCGAAGCGGGTACCGTCACTGTCGAATTGGCCGTTCAGGCCGACGCCGTTGAAATTTCCGTGCGGGACCAGGGCCCGGGAATCGCCGAGGCGGACCTGAAGCAGGTATTCCGGCCCTTCTATCGCGTGGGAGAGGCCCGGGACAGGGAAACCGGCGGCCACGGACTGGGACTGGCCATTGCGCAGTCCGCCATCCAGCGCCACGGCGGCGACATTTCCGCCGCAAACCATTCATCGGGTGGTTTGAAGGTAACCCTGCAACTGCCGCGCTGATAGGGATCTGGCGGGGTCAGATCTGGCGGGGTCAGAGTAAAGGGACAGAGTAAACGTGGTTTACTCTGTCCCTTTACTCTGACCCCAGAAGTCCTGACCCCAGAAATCAACCATGCACCACGGCGCAAAGAATTCCGATGCCATTGCCGTGGTCGGCCAGGGTATAGGTGCAGTCGAACTGGGCCAGGTCTTTTCCGGATTCGTTTTCAAAGCGCCAGCGTACCGTGACTACGGCCAGATTTTCCGTCAGGGTCTTGCGGTCCGAGTGAAGCATGACGGCGGTGTGATACCCCATGCGGCGGTGGCTGTCGCAGATGCGGCGAAAGTTTCTGATGGCCTCCACACGGTCCACCAGGGCATCGTTGGAGTCCATGGACGACAACAGGCTGGGGTAGTGATAGAGATCCGCAATAGCTTCGGGATCGAACGCGTCGAATGCCTTGATATAGTTGTCGAAGAATGCCTTGACGTTCATCTCAGCGAGAATACTCCATTGCACGTACAGCGCAACCGCTGCTCCCTCAGGGGCCGTCTCCGCCGGACACCATCATTACTTTTGTCAATTACGCAAGCGACTGAAACTTGCCATAATTTTAGAAGTACAAGCAGTGAAGCAAGTGGTAACCCGAAATGATGAGTGTATTGGCATGGTTTCTGTTCGGCATGTTTGTCTGGGTCTGTGTCCTGGGCATGTCCGCGCTGGCACGGAAAGTGACGCCGGAACACGGTCGCGGCCGTGGCTCCTGGCATGAAGACCTGTTTGGCGGCGACTGGACCGGCATGGGGACCGGGGAGGACGGCAAGTCCCGACGGGAGCAGAAACTGGAGAAGGAAGTCGACGAATTGAAGCAGCGGGTGCAAACCCTGGAAACCATCGTGACCGACCGGAAGTTCCAGTGGGAAAGCGAGCTTAATCGTTAAAGCAGCTGGCGGGACTCAGCTCTTGAAACGCAGCGCAATGCTGTAAACGCGCACCGCCACGTACCATAGCGCGCCGGCGGCCAGGCAGGCCGTCGGCCAGAACCCAATCTCCCCGGTGAGGCCATCACTGGAAAAGTACATCCAGATTGCACCCGCCATAGTGACCGCCATGGCGCCGTAGGTATTCATGTCCAGGCGGTACTTCCTGTCCCGCCGCACCCGCTCGGCTGCCTGGTCGGCCGACAGTCCCTCACCACTTCCCATGTCCAGACCGCAGTGAGGACAGGCGTGGGCTTTATTGGAAATCCGCTGAGAGCAGTTGGGGCACTTGATAATCATAATGCGGCAATCATATTAGGACCGGCGACGGCGCAACTATGTTAATGAGAATTCGCTGGACAGTCACCGTCGCTTCGTTAACATGCGCGAAACCCGAGGGCGTTACAACATCGTCTCAACCGAGGCAGAGGGGCCACCATGATTTCCAAGAACGCGCGAACCTGCATCATCGCCACACTGGGTCCTGCCAGCCGGGATCCGGACACCATCGGCGAACTGATTGAAGCGGGGGTCAACGTGTTTCGGCTGAACTTCTCCCACGGCGACGCTGAGGACCATCGTAAGGCAGTAGCGGCGATCCGCGAACAGTCCTCCAGGACCCTGCGGCCTATTGGCATCCTGCAGGATCTGCAGGGCCCCAAGATCCGCATTGGCAAGTTTGCCGATGGCAGTATCGAGCTGAAATCCGGCGACAGTTTCACCTTCACCTGCGACGACGACAGCCCCGGCAACCAGGAACGTGTGGGGGTGACCTACAAGGGTCTGAGCGGCGATGTGAAGCGGGGAGACCCCATACTCCTTGACGACGGCAAGCTGCGACTGAGGGTCACCCAGGTGCGCGGAAAGGACGTCATTGCCAGCGTGGAGGTCGGCGGCAGGCTGTCGGACAGCAAGGGCATCAATCTGCCCCAGTGTGACCTGAAAATCCCAGCCCTGTCCGACAAGGACGTCGAAGATATTCGCGTCGGCGCCGAGCTGGGCGTGGACTGGGTGGCCATGAGTTTCGTGCGCTCCCGCGACGACGTATTCCTGGCCAAGCACTACATGGATCGCTTCGGCTCCACCGCCCGCATCATGGCCAAGATTGAAAAACCCTCCGCGGTGGACCGATTCGACGACATCCTGGAAGCGGCCGACGGCATCATGATTGCCCGGGGAGACCTGGGCGTGGAGCTGTCCACCGAGCAGGTGCCCCTGGTCCAGAAGCGCCTGATTCGCCATTCCAGGCACTATGGCAAGCCCGTGGTCACGGCCACCCAGATGCTGGACTCCATGACCCAGAACCCCATGCCGACCCGGGCCGAAGCCTCCGACGTGGCCAACGCCATCTTTGACGGCACCGACGCCGTGATGCTGTCCGGAGAGACGGCTGTGGGGGTCAACCCGGTGGAGGCCGTGCGCGTGATGAATACCATCGCCCGATCCGTGGAGTCCGACGAAAGCTACCAGCACGCCATGCACGAAGAAGACGTCATCACCGACGAAACCGTACCCGACAGCGTTGCCTCCGCCGCCTGCCAGACGGCCAAGGATATCGGTGCCCGGGTGGTGGTGACCTTCAGTTCCAGCGGTGCCACGGCTCTGCGGGTAGCGCGCCAGCGGGTGCCGTTTTTCGTGCTGGCTATCACCCCCAACGAAATCTCATACAACCAGCTGGCCATGTCCTGGGGGGTCAACGCCATCCTGGCCGAGGACATCACAAACTCCGACGAGATGGTGACCCGGGCCAACGAGGTGATCAAAAAGACCCACATCGCCGAGCCCGGCGATTACTACGTAATCACCGCCGGTGTGCCCTTCGGCGTGTCCGGCACAACCAACCTGATCCGCGTAGAGGTGGTGCAGTAGACACCAAATCAGTAAACTGACCGCTCACTTCCTTTCAATCGAGGATTGCCCGATGAAATTCGACCGAGCTGAGACTGCGATGGATCTGACGTCCAAAGTGGCCGTGACCGGCGTGGCAACCTCGACTTTCGGCATCGCCGAATTTCCTGACCGAAGACGCACCGGCTAAGCCCCGACTTCAGCCCCATCGCTGAACCCCTTCGGCTGTTTTCAGCCGATTCCCTGCTGTCTTTTTGAGTGTCAGGCATGAAATCTGTAATTCAAGCAACGCCGGCTGCGCGCCGGTTTACACGTGGTACCCGCTGGTGGGTGCTGTGGCGCCGCGCCCTGAGCGGCGAAACCCGCGATTACACCCGCGGCCCGATCCGGCGATCGGTGTTCCTGCTGGCTGTCCCCATGGTGCTGGAAATGACCATGGAGGCGATTTTTGCCATCACCGATATCTTCTGGGTGGCGCGACTGGGTGCCGACGCCGTAACCGCCGTCGGGCTCACCGAGGCCTTTATTACCCTGCTCTACGCCGTGGCCATTGGCCTCAGCATGGGCACTACGGCCATGATCGCCCGCCGGGTGGGCGAACAGGACTATGCCGCGGCGTCCGTGGTAGCCGCCCAGACCCTTTGGATGGGGGCCCTGGTTGCACTGGTGGTGGGCGCCCTGGGCATTTTCCTGGCGCCGGACATCCTGGCGTTGATGGGGGCATCGCCCAGCGTCATTGAAACCGGCAGCGGCTATACCAGCTGGCTCCTGGGGGGCGGTGGCACCATCGGGTTCATCTTCCTGATCAACGCCATTTTCCGCGGTGCGGGTGATGCCAGCATTGCCATGCGCGCGTTGCTGCTGGCCAACAGCATCAACATCGTGCTGGACCCACTGCTGATCTATGGCGTCGGCCCGTTTCCCGAGATGGGCGTCGCCGGTGCGGCCGTTGCCACCACCATTGGCCGGGGCGTCGGCGTGGCTTACCAGCTGTATGCCCTGTTCGGCCACGGCGGCAAACTGCATTTGCACTGGAGCGGTCTTGGGCTGGACCCGGGCGTACTGAAGCGGCTGCTGAAGGTGTCCCTGGGTGGCATGAGCCAGTTCCTGATCGGGACCTCCAGCTGGATCTTCATCGTGCGCATCGTGGCCAGCTACGGCAGCGACGCCGTGGCCGGCTACACCATCGCCATCCGCATCTTCTCAGTGACGTTTTTGCCGGCCTGGGGATTATCCAACGCGGCGGCCACTCTGGTGGGACAGAACCTGGGAGCCAATCGGCCCCAGCGGGCAGAGCGCTCGGTGTGGCGCTGCACCTGGTACAACACGGTGTTCTTGACCGCCGTTGCGATTCTGTGCGTCACCCTGGCTGAACCCATGCTGCGCCTGTTCACCGATGAACCCGAGGTCATCCGCTACGGCGCCCAGAGCCTTTTCTGGATCAGCCTGGGTTACCCCATGTATGCCGTGGGCATGGTGCTGGTGCAGGCGTTCAACGGCGCCGGCGACACCCGCACACCAACCTGGGTCAACCTGATCTGCTTCTGGATGCTGCAGATCCCCCTGGCCTGGACCCTGGCCAACCAGTTTGGCCTGGGACCGCGCGGCGTGTTCATGGCCATCGCCATCTCCGAGACCATGATGGCCCTGATGGTGCTGTGGCTGTTCCGCCGGGGGCGGTGGAAGATGACGGTGGTGTGAGGAGGGGCCGCGCTGCGGCCCCGGGGAACGCTTGCTTCGCAAGCTGGGGAACGGCCGCTGGGCGGCCTGGGGAACGCGCCGTTCCGGCGCTGGGGAACGCTCGCTGACGCGAGCTGGGAGACGCGCTCCGCGCTCTGTCCCTTCGCTGAGAACAAACGGACCACGAAGGTATACCGACTTAGATACATGAAAACCTGGCGCGCGAAGCGAGCGTTCCCCAGCGCCCGCAGGGCGCGTTCCCCAGCTCGCGTCAGCGAGCGTCCCCCTCAAAAACTACATTGACCCGCCGGTTCTGCCTGCCTTTCTTCTCCACCTTGCTCACCCGCACCGGGCCAATTTCCGCGGTGTGGCGAATGTGGGTACCGCCGCAGGGCTGGAGGTCGACGCCCGGGATCTCGAGCAGGCGGACGCGACCGGCACCCCGGGGTGGCTTCACCGACATGGTGCGGATCAGCTCGGGCTGGGCGTCCAGCTCCTGGTCGGTGATCCAGCGGGTGCCGACCTGGTGGTCTTCCTGCAGCAGGGCATTGAGTTGCCGGGTCAGCTCTTCCTTGTTCACCGGCTCGGCCATGTCGAAGTCAAGCCGGCTTTTGGCCGCCGAAATATTGCCGCCGGTTACGGGAAACTGAAGCAGGGAGCCCAGCAGGTGCAGGCAGGTGTGCATGCGCATATGAGCGTAGCGCCGGTCCCAGTCCAGTTCCAGGTGCACCTGGTCTCCCGGCGACAGTGCCGACGGGTCCGCCAGGAAGTGTCCAATCTCGCCGCGGTCTACCCGGCGGGTATCGGTCACTTCCAGCCGGATACCGTGGCCGGTGCTCAGCCAGCCCGTGTCCCCGGGCTGCCCACCGCCCAGGGGATAGAACACCGTCCGATCCACCACCACGTGGTCGGCCTCCACCCTCAGGATCTGTGCCTGGCAGCTCTTCAGATAGGCGTCTTCTGAGTAAAGGGCTTCGGTCATGCGTCGCTTCTCCTGGTGTCCTGATAATCCTGGTTCGTTGAATCTCAGCGCGTGTTTACGAGGCTCGAGCGGGACTAGTGAGTAACAATCAATCCCGCCACGAAGTGAATCATGATGCCCACAAGCCCCCCCACCAGCGTACCGTTGATGCGGATGAACTGCAGGTCAGCGCCGATCTCGAGCTCAATGCGCTCCGAGGTTTCGCGAGCATCCCAGCGCTGCACTGTGTCGGAAATCAGCGTGCCGGCCTCGTCGCCCAGCTCGTTGACCAGGTACTGAGCAGCGCTGCGCAGCCACTGGTCGAAAGTCTCCAGCATGGCCTTGTCGGACAGTGCGTCCTGCGCCGTGCGCCGAACAATGTCCACCACGAAGGCGTGGTAGGCCGCGCGGTTGTTATCCAGGGACTGGTGCACCAAAGCCGCACCCTCGGCCCACAGATCCTCACCGTAAGACTTCACCGTGGGATTGGAGGCCAGCTCGTGCTTGATCCGCTCGAATTCCCGTGCCCGGGGACTGTCCTCGTCCTGCAGCTCGCTGGCCACGCGCTGAAACGACTCATCAAAGTTCTGGCGCAGTGCGTGCTCCGGGTCCAGCACCATTTCCAGCAGCTGGGTCTGAATGCGGGAAATCATCCGGTCGTAAATTTTCTGGTCGACAAAATCCGGTACCCACCAGGGCCCGCCCCGGCGCATATTGTCGCGGATCGCCCCCTTGTGATCTTCCAGGTAGGCGATGGCCACCTTGAGCACCTCGGTCAACAGTTCCTGGTGATGCCGGTTGTCTCCGAGCAGGCCAAGCAGCCGCCCCACGGTGCGGGCAGCCGGCGCCTGTTCAATCCGTTTCAAAACGTTGCGGGCGAAAAACTCCCGGTACTCCGGCTGTTCGAACGCCGCGGACAGCCAGCGCAGCAGGCGCAGTACCGCGTCGGCCAGGGAATCGGCATGCAGCAGGCACCAGCGACACAGTGCCGCCGCCGCGTGGGTGTGTTCCAGTCGTCGTTCGACGGCGTTGGCGGTCATGAAGTGGGTGCTCACAAAACGCGCCAGGCTGACGCCGATTTCATCCTTGCGGCGGGGAATGATGGCGGTGTGTGGGACGGGAATGCCCAGGGGATGGCGGAACAGGGCCGTCACCGCGAACCAGTCGGCCAGGGCTCCTACCATGGCCGCTTCGGAGAACGCCTGCAGGTATCCCACCCACCCCGTTTGGTCGGCCTGGGTCAGGGTCCAGCCGAATACAGCCGCCATGACCGCCAGCAGCGCCAGCGGAATGGCTTTCATCCGGCGCAGGTCCCGGCGCTGCTGCTCCAGTCCGCCGTTCAAACCAGCCGAATTCTCCGCTGCCTGGCTCAAGTACCGACGCGGCAGTTCAACATGTCCTCGAACATGAGGAAATCGCCCATGAGACAGTAGAAGGGGTAAGCCATGGCGCATGATATCACCCGGAGCTGTAACCCTGGCCCCTGCTCGATCGTTTGAACACTGCAGGCACCAGGCATAGCATGTGAAGCGGGTGGCAGCAGCCAGGGAAGCGCATCTTGATTGAAGTTCACCAACTGAGAAAACAGTTTGGCCAGCTGCTTGCGGTGGAAGACGTCAGTTTCACCGCCCCGGCGGGACGCATATTCGGTCTGCTTGGACCCAACGGCGCCGGCAAGTCCACCACCATCAACTGCATTGCCGGACTGCTGACTCCCACCTCCGGCCTGGTCAGCGTACAGGGGTACGACGTGGTGTCCGATCCCCTGGCGGCACGCCGCAGTCTTGGCGTGGTACCCCAGGAGCTGGCCCTGTACGAAGACCTGAGCGCCCGGGAAAACCTTCGTTTCTGGGGTGGCGCCTACGGACTGAGCGGTAAAGCCCTGGATCAGCGTGTCAACACGGTGCTCGCCGAAGTGGGTCTGCAGGACCGGGCCGGTGACCGCCCGGACACCTTCAGCGGTGGCATGAAGCGCAGGCTGAACTTTGCCTGCGGAATCGTGCACGAACCCGAGGTGCTGCTGCTGGATGAGCCGACCGTTGGCGTCGATCCCCAGTCCCGTGAACGCCTGCTGGACCAGGTGCGCGGCCAGGTCGAGCGGGGCGCCTGCGTGCTTTACACCACCCATTACATGGAGGAGGCCGAGGCGCTATGCGATGAGCTGGCCATTATCGATCACGGCAAGCTCATCGCCCACGGCAACATGGATGAGCTGCGCAGCATGATGGGCGAGCGGGACGTGCTGAAAGTCAGCGGCCAGTTCGACGAAGCGGCAGTGCGATCCGCCTTCAACGGCGTGGAGCGGGCTGAACTGCTCCACATTGACGATGGCATGATCCAGCTTGCTGCGGAACAGGCCAGCAGGCGTCTGCCGGAGTTCCTGCGGGCCCTGTCCGAATCAGGGGCGGAAATCCAGGAAACCACCCTGGCCCGGCCCAGCCTGGAATCCCTGTTCCTGCGCCTCACCGGCAAGGAGCTGCGGCAATGATCCGCGGCGCCCTGCTGTGCGCCGAAAAGGAGCTGAAAATCCGGCTACGCGACCGCTGGGCCATGCTGATCTACCTGATGCTGCCACTGACCATCGCCGGCATGGTGATCTCGGTGTCCGGCGGAAGCTCCGGCCCACAGCCCACGGCTCAACTGCTGGTGGTGGACCAGGACGACAGTTTCCTGTCCCAGACCCTGCTCGGCGCCATGACCCAGGCCCAGGACGGGCAGCTGATCCAGGCCCAAACCGTGAAACTGGCTGAGGGCCAGGCGATGATCGATAGCGGTGACGGCACTGCCCTGCTGATCATCCCGGCCGGATTCAGCGATTCAGTGCTGAGTGAAGAGCCGGCCACCCTGGAACTCATCACCAATCCGGCCCAGCAGATTCTGCCCGGCATCCTGGAAGAATTCCTCAAGGTCATGGTTGACGGCGTGTTCTACCTGCACCGCGTGTTCGGAGAGGAACTTGCACTGATCAAGCGGCAGATCGACAACACCCCCGAGTCAGGCGACTCGTTGTTCACCGACGCGCTGATCGCCAGCATCAGTATTTCCATCAACAACTCGGTGGAGTCCATCACCGACTACCTGGACCCGGCCATTCTGGAACTGACAGATGCCGAACAGGACGAATCTGATGAATCCGGCATCAGCTTCGGCATGGTGTTTTTTCCCGGCACCATCTTCATGGGCATCCTGTTTGCCGCCCAGGGCATGAGTGACCGCTTCTGGATTGAACGGGAAAAGGGCACCCTGCGCCGCAGCGTGGTGTCGCCCCTGTCCCTGGCCCAGATTTTCGCCGGCTCCCTGTTGTCCGGCGCGGCCCTGCTTCTCCTGCTGACGGGCGTCATGGCCACCCTGGGTTTTCTTTACCTGGATCTCAGCTTCGCCATGTGGCTGCCGGCGGTGCTATGGCTCACCCTTTCAGGGCTGGTGATGTTCGGGCTGATGGCGTTGCTGCAGCTGCTGGCCCCCAGTCAGAAGGCCGGCAGCCTGATCACCAACCTGCTGGTGTTTCCCCTGATGATGGCCGGCGGCGCCTTTTTCCCGTTTGAAGCCCTGCCGGACTGGATCGCGTCCATCGGCCGCTGGGTGCCCAACGGCTTCCTGCTGGAACGGCTGAAGAGCTACCTGGTGTATGACGGCGGCCTGGAGGCCCTGCTGACCGGCCTGCCCCACGCCCTGGCCATGGCGCTGCTGCTGTGGGGCCTGTGCGCCTGGCGCCTGGCGCCTTTTGCAGGATCGAGGTAACCCCATGAACCTCAAACGCGCCCTGTTCATCGCCCGCAAGGATTTGAGCTATATGCTGCGGGACCGCACCACCCTGATCTGGCTGGCCGTGATGCCGGGTCTGTTCTTCTACTTCATCGGCACGGCCACCGGCGGCGCCAGCAGCGGCCCCACCCGGGAAAACGTCGCAGTGAAGCGTCCGGCAGATGCCGGATTCCTGGCCGACCAACTGGCCCTCCGGCTGGACCAGGCCGGTCTCAACGTGGTCACCTTTGATGCAGGGGATCCAACGGTACCTCTGTCCGGCGGTTCGCCGGAGATCGCCTTTGACGGATACTGCCGCCAGCTCACCCTGCCGCCCGGGCTCACCGACACGGTGCAGCGGGGCGAGCCGGCCCAGATCCAGTACCAGAGCTGCCGGGACGAACTCGGCGCGGAGTTCGACAAGCTCCGTGCCCAGCGCGCCGTTTACACCACCCTGGCCGACATCATCGCCATCGGATCGGCCGGAGAAGGCGTCAGCCAGGCGGCGATGGACGACCTTAACGCCACGCCGCGGGCGCTGCAGCTGCAGGTCCGCTCGGCGGGTAAGCGTCAGGATCCGCCCCAGGGTTTCCAGCAGGCCGTGCCCGGCACCATGGTGATGTTCACCCTGCTGCTGCTGCTCACCAGCGGCGCCATCGATCTGATGATCGAACGCCAGCGCGGCCTGCTCACCCGGCTTGCATCGGCACCCCTGCTGCGCCGGGACATCGTGCTGGGCAAATGGCTGGGCAAGATGGCCCTGGCGGTCTGCCAGATTGCCATCGGCATGACTATCGGCTGGCTGCTGTTCGACATCAGCTGGCAGCCCGATCTGCCCATGATCGTCCTGCTGCTGCTGGCCTGGGCCAGTGTCTGCACCTCCATGGCCCTGGTACTGGGCAGCCTGGGCCGCACCGAGGGCCAGGTGGCCGGCGTGGGCATCCTGCTGGCCATGCTGCTGGCCGGCCTGGGCGGCTGCTGGTGGCCCATCGAAATCGCCCCGCCCTGGATGCAGACCCTGGCCGGCCTGCTCCCCACCGGCTGGACCATGAACGGCCTGCATCACCTGATGCTGTTCGAGTCCGGTGCGGCCGCGGTGGTGCCGGAGGTGTTGGCATTGACAGGTCTCGCCTTGGTGTTGGGCGTGCTGGCGGTGCGGGTGTTTCGGTATCAGTGAAGGCCGCGAGACGGGTCTTCCTGACCCGCTCGCGGGCGCTACGCAAAAACGCGGTTTTGCTTCGCTTTCGGCCTGCGGCCGTTGGCACATCCCTGTGCCAAAGGGCTTCGATCACATTCTTCCGTCATCCTGAACTCGATTCAGGATCCATCTGAGATTGGGTTCTCGAAGCGCTTCGATCCGGGCAGCAGGTTGTTCGGAGCTTTCGGTCCAACACGCAGGCGGCTGAAAGGGTCACGGACGATGGTTGCGCTATTTTCCGGTGCAGGCGTCAACGAAAATTGCTTCGAAAATTCAGATGGATCCTGAATCAAGACAACCGCCCGAAGGGCCACAAAAAATGTCATCCCGGACCCCGATCCGGGATCGAGTTCAGAATGACGTTTTTTAGGTTGCGCCCTGCGGGCGCAGGTTGCCTTTAGTCCGATGCCAGATTAAGCGTCAACTGCACCCTCTCACTTCCCGACAGGGGAACAATCGTCGAATCCAGCAGGTAGACCCGCTCGGTCATGGCCGCGTCGGCCTCGGCAAACGCCTGCTTGATATTGCGGGCCCGCTGATCCGCGATTGCCCTCAGCTGGTCCTCCGGAATGGTGATCTGCTCCAGCAGCAGTGCCTCGAGCTCCGACTCCGATGCACCCTCGGGGGCAGGAGAGCCGGTTTGGGCCAGCACCATCGCCGCCAGCCTGGCCGGCCGTTCCTCAGTGGTCACTTCACCCAGCTCCGCCACCAGCTCGGTCCGGCGCAAAGCCATTCCGTCAACATCAGCGGCCGCCAGCCCCGATATCTCCAGCCGCAGCCCCGGCCGCTGGGCCAATGCACCTGCCAGCTTTTCGATTCTGCCCGCCGCCTTTTCATCTAACGAAGCCTCGCCCGCCGCAAACTCGATGTACTGGAGGTCCTCACCACCGCCTGGAACCAGCTTGCCGATAATGAAAAACGGCGAGGCGACCGCCTTGACCATGAGATTGACGAAGGCCTTGAAGACGACCCCGCCCAGGCGAAACTCCGGATCATCCAGGTCACCCGCCACGGGGATGTCCAGGTCCAGGTTGCCGGACGGATCCCGCAGCAGCGCCACGGCCAGGTCCAGGGGCACCGAGACTGCGTCCGGGCTTTCCACGCTGCGGCCCAGCTCGAACTGGCCCAGGGTGACCCTGTTGCTGCCCCTCAGGCTTCGGCCCTCCAGCTGGTACCGCAACTCCAGGTCCAGCCGGCCGCGCTCGATCAGGCGGCCGACAAACTTACCCGCGTAGGGATTGACCGCGGTCAGGTCGATGTTGGTGGTGCTGATGGAGATATCGGTTTGCTGCTCGCTGGTCAGCGGCGTCAGCGAGCCCGCCAGTTCTATGTCGGCGTAACCCAGCACTTTGCCGCTCATGGTGACCGAACCCGGCTGGTCAATGCTGTTGGTCAGCCCGGTGATCTCCGCCTTGACCTCCCGAACGTCGAACCGGGTCGCCGGCTGCACGGACTGGTCTTGAAACTGGACCGCGCCGTTGGTCACCAATACCTGACCCAATTCGACCCGGGTGGACGGGGACCCAGGTGATTGCGCAGACTCATCCGGTGCTGAGGTGTCGTCCTCGTCTTGCGGAAACAGGGTAGCAACGGAGTTGCTGCCGTCCTCGCTGATGGCGTACTGCAGCACCGGCCCGTCTATGACCAGCTCGGCTGCCGAGATCCGCTCAGGATCCACATCAATGCCGTTCAAAGTCATCCGATCCAGCGAGACTAAATCACTGTCCAGGGGGCGGCTCCGGGTCACCAGGCCCGATACCTCCAGGTCACCGCTCAATTCGGCCAAAGCGCCGTCAACAGCCTCCATCCTTATGGCTGTATTGATTTCTCCTGCTTCGACAGCGATGTCCGCGAATTCTCGGACATAGCCCTCAAACCAGGACAGCGGAAGCGACTCAAGCGACACGTCGACGGAGGCTGCCACAGGACTGATGCCGAACTCACCGGACACGCTTGCGCGGGCACTGTCCGCCACGATCTCCGCGCGATAAGGAAAGCGGCTGCCTTCCCGAAGGTTAATGTCAGAAACATCCAACGACGTGACGCCAAAGGAGCGGTCAAACACCGGCTCTACCGCCTGGTCGATCAATCTCTGGACCAGGTCCGAAGCGCGGACGGAAGTTATTTCCAATGACCACGGCTCCGAGCTGCTGTCTGTCTCCGTCTCGGTCTCAGCCAGGAATTCAGCCAGATGCGCCAGCAGAGTGAGCTGCTCGGTTTCGTTCTCACGAATCGCGGTGACCTGGCCACCCGCGATCGCGATTTCGTCGATGGCCACCCTGCGCTCCTGGAGATTCAGGTCAGGACCCACCATCGACGCTGATTCCAGCACCAGCAGCGGCTCAGCATCGCCAGGTACTGATACCGAGAGCTGATCAATCTGCCATTCCCCGTCTCTCGTAACCACCTGAATTCCTTCAGGTTCCATACTGACGGACAGGTTGATGCCGGCATTGAGGGTGCCGCGGTTGAGGATGAGCTGATGGAGATGCCTGGCGTAGCGCCAGCCTGGCTCAAGTTCGAAATCCGCAATAGACAGTTGTCCAGCGACTTGCAGTGGATCAGTTTTCAGTTCGCCGCTGTAGCTCACCGCTCCACCGCTCTCAGCGCTCAAAGCCAGGGAAATCGGAGCGGGGCCCGACAAGCTGGTGTCCAGGTCAACCAATTCAAAATTGAGATCGCTGACCAGGGTCTGGTACTGCTCCGGATGCTGCGGTTCGGAGTAGTCCAACCGGCCGCCGCTAATGATCAGCTGGTCAATGGCAAGTCCCCAGGGTTCCGACTCGGGTGTTTCGGTGGGGCCAGCATCCGATTCAGGGACGGAATCCAGCCAGTGAACGGCGCCATCACCATCAACCTCGAGGTAGGCACGGGGACCACCCAGTTCGATGAACTTGAATCGGATAGTCCCGGCCAGCAGCGGCAGCCATTGGAAGTTTATGTGTGCATATTCCGCGGCGATCAGCGGTCGCTGGACCCTGTCCGTGGCCTCAAAGGGCCCCGTCGTTACCGAAAGGGTGAGTGGATTGACCGCCAGGCGCTCAATGGCAAGGTCGATCCCTGCGTCGGCTTTGAGCGAATCCACCAGTCGATCCTGCAGGATTCTCGGTGCCACCAGGAATCCGACGGCCAGGTAAATCACGATCAAGGCGGTGACGGCTATGGCGATTTTTGTTCTGACGGTTTTTCCTTCCCTGGCAATTCAAAACGCCATTATCAGCACGGAATATGAACATGCAACGACGTCGTGACAAGTTGTCACGATTGGCGACAAGCGGCGGCGGCAGACACACGGGACAGGCCGTCCCGCGCGGCATCAGGATCGGGATGCCGGACTGGGGCGTCGAGACCCCGTGACCCGTTCAGGACTGAGCCCAAAGTGGCGCACTGCAGCAATGGAAAACTCAATCACGCCGGCCATGAGCAGGACGTAACCCGCCAGTTCAACGCCCTCCTCGGCGTAGTTTTTTACCGAGCGGTCGTAGGTGGCCCCCATCAGATCCTGCCAGAAAGAACCCCGTCCAAACATGCGGGAAAATCCGGCGGTCACGGCAAAGCCGGCCAGCATGATGCCAAAGGAGAAATGAGTAGCCAGGAACGCCAGCTCGCTCTGCAGGGTTTTGCGGTTTGGCACCAGGTAAAGGGCAGTACACAGCAGCACCGTCGTGACGCCGAGTTCCCACAGTCCTTCAAAGCCGCGGTCCAGCAGGAAGTCGAATTCCCGGATCAAGGCGCATAGCAGTAACGCTGCCAGCAGGAAACCCAGGTAGGGCAGGAGGTGCCTGCGGGTAATGACCACTGCGGCCAGGATGCTGAAGGTCAGGACCGCCGATTGGGTCAACTCCACCAGTGAATATTCGGAAAAGTACTGGCTGTTGTGAAACAAGCCGATCGATACATCGACAACCGGAAGCGCGCCCACTACTGCGAAAAGCAGCAGGTAAAGCCCGGTTCGGGCGGCAACTTGCGATGTTTTCACAGGTCCATTGAGCATATCTTCAAGCATCCAAGCCGAAAAACAGTCGCGTACGCCGGGTCTCCAGGAAGCAGCAGCCTGCTGTTGGCAAACTCCGCGTTGCGTATTCACAAAAGTGCCGCTTCGACCTTTCAGGGTCGCCTGCGTTATGTGACCCGGAATACCGGGAGCACATTACACGCCTCAGGGCGTGTTTTTTTTGTCACGCCCCCTTAACCAACATTTTTCGCCAGTCGATTCAGGCCTTTTTTGGAATCAGCACACGGCGGCGAGCTGTCCGCTGGTGCGAAAATCGGACCGCTGGTGAAAGCAGCGCCGCTTTCCTCTCGCTTTTTCCACTGTATTTCAACGGCCTGTTCACAAAGTCAGTCCTATCTTGCTGCGTGAAACATGAAAGCCGTGGAGCGGACACAATCATGAGACTAGACCAGCACAACTCGGGCTCAACCCTGGGCGCCTCGGCGGAGGTGTTGAGCAACCTCGGGCGCAAGAACAACGCCATCATCATCGGGGCAGGCCCGGGTGGCCTGGCCACGGCCATGCTGCTGGCGTCCAGGGGCGTCGAGGTGGATTTGTACGAGCGGGCCGACCAGGTGGGGGGCCGAACCTCCATCATGGACATCGACGGCTTCAAGTTCGACCGCGGCCCGACCTTCTTTCTGTTCCCGGAAGTGCTGGAGGGAATATTCGAAGAATGTGGCCGATCCCTGCACGAAGAGGTGGACCTGATCCGGCTGGACCCCAACTACCGCCTCGTTTTCGAGCAGGGAGGTTTCATCGACGCCGCCTGCGACATCGAGAAAACCCAGGCAGAAGTGGCGAAAATCAGCCCCGAGGACGCCAACGGTCTGGAGCGATACGTCGCGGAGAACCGGGACAAGCTGGAAGCGTTTCGGCCGATCCTGGAGCAGCCGTTCCTCAGCCACATGGACGTGCTCAAGCTCCCCCTGGCCTCGCTGATGCCCCTGCTTCGGCCCTGGAACAGCGTGGACAAGGACCTCAAGCGCTATTTTTCCGATCCCCGCATCCGCCTGGCGTTCTCGTTTCAGAGCAAGTATCTGGGCATGTCGCCGTTCCGCTGCCCCAGCCTGTTCACGATCCTGGCGTTCCTGGAGTACGAGTACGGCGTCTTCCACCCGGTGGGCGGCTGCGGTGCCGTCACCGAGGCCATGGCCCGGGTGGCCCGGGAAATGGGCGTACGAATTCACCTGGACACGCCGGTGCGGCGCGTCATCATGGACGGCAAGCGCGCCACCGGCATCCTCACCGACAATGGAGAGCACAGCGCAGACGCCCTGGTGATCAACGCGGACTTTGCCCGGGCCATGGAATCCCTGGTGCCCAACCACGTGCGCAAGCGCTGGACCGACAAGAAGCTCGAGAAGAAAAAGTATTCCTGCTCCACATTCATGATGTACTTGGGCATCGAGGGCCACTACGACGACCTGGCCCACCACACCATCTACCTGGCCGAAGGCTACGAGCAGCACCTGCAGGACATTGAAAAGAACTACCGATTGACGGAGAACCCGTCGTTCTACGTGCAGAACCCCTGCATCACAGACCCCAGCATGGCGCCCGACGGACACAGCACCCTGTACGTGCTGGTGCCGGTGCCCCACATGCACGAGTCCATTGATTGGGGCACGGCCCAGGCGCAGTTCCGGGAGCAGACCCTGGACCAGCTCGAACAGCGGCTCGGACTGGAAGGTCTGCGCGAACGCATCCGGGTGGAACACTGCATCACCCCCCGGGACTGGGAAGGCGAGATGAACCTTTACCGGGGCGCGACATTCAGCCTGGCCCACGGCCTGGACCAGATGCTGAGCCTGCGCCCCCGCAACCGCTTCGAAGACCTGGAAGGGGTCTACCTCACCGGTGGCGGCACCCACCCGGGCAGCGGCCTGCCGGTGATTTTCCAGTCAGCCCAGATCACGGCTGACCTGATGACAGAAGACCTGCAGTTGGAGCAGGCGCGTGCGCCCCAGGCGCACATTATTCACAGCAGTGCACCGTCGCAGAGCAGCAGCCTGGGCGCCGGTCTGGGTGGCATGCATCGCCAGGCCCTGGACGACTGACACAAGAGTTCCGAGGAGGACACCATGAAAACAGAGAACACAATCATCATTGGCGGCGGTCTGGGCGGACTGGCTGCGGCCTGCACCCTGGCGGCACGCGGACACAAGGTCCAGCTGCTGGAAGCCAACCCCTGGCTCGGCGGCAAGGCCGCGGTGTGGGAGGAAGAAGGCTTTCGCTTCGATATGGGCCCCACCATCCTGACCGTGCCCCGGGTGATCGAGCGAATCTTCGCCGAGTCGGGCCGCAGGATTGAAGACTACCTGGATCTGGTCCGCCTGGACCCCCAGTGGCGCTGCTTCTTCGAGGACGGTAGCGTGCTCGATCTCAAAGAGAACGTGGATGAGATGTCGGACACCCTGGAGCAGTTCACCGGCAAACAACGGGACGCCGAGGGTTACCGACGCTTCGTAGACCTGTCCGAGCGGCTGTCCCGGATTTCCGACAAGTTCTTCTTCTGGCGTGCCCTGGACAGCGTCAAGGATGCCTTCAACGGCAAGGACACCTTCAAACTGTCCACTCTGAAAGACCTGGTGGACCTCAACATGGGCCGCTCCGTGGCCAGCATCGTGCGTTCCCACGTGCCGGATCACCGTGCAGCCCAGATGCTGGACCACTTCACCCAGTACGTGGGCTCTTCACCCTACGGCTCACCGGCAGTGCTGTGCGGCATCGCCCACATGCAGCTGGCCGAGGGCGTGTGGTATCCCATCGGCGGCACCCGGGCGGTGCCGGAAGCCCTGGAGAGACTGGCCACCGAGCTGGGCGTCGAGTTTCGCACCAGCTGTCAGGTGGAGAAGATACTGGTTGAGCGTGGCAGGGTCACCGGCGTGCGCACCACCGACGGCGACGAGTTTAAGGCTGACACGGTGGTTTCCAACATGGACAGCGTGCGCACCCTGAACGAACTGGTGGGCGGCACGGCCGCTAAAGCCTTCGGCAAGCGCCGCGACTACGAGCCGGCCTGCTCCGGCGTGGTGCTGTACCTGGGCCTGAACAAGGCATACGACCACCTGCTGCACCACAACTTCGTGTTCTCGGAAGATCCAGAAGCGGAGTTCGATGCTATCTACAAGCAGGGCATACCGGCCCCGGACCCCAGCTGCTACCTGGCAGCCACGGCCCGCACGGAGCCGGGCACCGCGCCGGAAGGCGGCGAAGCCCTGTACGTGCTGGTGCACACGCCCTACCTGCGCGAAGGCCAGGACTGGGGCGAGATGCTGCCGGAGTACCGCCAGGTGATCCTGGACAAGCTCAAGACCTGCGGCGGCATGCCGGACCTGGAAGAGCGCATCGTGTTTGAGAAGGTGCTGACACCCCAGGACATCCACGATCGCTACCGGGTGCTCAACGGCGCCATTTACGGCCTCGCCAGCCACGGCAAGTTTGTTGGCGCCTTCAAGCCGTCCAACCGCAGCCTTGACGTTGAGGGTCTTTACCTGGCCGGCGGATCGGCCCATCCGGGACCGGGTATGCCCATGGCGCTGATGTCGGGCTGGATTGCCGCTGACTCGCTGGACCAGGACGCCAGCCAGTCGCGCTCACAGGTCGCTTGACCCATCAGCCGATGACGGCCTTACCGCCCTACACGCCGTTTCTGCAGCGCGGGTTTATCCGCTTCCTGCACCGGTTCTTTCGCAAGAACTTCAACGGCGTCCGGATTGCCAGGGACGGCATTCCGGAAGTACCGGTGGATCGGCCCGTGGTGGTGATCTCCAACCACCCATCCTGGTGGGACCCAATCACCCTGCTGCTGATGGGTGAGCTGATGTTTCCGGGCCGTCGCTGCTATGGGCCCATCGACGCCGAGGCACTGACGAAGTACCCCATCCTGGGGCGGCTGGGCCTGCTCCCCCTGGACAGCGAGTCTCCCAGCTCCATCCGGGCGTTCATGCGCTCGGCAGAGGCCATATTCGCCGACAACCAGGCCCTGGGCATGACCGTCCAGGGCGAGTTTGTCGATTCGCGCAGCCGTCCCTTGAAGCTGCAGGCCGGCATTGCCCACCTGATGCGGCGCTTTCCCGATGTGCCGGTGGTTCCTGTGGCCCTGGAGTATCCGTTCTGGAACGAGCGGCGGCCCGAGGCACTGATCCGTTTCGGGGAGGTTGACCTGGGTGGACCACATCGGCGAAGCAGCCGGCCGGCGGAGCTGTTGGAGCACGCCACCGGCATGTTGACCGACACCATGGACTGCCTGTCCGAGCTGGCCCAAACCCGGGATCCGGCGCAGTTCGAAACTCTGATTGATGGCCGCCGCGGTGTAGGCGGCAGCTACGATCTGCTGCGGCGCCTGAAAGCCTGGAGCCAGGGGCGATCGTTTGATCCTTCCCACGAAGCTCGTCCTGGAGGTAGTCCCCAATGAATGTGCTGGTCATCATCTGCCTGGTTCTGGCGGCACTGCCCCTGGTCATGCTGCTGATCAACCTGCTGTTCTACCGCAGACCACGAACTCCTGCGGGCCTGTCGATCGAGAAAGTCTCAATCCTGATTCCCGCGCGCAACGAGCAGGACAACATTGAACAGGCGATCATGGCAGCCCTGAACAGCAAGGGCGTAGATGTCGAGGTGGTGGTGCTGGATGACGGATCCACCGATGACACCGCCGCCATTGTCCAACGGCTGGCCGCCGACGATTCCCGGGTTCGGCTGATCCAGGGCAAGCCCCTGCCGGCCGGCTGGATGGGCAAGAACTTCGCCTGCGCGCAACTGGCGCAGGCGGCCACCGGGCATTGGCTGCTGTTCCAGGATGCCGACGTGCACCTGAGCCAGGATGCCGTTTCGCGACTGGCCGGGCACGCCCAGAACCGAGACATCGACCTGTTGTCCGGGGTTCCCCAGCAGATCACCCACAGCCTGGGTGAGCGATTGATCATTCCCCTGATCAACCTGGTGCTGCTGGGCTACCTGCCCATGATTGGCGTGCGCCTGACCCGCCATCCCATGTTTGCCGCCGGGGTCGGCCAGTTTGTGCTGGCGCGGCGGGAGGCGTACCTGGACGTGGGCGGGCACGGCGCGATTCGCAGCCAGATCCAGGACGGCGTGGCCTTGCCCCGGGCGTTCCGCGGCAAGGGCTATTTTTCCGACCTGGCCGACCTGACCGGACTGGTGTTCTGCCGCATGTACCAGGACTTCAGCCAGGTCTGGCAGGGTTTTGCCAAGAACGCCCACGAGGGTATGGGATCCCCGGGCGCCATCGGCGTGTGGACCACCCTGCTGCTGGGCGGGCACGTGTTGCCCTGGGTTGGCGCCGCGGTGAGCGCGCTGCTGGGCCGGCCTGAAACGGGCCTGTTCCTGGCAGCGGGATTGCTCTCACTGGTGGCTCGGGCCATTAGCGCGCTGCGGTTCCGCCAGAACCTGTCCGGCGTACTGCTGCATCCGGTGGGCATGCTGCTGATCGTGATGATTCAGTGGTATGGCCTGTTCCGGTTCAAGAGCCGCAATCCCATTGCCTGGAAGGGCCGGCTGCCTGCATGAACGCCCTGCTGCATATCCAGGACCTGCACTGCGAACTGAGCGGTCGCCCGGTGCTGCAGGGCCTGTCTTTGCAGCTGGAGGCCGGGCTGCGGGTTGCGCTGCTGGGCCCCAACGGCGCCGGCAAGTCCACCCTGATGCGGGCCATTGCGGGCCAGCTTCCGGGACACCAGGGCCAGGTGCGTATCGCCGGTCACAGCCCAGGTCATCGGGCCGGACGTCAGCACATCGGCGTTATCCCCCAGCGCATGTCGCTGTTCCCGCGGCTGTCCGCCCGGGAGAACCTGGAGGCCTTCGCCCGACTGCAGGGGTTGTCCCGCAAGGAGAGTCGGGCTCGCGTTGCCACCTCCCTTGGGTGGATCGACCTGGAAAACCGGGCCGACGAACCGGTCAGCCGGCTGTCCGGCGGCATGCAGCGACGGGTCAGCATCGCCTGCGGCGCTATCCACGAACCCGCCTTGCTGCTGGCCGACGAGCCCATGGTGGGTGTGGACGCGCAACACCGCGGCCCGGTGGACGCCATGCTGGACCAGCTCAAGAGCAACGGCACCACTATCATCGAGAGCACCCACGAGCTGGCCGGCGTAGATGCCCGCTACGACCG
>JASJDM010000036.1 GCA_030065125.1 Lysobacterales bacterium | reverse complement strand
CGTCGCGGATCATCTGGTCGCGACCGCGGACCCGCATCATCTGCAGCCGACCGCCCCGCGCCAGCTGTCCCGGGTGATCCGGGATGTAGCGATAGAAGCCCGCGGCCACGTAGCGATCCTCGGTGAGATAGACAATGCCGTCCGCCGGATCGACCGCTACTGCCTCGTGGATGAACTGGCCCATGGCGGTAATGGGTTCGGCGCTGGCTGGAGATTTTGCTGGAACTTCAAAGACATAGCCGTGCCGACGGGTCAGGCCGAGCTGACGCCATTTGACCAGAGCACCGGGATCAGCCACCACCTCTTCACAGGACAGCCAGCTCCCCCAGGGCGTAGGACCCCCGGCACAGTTGATCAGCGTGCCGGCCAGGCTGGCCCGGGCAGAGAGAAACTGTCCCCGCTTGGCGTCAAAGGTCAGGGTCGTGGTTCCGCCAGGCCCGCTGGGATCGTAGGTGATGGGTTCCGGACCAAAGCTGCCGCCCCGGCCGAACAGTTCATGGTTGCGAACCAGTGTCAATTCGGAACCCTTGGCATGCACCACCGCCATGCCGTCGTGCAGCCCAGGCGTGGCTATGCCGTCGTCCATGACGTCACCCATCCAGCCGTAGGTCACGTAGCGAAATCCCGGTGGCAGGCGCAGCAGCGGCAGACCGGTGTCGGAATCTGTTTGTGTGGTCAGTCGATTTTCAGGACCGTTAGCCAATCCCGGCAGGGCAATGGCACTTGAAAGACCAGTGCAGCCAGCCAGGAAACGCCTGCGCGAAAACATCCCAGTCAAAGTGTGTCGTCCAGGTTCCTGTATCCTGACCGAAGCGTATCAGAGTTAGATGACGAAACGTATGGCGCAGTGGTTGGCGCGGGCTCATGATAGGACGGCCTGGTCCAAAAACGTCCTCCGGCTTGTGCCGCTGATACTTTATAGTTTTGCGGGATGATGTAAGAATCCTGCGGCTGCACGGGATTGCCTGAGGATGGACGAAACTCTTGAGTAAACCAGACCAGCTGGCGGTATTAGGCGGACAGCCGCGATTCAGTAAGCCACTGCATGTCAACCGCCCGTTGATCCCGCCAAAAGAACCTCTGATGAGGCGGGTCGATTCGATCATGGCATCCGGTTGGTTCACCAATGACGGTCCGCTCGTCAAAGAGCTCGAGCTCGGCATTGCCGACTATCTTCGCGTGAGACACTGTGTGCTGACTGCAAACGGTACGGTCGCTTTGCAGATACTGTCACACGCCCTGGAATTGACGGGCGAGGTCATCGTGCCCTCATTTACCTTTGTGGCCACTCCGAACGCGATGAAATGGCAGGGTTTGGATCCCGTATTCTGCGACATAGATCCCAGGACATTGAATATTGACCCGGAATCCTGCGAAGCCCTGATCACGGAACGGACTTCGGCGATTTTGGGTGTACACCTGTGGGGACGACCCTGCGACATCCCGAGACTGCGTTCGGTCGCGGACAGACATGGAATCCACCTGATCTTTGATGCCGCACATGGCTTCGGTTGCGGTCATGACAACGCGCTTATCGGAAACTTCGGAGATGCTGAAGTCTTCAGTCTTCACGCCACCAAAGCGTTCCACTGTGGCGAGGGGGGTGCCATCACCACGGCGGACGACGGGTTGGCCGAGCGGCTCCGGGAGATCCGGAATTTTGGGTTTGTCGCAACAGACACCACTACCCGTCTGGGCATCAATGCCAAGATGCCGGAGCTCTCCGCCGCACTGGGCCTTGCAAACCTGGAAGCGTTGGCGGAGTCCATTTCAAGAAGTCGCAGGGTCATCGAATGCTATCAAGCTGGACTTCGAACCGTTCCAGGGATAGAAATCAGACCGTGCACAGCGCCAAGGCACAATTTTCATTATGCCGTTGCCGAACTGGATCAGGGCAGTTCCGGGATCTCCCGTGATCGCCTGGTGGAAGTGCTGGAAAGTGAGAATGTACTGGCCCGAAAGTACTTTTTTCCGGGATGCCACAAGCTTGCCCCTTACCACGACGAATCCTGCGATTCCCTGCCTCACACGGAGTTTGCTGCCGAGCGCAGTTTGATCCTTCCAGCCGGACCCGAGATGTCGCCGGCACTGGTGGACTCGGTGTGCGAACTGCTGGGGGACATTGTGTCCAATGCTGAACATCTGTCCCTGTTGTCGAACTCAAGTCGGCCCCGCATCGCCTGACATTTAGCCATGAACAGTACGCTCACCTTGGTGACTGGAATGCATCGCAGCGGTACATCTATGGTGATGCAGGTCCTGGACGCGTTTGGCCTGCACATTCCTGGAGACCTGATGCCTGCCAATCAGGACAATCCCATGGGATATCTGGAGTCACGGGAGGTGGTCAGCCTGAATAATGCCATGCTGTCTCATGTCGGCTGCCGTTGGAAAGATCCTCTGGGTTTGACCGCGTCGGATATTGAGCTGACCTCGACAGAGCACCTTGGCCAGGTTACCGAATTGCTGTCACAGTGGCGACACCAGGCCGATGTAGCGATCAAAGATCCGCGATTTTGCCTGCTGATGCCAGTATGGATCGAAGCCGCCAAAGCCCTCGGGCTGGACGTCAGGGTGATCATCGCCCTGAGAGACCCGGTGGAAATCGCGCGGTCGCTGTTTCAGCGCGCCTACAACGAAGCGTTTCGGCCTGCGGCGGTATTGCATTCGACCCAGTCATTCGCGCTGGCTTCCCGGTATATGCTGGATGCTGAGTACCACTCACGTACATGTCCGCGGACATTTGTTATGCACCGGGATTTGTTGACCGGACCGGCCCAGGCCGTTAGTGCGTTGGCAGAAGCGATCGGTCAACGGCCAGATTCACCTCCAGTAGACCGGGTCAGGCCAGACCTGCATCGACAGAAGCCTCAACCGGCCTCCGGCAAGCTGAGCTGCAGCGGGGCACTGGCCAAACAGGTATTCGGACTCCTGCGGTCCATGGCGGTGACGGGGAAAACCGAAGATTACCGGGGAAAGCTGGACGCAGTGAGAATGATGCTGACTGATTGTGCGCCAATCACAGCCGATTCCGGCGACAGTGCCGGGAGCGTGACCTCGCTGACTGGATTGGAGCGACGCCTTGCCCGCCGCAGTGCGAACTGTGAGATGCCGTTGATGGCGGGGTTTCTATCCGGTGCCCCAGCGTCAAAAGGCCATATATACAGAGTGCAGAATCACCTCGAAAACCTGCTCGATTCACAGGTGAGTGCCTACACCATCGACGCAGGCTGTGAGAACCCTGATCGATTGATGAGCCAGTTGGATCTGGTGCTCGTGTTCCGGGCTCCGTGGTCCCAAACGCTGGAGGCTTGGTACGAGGCCGCCCGACACCACGGGAAGCGGGTGGTTTTTGATATTGATGATCTTGTTTTTGATCCGGACCTCCATCGACCCGAAATCATTGCCTTCCTTGACGGCCTGCAGGATCCCCAAAGGTCAAGCTGGCTGCAGATGATCGGAGGCTACACGAGGTCCCTCGAGCAGGCGGACGAAGTATGGGTGGCAACCGAAGAATTGGCCCGGCACGCCCTGCGGTTTCATTCCACGGTCAGGGTGATGCCGAACGGCCTGAACAGTGATCGATTGGCCCAGGCAGAACGACTGGTTCGGGAACGGGAGCGTCGTAGTTTGGAACGCAGCGGAACCATATCGCGGGTCTGCATTGGGTACGCCAGTGGGACGCCAAGCCATCAAAGGGATTTCGCCGTGGTGGCTCCGGTTCTGGCCGAACTGATGAACCGCCACCAGTACCTGGATTTACTCCTGCTCGGTTTTCTGAATATCGAGGAATTCCATTGCCTGCGGCCCTTTCAGGACAGAATCGAGTTGGCTCCCGCCGTGCCCTATGAAAAGCTCCCTGCGGAATTGGCGCGTATGGATATAGCCATTGCCCCGTTGGAGGAAGGGAATCCATTTTGCGCTGCGAAGAGCGAGCTCAAGTATTTCGAGAGCGGTATTCTCGGTGTGCCAGTGGTGGCCAGTGCTACCCCGCCCATGAAGGCCGCAATCAAAACCGGCCGCAATGGCTTCTGCGCCGATTCGACCGGGCAATGGCTCGAGCATCTTTCCCGGCTGGTGACCGACCGCCAGGAACGGCGTCGAATTGGCCTCGAGTGCCGCCAGGATTGCCTGGAAAACTGGGGGCCGGTTGCCCAGCGTCGAAAGGTCTTGAGACTCCTCGGTTCGCTGGCTGCCCGGTAAGGCAGCCTCGATTCATCAAATGAGGAACCTGCGAGCTCCCTCCGTCAGGGAACCAAGAAAGTGGATCTTCCGGTCTGTTACCGCCCGGAATGGTTCACCCCGCAATATCTCGTACTCTTCCGCAAACCGCTCGAATGGGTGTTGGGCCCGAGGGACGTTGGTCGCCACGCCGCCATGAAACTGGTGAAAGGACCCCTCTCCCAGCAGCTGTACCGGATCCAGGTCGGGGTTCTGCATTGCGCGCTTGAAGAAGTCAAGATTGACCAGGCCGCCGCCAGGCGATTCAAAGGACGTTTCGTAGCCGCCCATGGAAAGATAGTCCGATTTTCTCATTACAAAACAATTACTTTCCGAGGGGAGGCCGCCCAGGAATCCGCGGTAGGACCCTCCCAGAACCGAGATGTCGAACAGTTGATATCCGTCCTGTTTCCAGTCGATCGACTCCAGCAGGAGGTCTTCTGCCTGCTGATCATATCCGCGGGTCATGGCGATGTTTTGCAGTTCGCTTCCCAGGTGCCACCCCAAGGTAAAGGCGAAGGGTCGGGGATATGCGTCGGCGGCCTTCAGGCTCAGGCTGAGTACACCCGGGGTCAGCATGCGGGCGCCGTCAATGACAACCATCACCAATTCCGAAGGACAGTTGGCGACCTGGTCATTGATGGCTCTCGCCGGTGACGCCGAGTCATTATCGATTCGGTGGTACTCGAAGTTCGGGCCAAATGCCTCAACGTCGTGGGCGTCGAGTGGATAGCGGGATCCGTTGTCCACGCAGATGACCCGGTAGTCGGATCTGCGGACGTCACGCTGATACTCGGGGCTCAGCGTGAAAAGCGTTCGGGCTGCCTCGCGCCGCATGTTATAGAAGGCGACGATGACGGAGAGTCTTTCAGTCATTGAGATCTGCATTCCATCCGTGACGCGCTATCTGGTCAATTGGTAACGGTCCAGGGCACGTTGGATGGCTGACCTGGAGTGTTTGGCTATCACGTCGATGATGGATAACGGGGGCGTTCCCACGGGGCCATTCTGGCATATCGCGGCGGGGATGAGAAAACGAAGATCGATGCCTTGACCCGCGAAATCATCGGGTTGGTAAAGCGCGCGGCCTCCCTGGGAGTTGACGTAAACGGTGGCGCCGCGGTCCCGGCAGATCCCCAGTACCCGCTGGACCCCCTGGCCAGAAACAGATTGATGCCGCGTGGAGCTTCGTCGCGTAGGAGTCGTTACCCCCAGGTAATCTGCGCTTGCCCGAACGCTGCGAATCGCCATCTCCGCAATACTGCGCGCGGGTGTCTCGATCACGCCAGCCACCAGTTCGTGCACCGCTGCGAAATTTGCCGCTCTGGAGTAGTTATGCCGGAGCGTGGCAAGAAATTTTCGCTTCCAGTGTGCAAACCGTTCCAGGTCCAGACCGATTTCATTGATCGGGTGATTCGAGCTGCCGTGAACCGGCAGTGAAAAATAGGCTGGCTGGCCGTCGACGAGAATCCGGTTTCGGTTGATCCAGCCCTGCTTGATAAAGGTGACGTCATCCAGGAAGACAAACTCATCCACGGCAGACAGCAGTTGGAAGTAGCCGAGATATGGGAAAAAGTAGGGCTGCATGATGGCCAGCTTCATGTCCACAGCCCCCGGGACCAACGAGGCGGCGCCCGGGTCAACAGCTGCTGCTTACCCTTCAATTCGAACATTGAATCGGTATCCGGAGGCCAGCAGATTGGCAGGCAGCGAGTGAAAGCTGCAAATCAAGCCCCTGGGGGCACAGGCCTCAAGGAACTCCTCCCGGGTCCACCAGGACTTGATCAGTTCGCGCCCCAACAATCGCCGTGACCAGTTTCTGATCTTCTTGACCGGAGTGTCGTAAAGCACGGGTCGCCGCTCACGGTCCGGCACGAATCCGAACAGGATGGTCACCCGTTCTGCGGAAACGCTGAGGATGAATTCCAGCAAAGAGCCCAAATCATCATGGCCAAAATGCTGCAATGCCGCATACATGAGGACTTTGGTGTATCTGGTCTGGTCCGGTGGAATGTCGTTGGGTCGAAGCAGGTTGCCCCACTGAAAGCACAGGTTTGGCATGGAGTGATGTTGGTGGGCCACTGACAACAGCTGGTGGGAAAAGTCGATACCCTTGGCTCGCTCGACATGTTCCGCCAGCGCGTTGGTGATGAGACCATTGCCGCAACACAGGTCGAGCAGCTGGTCAGACGGGGTCAGGCCCAACAGTTCCCGAATCTGTCCAAGCATGGACTCAAATTGTGCGTCAGACACGGGCTGTCCGGATTCAGTATGCGCAACCTGGGTCAGGAATTCCTGTTGACTGCTTCCGTCAGGCCGCTGGTTGTAGAATTTTTCCAGGCTATCCATGCTGCGGGTCCTGATGGCACCTGAGGTATCGTCTGGCTCCAGGTTCATCAATCAGCATGGAGCTCCCCTGTCTGGATTGCCGTTGCTCTCAACCGTTCCTGGAATACCCTGTCTACCGCTGACACATCGGATCGGCCTACGAACTCAGCGACTGATTCCGGGCTGGCAAACACCTTCCGGCGACCGATGTAATGAAAGATCCTGATGTCTTCGTCTGAATCCTGTCCGTAGGGGTCCGGGTTCAGGCGGCGCATCTCCTCGGCTGGGAGATTGAGCGGGAAATTGTCGTTGATGGGAAGCAGGTCACAAGGTATCTGGTGCCTGGCGAAGGTGATGCAATTGGCAATCTGGGAAATGTATCGACTGCCGGGGACCACGGTACTTACGGTCTCGATGTCATCCAGATAGGTGACGGCCATGGACTCAAAGTGCCGTCTTGGTCCGATGATGACGCCGTAGTTGAAGTAGTCTGGAGCCATGCGATGCTCGGGGTCGGCCAGGGCGATGTTGGGATTGAAGTCCTGGTCCAGTCCCCAGGCCGAAACCTGGCGGTCGAGGTCGGGAGCGTCCATTCCTGCCGCAGCGTAAATCTGATTCCACCAGGTTGCGCTGGGGGTGCTTCGAAAGTTGCCGTAGCCGAATGGTGAAATATGGGCCATGAAACCGTGGACTCTTTCAGACTCGGCCACCCGGGCAACCATGGAATCCAGGCTGGCCCCCACCAGCAAATCCGCGTCGACCATCGCCACGATCTCCGCATTGGATTCGACCCAGAACCGGTCCACGCCGGTGGCGTCGTACTCCCATTGTTTGAACAGCTCGCGATCGACCCAGCGAATATCGACAGACCATTGCTTGATCCACGGAAACTCCTGCAACAGGTCTCGAGGGGGCTCATCGGCGCCAACCGACAGGACGGTATGGGTCTGGCTGGCGATATCGCCGCCAAACAGGTCCAGGGATGCGAGGAAGTACCGAACCATTCGCATGTCCTGGGCAGTTGGGCTAATGGGAATTCGCAGTTCGAGTCTGGGGTGCATGGTGACAGTCCAGGGACATGGCAGCGGTCATTCTAGCTTTACCGCGGCGTAGCGGAAGTCATTTGGGGTTCCCCGGGTTCCGGGGAAGCTCACCGGCGCAAAAAAAACGCCCGGCGAACCGGGCGTTTCTGATCATTATTGTTGTTGCTTATTCGCTGGTGCGAGCTTCCAGCTCTGACAGACGGGTATTCAGTGCGTTGATGGTTTCCTGCTGTTCCAGGGTGTAGAGCACCAGTTCCTCGATCTTCTCCAGCATGGCGAAATTGAATTCGCGTGTATTGATTCCGTTTTCGTGGATCTCGGAAGCCGAGGGTACGTTGGGCAGGTGTCTGTTTTCCTGAACGAAATTCTGCAGATCGCCCAGGCTCAGCAGCTCGTAGCCGGGTTCGAAAACGTAATCAGGGGCGCACGGCCCGTCGACCTCGCTGCATTGCCCGCTGACGACCAGGTCGTGTGTAATGGTGACGTTTCCGGTGGCACGATTGATGATTAGCGCGTCATGATTATGGGTCGACTCGTAGTTGAAAACATAGAAGTTGGCGTCGGTGTTTCCGAATCCCCATTCATCAGTGTTGCCGCGTCGAAATGTCAATTGGCCATAATTACCAGCGCCATCAAGAGAATCCACCTTGATTTCCTTGGCGGCGGTATCTGCCCCGAACTCAACGTTACCGTTGTCCTTGATATCAATGGAATCCGTCGGCGCGCTCGGACGGATTCTGAACGGGAGCCGACTGCCATTGGTGGCGTCCCGGATAAACAGGTTGGCTTCGTTTCCTGCCAGGTCCCAGGTCTGGGCGGCAAACCCGGACGAACCGTCCTGCTCCAGCCGCAGGGTAGGGGTGTTGCCTGACTTGGCATGAAAATCCGCCACCGGGGTGCTCGTGCCAACACCGAGCCGTCCGCCGTCGTCGACGTAAAGCGAGTGACTGGGGGCGCCGGCTTCGATGGTGAATGGCGTGTTGGAAACAGGCGAGATCGCGTCAATGGAAAATTTGTTCGCGCCACCATTGCTGCTGTCGTTGATGGTGATTTGCCAGTCCTGGGTGGGGAAGCTGGCGGTGGAGCTGGTGTCCTGGAACTTGATGCGCAGGTTGTTTTCCTTCAACCGGATGGTGTCGAAACCGAAGCTTTCTCCGTTGACACAGTCCTGGCCGATACAGGCGCTGCCGTCGACGATCAGGTCATCCAGGATCACCTGGTCCTTCAGCGTGGACTCAGCCAATTCCCGATTGACCACGATGCCGTCGCTGACCGTAAATCCGCCGAACACATAGCCGGCCTTCGGGGCTGCGAACACATCGACGTCTTCACCCAGGGCCCGCGCCTCGTCGGCCAGTTTCTTGTCCGCCGCGTTCATTCGCGGTGACAGGACCATTTCATAGCTGTAGTAGCCGTTGGGCAGATAGGACTGGGTCAGCGTGGCGTAGTCCAGAACCAGGGATTCGCCCTTGTCAAAAGACCGGGTCCAGTAGAAGCCCCCGGGGCCGCTGACGATGAGTTCGGCGCTGGCGAAGGCGGCGCTGGTATGCCATTGGACGCCGCTGGGGTCGTAGACAGCTTCGATGGCAGGCGCTTCCTTGGCGATCGCCGCCAGAGGCAAAGCCAGTGACAGTGCAAGCGTACAGGTGGTTCTGGTGATCATTGCAAATCCCCGCTATTCCTAAAAATTTAAACGACAGCTCCCCAATTCCACTAATAATGAACCAAAAATCAGACAGGTCAAATGTTTGGTCGATTCTGTTACATTTTTTATGATGGCCAGATGAGACGGATTTCGGCCCTGTGTGCAGCTGCTGCAGTACATGCCGCATACCCCATTCACGCCCAGACCCTGATCGACGCCACCGACGCGTCCGGTATCGAATTCGTGCATCAAACCGGCGCCACCGGCGCGTTTTACTTTCCCGAGATCACCGGTTCGGGCGCTGGCCTGGTGGACTGGGACAACGACGGCGACCTGGATGCCTACCTGGTGCAGAGCGGCAGCGTGACCGGAAATTCCGACGGGTCACCCGTGGACCAGCTGTTTCGCAACGATCTGGACGCCGGCGACGGGCCAGGGTCTCTGCGTTTTGCCCGGGTTACCGAAGAATCACGGGCCACCGTAGCGGGTTACGGCATGGGCGTGGCGGCCGGTGACATTGACAACGATGGACTGACCGACCTGTATGTCACCCAGTATGGCCGCAACGTCATGCTTCGGAACCTGGGCGGGGGTCGATTCGCTGACGTTTCCGCGGAATCGGGTACCGACATCGGGGATTGGAGCACCAGCGCGACGTTCTTCGACTACGACCGGGACGGCTGGCTGGACCTGTTCGTCGTGAACTACGTGGCATTCTCCGCAAAGGAAAATCCCAGCTGCTATGCCGCCACCAGCCGACGTGATTACTGCGGCCCATCGGATTTTGAGCCACGGCCGGACCGGCTGCTGCGCAACCTGGGCAACGGCCGCTTCCAGGATGTCACCCTGCCGGCGCTGGGGGAGCACCGTGCGGGTCCGGGCCTGGGGGTGGTGGCCACGGATCTCAACCAGGACGGCTGGTTGGACCTGTACGTAGCCAACGACGGTGAACACAACCACCTGTGGTTGAATCACCAGGGCCTGCGATTCCAGGAGGATGCACTGTTCGCCGGCGTCGCCGTCAACCAGCGTGGCGTGGCCGAGGCCGGCATGGGGGTGGCTGCCGCAGACTTTGACGAGGACGGCGACGTAGACCTGTTCGTGACCCACCTGATGGGTGAGACCAACACCCTGTACCGCAACGACGGTGATGCCGGGTTCCTGGACGTCACCGCGCCAACCGGGTTGGGTGCGGTCAGCCGCGGCTATACCGGCTGGGCGACCCGCTGGCTGGATCTGGATCTGGACGGGTGGCTGGACCTGGTCAGCTTCAACGGCGCCGTCCGAGTGCTGGAAACCCAGGCCCAGACGGGAGACCCGTATCCGTTTCGTCAAAGAAATCAATTATTTATCAGCCAGGCGGGGCAATCTTTCGTCGAGGTCCCGGCAGCCGAGTCAGGTGCCCTGGGGCAGCTGGCCTCCAGTCGCGGCGCGGCATTTGGGGATGTGGACAATGACGGTGACGTGGACGTTCTGCTCAATAACGGCAATGACCGGGCCCGCCTGCTGCTCAATCCCCGCACACCCCGGCGGTGGCTTGGCCTGCGCCTGGTCAGCGGCGAAGGTGACCAGCCGGGTGCCGGCGCCGTATTGAGTTTTGACCGGGGCAGACCACAGCATCGGCAGGTCCGGGCAGACGGCAGTTACGCATCCGCCAACGACCCCCGGCTGCTGTTCCACTGGACGTCCGGGCAGCAGCCGCAATCCCTGGAAATCATCTGGGCGGACGGCACCCGGCAGTCGGTTGGGGTTCCCGCCACGGGCCGATACACCACGCTGAGGCGAGAACCGTGAAGAACGTTCTGCTGGCGGCCTGTCTGATGATCGGGACGGCGACGGCTGCTGAGTCTTTTCTTGTCCCGGAGTTTGACCCGACGGGTTTGGAGCCGGCGGTGGCGCAACAGATCGCGGAATTCCTGGCGGACCTGTCGGGCCAGGCCATGGCGGCCGATCTCATGGCGGCCGAGGAGGCGGAACTGTACGGCCAGGCCGGGCGGCTGTTCCAGGCCTACGGGTTCCTGTCCCAGGCCGTGGAAAGCTACCAGCGCGGCGCCCTGCTGGATCCCTCGCAGTTTGCATGGCCCTACCTGGCGGCGCTGGCGTACAGTGACCTGGGACAACAGCAGGCGGCCATCAACTCGCTGAGAATCGCCCTGGCAATCAGGCCGGCCTACAGCGCCGCGGTGCTGCGGCTGGCCGCGATCTACCGGGATCTGGGGGATCTCGCGGCAGCCAGCCTGGTCATGCGATCCGTCGAGCAGTCGGGCAGCAAGGACCCGGCCGTGCTGGCGGCATTGGGTGAGCACGCCCTGGCCCTGGGTCAGCCCGAAAAGGCCGTAGCTTACCTGGAGCAGGCTGTGGCGGGTGTTCCCCAGGCGACCCGCCTCAATTACCTGCTGGGCCAGGCCTACCGGAGCCTGGGTGATCGTCCCAAGGCCCGGGATTACCTGGCCCGGGCCGGCGACGTCGGCATCAGTCCCGCTGATCCGGAACTGGCCGTGCTGGATGAAATCACCACCGGGGAAATCCTGCATCTGCTCAGCGGCCGAAAAGCCTACCGGGCCGGCGACTTTGCCGCCGCCCGGGGCTATTTCCAGCGCGCGCTGGCCGCCAACCCGGACAGCGTCAGGGCGCGAGTGAACCTGGCAGCGGCCGAGGCGGAGAGCGGTAACGTCGACCAGGCCATTGCCCAGCTGGAGGTGGTGCTGGGGGCCGAGCCCGACAACGTGGCGTCCCTGTTCAACCTGGCGACCCTGGAGTGGGGTCGGGGGCGACTGGAGCGGGCCGACCAACTGTTTGGGCGCCTGCTGACCCTGCAGCCGACGGATACCCGTGCCCACCTGGAGCGGGCTCGCCTGCTGATCCAGCTAAACCGGCCCGAGGACGCCCAGTTGCACCTGACCACGGCCAAGGGTGACCTGGTGACCTTCAAACAGGCCGCATTGACAGAGATCGAAATGCTTCTGGACCAGAATCGCGTTCAGCAGGCCATGTCCACAGCCGACGAGGCCCGTTCCCTGCTGCCCGCAGACTCCGAGGTGGCCCTGACCCATGCGAACCTGATGGCAACCGCCCCCGGAGGACTTCGTGATAGTGACGGCGCCCTGGAACTTGCCCGGCGGGTGTTCGAATTCGACCCATCGCCTGCGGCGGCGGAAAGCGTGGCCCTGGCCCTGGCCTCGCTGGATCGCTGTTCCGAGTCGGTGCAATGGCTGACCCGGGCCATTGAGCTTGCGGGACAGTCAGGTCTGGATACGGCGCGGCTGGCGGGGATGCGCAGCCGCATCGAAGCCAGCCAGACCTGCCGGCCCTGAGGCCTACACGTTGTCCAGAAACCAGCGGTAGGTTGCCTCCAGACCTTCCTGCAGCGAGATGCCCGGGCGCCATCCCAGCGCGCTCATACGGCTCACGTCCAGCTGTTTTCTTGGCGTGCCGTCGGGACGGGAGGCGTCAAACACGATCTCACCATTGAATCCGGTGACCCCGGCGATGGTCCTTGCCAGCTCCGCGATGGACACCTCCGATCCCGAACCGATATTGATCAGGGAGTTCATGGGCAGGGTCAGCTCGCGGTAGCGATCGACGGGTGCATCCAGCACCTGGATGCACGCTGTCGCCAGGTCGTCCACGTGCAGGAAATCCCGCAGGGCCCGGCCGCTTCCCCAAACGGCCACTTCGTCCAGTCCCTGGCTGGCGGCCTCGTGGAAACGCCGGATCAGCGCCGGCACCACGTGGGAGTGATCGGGATGAAAGTTGTCATTGGGACCGTACAGGTTGGTGGGCATCACGGAGCGGTAGTCCCGGCCGTACTGGCGGTTGTAGCTCTCGCACAGCTTGATGCCGGCAATCTTGGCCACGGCGTAGGGTTCATTGGTGGGCTCCAGCAGGCCGGCCAGCAGGGCTTCCTCTCCGATGGGCTGGTCGGCAAACTTGGGGTAGGCGCAGGAGGAACCGAGGAACAGCAGTTGCGAAACCTCGGCCAGGTGGGCCCCGTGGATCAGGTTCGCGGCGATCATCAGGTTCTGGTAGATGAACTCCGCGGGAAAGATATTGTTGGCGTGGATGCCACCCACCCGGGCCGCCGCGATGATGATTTTCCGGGGCCGGTGGGCCGCCAGGTAATCCCGCACCGCCGACTGGTCGGTCAGGTCCAGGGCCTGCCGATCACAGGTCAGCAGTTCCACCTCCGGACGGCGCGACAGGGCGCGCAGCAGGGCCGACCCCACCATGCCCCGGTGACCTGCCAGGAATACCCGGGTGAGTTCAGTCATCGATCACTGGGGCGGGGTGTTTCGAAGCCATGGGTTTTCAGCAGAGCCAGCCTCTGGGCCTGCTCCAGGTCGTGGTCCACCATTTCATGGCACATCTCTTCCAGGCTATGGCCCGGTGACCAGTCGAGCTGACGCCGGGCCAGGCTGGCGTCTCCCAGCAGGGTGTTGACCTCGGCCGGGCGAAAGTAACGGGGATCGACCCGCACCACGGTATCTCCGGGATTCACGGCCGGGGCGTGAGAGCCCTCCACCGACTCCACGATGCCCACTTCATCAACCCCGCTGCCCTGGAAGCGCAGACCCAGCCCCAGGCGCGCCGCGCTGAGCTGGACGAAGTCCCGCACTGAACACTGCTGTCCCGTTGCGATGACATAATCCCGGGGCTGGTCCTGCTGCAGCATCAGCCACTGGATCTGGACATAGTCCCGGGCGTGGCCCCAGTCTCGCAGGGCGTCCAGGTTACCCAGGTGGACGCAGTCGTCGATGCCCTGGCAGACGTTGGCCAGACCCCGGGTAATCTTACGGGTGACAAAGGTCTCACCGCGGCGCGGGGACTCGTGGTTGAACAGGATCCCGTTGCAGGCATACATCCCGTAGGCCTCGCGGTAGTTGACGGTGATCCAGTGTCCGTAAAGCTTGGCCACGCCGTAGGGGGAGCGTGGGTGAAACGGCGTGGTCTCGCTCTGGGGCGTCTGCTGCACCAGTCCGAACAGTTCCGACGTTGAGGCCTGGTAGAAGCGCGTCTTCTTCTCCAGTCCCAGCAGCCGGATGGCCTCCAGCAGGCGCAGAACTCCCAGGGCATCAACGTCGGCAGTGTATTCCGGGGTTTCAAAGCTCACCGCGACATGAGACTGGGCGCCCAGGTTGTAGACCTCGTCGGGCTGCACCTGCTGCATGATGCGGATCAGGCTGGTGGAATCGGTCAGGTCACCGTAATGCAGGATCAGGTTGCGGTGGTCCTGGTCAGGTGCCTGGTAGATGTGGTCGATCCGCTGGGTGTTGAACGACGACGCCCGCCGCTTGATGCCGTGGACCTGGTAGCCTTTATTCAGCAGGAATTCAGCCAGGTAGGAACCGTCCTGCCCGGTGATGCCGGTGATGAGAGCCCGTTTCATTGCCTCGGTCTGCCGCGGTTGGTGGCGCTATTGTATCGCGTGCCGCGCGGGCGGGGAGGCGGGGCCGGAATGAAAACGGCCGGCCTGCCAGTGGGCAGGCCGGCACGTGGATGATGTCAGAGGGTGAAGTTCATCGGCGTGTAGGGGAACCCGGGGAACACGTCATTGACCAGATCGGGCCGACCCATCACCCGGTCAATCACCGAGGAGTGCACCCGGCGGAAATCCGTGGTCGGGCGAACCGAATCCCCGATCCTTTGCTGGGTCTGGATTCCGGGGAAACTGCCGTACACGCCGCCGTTGATGCCGCCACCGATGACCAGCATGGGGCAGCCGTAACCGTGGTCGGTACCGAAGTTGCCGTTTTCGCTGACCTGGCGGCCGAACTCCGTCTGCACCACGATGGCCACGTCGTTGGCGCGGCCGCGGGCGGCGAGGTCTTCGTAGAAGGCCCGCAGGGAGCTGGAAATGTCCCCGATCCGCGCGCCGAAACCGAAGTTGTTCGGCAGCGGGTTCATGTCGGTGTGGTTATCCCAGCCGCCCCGGTCCACCGTGGCCACGGAAATGCCCAGGTTCAGGGTCCAGAGCTGGGCGATCAGGGCCAGGTCGTTGGCGAAGCCGGAATCCGGGTAAGGGAACGACGAATTGGCGGACTGGTAGTTGCCCAGGTCAAAGGAGTTGATGAAATCCACCGCGTCCATGGTGGCCAGCCCGGCCTCGTCCAGGGTTCCGGCGCCGTTGTACATTTCGCGCAGCATGATGTTGTGGGTATCGGCATACGGAAATGACGAGTTGGGGCTGAAACTGCTGGGTGAGTCCAGCGTGGCCACGTCGGTATACCCACCCAGGCTGACCGGCGTGTTGCTGCTGGAGGCCATGGAGGTAAATACCGAGGTCGGGTCGTGGGAGATGTTCGACAGGTAGCGGGCCAGGAAGCCTTCAGATCCGGTCTGATCCCCCGGCGTGCCCAGCTCAATCTGCTCCTGGGCGTCGAAGTGGCTGCGGGTCAGCGCGTTCTCGGGATGGCCGCAGGCGTGGATGAAAGCCACCCGGTTGCGGATGTTGTGCAGGGCCGAGCAGTTGGGGTTGAGGCCAAAACCTGAGCCGAACAGATCCAGTACGCCGTCCGTGGGCGCGATATAGGTCCGGTCCCGAGCCTGGGCGTAAGCGCTCTGATCCGGCCCGCTGGTGGGGACCATGAAGCTCAGGCCGTCCATGCCGCCGCGCAGGAACACATATACCAGAAGCTTGGTCTGGATGTTGGGCCCGTTTCCGGCGGTAACCCGGTTGGAAAAACCCAGGCCAACGGAGGCCGCGCCGGCCGCAATCCCTGCGCCGGTATCGGCAAAAAAGCGGCGCCGGGGAAGATTTACAGTTTTCTTATCCATGATCGTCATCCTCAGCGCTGCATGAATTGCGGAGACCAGACCAGCAGCTTGACCATCCCGGTCAGACGCTGGTGCCAGTAAAAGGGCGAGTCGTTGGCGCGCAGGTCGTTACGCAAGATGGGTTCGTCGTATGACCAGACGGAAGCGTCAGCGTTGCCGGCAAATCCCAGCTGGGTCATGAACTGCAGGGCCACGCTGCCCACCTTGGTGGGCGCACTCTGGTGCAACGTTCCCACCGGGCCACACCAGGATCCCGCCGGGGTAAAGCCATACAGCCAGTTGCACCAGAATTCGACGACCTGGCGCGGGGTCGGGTTGCCACTGAGGTTGTCCAGGGTGATGTTAATCGCCCGCATGAAACGGTTGGTTTCTCTGAAATCCCGATCGAACATCCAGTCGATGGTGCGCCAGGACTTGACCAGGGAGGTGGACCCTTCCCAGTGCTCCCGGTTGTCCGGGAAGCCGTCCGGCGTACGCCAGGTGAACAGCTCCTGGGTACCGTCGTCGTAACGGTTCATGAAGTCTTCCGAGGCGTCATCGTCGGGGCGCAGATCGTGCTGCATGCCGCCGGCGCGCATGGCCGACACCACGTACTCAAACGGGCGCTTGGTCTTGGCGCCCCAGTTGGCCGCATCTTTGAACTCGTCGGACAGCAGGATGGTCCGCAGGGTTCTGGCAATCTGGTCATTGCTCTTGCGGTGGGCGAAAAAGGTCTGGGCCGCCGCCGTGACGATGCTCTCCGGCGGATTGTCGGATATGAGCCGGGTGCACAGTTTGCGGGCGATATAGGTGGCTGTTCCGGGATGATAGGCGGCGATCTTGCAGATCAGCTTGCCTTCAAACTCGGCGCCAAGGTTGGCCGGTATGGCAGCGAAGCCGCGGGTCAGTACCGATTTGCTGGCGTCACTGTTATGGGCGTCCTCGTTGGCAATGAAGCCCCCGGTGCCGCAATTGGGCGCGTCGGCGTTCTGGTTCTCGTCATAGCGCCAGCCCGTCATGGCCTGGGCGGCCTCCAGTACGTCGGTGTCGGTGTAGAACTTGGCTACATCCACGTTGGGGTCTGCCAGGAATACGCCGAGTCCGGGGTTGTCCAGATCCGGGTCGTTCAGGGCAGCATAGGGATTGCGGGATCCGTCCGGCTGCACGTCCACCGGGTCCACCTGGAACGGGAAGGCGTCGCCGGCGTAGTTCTCTGCGCCCATGCAGTGCAGTTCGAACAGTTCCCGGCAGAAGTTTTCATTGATGCCGGACACGCTGTTACGCACATTGTCCAGGTAATGCATCATTGCCGGGTGCTGAGCCTGGGCAATCACCATGTTGTAGAAATTGCCGAAGCAGTTGGGCCGGATGATCTCGGTGTCCCAGGACGCCCAGGCGGCCTGCACGTCCCGGTTATCGAACACATACACATTGAAATGGTTGTGCCAGAAATCCACCATCAGCTCGAACAGCTGGCGGCGGCTGTAGCAGGCCCGGAAAAACGCGGCCATCTCCACTTCCCGCCGGGGGCGGTCGTAGGTGCTGAACCCTTCGCACATGCGCAGTCCAAACGTCCGTCTCAGCGGGTCGCTCAGCGTCTCGTAATCGACGTCGGCATACTGGGCGAAGCGGGTTTCCCACTCTGAATCATCCAGATCCGGGTCCAGCTGCTCCTCAACGTAGTTGGCCAGCCGCTCGTCGTCGGTGGATCCCAGCGCGATGAAGTGGGCGACGTCGTCCTGGGTGGCGAAATCAGAGGTCGGGGTCTCGAAGCCGGTGCTCATAATGACGTCCGGATTGACCGAGACGCCGGTCCCGAGCTGTCGCCGGGCCGGGCCAAAGCCCATCTTGTTGAGCACCCGCACCTCAAAGGGCGGCAGCACAACGTTTTCCGAAGCGCCGATGATTGCGCCCTTGGTCAGGGCGGGCTCCAGCCGCGGATTAACGCGGTTGGTGACCGGGTTGGTGACCGTTTTTGCGCTGGCAGCGCCCGATGCGCCCATTCCGGTCAGGCAGGCGGCACCTCCTGCCGCGAGAAACTTCCGTCGTCCCGACGAACTGGCCATAGTGAAAAACCCCCGATGAGAAGTATTGAAATTATTGAAATCCGATACTGTACCGAAGCCGAAGTCAAAAACTGTGACCCAGTTCCGGTTTTTTTCAGAGTTTAATGCAGGGCAGGTTAGTGTTTGGTTAAAAGGGACGAGCGGGCCAATTGGCCGCCAGGCGGTGGCTGGATCATGTCAGCGCTCAAACACCGTTTTCTCGCCGCCCAGCAGGTAGCGCCGCAGGTAATCCAGGTAAACCTGCAAAAAAAGGCGTTGGCTTTTAATGACCTGCAGGCTTGGGCGGCGCCGAAACCCTTGGCTCAAACGCCGCTGTTTGAGGATGAATGGCAATTGCTCCAGGGTTTTCCACAAGGCGGACAGCTGGACGGACAGCAAGGTCCAGCGGAGAAACAGCAGCGCGGCGGCGGGTACCGCAAAGGTCTTGAGCAGTACGAAAGGAGCGTTGGTCAGCAGCACCGGCCATGGGGTCAGTTTGAGATAGGTGTAGTTAATGTTCACCTGCAGGCGCACCGCATAGGCCCGGTCGCGGATCTTGTTGATGGACTGGCTGATCTTGTGGTGGGTGACGGCATCCGCCGCGTAGACAATCCGGTAGCCGGCCAGGAAGGCGCGCAAACCGAATTCCGCGTCCTCATACCCCGTCTCAAAAAAGGGGTCGAACAGGCCAATCTGTCGAATCAGGCGGGTGGAGATCAGGCAGCCGCCGCCGCAGGCGCCCAGGACGTCGCTGTCCTGTTGGAAATTCTCCGCCGGCTGGCCTGCGCCCCGGGGCAGGATTTCGCCGGTATTGAGGAATTCATGACCGGCGTTGTCCAGCAGGTCGCGCTGGTAGTAGTTGGTCATGCGGCTGGCGATCAGGTCACAATTATGGCGATGGGCCGCAGCCTGAAGCTGCTCCAGCCAGTCGCGTTCGACCACCGCATCATTGTTCAGCAGGGCAACCCACTGGAATTGATCCAGGTCCACGCAGTCACGGATGGCTCGGTTCACCCCCCGCGCAAAGCCTTCGTTGTTGTCGAATCGAACCAGTTCGACCCGGGGTTCGCCGGCGTATTGGTCGGCCAGGCGCGCGGCGTCGTCGCCATCTGAGCCGTTGTCCACGAGGAAAACGCGGTAGTCCGAGATCGTCTGGTCCAGCATGGATTGAACGCACTCCACGGTGTCGCTGAATCCGTTCCAGTTGATGACAACAACGGCGGTGCTCAAGCGGGTTCCTCCTGGATGCCCAGAATCGAGCGGAAAAACCCGGCCGTGGTTTCCGCCTCAAGTTGGTGGCAGTGCTGCTGGGCTGTTTCCAGCCCCCGGGTCGCCAGCGCCTGCCGCTGGTCCGGGTTATCCAGCAGGGATTCGACCAACCCGGCAACGACCTCCGGGTTGTCGGTGTCGTACACCAGCGCGTTGACATCACCGACGGCGTATTCGCTGACGCCACCGGACGTTCGCAGCACACAGGCGGTGCCACAGGCCATTGCCTCCAGCCCGCAGCGGCCAAATCCCTGGAAGCGGGCGGCATCCACAAAAACGTCCGCTTCACCGTAAATCCTGGCCAGCCTGGCATGGTCTTCGACAATGCCGTGGTTGTCGAACGCGAATCCGGGGTCTGGCAGGTGGCGGCTGCCAAACAGGCTGATGCCCAGCTCAGGAATACGCTGGCGCAGGAGGCCCAATACGGAGATCAACAGGTCGAAGCCGAAATTGGGCATGTCCGGGCGAGCCATTGCAACCAGCCGTGGACGCCGGTCAGTTTTTTGCCGGGGGTAAAACACGTCAAGATTGAGCCCCAGGGGGATTTTGCGGGTGTTGATATTGTGCCCCGACATCTTCCGGGCGAGCCAGTCGGTCTTCACCACGTGGTGATCCATCAGTCCATACTCACTCACGATCTGCTGCCGCCGGCGTTCCATGCGCTCCGGAAAAAACCAGGGTTCATAACCCTGCAGAAAATACACCGTGCGGCCGGCTTTTCCGCCGGATTTGAGTTGGGCCACCCAGGGCGCGGTTTTCCAGAGGGTCGCTACGGCGATATCGGTGGGTGGCAGGGAGCGGACCAGGTCCCGCGGGTTGCGAAACACCATGGGCCGGGTCAGCATCGGCTGCCAGCGGTACACGGCCGGGTCCTCGAACAGGCAGGCAATGCGGGCATCGATCCCGGCCAGAACCAGTTCGTTGACCAGCTGGATCACTGACAAAACGCCGCCAGCAATGACCAGGCGCTCCAGGACGTACGTTACCGTGAACTGACCTTCGCCGGCAGGCGGCGGCAGCGCCGCGCAGTCTTCCCGCCAGCTCTGCATAACATCCCGCAGTCCCCGCAGTGCGGACCCGGCGGCTGCCAGATACGCGCCCTTGCGCATGGCACTGACGACGCTGCGCCCGACCTCCCAGACCACGGGCTTCGGGTCGAACCGGCGCCTTCCCGGCACCAGTCCCCACGGCCTGCCCGTGGTGCCGTCGACCACGAACAACCCGTCCTGGCCCGGGGGCGGCAGGGTCTGTTTGAAGGTGCATCCCGGTTGCAGCCGCCCGCGGATAGCGGGGACAGGAGCGTGGCCTTCCGGGATACCTCCATCGAAGGACCGGTTTGCAGGCAGGTGGCCGGCGGACACCAGCAGGGCGCTGCCAGGATCCCCGGATACTTCATCACCCAGGTAGGGGCGATGCCCGGTAGTCCGGTACAGCCTGCCATCTTTGCGCAGCATGACCGGAAAACCGGCCTGTTCAAAGGAAGTTATCGACCAGCGCAGGGCCTGCGATCCCTGCTCCCGCCAGTCGATAATCACCGTGGGTCGCTGATCGACTTTCAATCCCGCGTCGCCTTTGCCCGGGACCATTCCTTTGCCACGGCATCGCGCATGTACGCCAGCGTCGCGTTGTCGCGCATCTCGGACACCAGCCGGTCGATTCGGTCGCGCCCCCACTTTCGATTCAGCGCGCGGCCACCTCGCCGCGAGTGCCATCGCCTGGCCAGGTGGCCAAAACTCATGGACTTTTCGTGAAACACGAATACATCGTCCGCAATCACGCAGCGGAAACCGGCCTCACCAGCCCTGATACAGAAATCGTCTTCTTCGCCGTAGCCGGTTGGAAAGCATGATTCGTCGAAATAGCCAATGGTGTTGAGCACGCTGGCCGCCATGGCCAGGCAAAATCCGTTCAGCAACGGCACCCGGGGATGGTCTCGCCGGGATACCCTGCGAACAATTTCATTGAGCTGGCTGGCGTCCCCCGCTGCGATAGTCAGGTTGGCCGTCCAGTTCCCGCTGCTGGAGAGTTTCGCCGGCACAGACTGCCAGGACGCCGCATTGGACAGGGGTGAGCAGAGGTCCGCCCCGTTTTCCAGGACGGCCACCAGGCCTGCCACGGATCCTGATGGAAAGACCGTATCGGAGTTGGCCAGCAGGATAATGTCCGAAGTGCTGGCCCTGAGTCCGCGATTGGCCGACCGGGTGTAGCCCTGCCGCCGGGGGTTTCGCAGGACGGTGACCGGACGATTCCCGGTGTACTCGAATCGCGGTCGAGATGCGTCGTCGATGACCAGGATTTCCGCATCCGCGGGCAGATCGCCAGCCAGGCTGTCGATGCAGCGCCGGGCAACGTCATGCTGATTGTGGACACAAACGACCGCGGTTATGAAAGTCATCTCGCCGGGTGCCGCGAGGCAATGCAATGGGCTGGGCTGACATGATACTTCCTGTGGAGGCAATTCCGTCAGGAAAAATGGACCTGTCGGCCGCATGGCGCCCGGGCGGCGTGCCTGAATATTGACGTCCAGCCCGGTCTCCAGGTCGCCCGCCGTGGAAGCCGAGAGCGGGTTCCGCCGGCAAATCGGGGTACCGGATTTTTTGCTGGGTTTCCGGAAAAACGAAAAGCGGGCTGCGACGCCTCTGCTGAGCTTCCGGGGCCTGCGGATTCGCTGGTTTGCGTTACCCGACAGTGCAGGCATACTGCTGCCTGTCTCAGACAGGGAAAAATCTGGAATGCAGCTTCTCGTTCTTGCTATGCACCGGTCCGGCACGTCCATGGTGGCCAGACTGTTGAACATGCTTGGGGCCTATTTTGGCCCTGAAGGCATGAGTACAGGCATGAACGAGGAAAACCAGAAGGGGTTCTGGGAGCGCAAGGACTTCCGGGCATTCAATGACTCGGTGCTGCGTTCAGCAGGTGGAGACTGGGACCAGGTGTCGGCGTTGACGCCGGAAGCCCTGGGGCCCCTGCCCGAGGGCAGTGAACAGGATAAAAAACTGAAATCGTTAATCCTGGATCTTGACGCTCACCGGCCCTGGTTTCTGAAAGAACCCCGACTGTGCTTCACCCTGGGCACATTCAGACATTTCCTGGATTTGCCGGTGTGCCTGCACGTCGTTCGCAACCCGGTTGAAATCGCCAAGTCGCTGCGTACCCGCAACGGGTTTTCCATGCATTTCGGGATCGCCCTGTGGGAAACCTACACCAGGCGGGCGCTGGCCGCCTCGTCCGGGCTCCCCCGGGTATGGGTCGATCACCATGAATTGCTGGCCGACCCCGTTCCGGCGGTTGGACGAATGTTTGAGCAACTGGAGAAGGCAGGCGTGCGAGGCCTGTCACTGCCCGCGGACCGCGAGATTCTGAGTTTCGTCAGCCCGGACCTGTATCGCGCGAAATCGAGCCTGGAATCGATTCCGGCCTGGCTCAGTGGGGCGCAGCAGGAGCTCTGGCACTGGATCAGCTCTTCATCGAGGCTCGATGGGGATCCAGACCTGGAACCGTCCGAACTGGCATCCGAGCTGATTCAGCAAACCGAAGCCAGCCGCGCCCTGAGTGCCGAAAATGAGTCGCTCCTGGCAGAAAAAAAGGAGCTGGAGACCGCAAAAGAGGAGCTGGAGACCGCATTGGCCACCAGCGGCAAGACCGCGGAAGAGCTGGGCCGGGAGCACGCCGCCGCGCTGGCCCAGGTCCAGGAATTGACGGGGCAACGGGAAGCCGTCGAAACCAGGCTGTCCGGTGCCTCCAGCCAGCTCGAGTCCCTGCAGGCTGAATTCTCACAGACGGCCGAAGCCCTGAGGGAAGCAGAGGCGCGGGACGAATCGCTTGGAACCGAGCTGGCACAGACGGCACAAGCGCTGGAAGAGGCCAGGGCGCGGGACAAGACCCTCGAGGACGAGCTGGCGAAAACCGGGAAAGCGTTGGATGAGGCCAGGGCTCGGGGTGACCTGCTCGAGGAGCGGCTGGAAGTGCTTACCCATCGGAGCAAGGATCACGAGAAGCTCAAGGCCAGCCACGAAAGCGCCCTCCGTAATATCAAATTGCTCAAGGAAAAGTACGCTTCCGCGCGCGCTGCCCATGGCGCCCTTCGAAAACGATTGAGCGACGAAGCGGCATCCTCCAGGGTCCTGTTTGAGCAGCGCAACGGTTTGCGAGCAGAGCTGCAACAGATCGGGCAAACCGTGGGCGCCACGGGCACTGAGGTCAGCCACCGCGTCGCCGGGTTGCGGGAAAGTTACGTCAGCCTGTTAGGACATTCGCGCGGCCAGGCCGATCTTGCCAGCCGGGTATTTCGAGCCATCGAGGAACTTGAGGGCGATATTCAAACCCAAACCAGGCAACTGCAGAACCATCAGCGGGTCCAGGCTGAATTGCAGGCCGCATTGAACGACACCCAGCATCTGGCAACCCGGCTCAGCGATGCGTCAGCTGCGGTGATGAAGTCCCTGTCATGGAAGCTGGGCTCACTGGTCACCCGGATTCCTGCGCTGCTGATGCTGAAAACCAGGGCGAGAGCCGACAGGTTTATCCAACGGATTGCGGGCAAGATTGCCTACCGGGCCGACCAGAACGCCAAGCTGCTCAATCCGGATGAGCAGACGAGCCCCGAGAGCGCGCCGGGACGATTTGCGTACCTGCGGGATCTGCACGGGATCTTCAATCGGGAGATCGCGGCGTTTCCCGGGTTTGAAGCATTCGGTGAAATGCCCAGCGTCGCCATCTGCATATTGAACCTGAATGGCGCAGATCATCTGCGACAGCTTTTTGCGAGCTTTACCGCCCACAACACCTATCCCAACTTCCGATTCCTGGTGACCGATCACGCCTCCACCGACGACAGCCGCGCCGTGCTGGAACACTGGCAAAGGCAGCTGCCCATCACCACGGTATTCAAGGCGCAAAACGACACCTTTTCAGATTCCAACAACCAGCTGGCGGAGCACAGCAGCGCCGAGCTGGTACTTTTCCTGAACAACGATATTGTGTTCGTCGGCGACGCACTGACCGAGATGGTGCACGAATTCCTGCGGGCCAATCCGGCCGCCCTGGGCATAGCGCAGCTGGAGGGGTTCGACGGGGACCAGGTCAGCGGGATTCATCACCTGGGAATACAGTTTGAAACCGATCCGCAGCACCAGTTCATCCGGCCGCACAACGTGGTCTCGCACCAGGCGGTACCCGGCGGCATGCCCTCCGGTTCGGTGAGCGCGGTCACCGGATCGGCGATGATGGTTCGGCGCCAGGAGTTTCTGGCTCAGGGCGGGTTCTTTAGTGGCTTCGTGTATGGGTACGAAGATGTCGATCTGTGCCTGAACCTGTCGCGGGCTCTGGGCCGGCCCAACCGGGTCCTTAACCGGCCTTCGCTGCTGCACGCCGACGGCGCCACGCGCAAGAAAGTGCCATCCGCAGAGACGGTCAGGCAGAGGAAAAACAATATCCAGTGTTTGTGGGAGCGCTGGGGTCCGGAAATCAGGCGGGATTATTACCGTGGCCTGTTCCAGGATTATCCAGGCATCCGCGGTCGCCGGACCTGCCTGGCGTTTGCCGTCACCGAAGTCGGCCATACAGCGGCTGGCGACCTGTTCACAGCCCAGGAATTGGGAAACGAAATCAAGAACCAGTTTGGCTGGCGCGTGGTCTATCTGCCCATCAGCGAATGGTATGAGCTCCGGGGTATCGATTTCCTGGTCACCATGCGGGATGACTATGATCTGACCAGGATCCAGGGCGCCAGCCCCCACCTGGTGAAAATCGGCTGGGCGCGAAACTGGTTTGACCGCTGGGCCGGCCGCGAGTGGATCGAGCATTACGACCTGCTGCTGGCTTCCTCCGCCCAGGCGACCGACTACCTGAACCAGGCCACCGGGCTTGGTGTGGAGAAACTGCAGATCGCCACCAACCCGCTGGCGTTTTTCGATACCGGCCAGGAAAGGACGCTGGATTATGTTTTCACCGGCAGTTACTGGAAGGCAGAGCGGGAGATCATGTCGTTCCTGGACCCGGGCGCAACCGGGCTGAAGGGGGCGGTCTACGGCAAAGGCTGGGACGATTTTGAGCCCTTCAAGGACGTATACCGTGGATTCCTGAACTACGAGCAACTGCCCGCGATTTATGCCCGCTCCAAGATTGTCATCGATGACGCCAATCACGTCACCAAGCCCTGGGGGTCCACCAACAGCCGGGTATTTGACGCCATTGCCAGCGGCTGCCTGGTGCTGAGCAATTCTCCCCTGGCGTCGAAAGAGGCGTTTGATGGAGAACTGCCAACCTACGATTCCGAAGAGTCATTGCGAAAGCTCCTGGTGGAGTTCTCGTCGAACGAGCCGCGTCGGCGTGAGCTGGTCGAGCGTCTGCAGCGCCGGGTCTTCCGGCAGCATACCTACGAGCACCGCGCCGGCTCCTTTTTCGACTGCCTGAAGAAACACCTGACCCGGGGACTGCGCATCGCCATGAAAATTCCGGTGCCCGACCGCAGCCAGTCCGAACAGTGGGGTGATTACCATTTCGCCAGCGCCCTGGCCAAGGAGCTGCGCAGGCTGGGCAACCTGGTGCGGATCGACTTCCTGCCGGAATGGGAGCGGACCGAGTCATTCATGGACGATGTCGTACTGGTCTTCCGCGGGTTATCGCGCTATCAGCCACGGACCGGCCAGTTGAACCTGATGTGGAATATCAGCCACCCGGACAAGGTTTCGGTCGACGAATACAACGAATACGATCACGTCTTCGTGGCCTCGGAGTCCTACGCCGAAACCCTGGCTGCCGAGGTCGCCACGCCGGTCTCGCCGCTGCTGCAGTGTGCCGATCCCGAGCGATTTACCACCGCGGCCAGCGATGATCCGCAATACCGTCACCGCGTGCTGTTTGTCGGCAACTCGAGGAAACAGAAAAGAAAAATTGTCATGGATGCGGTGGAAGCGGATCTGGATCTGGAGGTGTATGGAACACTGTGGGGCGACATCATCGACCCCCGGTTCTGGCGCGGGGAAAACATCCCCAACCGCGAGCTGAGCCTGCACTACGCCGGTGCCGACGTGATATTGAATGACCACTGGCCGGACATGGCGGCCAAAGGATTTGTCTCCAACCGGCTGTTTGACGTCGCCCTGTCAGGCCGACCCATCGTGTCAGACCGATGCGTGGGTATGGAGTCCGTGTTCGGTGATGCGGTCACCGTTTATGATGATGCCGGTGATATCCAGGATGCGGTCCGAAGAGCGCAGGCGATTGACCCGGCGGTGCTCGACGAACTGCGGCGAACCATCGCCGGAGAACACTCATTCGCCCGGCGCGCCGCTACCATTCAGCGGGTGCTGACCGAGTTGATGTCCGCCCGGGGGCGCCCCAGCGCAGGAGCCGCTGCATGAAGTCGGAGCTTCAACGGGCAGCCGAACACTGGTCAAAGAAGGAAAAGCCGCCGGCGGAAGTCCGTCCGCGATGGTGGCAGCATCGTGCAATCTGCCGTCATATCAATCGGCGAGTCTGCGGAACGGACATTGACGGTGCGGGCGCAGGTCTCCGCCGCTGGGTAAGCTCCAGGATTACGGGCCTGCCCCTCGCCTCCGGCGTATCCATAGGCTGTGGCAATGCGGTCAAGGAAATCAACCTGATCAAGGCCGGAATCGTTGACCGCTTCGACCTTTTTGAAATCGCCGAGGAACGCGTCAAACAGGGAACTCTGAATGCGCAACAGGCGGGACTCGAGGGCCGCATTCAATATCACAGCCACAGTCCGTTCGCCGAAGCCGCCGAGGAACGCTACGACCTGGTCTACTGGGATAATTCTCTGCACCATATGCTGGATGTGCGGGAGGCCCTGCAATACAGCCGTGACGTGCTCAAGCCGGGCGGCTACCTGGTCATGGACGATTTTGTCGGACCCAGCCGCTTCCAGTGGACTGACCGAAACCTGGAAATTGCAACCCAGGTTCGCCAATCACTTCCCGCCCGATTCCTGAAGGGCTGGCGGTCGGAGGAGGTTATCCCCGCCGAGGTGAGGCGCCCCAGCGCGGAGAAGCTGATCGCCGATGATCCCACCGAGGCCGCGGACAGCGATCGGATCATCCCCGAACTCCAGCGGATATTCCCCGAGGTTGAGCTCAAACTGACCGGAGGCGCGGTTTACCACCTGGCGCTGAACGATGTGCTGGCAAACTTCACCGATGACGATCTGCCGCTGATGAAGCTGTTGCTGCTGGTTGACGATATGGCCTCCGATCTGGGCGAGAACCATTACGCTGCGGCCATAGCGCAAAAGCCTTCGAGCAGCGTAGCGGCCAGAGACCGGGACCAGGATCAATCAGTCTGACCCAAGGAGAGTTGTCCGCCATGACTGGATCAGGGTGCACACCAAAGACGGCCAGGACAGCGCCCAGCCCCCCATGCGCTTTCCTTTAATCACGCTGAGTGCTCCCCGCCTCGCCCTGATGGCGGTTTTGGTCGCTGCCTTCCAGGTTGTGACGCTCTGGCACTGGGGCGGAGACAAGGTCGATGAATCAGAAATAGTCCACTTTGCGATTGGATTCTTCGGAGGAGATCTCGACCCGAAGTGGCAGGGATACGGACACCTGCCAATGTACCTGTTGTTTCTGGTGTACGCGGCACTGGGCAGCCTGCCGGTTGCGCTGGGCGTGTTCAGCGACTTCGGTGGCTACACCATGCAGGTCTTCGAATCCGGGGTGTTTTTTCAGATTGCCCGGCATTTTTTCGCATTTGTCGGTGTGATGGCGGCGGTACTTTATGCTTACTCTTTGCGTGCCCTGGGTGTGCATTGGCTGGTCTGGATCGGCTTTTTCCTAGTCTGCGTGACCAGTTCCGATGCGGTTGTCTACGCCAACTACTTGCGTGTCGACCAATGGCTGGGGCTTTTTTCGGCCATCCTGGTCGTGCTGTCGCTGCGCCCGCTTTCCCGCGGCGTCCTGGTGGGAATGTGTGCGACCGTGGCTGCAGCGATTGCCTGCAAGATTTCCGCTGTCACCCTTGCGGCGGTTCCAGCCGTTGCGTCTGTTATTGCGTTGCGCAAGGGCATCATCAATGGATACATGATGGTGGCGCTGGTGGTTTTTTCCGGGCTTCTGATGTGGGCCCTGCAGCCGTTCATGAACCCGCTTGAGGTGGCCGAAAAGCTGATCAGCCGGCACATTGGCGCTGAGAGCATTCAGCTCACCAAGACCAACTACACCGACTTGGGCGCACGAACTCAGGTCATATTCGGGTTCCTGTATGACCGGGTGGGCTGGCTTGTGATGAGCGGGCTCCTGCTGGCGCCATGGGCGCTGTGGCGTAATCCCAGACTGCTCTGGATTGTCGGAATCCTCGCGCTATTGATGCTGCCCTATGTGGTAGCCACGCGGCTTTCTGAATATTGGTTTCTGCCGGTGTACAACCTGGTCCGGCTGATAGCGTTTTTTTCAGTCGGCATGCTGCTGCAATCCCTGGGATCCAGGGCCCTGCGCCATGTGGGCGTGGCGCTGGTCATGGCGGGAGTCATGGTCACAGTGATCCGGGGTTGGGATCATTACGTCGGCTTCCTGAAACATGCGCGCAAGCCGAACAACGTCCTGATGGCCAAGCGGTGGCTTGAAGATCAGGTGGTGGGCACTCGGGACATCTATCTGGAAGGCGCATTCAGCTGGGTCGTTCCAAAAATCTACGATGTGACCGATCCGGGCGTTTCAAAACACATCTCCAGAGCATTTATCTATCAAAGACACCAGAACGAATATCTCAATTCGCTTTTTGAAAGGTACCTGTACGAGCGTTATGCACCGGCACTGGCAGTGTTCAGGGAATCGCCAGGGCTTGGGTCGGTTTCGGTTCGGATTGACGTGCCCAGTGGAAAGGGGTGGCTGCAATTCGACGGGGCCTGCAGCCATGCCGGCAAAGCATGTGCTGCGGGGAAACTGGTCCGGCAGAAACATATCAATCTGGAGGCCGACCCCGATGGCCGATGGCAATACTCCACTACCGGCGACGACCCTTACGTCGTGTACCGATTCGCCTCGGACGCGATTACCCCTGCGACGGGGTGGCTGAATTTTGAGTGGTGTTGTGACGGAAGCGCTGAGGTTCGAATCTATTTCGAGGGGTTCGAGACCCCAGCCCGATTTCGTCACGGGGCAGGGCATACCTATCGCGCACACATGTACTCAAAAATGCCGGTTCGCGGGATTCAGCGGGTGCACCCTGGGACTGTCGACCCAAGGGAATTGGGCGAGGGTCGGCGGCCGCTGTTCGTAACCTCCCCGTCGGCCTACAACCGGTTCCTGAAATTGAACGCCGATGAAGTACCCTCAGGGGATCTCGACCGGCTCAGCCGCATTGTGGAATATTACGAGCACATGATCAGTCAGCCCGTGGTGGCGCGGTTCACGTCCGGTGCCAGCTCTCCGGTCGAGGTCTACGACCTTGGGGCTGTATCCGGCACTTCGGACACTGCGGCGCAGTAGCCTCTATGAAAATAGTGGGCCTGATTATCTCGCTCCTGTTCCTGGGGGCTCTGTTTGTCTGGATTCCGGTTGACGATGTACTTGAGGCGCTGCTGCAGATCGATCCCCTGATGATTGTTCTTGCGGCGTTGTGTACTTTCGTCAATCTCTATTTGAGAGGGATTCGCTGGTACCTGTTGGGTCGCGAATCCTCGGCGGCTCGCGTCGGCTCCGCGGTTCGTATTTCCAGCATCGGGCTGGCGATCAATGCCGTCCTGCCGGGCAAGGTCGGTGAGTTGGCGAAGGTGGGGATGACCTCCAGAACGTGGGGAATCGGGCTTCCCAGGGCCGGCGCCATTCTGGTAACCGAGCGGGTTACCGATGGTGTCGTCCTGTTGGCAATCGCTTCGGTATTCCTCTGGAGTTCAGCATCGGTTGGCGCGTTGGCCCTCGAAGACGGCAAGGGACTGAGCGCCGCGGTTCGATCCATGGCCGTTCTCACCGGGTTCGTTGTGATCGTGACCCTGTTGCTGGCCAGTCCGCCGTTAAACAGATGGCTGAGATCTGTGGTCCTGAAAATTGTTCCAGGTTCCGCGGTGGCGCGAAAGATCAGTCACATCGTCTCCGAGATTGGCGTCGGATTGCGTTCCGCCACCTCTCCCTGGCAGATTGTGGCCGCTTACAGCCTGACGTTGGTTATGTGGGTGATGCTGGCTGCTGGCGCCCTTCTTCTGGCTGGGGGTTCCGACCTGCTTTCTCTGACCATCAGCGAGGCGATGCTGCTTACGGCTGTGACGGTCATTTTTTCGGCGGCGCCATCGGCGCCCGGGGCATGGGGCATCTTCGAGGCAGCCGGGGTGATGGTCATCCTCAGCCTCGGCATCGCAGAAGAAGGCCCGCCGGCGTTAGCCTTTGTCCTTACCCTGCATCTGGTTCAGTACGCGCCGGTAGTGATTGCAGGATTTCTGGCAAATCTCGGTTGGTCGGGTCGAGTCAGCTGACCCGTCGAGCCACGGTAATCCAGGACGGATAGGCCCAGATTGGAAAATTGATCCTTTCGATCTTCAGCATCCGGCTGAGTCTCAATGCCCAGCGCCAGCGCAGCAGCGTGGTGATTTTCTCGGCGTGCAAGTAGCGGATATCGCGAAACCGCAGTTGAATCTCAAAACCGTGTTTCTCCAGGATCATTTTTAACGCGGGGTCCTCAAAGGCGTAGCAGATCGGAGGGCGGAAAATGAAATACTTGTCTTTCTGAAAAGCCGCAATCATGTTTTTGCGCATTTCAACGTGATTGAAGATGAAGTGACCGCCCACTCTGAGCGTGCGCCTGATGGCGGCGATGAACTCATCCAGGTTTGGCACGTTTTCAATCACGTTGAACAGCAGCAGGTCGGTGAACTGGCCGTCCGCGTAGCCGTGATGCTCAAAGCGGCCGTGGTCAATCTGAACCTGGTAGTGCTCTTTCGCGTAGTTCACAAACTGATCTGAAACATCGCAGCCCAACGCCTGGTGCCCCGCCTGGCTTGCAACATACAGGAACGTACCCGTTGAGGGCCCGATCTTCATGATGCTTCTCGGCGTCTCCCAGTTCAGTTTCTGTTGCAGGATTCTGAACCTCCGACGAGAGGTCTTGAGCCGGGAATTTTCGTCTTTGAAATAGTCGTAAAACCCCCAGATCTCCTCGGAGTCGGATTCCTTGGCGCTGAAAAACAGATCAGAATTAAAAAACCACTCGAAGAACTGTTCATTGGGCATCGGCGCCTGTTTGATCAGTCCACATTCACAGCGAAAAAATTCGAAGGGAAAACCGAAGTGCTCAACGCGGTGAAGCAGGGTGAATCTTGGGTTTCCGCAGGCCATACAGACGTTGATTCCGTCTTCAACATCATAATACTCTGCCGGCGGCGGAAATCCTGTACTGGACATACCTAAAAATCCGAAATCTTCAAAATCTGTCGGCAAACGGTCTCAATCTGCTCCGGCACGAGTCCCTCGTGAACAGGGAGTGACAAAACCTTCGTCGCCGCGGATTCGGTTGTGGGAAGGGGGACGCAAAACTCGTTATAAGCCGGCATCCGGTGTACCGGCACCGGGTAGTGGATACCCGACTCCACACCGTTTTGAAGCAGATTCGACATCACGGACTCCCGGTTTTCCGAGAGAACCACATACTGGTGGTAACTGTGCACAACATGGTCCGGCACCTTCGGCCGGGCAATACCGGCGAGTCTTTTGTTATAGATTTCGGCATTGGCCAGCCGCCTGTTCTGCCAGTTGGGGAATTTCTCGAGCTTTATTCTCAGGAAGGCCGCCTGCAGTTCGTTGATACGCGCATTGACGCCGGCAATCTCGGACACAGCCGAGCCGTCATAGCCGTACATTCGAATCAGTCGAAGCTTGGCCGCCAGGGCGGAATCGTTGGTAACCACCGCACCGCCATCGCCGTAGGCACCCAGGTTCTTTGTCGGGTAAAAGGAGAAACAGCCCATGGCGCCAAACGTGCCCGCCTGGCGGTCCGCGTACCGGGTTCCCATGGCCTGGGCGCAATCCTCCACAACCGGGATACCGAGATCCGACGACAGGCGATTCAGCTCTGATGCATCCACGAAGCTGCCCCAAAGATGAACCGGGAGTATGCATCGGGTCCTGGCGGTCACTTTTTCCGACACCGCGCCCGTGTCCATCATCAGCGTGTCGGAATCCACGTCGACAAACACCGGGTGCGCACCAGCCATCCGGATGGCTGCGATCGTGGGGGAGCAGGTGTTGGCAACCGTAATGACCTCGTCGTCCTGCCCGATGTCCAATGCTTTCAGCGCCACATAAAGGGCCATGGTCCCGGATGTCACGGCAACCGCATACCGGGCGCCGGTTGCCGCGGCAAACTCTCGTTCAAAAGCCTCCGTCTCTGGTCCAAGTATCAGCCGACCCGAATCGAGGACGCGATGGAAGGCCTGATCCATGTCATCCCGGATCTCTGGCAACAGCGCCTGGTAGTCAAACATCCTGATCATTGGTTTCTACCAGTACAGGTTCTGACGCGTCTTGAAATAGTTGACGGTTCGTTCCAGCCCTGACTTGAGATCCACCTGGGGGACCCAGGTGGTCTTGTCGCTGAAAAGTGAGAAATCGGCGTAATAGTCGCCAATATCGATGGCCTTATGTTCAGGTGGGAATGGAACGATTTCGTAAGAAACATCGGTAAACTCGGCCAGGGTCTGGACGAACTCCAGCAGCGAATGTTTGTCTCCGTGTCCCAGATTGAAGGCCCCGCCATGGAGGTCCTCTCGACCCGTTGCCATAAGAAAGGCATCCACGACGTCATCGACATAGTTGAAGTCCCTGAGCTGCTGACCATCTCCGAACACTCTCAACTGTTCGCCGCTCAACGCCAGGCGCAGGAATATGCCGACAAATCCCTGTTTGTTATCTCTGAGATGTTGACGGGGCCCGTAGGTATTGGTGAGCCGCAGTGAAGTGCAGCGCATACCGTGCACCTTGTGGTACAGGGTGTAGTACATCTCGGCCGCATATTTGTTGATGCCGTTGACGTCTACGGGAACTATCGGATGGCTCTCGTCCACGGGCAGGTACTGGGGGCGACCGTATATCTGACGCGTACTGGCGTACAGGATCTCGACCTGCGGGTTGAACTTGCGGCAGCACTCGAGAATCGACAGTTGGGAACTGCAGTTGATCTCAAGATCGGTAAACGGGTCGTGCATGCTTTCCACGTGGCTGGTCTGGCCGGCCATGCTGTAGATGATGTCCACGTCCCTGACCAGGTATGACAGCGTGTGGCTGTCCCGGATGTCTGAGAAATTGATGTGCAGCCGGTCCTGGTGACCGTCCAGATTGGCCAGATTGCCGCCATATTGGGCCAGCATGGAATCGACCACGGTGACGTCGGCACCAAGGTCGGCAAGCCTGATCGCCAGGTTGCTTCCAATGAACCCCATTCCGCCGAGAATGAGAACTTTTTTGCCGGAAAACTCAATCATCGGCTGGTCGCGACGAGCCATCGAAGACGCTTCTGACAATGGCTTGAGGTTGCTGGTTCTGCGTCATATACAGTCTTCCAAGGTATTCTCCGATCATTCCGAGTACGAGCAACTGAATGCCGGCAAACAGTGTCACTGAGACGATGATGGAAGCCCACCCCTGGGGAATGGTTTCAGCGATGATACCGCCGACGCTCCAGGCCACAATAAAAAAGACGGCGAGAATGAGTCCGACGAACGACGTCAGCAGCCCCAGATAGGCGGCGAGCCGAAGGGGCGTGAATGAAAAGCTGGTCGACATGTTCAGCCACAGGCTGACCAGCTTTGCCAGGGTGTAGTTGGATTTGCCCTTTTCACGTTCCTGGTGGTCGCAAAGCGCGGTGCCGATGGAGCGCGTGGACCGGAGGATCAACCCGTCGACATAAGGGTAGGGACCGCCGTATCCAACAACTGCATCGATCAGGAACCGGTTCAATGCCTTGAAGCTGGACAGGTACAGGCCCGGAGGCTTTTTCAGCAGCAGCGTGGCGACGCGATCATTGAAACGGCTGCCGAGGTTGCGAAACAGGGAGTGTTTCTTTTTGTCGTAGTAACTGAATACTACGTCGTGCCCCTCGTCCAATTTGTCTACCAGCTTCGAGATTTCCTCCGGGGGATTCTGAAAATCGTCGTCGATGATGACCGCACAGTCGCCGTCTGCGTAGCGCAAGCCACACATGACTGCATTGTGCTCGCCAAAATTCCGGGCCAGTTGGGCATACTTGATGTAGCTGCCGTGGGGTCCGTCCAGCAGCTCAAGAATGACGCGGTGACTGTCGTCGGCGCTGCCGTCGTTGACCAGGACAATCTGCAGTTTCTGGTACTTTTCGTCCAGCGCCTGGACCACGCTGGACACCAGGTCAGCGATGGTGTCCTGGCTGTTGTAAACGGGCACTATCACCGACACGAATTCGATTGATTGAGTCTTCAACGGACGCTACTCAACTCTTTAATCCCCTCTTGTCTGGATTCCTGCAGCTGCCGGTACAGATCTTCAACCGCCGCGGGATAGGTGTCCGCTCCTGGAGGTTCCGCCTTTTTGCTGTAACGCACCGTGCGCCCGACAAGCTCCGCGGCGCCTTCACTCGGCAGGCCCAATGCCCTCAGCACGATCTGGGTCTCCGCCTCGCCGTCTTCAGCGTCTATCACGCGGTTGTACCAGACAAAGGTTCGGGGTATCGATTCGGTCTCCTTCAGGAGAGATTGATAGTGCCGACACCACAGGCGATAGGACAGGGAGTAGGGAATCCTGTTTCTGGCTTTCAGCGATTTTGCCACTTCACGCGGTTCACGAAACACGACCAGCACATGGGGTATTTCGGCACCGTAACTCAACCAGGCCGGCAGGGTCAGACAGAATCGATTTTCCTTGACGAACAGCTGCCGGTATTTGGCCGAAAGTTCGCGGAGGTTATCCCGGTGTCGCCGGGCTCGGCGCAGGATCACTTCCCGAGAAGGCAGTCGGAAGTAGGAAAATTTCCAGAACGGCCCGTTAACCAGCGCCATGTTGACGGCCAATATCTCCTTTTGCTCAAAGTAGCCATCGGTGTTCCAGCGGTCCGGAGGCTGAAAACTGTCGGGATCACCGAAATCGGCGCCGGCCAGGGCGGCAATCCTGGCAATCAGGGACGTCCCTGATCGGTGCATTCCACAAATCAGGTTCATATCTGACGTTCACGTGCCTGCGGACTGACCCAGCCGGGCGACCCGGTGAGCAGATCGCTCGAATCCAGTGGTTTGCGCCTTGCAAACTCTAATTGTATCGACGGGTTCATGACCATTTCTGACGGCGGGCCCGAGGTTGTGGATTCTATATCATCCACACGGCCGTCGCCTCCCTTTGTGGGACGCGGATCGAACGGGTTTCAAGGCCGGCTGATCAGCTTCTGTCCCTGACCCCCGCGGCAGCCTCAGAATACGATTTTCACCCTGCGGGTCTCTCCCGATGGAAGGGAAACGGTGAGGGTATCCCGGGTTCCCTGACCGCCGCCTGGAATCTGCAGGTTGCATTGCCCATTGCCGGTAATGGTGCAGGATCCGCTGCTGGTGAAGCCATCGGAGCCTTGGACATCGATATTGACAACGGTGTTGGCTGGCAGGCAGACCAGCGTGGCCGTGGCGGTATAACCTACCCTTGGGTCCGGAACTGGTGGATCGGTGTCGAATCCCTCAACGGCGGGTGCGCCTTCCAGAATGAACGAGTATTCCGGGAAAGGGCCCTCGGAAGGGTATTCCCGGCTGTCCGTGCGAACGATGTCCGCGGTATTGGATCCTGGAAAACTGACAACGGTCGAAAACTTGACCTTCTCGACCATGGCGTCCAGGGCCCGGTCCACCTGGGGGGCGCCCGTGCAGACAAAATTTTCTCGGGTCATGGCGCCCGTCGCCTGCTCGGAGCCGGCCGAATCGCACACCAGTTTCCCGGAAGCCAGCGTCGACGAGCATGATGCGAAAAACTTTGTTGCCAGCGCCTGCTCAGATTCCGGATCGTCCAGTTCAATCATGGCGCTGGCCGCGGTTGCGCACAGTGCCGGGAAGTTGCGGTCTTCGAGGCGGTCGAACAGGGCGCAGCTGCTGGAGGCCTGATCCGTAAATCCAGTGCACTGGTCATCCCCTGGCGTCAGTTCGCCTCCGGATGCCGCCTGGGTGGGTACAGGAATGTCATACAGACCGTCAGCCATTTCACGGCCGGCAAGAAGAATCTTCAGGGATTCGGAGTCAGGCGAGGTAATGGTGGTGCTGACCGCGGCTTCAGGTACCGGGATGCCGCAGCGGTCTACCGTGACCGAGACTGCATCCGTGGCCTTGGTATACCGGGTCGCCGGGCGTTTTGCCGGAATCGGGGAAGACCACGCAGTTGTGCTGCCGGATCGCACCCGGCCGCCTTGAACGACCTGATGGCTGAGGTCCGCCTTCTTTCCACCCCCGGCTCCCGTCAACTGGGAAAAAGCTGACCTGATGATCGACTGCAGCGCGCCGCCCTTGGTGACTCCCCTGATCAGGATCTCGTCACTGTCGGGGGCCATGTTCACACTGACAGTATTGCCGCTTGCCACGTCGCTGCCGCGGGTCTGCATCCCGCCTTCCATCACGTCAATCACCGAGTCTGCTTCACCTTCGACCCCGGCGACCGGCTTGATCAATACCTTGTCCAGGGACTGCGCCAGGCCCGAAGGAGTTTTGGCTCCGAAAAACAGTCCATTGTGCCCGTCGTCGCGGAATGAAATCAGCAGTGTCGGATCGTCAGGATTGGTGCATACCGCACCAAAGCTGGGTGCCTCCGCGCCCTTGGTGCGGTTGAAATCCTCGCAATCGGCCCCTTCCAGGTTTGTCAGCCGGGAGAGGGAGTACTGGCTGGATCCCTGGCCTTTCTGTCCAAAATAGGTAATCGCACCGTTGTTGCAGTCATCAAAGGTGAAAATGTATGCGCCCCAGGCTTCCCTGACGACATCAGAGGGATTGAAGGTAGGACCGAAATTGGTGCCGACACCCTGCACCGGCCCAAACACCAGGATACTGTTGGCCGTCATCGCACCTATTCCCAGGTTCCAGGCCTGGCGGCCTTGATCGTCGTAGGTGAACCAGTAGACAAGGGCTTGCTTTTCGCCAATCACCTCGATCAGCCACCCTTCACTGGCAAAGTCCGGGGATATCCATGACCCGCTGATGCCTGCGCCCACGTTGGCTTCAGCAGAGACGGGGTTGCCAATGACCGAGGTCAGGCGCTGCAGGTTCAGGCTGCCCGCGCCCCACTCGGAGGGTCCGGAGTAATCCATGGTTCCGGCGTTCGGGCCAGTGAACGTGAATGTGAAACTGCCCCAACTGGAAACTTCGACATTGCGGTTGGGGTCTGCAAAAACACCACCTGCCGTGATGAAAGAGTCTTCCTGGTTGACGATGATCTGGTCGCCCTGAATTCGACCGACGCCGCCTATCCAGGCCTGGGTGCCGGGTTGCCCGGGTGGCGGAAAGGTAAACCAGTAAATCACCGCCTGCTGACCCCCGGGAAGTACTTCCACTTTCCATCCTTCGCCGTCGTGGCTTGGGTCAAACCATGATCCGCTGATGGTCGCGTCTACCAGAAATCCGGCACCGCTGAGATCGGCAAATTCCAACAGGCGGTCGTTATTTCGATCAGCCACAAAAATTCGCTCGTCATCGACGATGATGCCGCGCGGAAAGTCGAACTGGTCCAGGCCCCTTCCGCGACTTCCGAACTCGCCCAGGGCAGTGAGGTTGGCGCCGAACACCTGGATGCGGTGGTTGTCTTTGTCAACGACAAAAATCCTGCCGTCCTCGGCGACGGCAACGTCGGCGGGGTTGATGAACTGCCCGAGGGCACTGCCGTTCTGGCCAAATTGGTCAATGAATGCGAAATCCGGACCAAACTTCTGGATTCTATGGTTGCCCTGATCTGCCACCAGGATATTGCCGTCCCCATCGAGACCGATGCCCGTGGGAAGTTCGAATCGACCATCTGCGCTGCCGCGACTGCCGAACGCAGCGACAAACACCCCGTTTCCGGTGAATTTCTGAATTCGGTGATTGCTCCTGTCGGCCACAAGAACATCACCGCCCGCATCCACGGCAATGCCGCTTGGCGAGTTGAAGTTTCCCGAACCGGCGCCGCGGACTCCCCACTGGGTAATGAAATTGCCTGCGCTGTCGAACTTCTGCACGCGATGATTGTTGAATTCCACCACGTAGACATTGTCCTGACCGTCAACTGCAATCCCCACAGGGCCGTCAAACTCACCCGGACCGTCACCCTGGCTTCCCCACGACTGGACAAAATCGCCATTGGCGTCCAGCTTCTGAACCCGCTGATTGAAGAAATCGGGGACGTAGATGTTCCCGTTGGAATCCAGCGCCATGTTATGGGGAAAATCAAACTGGCCGTCCCCGGTGCCGGGCATTCCAATGGTTCGGATCAGCTCCACCTGTTGGGCAGCAACAGGAGCAAACAGGCAACATGCCAGCAAAGCGCACCAGAGGGCCGCGCGGGTCCGTTGATTCATAATCAGTTCCCCCCAAGGGTAATGGCCTAAGTATAGACCCACTTTTTGCCAGTTCCCCCGCCGGGGTTCCGACTATCCCGGCCTGAAGGCGTTTCCGTCCCGCGGATCAACCGTCCCGGGCCGTCAGAACGTAAACGGACTGACCGCTGGACATGGCGCGGTGTTCGAATGATGCCAGTTTGAATCCCTGTTCCAGGGCCATTTTCTCGAATGCTGGTCGATTAAGCCGGATACAATGCCGCGGCCCGCTCCATTCCGTGATGTATCCCTTTGGGTTTTCTTCCTCGTCCGGAACGTCGTCTTCCACGAACAGGGTGGCAAAAACAGTCCCGTCAGATGCCAGAACCCGCCGCAGTTCCGACAGATAGACCTCTATTTCGAACAACCACATGTGGGAGAAAACGGAGAACAGCGTTGCCAGGTCGAAACTCGCATCTTCGAGCGGAAACCGGAAAGTCCGGTCAATCTTCACGCCTTGCGGGTTGTACCTTTCGCTGAGGCCGTCGAGCAGTTCGAACCGAACGTCACCGGACTGGCCAAGATGCTGCTGCGCCCAGCTTATGGACCTGGCATCAACGTCCAGGCCGCAGTAACAGCCGACCGACCCCCACTTCGCGAGCATTCCGATCAGAAGTCGTCCGGGGCCTGAACCCACGTCAAGGAACCGCTGATTCGGGTCTGCACCGGTGGTCCGCTGAAGAAGTTTGACGCTGCTTTTGGCATACCGAACATACGTTTCGTCGGATTTTCCGGGCATGCTCCCGAGTCGCATGGATCGGGGGGGGAGTTTCAGGCCCTGGTAATCCACGAATTGTGGCTCAAGGGCGGATTTGATGTTCTTGAACATTCAAGTCGTTGCTTTTTTCAGACGCACCGACCCCGACGCCTTCAGTTGCTGAACGAAATCCTCGTAAGCCGGCAGTACGTGTTCTGGAGTCCCGTCAGCCTGGATTGTACCCTGCTCCAGCCAGATCAGGCGGTCGCAGAGATCCACGATGCGGCTGGTGTTGTGGGTGACCATGACCACGGTGGCGTTGGACCTGATGCGTTCGCGCATGACTCTGGCCGACTTGTGTTTGAAGGTCGCATCCCCGACCCCCAGCAGTTCATCAAGGAGCAGGATGTCGGGTTCAAACTGGTACCCGGCGGAAAAAGCCAGCCGCATCTTCATTCCGGAGGAGTAGGTGTACAGGGGGTCGTCGATGAAGTCCTCCAGCCCGGAGAATTCAATGATGGCGTCCATTCTCCGGCGCACTTCGGCCCTGGACATCCCCAGCATCATGCCGCTGAGGAACGCGTTTTCCCGGCCCGTCAGATGAGGCAGGAAGCCGACCTTCAGGGCCAGCAGTGCCGCGCGAATGCCCGGTGAGCGCCGCAGGTTTCCCGAGGTGGGCCGGATGATATCGGCGAGAACGCGCATCAGGGTGCTCTTGCCCGACCCGTTGCGGCCGATGACCCCCAGGGATTCGCCGCGATTCAGGCTGAAGGACACCTCGTTGAGTGCGCGGGTCAGCTGGCGTCGCAGCAGGCCGGAGGTGTAGGTAACCGAAACCCTTTCCAGGCAGAGCAACTGTTCCTGTGTCACTTGTCAGCCACCAGTTTTGGAAAACTGCGATCCATCCGGACCAGCAGCAGGATGCCCAGCGCAGCCGCCACCGCCGAGACGGCGGAAATCATCAGCAGCGGAGCGAGTTCCGGTGCGCTGGCGTCCAGCATGACATCGCGATAGCCCTCGATGATGCGGGCCATGGGATTGAGGTAAAAGATTTCCTGGTGCTCGGGGGCAAGCTGGGCGCCGGCGAAAAATATGCCGGAAACGAAAAACATCATGCGCAGGCCGTGCTGGATCAGGAACAACAGGTCAGGGATCAGCGGCACCACGGCGGCCGCGAACAATGCCAGGCTCAGGATCAGCAGCATCTGTGTCCCCATCAGCAGCGGCAGGTACAGGTAGGCCGCGCTGGGGAGCAGGGAAGACGACCACAGGTAGATCAGCAGCAGTACCAGGATGACCAGGTATTTGAACGCGGTGGCCATCAGCGAGCATACGGGAAACAGGATCTTGGGCACGTAGACCAGCTGCATCACCGCGCGGTTGGCGATGATGGAATTTGCAGCGCTTTGGATGCTCTGCTGAAACCACCGCCAGTGAACCAGCCCCACCAGCAGGAATGCGACGAACTCCTCCGGACGGTTGCGTATGGGCAGCACGCCGAAGACCACGTAGAAAACCAGCATATAGAGGATAGGGTCCAACACCCACCAGGCGATGCCGATATAGTGCCTGGACACCTCCTCGCGCAATTCCGCGTAGACCTTATACAGCGCCAGCTGGCTGTACTGCCTGGCCCTGGAAAGCGACGCGGCCCTGCTCATTGGCGGAACCTGTGGCTCAGGTCCTGGATTGCCAGCCGGTACTGGGCCAGGGATTCAGCCAGTTCCGATGCCTGCTGACTCACCGTACGTTCCCCCGACTTGATTTTTCGTGGCTTGCGCAGATCCAGGTTGGCGCCAAGGCGGGACCAGGCAGAGGCTTCCGCCGCCCGGATCTGATCCAGTATCCGCTCGGCTTTCTGTTCGATTTCTTCGGCTCTCCGGGCGAGTTCCACCAGCACGTCTGCCACCCGCTGGTCGGTGTCGGCGCTGCTGTCTGCCTTGTTGGCCAGCGCTCGCATCTGCTCCAGGCGGTTCTGAGCGGTGAAGGCGGAATACTGGCGAGATACCGCGAATTCCTGGGAGTCGGGGGGTGGGGAGTGCGGCGACAGGTGCTGCAGGAACTGCAGTGCGGACCATCCCAGCGCCCAGGCCTCGAGTTCCGGGTCCGTGCCGGCCTTGACCTCGCCGATCTGCTCCTCGGTCAGGCACAGGCTTTTTTTCCGGACCCGGTTCCAGCGCCGCGCGATATGGACGTAGCTCTCGATCACCTCGTCGGTCACGTCCAGCCCCAGGAAGCGGAAAACCGACCTCAGATACTCAAAATCCCCTGAATACAGCCACTCGTAATGCAGCAGCATGAGCTGGCCGTGGCCGCCCTGCCGCATAAACTGGCGATAGCGCGTCAGCGAGCTGTTCCACTGCCTGATGGCGTTGCGATAGTCGTGTTCTTCGCTCCAGCCGCCGGCGGCGCGTTGCGCACGATGCTGGAAGGAAGAAGCGACGCGAACCGGGTCTCGCCAGATCATCAGAAACCGGGCCTGCTCGAATGCCTGGCTTAATTCGCTGATCCGCCGGTAATACCCCGGTGTCTTGTCGCCGATGTACAGGATATCGCCGCGGCGCATTTTTCTGCGCAGCGCGGCGTAGTGATCCATGTCCAGCAGGTTGGTCTCTTCGGCTGACGGATGGAGAAACTGATCGGTTTCGAAATGCCGGGGCGTCAGTCCCTGAACGTTCTTGTATCGCTCTTTGCCCAGAGCGATTCCCGGATGGGAATTCAGCAGCTGCAATAAAGCGGTAGTACCCGACCGGGGACAGCCGCCAACAAAAAGGTACTTCATCCGTGAGCAAAACAGGCGCGAACAGCCACTAATGGTACCGCTCCGGGGCGCACAGCAACAGCACCCTGACCGGTACCTGCCTCACATCCGGCTCGATTCACTTGCGGCCCCATGCGGCGTACTGGGCTCCCAGTCCGATCGATGACAGCAATTGATCCGTTGCGCGGAGGAATCGACCCGCCGCCGGTATGGTGAGCAGATAAAACCGATCCGCACTGCTCATCCCGGCCGACCTTAACAGCTGCACGGTCCGGGAGGCGGGCAGCAGCACCGCGTCCTTGTCAAACTCACAGTTGCTGACCACGCGCCGGGTCAATGGATTTCGCGGATTATGCTCGAATACCGCAACCAGCCCACCGGGCCGAACCGTTCGGGCCATTTCCCCGATGAATGCCGGCCACTGCCCGGGCGGCACGTGATGCATCACGCAAACGGTCACCGCCACATCGAACGTCCCGTCTTCCACAGGCAGGGTCAATCCGTTGTTAACCAGGTAATTGGCCTCAGGATGGGCGGCCCGGGCGCGTTCGATGCAGGTCGCCGAAGGGTCGATGCCGGTGAGCTGGCCAAAGGCCGCGGCCAGCTGCCGATGGCTCAGTCCGATCCCACAGCCAATGTCCAGGACATTCAGCTTGGCGGGATCACCCAGTTCCCTGCGGGCCAGGTCGACCAGGTAGTCGGCTTTGACCCGGGTAAAAAAGTCGGCTTTGAGGCCGGAAAACGAGATGGACTCATTGACTTTGTCGGCATAGCTGTCGCCGTAGGGATCGAACTCAGACATCATTCACCCGGTCGCTCGTAAAGTCGGACGGTGGCGCCCAGCAGTATATGCTCCTGCAGCAGTGTCGCGCGCTGCTCCAGGCCCTGCAGAAAAGCGAGCCTGGGCCGTCGGTGGGCCGATACGTAGATGATCTGCTTCGGATCAGCCCGGTCGATCAGCCGGTCGACCTGCGGCAACTGGCGTTCGTGCCCCAGGCCCGCGTGCCGTACCCGGGATTCGGATCCCAGGCGTTCAAGATAGTAGTTGAGATAGCTGCCGGACCAGGCATAAGCCAGCACCAGCGCGCCGGGGTGCTGCCGGGCATACTGGTCCATCAGGACAGCAGCCTGCCTGAACTGCTGACGGGTCAGGCGGGAATAGTAATCCCGCGACAGCACCAGCTCCGCCAGCAACGCCGCGCACAGCGCCAGGGCAGCCAGGGGCACCCACCGGCCCGGGATCAGCAGCGCCAGGGCGCGGGCCAGCAGCAGCACCATGGCCGGCAGAACGATCATGAAATGACGGTCGGCCAGCATCGGTTTATACAGCAGTGCAACGGCGAACAGCAGCAGGCTGGGAAGCAGCAGCCAGGCCAGCAGCGCCTGTTTTGCCAGGATGGCGGCAGGCTGGTCCCCATGGGTCCTGGAGACCACCACATAGGCCAGCAGGATCAGCGCCGCCACGGCGGCCACCACGGATCCATGATTCAGAAACACCATCACCTGCCAGGCCAGCAGCAGGTTCGGGTCCGGAAACCCGCCTGAGCGTTCTATTGCCAGCTGGTCCAGCAGAAAAGGCACCCACGGGGCGAACAGCAGGGCAATCGCCAGCGCACAGGTCATGACCACCGCAAGCTTTCGGGGCTGCTTCAGCGTGATCAGCGCCAGCCCCGCGAGCTGCAGTCCGATCAACAGGACACCGTAGTAGTGGGTGTGGCAGGTGACGGCGGCCGTGAGGACGTAGACCACCGCCATCGCGGCGGGCATGGATCCGCCCTGCAATTGCATGGCGAGTTTCCAGGCTGCCAGGAACGACAACATCGACAGCATCAGCAGCACGCTGTACGGAGTGGCCTCCTGGCCGTAGAACAGGGCCGTCCAGGATCCGGTCAGCAGCCCGGCGGCCAGCAGCCCCTCGCGCCAGCTGAAGAGCGCCAGTCCCAGCCAGAATATCAGTGCAATGGACAGGATGCCGGCAAGAGCTGAAGGCAGCCGCAGCAGCGTTGGCGAATCACCCAGGTGGCGGATCACCCCGTGCAGCAGCAGGCGATACCCCAGGGGGTGCCGGTCCCGCTTTGCGCCTTTCTCGATCACCTGGGACACGGTGGGGTGGTTGCTTTTTCCCCAGTGGGACAGCTCGTCATTCCAAAGAGACTGTACCTCCAGGCCATGCAGCCGGGTGGAAGCCCCGATCACCAGCAGCACGATCAGGACCAGCAGGGGCGTGCGGCTGCCGGCGAAGGGTCCTTGAAGGTCCATAGGGGATCGGCGTCAGGTCCGCAGCAGGATCTCAGCGCTCAAAGCTGTCCCGGAAGACCCGATCCAGCTCAACCGGATCAAATTCGTCGGCCCCGATATCGCAGCTGGTGCCCAGGGGACGGGTTTGTCCGTCATAGTCATCCAATGGCGCATTGCCACAGGCGATGGCGTCGATCAGGTCGGACGTGAGATCAAGATGCAGATCGTTGCCGCCGCGGTCGACGTACTCCGGATCTCCTTCCAGGTTGCCGGACGCAAGCGGCTGGCCATTGACCTCGGCCAGGCTGGTCAGCTCGGTAGTCACCACCCGCACCAGGCTGGTGGTCTGGTTGAAGAAGTTGTTGTCGATAATCCGGATCATCTGAGTGGCTTCGTCCTGCCGGATGCCCCGGGTGTCACCATCGATGATGTTGTTGAAGACGTCGGCATCCCCGTCCAGATACAGCGTGGCACCACCGGCGAAGGTGGTGGTGTTGTCCAGAAACGTATTGTTGATGATCTGCGAGTTGGACCCGATCAGGTGCAGCGCGCCGCCGCGATCGCCATTGTTGTCTATGACCCAGTTGTTTTCCACCAGCGAGCTGCCGGCATCTTTGACATAAATCGCTGCGCTGCGGGTGGCGCCGCTGGTCAGGCCCATGGTGGTGTTGTTGCGGATCAGGTTACGCCGGATCACGCAGGGCATCAGGCCCACATGCTCACAGGAAACACCGGCATTGCGGTAGCGGGCCGTGTTGTTGATGACCTGGTTGTCCTCGAAGATGACGTTGGGCTTGTTGAACTGGATGGCGCCGTTGTCGTCGGCGGAGTTGCCGTCGAACAGGTTGTTCCGCACGATGAGTTCCCCGGCCCCGTTGTTATTGCGGATGATCTGCAGCGCACCGCCATTGGCGCAGTCCAGGTCGCCGTCAGAATCACAACCCGGATTGAGCGCGGTATTGCCGATGAATTCATTGTCGATGATGGAGTAGGTGGAGCCCCCGCTCATGGACCCGGCGTCGCCGGCCTCAAAGAATCCGTGGATGGCGCCGCCTTTCCCCTGGGTGCTGTTGTTGAGGAAGGTGTTGCCCTGGACCAGCATGGTGCGGGCGGCGATCAGCGTTTCATCCTCAATCCTCAGGGCGCCGCCGAAGTTGGCAGCGGAGTTGCCGGTGAACCTGTTGTTGGTGATGGTCGCGTTGGCGTCAACCGAGGACAGCGCGCCCGCCACCGAGCTGGCGGAGTTGTTGGTGAAGGTATTGCCATCCACGATGATGGAGTCGATCAGCGAGTAGCTGAGACCACCCCCGTTGGAATTCGGTTCGCCGTCCCGGGTTGATCCCGAAGCCATGTTGTTTTCAAACACGTTGTTGCGCACCTCACCCGAGGCGCCGCGGAACCGGACGCCGCCGCCGTTGCCGATGGCGACGTTGTTGGCAATGATGTTGTTTTCGATGATGGCGTTGGAATCCAGTGAGATCTTGACGCCGCCACCGTTGCCGAACACATCGTCGAGGTCACTGCCGGGGTCTGCGCCCAGCATCACGGTCAGGTTCTCGTTGTTGATGATGCGGTTGTTGCGGATGATGGGATCGGACCCGGTAACGAAAATTCCGCCACCCTCAAAAAAAAACTGGGTTCGCCCGTTCTGGATGGTGAAGCCGTCGACGATGGCGCCCCGGCCTTCGCCGTCCACGATGGTGATCACGGGCCCCAGCTGCTGGCCGTCGATGGTAGTGACGTCACGCCCGCCGGAACTGCGCAGCTCGATGTCCTTGCCGTTGAATCGCAGGTTGTTCTCAAGATAAGTCCCGGGAGCCACCAGCACGGTGTCGCCGGAGCTGGCGGCATCCAGTGCTGCCTGGATGGTGGAAAAATCACCCGGTACGTTGAGCGTGCCGGCCATCACGGCCTGTCCCACCATGCAGCCCAGGCCGGCGGCCACCACTTTGAACAATCCTTGTTTGAACATGAATTCCACCTCTTCAGATATTTTCCTTGAGCCATTCAGCCAGTACCCGGGCGCGGGCGGCAAAGCTGAAATCCCTGCGGATGCGCTCTATACCTTTTGCAGCCTGCTGCCGCAGCGATGGGTAGCTGAACAGGTAATGCTCAACGGCCTCGGCAAAGCTGCCACTGTCTGTATAGGTCAAAACGCCGGGAAGGGCCAGTTCCTCCAGTGCCTGGCAATGGTCCGACAGGACCGGCAGGCCGCAGGCCAGGGCGTCGAATATGCGGTTGCTGACAAAGCCGCGGGCCTTCATGTCCGGCCAGTGGTCGTTCAGGCAAAGCCGGGACCGGCCGTACAGCTGCCCCAGGTTTTCGTTGTCAAAGTAGTCTGCCACCACGGGAGGTGCGTCACTGAAGCGGTCCCAGCCGCGCCCCCAGACCCTGGGGCGAAGGCCGTGCTGCTGTGCCAGGAACACGATCTCCCGCCGCTGATCCCGGGTGTTGCCCACGAACACCACGTCCCGGGGCGGTTGATCATCGTCGGACGGGAAGAACTGGTCGGGTTCTGTGCACTGCAGCAGGGCTGATGCCGGCAGCCCCCCATCGGCCAGCTGCCGGGCATAGGGCTCCGAGGCGATAAACAGGTGGTCGAACTGGGTCAGTTCTTCTTCTGCCGCGTCATCGGGGTGGCTGATCATCCACATCAGGTGGGGCCGCTGATCGGAATCCCGCGAATAGGGATGCCTGCCCCGCAACACGAGCACGGCGTCGGCTTCGGCCGGCTGACCCCACTCCGGCTGGTACTGGGTCTGCACCTCTATCCCCAGGGCCTGGAGCTGCTGAGTCAGCAGCCGGCCAAAATG
>JASJDM010000035.1 GCA_030065125.1 Lysobacterales bacterium | reverse complement strand
GGGGCGCCGCCACAGCAGCAGGGCGGCAATGATCAGGATATGGCTGGCGGCATTCACGGCAAACGGCGCCGCCAGTCCCACCGCGGTGATCAGGAAGCCGGCGATGGCCGGACCGATAGCCCGGCTGATGTTGATGCCCATGGAGTTCAGGGCGATGGCCGGCTGCAGGTGCGAGCGGGGCACCAGCTCAGGAACGACGGCCTGCCAGGCAGGCGCCAGGAAAGCCGCGCCGGTACCGATCAGAAAGGTAAACCCGATCAGCAGGGTGGGCGTCATGCGCTCCATGGCCACCAGGGCGGCCAGGATGCTGATCACCACGAACAGGATCAGGTTGACCTGGATCAGCAGGCGGCGCTTGTCCACCCGGTCGGCCAGGGTTCCGGCCAGCAGGGCGAATAGAAATATGGGCAGGGTGGTCGCCGCCTGGACCAGCGTCACCACCGCTGGGGACGGGTTCAGGGTGGTCATCAGCCAGCCGGCGCCGACGTCGTGTATCCAGGTGCCGATGTTGGAGACCAGGCCCGCCGTCCACAGCAGCGCAAAGGCGCCAATGCCAAACGGCGCCCAGGCCGAAACCGGCTGGGCGCTGGGGGTTACGTTGCTTGCGGGTGTAGACACTGGAGACTCCGGATCTTAGAAGGCGAAACAGGAGCAGCCCAGGGCACCCCAGAAAGCGTGGGGATCCCGCGCAGGAACCGGGCTGGACCAGACGATGTTCCGGTTGCTGCCGTGCATGTCGCAGTGGTGATGGTCCTGGGACGCGCAGGCTGCCAGATTATGGGCATGGCTGTGGGGGTGGTTCTGACCATGGTCATGCGCATGGTGCCGGTGGGCACCGTGATAGTGCTCTACCGGCGACCAGTCCGGCGACGCCGGGGGCAACGGCGGGTTGAGATCAGAGTATGCGTCATCGGCATAAACCACTTCGCCGCCCAGCACCGTAAGCACCGAGACGATGGAGCGGATTTCCTCCTCGGGCACCTGGAAGTAGTCCTTGGACAGCACCGCAAGGTCACCCAGCTGGCCGGCCGTAAGCGTGCCCTTGACGTCCTGCTCACCGGAGAACCAGGCCGAGCCCCGGGACCACAGGCTCAATGCCTGCTGGCGGTCCAGCCGGTTGGCTTCAGGATACAGCTCCATACCGCCCAGGGTTTTGCCGGACACCAGCCAGTAAAGCGACACCCAGGGGTCGTAGCTGGCCACCCGGGTGGCGTCGGTGCCGCCGCCCACGGGGACGCCGGCGCGGATCATGTCCGCCACCGGCGGTGTGGCCTTGGCGGCATCCGGACCGTAACGGTCTACAAAGTATTCACCCTGAAAGGCCATGCGGTGCTGGATGGCAATGCCGCCGCCCAGGGCGCCGATGCGCTCGATATTGCGCTGGCTGACGGTTTCTGCGTGGTCGATGATGAAGCGGGTCTTGAATGGCTGTCGCTCGTTGACCCGTTCGAACACGGACAGGAAGCGGTCGATGGATTCGTCGTAGGTGGCGTGGATGCGGAAGGGCCACTCGCGCTCGGCCAGCAGCGACACCACGTCTTCCAGTTCTTTTTCCAGTACCGGGCCCAGCTCCGGCCGCGGTTCCAGGAAGTTTTCGAAGTCCGCCGCGGACCAGACCAGGTTTTCGCCGGCGCCGTTCATGCGCAGGTACTCGTCACCCGCTCCAGGCTCGGTCATATTGACCCAGCGCTCGTAGTCGTTGAGCTCCGAACCCGCTTTCTGGGCAAACAGGTTGTACGCGACGCGCACCGTCATCTCGCCGGCGTCGTACAGGCGCTGGATGACCTGGTAGTCCTCGGGGTAGTTCTGGCCGCCGCCGCCGGCGTCGATGACGCTGGTGATACCCAGCCGGTTCATCTCGCGCATGTAGTGGCGGGTGGAGTTGACCTGGTCTGCCAGCGGCAGCATGGGCGCCTGGCCCAGGGTGGAATACAGGATCAGCGCTGAGGGTTTGGCCAGCAGCAACCCCGTGGGGTTGCCGGCGGCGTCGCGCTCGATCTCGCCGCCCGGCGGGTTGGGGGTGTTGGCGTCGAATCCCAGGGCGTTCAGCGCGGCCCGGTTCAGCAGCGCCCGGCCGTACAGATGCAGGATGAAAACCGGCGTGTCCGGCGCGGCGGTGTTGATTTCCTCAAGAGTCGGCATGCGCCGCTCGACAAACTGGAATTCCGACCAGCCGCCGATGACCCGCACCCACTGGGGCGCGGGCGTGCGGTCTGCCTGTTCTTTCAAGACACGCAGTGCGTCGGCCAGGGAGGGAATGCCCTCCCAGCGCAGCTCCATGTTGAAGGACAACCCCCCACGGATGAGGTGGGTGTGGCTGTCGTTGAGCCCGGGAATGACCCGTCGGCCGTCAAGGTCGATACGCCTGGCGTCGGCCGGTGCCTCGGCCAGGATTTCGCTGTCGGTGCCGGTTGCGGTGACCCGGCCATCGGCCATGGCGATGGCGCTGACCTCCGGCGCGGCAGGGTCCAGGGTGGTGATTCGGCCGTTATAGAGAATCAGACTGCTCATTAGACTGCCTCCGGGTCGGTGTAGTAGCCGCCGAACTCATGCACCGGCGACCAGTCGGGCTGGATGGGCGGCAGCGTGGCGGGCTCCAGGTCCATGTCACCGCTGCCGTAAACCACCTTGCCGTTCATGATTGTCAGGTCGGCTTCGATATGCCGCAGGTCCTCGTCGTCCACGTCCAGGTAGGGCGCGTTCAGCACCGCCAGGTCGGCGAACTGGCCCGGCTTGACCCGGCCCTTGAGCACCTCTTCCTGGCTGAACCAGGCGGAACCCACGGTGTGGTGGTACAGCGCCTCCATGCGGGTCAGCTGCTGCTGCGGTCCATGCAGCTGGGTGCCGCCCACGCTCTTGCCAGTGGTGGCCCAGTACAGGGTCAACCAGGGGTTGTAACTGGCCACCCGGGTGGAATCGGAACCGAGACCCAGCTGCAGGCCGGCGTCGATGACGTCCCGCAGCGGCGGCGCGTTGCGGGTCATCTCCTCGCCGTAGCGCTCCTGGAAATACTCGCCGGCATAGGCCATGCGGGCCTGCATGGCCATGCCGCCGCCCAGGGCCTTAATCCGCTGCAGCGTGGGCTTCTTGAAGGTTTCGCCGTGGTCGATGGCCCAGCGGATACCGCCGAAGCCAAGCCGGCCCTCGGCCACTTCCAGGGCGTGGGCTTCCTCGAATACGTTGAGGATGTGGTTGACCGACTCGTCGTAGGTTGCATGAATCCGCAGCGGCCAGCGGTTGGACAACAGGTGGCGCGTCACGTCGATGAGCTGCTTGCGCCAGCCCGGACGGGTGGTGATGTCAGGCCGGTCGGCCAGGAAATTCTCGTAGTCACCGGCGGCCCACACCAGGAACTCGCCGCCGCCGCGCAGGACGTAGGCGTTCATCAGGTTCTCGGCCCGGTTGACGTTGACCTCCCAGTCGTGGGTCCACTTCTGGAATTCCGCCAGCTCCTGGCCCTTGTTCTGGGGGAACAGGTACTTGGAAATCCGCACCGGCAGATCTCCCGCCCGGGCCAGTGCCTCGGAGCCGGCATAGTCATCCGGGAAGCTATGGCCGCCGCCGCCAGCGTCGATGATGCTGGTCAGGCCAAAGCGGTTCAGCTCGCGGTAGAAGTGCTGGGTGGAAATTGCCTGTTCCGCTTCACTCATGGGGGGCAGGGCGCCAATGGTCCCGTACAGCAGATCCGGATTGGGCCTGGCGTGAATGATGGCGCCGCCGTCCGGGGTGAACTCGTAGGCCGTGCCCGGCGGGGTCTGGGTTTCCGGCGACAGGCCCAGGGCGGCCACCGCGGCCTTGTTGAGGAAACCCTGGCTGTACAGGTACAGCACGTAGACTGGCTTGTCCGGCGACGCTGCAGTCAGTTCGGCAGGGGTCGGCATGCGCTTCTCGGCAAACTGGTAGGGAGACCAGCCGCCGATGACGCGAACCCATTGGCCGTCCGGGACCTTCGGGGCGTGAGCGCGAATCATGTTCAAGCCCTGTTCCAGTGTTGGCACACCATCCCAGCGCAACTCCAGCGCGTAAAAGCGACCAGCCCGGGTGGGATGCATGTGGCTGTCATTCAGGCCAGGGATCAAGGTGCGACCTCCGGCGGAAATGACCTGGGTGTCGCGGCCGCGCAGCGCCAGGATCTCGCTGTCACTGCCCACGGCCTGGATCAGGCCGTTGCGTACAGCAACAGCGGAGGCCCGGGGCCGGGTGGGATCCAGCGTGATGATATTGGCATCGCTCACGATCAGATCGGCAGTGGTTTCCGCCCGGGCGTGGCCCAGACCCAGACCAGACAGCAGCACGCCACCGGCCAGGGCACCTGAACGGCCGAGGAAATCTCGGCGGGACAGTGAAGATTTGATTGAGTTACTCATGGATTGGCTCCTGGCGGGGCTCAGTTGAAACCCGCCGAAAGGGTAAATTCAGCAAAATGGGTGGTATCAGCGACCCCGGTGTTCTCGATGAACGCTTCGGGCCGGGAACGGGTCAGCGACAGGTTGAGTCGCCAGTGCCTGCTGGCTTGCCACGACGCGGCCAGGGACATGGCGGTATTGACGAACCGCTCATCGGAATTGCCTGGTTGGCGAATGATGTTTCCGGGAGGTCCGTAAACGCCATCGCTGGTTTCCAACCGCCAAAAAAAGTTGACGTCAAAGGACAGGGTCAGGTCTTCGGTCGGCGTGACGGTCAGGTACGGATTGATGTTGAAAAAATTGGCCGGCCCCAGTTGGGCCAGCTCCGAGAAATAGTTTCCTCGCGGGTAGAGTGCGTCGAAGGTCTCCAGGCGCCCGTCGCCAGGGTTGCGGTCACCGGAGGCGACGTTGGCGGACAGCATGAACTCCGGCGACCAGGCGCCGTCCATGCGCAATCCGGTATTGGTGGCCAGGGTCCACGCCCGGACGTCTGAGGCACCGTGATCGCCGAACTGGTAGATCGCTTCCCAGTTCCAGAACAGAGGGCCGCGCTCGCCGAAGCTGCGCAGGCCAACGCTGTGCCGATCCTGGTCAGCGGTTCCCTCGATAGTCTGGCGATCTTCGGTGCTCGCCAGCAGGTAGTAGAGGTCAAGCTTCGTCCGGCCGAAATCGCGTGTGCCATACAGGCCCGCGAGGCGGCGATCGCCGTCGCTGGTATCGTTGAATACACCGTCGGGTTCGACGTCCACCAGCTGTATCCCGAACGCGTCTATGGTCCAGCCGCCGGTCTGGATCTGCGCGCGGACGCCGTCCCAGTTGCGCCGTACGTTGGTGCCCTCGCGGGTTCCCAGCAGGCGCTGGGAGCCCAGCCAGATTTCCTGGCGGCCGACCCGGGTGAAGACCGGGCCGAGTTGGAGCCCAAGCCACGCCTCCTGCAGATCCAGATTATTTTGGGCTACCGGGCTTGGATCACCGCTCTGCAGTGCGCTAAGAAGGCTGACTCTACCTGACACCATACCGCTGCCCTGGTAGTTGGCGCCCAGCAGCGCCCGCTGGGTCCAGACCCACCCGGCATCCGGGCTGTCGCGGTCAAAGTCGACCGCGGAGAAATGAGTCGCACGCTCCCGCAGGTCGAAACTGAATGCCCACGGATCATCCGTGGCCGACCGCGCGGGCAGCGCGGCGGCCATGGACAGGCAGGCAATGGCGAGGGTGAGCGTCTTCACGGCGGGGCTACTGCTTGATGAACTCCGAGTGGATCTCAATCTCGATCTGGTCGCCCAGCCCCCGGCCCGACAGGAAGTCCAGGCCAAAGTCCAGGCGATCGACTACAGCCGTGGCCATAAACCCCACGGCCGGCACCCGCACAAACGGATGCTTCTCCGTGGAGCCGCTCAGGGTGGCGTTAAGGGTGACCGGCCGGGTCACACCCAGCAGGGTGAGGTTGCCCTCCACGGCCAGGCTATCGGGGCCGGTCTGGGTGACCGAGGAAGACTCGAATTCGATGGTCGGATAGGCGCCGGCATTGAGGATCTTCTCGCTGGTAGCGATCTCCGCGTCGAAGTCCTTGTCGCCGACGTAGCCGGTATCGACGGTTTTCGGGTCGATGACAGCCTTGACCGTGCTGGCCGAGACATCATCGGCGTCAAACTCCAGCTCGATGATCACGCCGTTGATCCGGGCGGTGTAGTTGCTCAGGCCCAGGTGGTCGATGCGCCACAGGAAGCGGGTGTGTCCCGGATCGTTGACATAGGATCCAGACGTTGCCTTCAGGCCGGCCAGTTCGGCCGAGGCCGGGGAAGCCAGCAGCAGGGCCGACGCGGCCAGCGCTGGCAGACCTGCTTTTGCAAGGGCTGTCTTGGTTTTGGTGAACATGAAAATCTCCAGGCCGCGCCCGAGGACGCGGCTACCGAATAGTTGGAATCAGTCTTTTTGAAGGCGCGGGAGGACTTCCCGCGCCTGCTTACCAGTCAGGCAGCGACAGGGTCGATAACCGGACCGTGGGTAACCCGCTCGTCAGCCTTGTGCACCATGGTGTAGGCGTAGTCGATGCCCATGCCGTAGGCGCCGCCGTGCTCGCGGATGATTTCCATCAGGCCGTCATACTTCTCGCGGCGAGCCCAGTCGCGCTGCCACTCCAGCATGGTCTGGATGGTGGTCATGGGCACGACTCCAGCCTGGATCATGCGCTGCATGGAATTTTCATGGGCAGCCACAGACGTATCGCCGGAAGCGTCAGCCACCATGTAGATTTCGTAGCCGGCGTCGGCCATGGCCGAGAAGGCAAACATGTTGTTGCAGATGCCGGTCCACAGGCCGGACACGATGACCTTGTTGCGGCCGCTGGCTGCCAGGGCGTCACGAACTTTCTGGTCGTCCCATGAGTTCATGGAAGTGCGCTCGAGAATTTCCTTCTCCGGAAAAATCTCCAGCAGCTCCGGGTAGGTATAGCCGGAAAAAGAAGTGGTCTCAACGGTGGTGATGGTGGTTGGAATATCGAACAATTTCGCGGCTTTGCCCAGAGCGACAACGTTGTTTTTCAGCGTCTGGCGGTCAATGGACTGAACGCCGAAAGCCATCTGGGGCTGGTGGTCGATGAAAATCAGCTGCGAGTTTTCTGGGGTCAGCAGTTCGGGCTTAGCGGTCATGGGGTACTCCTACCGGTCGCATTGGAATTCAGGGATGTTTCGCTGGCCCATAATTCTGGTGACTTCCTCAAATTAGACAATCCGGTAGTTCGGAAGCGTTCTGTATCGCGATTGGATGCAATGATTTGACAGAAAAGTCGCAACAATCCTGCTACGAGGAGCAACCCGCCTGCTACGAGGGGCAACCCGGATTTGCCCGGAGACCGATTTGGACTGTCAGTTGGACGCGGGTAGCGTGGTTCGGCGGTTGGCGAAATCCCCCCGCAGCTTTAGCACCGTCACCAGCAGCGCCGGCAGAAAGGTCAGGGTGATCAGGGTGGCGAACAGCAGGCCGAACAGGACTACGGCGCCTACGCCGCGGTAGAGTTCGGTGCCGGCCCCCGGCAGGAACACCAACGGCGCCAGTCCGAAAAGCGTGGTGATCATGGACATCAGGATGGGGCGGATGCGGGTGGCCACGGCTTCGCGCACGGCCTCGGTGGCGTCAGTCATGCCGCTGCGCAGGTTGGCCAGGGTACGATCGACGATGAGGATGGGGTTGTTGACCACCACGCCGAGCAGGATCAGGAAACCGAGCATGGTGATCATGTCGAAGGGCTGGTGGGGTACATCGATGCCCAGCAGTCCCAGCAGGGAACCCGTGCCATTCAGCAGCGCCAGCCCGCCGATGCCGCCGGCGATGCCCAGGGGTACGGCGGCCATGATGGCCAGGGGCCAGCCCCAGTGGGTCAGGATGGCCACCAGCACCAGGTAACACAGCAGCAGGGCCACCACGTAATTGTCAGCCAGGGCTTCCCGGGTGGCTGTAAGCTGGTCGCTGGCGCCGGAGATATCCACGTTGACGCCCTGGGGCAGCTCACCGCTGGCCCGCATCCAGTCGATGACCTCGGTTCGCACCTGATCCACCGCGGTCTCCAGCGCTACGGATCGCGGGGGAATGATGTTGAGGGTCACCGCCCGGCGGCCGTTGACCCGGCGAATGGCGTCGGTGTCTACGGTCTCTACCACGTCGGCAACGGCGTTCAACGGCACGATGGCGCCGGAGGGCGCGTAGACCGGCTGTTCCGCCAGTGACGCGAGCTGCTGATCGCTGCCGGCTTGGCTGAACAGAAAGATGTCAACCTTGTCGTCTCCCCGGAAGTATTCGTCCACAAACGCGCCATCGGACAGGGCGGCGACGGCGAATCCGAGCTCGTCCGCGGTAAAGCCCAGCTCCGCCGCCCGGTCCCATCGGGGCCGGATTTCCACCAGGGGCTGGTCCAGGGACAGCGAGCTGGGGGACGAGCCGATCTGGGGATTATCGAACACAGTCTGGGCACGGCGGTAGGCGTTCTGGGCCACTTCGTAGATTGACGACAGGTCGCGGCCGGTGATGTCGAGATTGACGCTGCGGGTGCCGCCGTCGTTGCTGGAAATGATGGAGCCGCGGCTGGCAAAGGCTCGCATGCCGGGATAGCCCCGGTAGTGAGCAGTGACCGCGTCCATCAAATCGTTGATCTGGCCGGGATCCACCGTCTCGGCAATGATGCGCATGCTGTCGGCGCCGATGCTCAGGTTGAGATAGCGCAGTGCCGGAACCTCGGTTTCCCCGTCGCGAAAGCGCTGGGGGTCGTCGCCCACGTAGGGCATGAAGTGGGCCTGCACCTGCTCGCCGACAGCGACCATCTCATCCAGGTTGTAGCCCGGCGGTGCAATCATCCGTGCGAAGATTTTCGGTTCTTCGCCCTCGGGAAGATACTCGGCGGGCGGCGTCAACAGCAGCACGATAGCCGCAACGGCAGCCACGGTGGAGGCCATGGTCAGCAGCCGGCGGCGGGTGGTGGCCACCAGCCACCCCACCATGGCGACCAGCCGGTCCCGCAGCGGACCATGGTGTGGCCGCCCGCGCAAACCGAATGTCAGTCGTCCAGCCAGGCTGGGCACCACGGTAATGGCCACCAGCATGCTGGCGAGGATGGACGCTGACACGGCCACTGCAACATCGGAATATAGCTGGCCCGCTTCCTGGCGAATGAAAAAGATTGGCGCAAATACCAGCACGGTGGTCATGGTGGAGGCCAGCACCGCCGGCCAGACTTCTTTAACGCCGGCCAGGGCCGCTGCCATTTTCTCCATGCCTTCCCGGCGTTTGCGTTCGATGACCTCCAGCACCACGATGGAATTGTCCAGGGTCATGCCGATGGCAAAGGCCACGCCGGCCAGGGAAATGACATTGATGGTGCGGCCGGTGGCCAGCAGGCCGAGAAACGCTGCAATGGTGCAGATCGGCACACCGATGACCCCGACCAGGGTGGCCCGGCCGGATCGCAGGAAAGCGTACATGACGGCGGTCGCCAACAGTGCGCCAATCAGCAGGTTTTTCCAGACATTGGCCACTGAGGCCTTGACGTAGGTGACGTCATCCGAAATCCGGATCATGCGCATGCCGAGGTCCTGCAGCAGCTGTCGGTTGATGGCTTCCACCTCGGGCAGGAACGCTTCTTTGATGGCAATGACGTTTGACCCAGGCTGGCGGTCCACCGACAGGAACAGGATCGGATTACCGTTGACCGTTGCCCGGGAATCCACCTCGTAGTGAGACAACTCAACCCGGGCCACGTCGCCCAGCCGCACCAGGCTGTCGCCGCGCTGGGCCACGATGAGTTGCTCCATTTCTTCCACGGTCTGAAAGCGGCCAACGGTGCGCAGCAGGTAGCGCCGTTTACCAGCGTCAATGTCGCCCCCGGAGCGATCCCGGTTTCGGTTTCTCACCGCGGTCCGGATGTCCCCCAGGGTGATGCCGCGCTTGGCCAGGGCGCCGGGATTGACCAGGATGCGGACCTGCCTTTCAGCCCCCCCGCGGATGTTGACCTGGGAGACCCCCGGTACCCGCTCCAACCGTGGCCGGACGTTGTCGTCGACAAAGTCCCGCATCAGCACCATGTCCAGCTCGTAGGGGTTGCCGGGCAGGGGCTGAATGCCGAAGAACATGAACGAGTTCTGGGAAAAAGAGGTGGCCTCCAGCCGGGGCTCGTCTACGTTTTCCGGATAGGCCGGCACCTGGCTGAGTGCGTTGTTGACCCGGATCAGCGCTTCGTTGATGTCTGTGCCGAAGGGAAACTCCAGATCGATACCGGCCCGGCTGTTGGAGGCGTTGGAAATCATTCGCTCCATGCTCGGCAGCGACCGCAGGTACTCTTCCTGCTCCACCAGGATTTCCTGCTCCACGTCCTGGGGTGTCGCGCCGGGCCAGCCCGTGTCGACGTTCACCACCCGAACCTCGAGATCGGGAATCATCTGCACCGGGATTCGCAGGGCCGCCAGGACACCCAGCACGCAGATGATCAGGACGACGACCGACAGGATGGTGCCGTGGCGCAAAATCCCTTCAAACATCTTCTGGTCTCTCCCTTACTGCCGCTCGACCACGCGAACCGGCTGACCCTCGCTCAGCACCTCGTTGCCCCGCACCACCACGGGTTGATCGGCGGCCAGGCCAGACCGGATTTCCGCGCGGTCTCCCTCGTAACGGGAAATGGCCACCTCGGTCTCGTGGGCGGTGGCCTGGCCGGCAGCCTCCTTCACGATCCAGACCGTAGTGGTACCGTCGGGAAAACGAATGATGGCGTCCCGGGGGACGTAGACCACCTGGTCGCTGCTGGTCCAGTTGAGCAACGCCGTGGCAGACATGCCCGGCACGATGTCCGGTGCGGGTTGGTCCAGCACCAGCCGAAGCAGGAAGGTACGGGCTGTGGGGTCACTGACCGGCACCCGCGCATGCACCCGCGCCACAAACTCCTGTCCGCCCAGAGCGTCAACCCGGACCAGGGTACGGACGTCCGTGGACATGGCAGGCAGGAACTCCTGGGGGGCCTGGGCGTCCAGCCACAATTCGCCGACGCCGACCAGCTGCACTACGGCGTCGCCGGTTTCGACCCACTCGCCCATCTCCACCAGGCGTTGGGCCACTACCCCATCAAACGGCGCCGGCACCGCGTGACGCTCCAGCCGTTCGCGCTGCACAGCCAGGCTGGCTTCCGCGGTAGCGAGGTTGGCTTCGGAAACAGCGACCTGGGCCCGTCGTGCCTCGATTTCTGTCTCCGGCGCTACCTGTTTGCGCGAAAGGCGCGCGGCTTCGTCCAGCAAACGTTGGGATTCCGTCACCCTGGCCTGGGCCTCCTGTCGCGCGGCCAGGGCCTGGGACACGGCCAGCTCGGCCAGCCGAGTATCCAGCTGCAGCACGGTATCCCCCGCAGACACCTGGTCGCCCGCGTCCACCGGAGCCTGGGCCACCAGACCAGGCAGGCGGGGCGACAGCCGCGCGCTGCGCTGCGCCACGAACGAGCCGCTCAGCTGCAGGCTTCGCGTGGCGTAAGCAGCCTCCGGTACAGCCAGCGATACCGGAGCAGGCTCCTGGGCTGCGGCGGGCCACGCAAACACAGCCGCGAGGATTACAGCGGAAAGGTCAGGAATTCGCATAGCCGGCATGCTTATCATTGTCATTGTGAAGGGTCTGCAGGTCCGTCAACCTGGCTTGGCGCCCCGCAGCCCCAGCAGGATGGCGTCGAGCAGGTCAAGGGGGATGGAATAACGGATCTTCCGGGTCACGCGGCGCCGGATGCGTCGCTTGGAATCCTTGTGGGCCCTGGCATTGAGATCCCTGAAATCCGACGCGAGCTCCTCGGCCCGGGCCTGTAGCTGGTCCTCGTCCACCAGTTCGTCAAAGAACCCCGCGGCCAGCGCCGATTCAGGTTCAAAAAACTCCGACAGGGTCACAGCACGCTGGCAGGCCGCGGGGTTCAGCCGGTGCTGCAGCACAGCCGCCGCCACCCGGGGCATGGTCAGGCCCAGTGCGACCTCGTTGGCGGAAATCTTGAAATCGCCACGGCTGCCGATCACATAGTCTGCCGACAGCATCAGGAACACACCCATGGCCATGACGTGACCGTTGCAGGCGGCGATCACGGGATGGGGGTAGGTCAGCACCCGGGCCGTCAGTGCGTATCCGGCACGCAGCATTTTCAGGGCATTAGGTCCGCCCCGTTTCATCACCTTGAGATCAAACCCGGCCGAAAACACCGACTCGCGGCCGGTGATGATGACCGTGGCGCCGTCGGATTGCGCCCGGTCCAGGGCCTGGTAGATCTGTCCGAGAAGGTCGGGGGACAGGGCATTTCGCTTGCCGTCGTCCAGGCGAATGGTGGCCACCTTGTCCTGCAGGCTGTAGTGAACGGATTCCATGGGGTCAGAACTTGCCGTTGTCGTTTTTCCACTCGCTGCGGGGCGGGACCGCCTCCACCGTGTCCCAGTGCTCCACCAGCTTGCCCCGGTCGATCCGGAACAGGTCGTAGAACGAGGTGTGCACACCGCCGAGGAAACCCTCGCAGACCGTCAGGACAAAGTTACCCTCGGCCAGGATCCGATGCAGCACTTCATACTGGATCATCAGGCTGTCGTCGAAGGTGGCGGCGAGGGCCGACCGCAGGCTTCGTACCCCGTCTGAGCTGTGAGGGTTATGCTGGATGTAGCCCCCCGCATTGACAAAATCCTCCAGCCGTTCCAGTCGTCGATCGATCAGCACCAGGTCGACAAACTCCCGAACCAGTTCCCGATTGGACTCGGTCAGATCCAGGTCCATGGCTTCGGTGGTTCCGTCAACCATGCTGTGACCGGATGGGTTCGGTCCGTGGCGCGGTTGAATGTTATCCCAGTGCTCCACCGCGTGCCCGTCTTCGAAGCGAAACACCTCGAAACCGACTCTGGAGGTGGCGAATTCATACTCGGTGTGGGCAAATACAAAGTCGCCATCCTCGTAGGCCCGCACCACGTTGACCCGGGGGTTGGTCTTGGACAGCCGCTGGAACAGTGCGGCCAGCCCTTCGCTGCCCTCGTAGGTCTGGGGGTTGTGCTGGATGTACTTCTCTTCGTTGACCACGGCCACCGACGCCGGGTCGCCGGTTTCAATGCCTTTGAGCAACTTGCGGATCAGGTCTTTGTTGGAAGCAGCCATGGGCGACACCATGCCCCTTTCATGATCCGCGGTCCAGCCCCCAACATGGGGCCTGCCAGTGTCTGGAGCGTGTTTCAGTGCATGCACTCAAACCGACGCACTGTTTCTCGCGGGTGACACATCTTTATGGAACCATGACGTCCGTTGACGTATAACAGGCGCCCCTGTGGCGTGGCTGGCCGGGTCCGGCGCCGCCCGGGTCATCCAACAAAATTTCGGGGACCAACCTGTGAGAATCATTATATTGCTCTGCCTGGCGCTGGCTGGTGGCCACACCCAGGCCAGGGAAACGGCTCGGCCAAATGACATTTCCGACCCGAGGTCGGGTGCCCTGGCCCTGACCGGCGCTACGATCACCATCGATCCCGATACCGTGCGCGAGCAGGCTACGCTGCTGATTCGCCAGGGCCGAGTGGTGGACGTGTTGACCTCCGGCCAGGAGGTGCCCGCCGGCTACGTCATCATGGAACTTAACGGCCGCTACGTATATCCGGGCCTGATTGACCTGCACAGCGGCTATGGCCTGCCGGAGCCGGAAAAGCCGGGGCGCTTTTCCTTCAACCAGCCGGAAACGCTGAACTCGGAAAAAAAGGGGGCGTTCAACGTCAACCAAGCCATTCGCAGCGAGTATCGCGCCGCGGACATGCTGACCGCTGATGACAAGGCCGCCTCGGCCTACCGTAAGCTTGGGTTCAGCACTGTGCTGAGCCATATGGCCGACGGTATCGCCCGGGGCTCCGGGGCCCTGGTGACCCTGGGCGGAGACGGGGACGCCGAGTCCATGCTTTCTTCTGATGCCGCCGCGTTCCTGTCATTTCGCAAGGGCAGTTCCAGGCAATCCTTCCCGATTTCCATTATGGGGACCGCTTCACTGCTGCGGCAGACCGAGATCGATGCCGAGTGGTACGAAGCGCAGTCACCCCGGCCTTTCACCGACCAGTCCCTGGACGCCTGGCTGCGCCATCGCAGTCTGCCCCAGATTTTCGAGGTAGGGGACTGGAACGCACTGCTGCTGGCTGACCGCATCGGCGATGAACTGGGGCAGCAGTTCATCATTCGCAGCGGTGGCGATGAGTATCGGCGAATACAGGCCGTCAAGGAAACCGGTGCCAAACTGATCGTCCCCATCAAGTTCCCCGACGCCCCGGACGTATCTAATCCCTGGGAAGCCAGGCGCGTCACCCTGGCCGACATGAAGCACTGGGAACTGGCGCCCGGCAATCCAGGCGTCCTGGCGGAGGCCGGCGTACAGTTCGCCATCACCAGCAGCAATGCCGACAAAGGGTTCTGGAAAAACCTGCGCAAGGCCGTGGAGCACGGCCTCAGTGAGTCCGATGCCCTGGCGGCTTTAACCCGAAATCCCGCCAGCATGCTGGGTGTGGAAGCCCAGGTGGGCACGCTTCAGCCCGGTTCCCTGGCCAATTTCCTGGTGACTTCCAAACCGCTGTTTGAGAAGGGCAGCGTGATCCAGGAGAACTGGATCCGTGGTCAGCGCTTCGAGATGTCCCCGCCCGCGGAAGATCGCAGCGGCAACTACCAGTTGACCGTGGGTGAGCAGACCTTTGACCTGGAAATCACCGGCGAACCGGCAAAACCCAAGGCTCACATCCTGGGTCCGGAAGACAGCAAGCAAACCGTCCAGGTCCGCTTCGACGGAAGCCAGGTGGGCCTGAGTTTCCGGCCCAGCAGCGAAGATCAGGTCATCCGGCTGAGCGGCTGGGTCAGCGACGACCAGTGGCAAGGGTCTGGTCAGGACAGTGATGGGCAGTGGCTTGCCTGGTCAGCCAAGCCGGCGGCCGCTGCAGCGGAAGGGCAGCCGGATGAAGAGAAGAAATCCGAAAACGGTAAACCCGCTGCCGCGGACCAGGCGCCGCCGGGGCCCGTGACCTTTCCGTTCATGGCCTACGGCTGGACCGAAAAGCCCGAGCAGGAAACGCTGGTCTTTCGAGATGCCACGGTATGGACCCTGGAAGGTGACGGTATCGTCGAAAATGCTGATGTCCTGGTCCGCAACGGCCGCATTCAGGCCGTCGGTACCGATCTTTCAGCGGGTTCTGCCCGGGAGATCGATGCCACCGGGCTGCACCTGACTCCGGGGATCATCGACGAGCACTCCCACATCGCCCTGCGCAACGTGAATGACATCGCCACCAACTCCGGCATGGTGCGTATGGAGGACGCGATCAATTCCGACGACATCAGCATTTACCGCAACCTGGCCGGCGGCGTGACCGCGGCCCAGTTGCTGCACGGCTCGGCCAATCCCATTGGCGGGCAATCAGCCATCGTCAAGATGCGCTGGGGTGCACTGCCCCGGGAGATGCTGATCGATGGGGCCCAGCCACGCATCAAGTTTGCCCTGGGTGAGAACGTCAAGCGGTCGGGCAATGCCGCATCGGTACGCTATCCGCAAACGCGCATGGGTGTGGAGCAGGTGTTCGTCGATGCATTTACCGCGGCCCAGGATTATCAGCGCTCGTGGGATGCCTGGAACGATCTGTCGCGCCGTGAACGGGCCCGGACACCGTCACCCCGGCGGGACCTTGCCCTGGACGCCATGGTTGAAGTCCTCCAGGGCGAGCGTCTGATCAGCTGTCACTCCTACGTTCAGTCCGAGATCAACATGCTGATGAAGGTGGCCGAAGATTTTGACTTCCAGGTCAACACCTTCACCCACATCCTCGAGGGCTACAAGGTGGCCGACAAAATGGCGGCCCACGGCGCCGCGGGGTCTTCCTTTTCTGACTGGTGGGCCTACAAGTGGGAGGTCCGTTACGCCATTCCCTATGGGCCGGCGCTGATGCACCAGGCGGGCGTCAACGTCGCGATCAACTCCGACAGCTCTGAGATGTCGCGACGGCTGAACCAGGAGGCCGCGAAATCGGTGAAATACGGAGAGGTGGATGAGGTCGAAGCATTCAAGATGGTGACCCTGAACCCGGCAAAGATGTTGCGCCTGGATCATCGCATGGGCTCCATCGCCGAGGGCAAGGACGCGGACATTGTGTTGTGGAATGATCATCCGCTTTCGATCTACGCCCGTCCGAAAATGACCCTGGTGGACGGCATCGTCTATTTCGACGAAGCGGCGGACGTCAGCTCGCGGGACATGATTCGTTCCGAGCGGGCCCGGCTGGTCAGCAAGGCGCTGGCAGCCAAGGCCAACGGCGAAAAGACCCGGCCGGCAGGTGGCTGGGCGCCGCGAGAGTTTCACTGTGACAGCATTCATGGCTACGAACATCACCTGGCCGCAGGAGGGCTGGCCCAATGAGAAGGATTGTTTTCATACTGTTGATTGCAGCTTTTCAATCGGCCCACGCCCTGCCGCCGGAGCCCGGCAAGCCCCAGTCAGGTCCCATCGCCCTGGTCGGCGGAACCATTCATACCGGCACCGGCGAGACCATCGAAAATGGCGTTGTTGCCTTCGACGCGGGCCGCATCACGGTGGTGGGGCCGGCCTCAGGCTTTGATGCTGAGGGGCACGAGGTGGTTGACGTTTCCGGGCTGCGGGTCTACCCGGGGTTCGTACTGCCGGACAACCAGATTGGCCTGGAAGAGGTGGGCGCGCTGCGCCATACCATCGACAAGCAGGAGCGGGGTGAACTGAACCCCAGCGTGCGCTCGCTCATTGCCTATAACACTGATTCGGAGTTGATTCCCACAACCCGGTTTAACGGCGTGCTCGTGGCCCAGGTCAGCCCCATCGGAGGACTGGTTTCCGGACTGTCTTCGGTGATGGAGATGGACGGATGGAACTGGGAAGACGCAGCGCTGAAGGCCGACGACGCGCTGCATGTGAACTGGCCATCGAAAAAGCGCGGGCGGTTCGACTGGACCACGTTTTCCTTCAACTTCGCGCCGAACCCGGACTACGAACGCCAGATGGCGGAAATTCAGTCACTGTTCCTGGACGCCAAAGCCTACGGTGATGATCCGAACCCCGCCGGGACCAACCTGAAACTGGCGGCCCTGCAGGGCCTGTTCGACGGCAGCCTGCGACTGTTCCTGGATGCGGAGTCCAGCGGTGATCTGCTGGCCGGGCTGGAGTTTCTCAGGGAGATCGGCGTGCAGAACATCGTCGTCAGCGGCGATGAGATCCTGCTGGACATCGTGGACTACCTGGCAGCCCATGACATTCCGGTGATTGTTGAGGGCACTCACAACACGCCACCCCGGGCTCACGACGACATCGATCTGCCGTTCCGCCTTCCGGCGCTGCTGGTTGACGCGGGACTGACCGTCGGCCTGAGCTACCCCAGCATCATGAACGCGCGCAACCTGCCCTTCGCGGCGGGCACGGCAGCGGCTTACGGGCTGGGCTGGGAAGGCGCCCTGGAGATGATCACCCTGAGCAACGCCCGTGTACTGGGTATCGACGACCGGGTGGGTTCCCTGGAGGTCGGCAAGGACGCTACCCTTTTTGTATCCAGGGGGGATGCCCTGGACATGCGTGGCAACCAGCTGGAGCACGCCTTCATACGGGGCAAATCCGTGCGACTGAATGGCATGCAGCAGGAACTTTACCAGCGCTACAAGTCAAAGTACGGTGAGCAGACAGGAGCCGGTAACTGAACGCCGGCAGTGGACACGGCGGGTGATTCAGCGACTCAACAACATCAACCAAAGCGCCTGGTTCTGGCTGGGCATCATCGGTATTGGCCTGGCCATGGAGGCCGTGGCCCTGTTCTACCAGTACGGGCTCGACTACGGGCCCTGTACGCTGTGTTCCCACGTCCGTGCCTGGATCCTGGGGGGCATGATGCTGGCCGTGCTGGGCTTTCTGGTGCGCCGGCAGAACGCGCTGAACGGGTTGGCCCACCTGGGATTACTGGGGATGGCAGGCGGCTTGCTGTATTCCAGCTGGCAGACATTGGGCGTTGAGCGCGGGTTTATCTTCAGCAGCTGCGAGCTGGGATCCGGCTTTCCATCCTGGCTGCCGCTCCACGAATGGTGGCCGTCCATATTCGAAGCCACCGAGCTCTGTGGCTATACGCCTTACCTGCTGTTCGGCGTGACCATGGCGGAAGCGCTGGTGGTTGTGGCAGCGGCAACAATTCTGGCGCTTTCGGTGTCGACTCTGGCGTCTTTGGCCAGAGCGGTTCGCGGCAGCCCCTGAGCGAACTGACAGCACCGCATAGCGCCGTTGGCGCGGTCCGGGCTCCACTCCATGTAACCGCGGCCCAACTGGCCACCCAACCTCGTTTCCTGCAATTCTGTTCGGTTTTTCCGGCGGCGGCGTTTACTTAGTTAACGCCAGGGCGAGACCGTCAATGTCACAGCTCCTTCTATTGCTACTGATTCACGCCACCACGGGAGTGGACCCGGAGTACCGGCTGTACCGGACCGGTACCCACGGCGGCGGAGAATCCAGCGCGGTGACGCTGGAGGGGCAAATCAGCCTGCGGGGAGCCATCGGCCAGGCCGGTGTGGAGAGCATGCGGGGGCAGGGCCTGGCACTCAACGGTGGAATCTGGCCCGGAGGGCAGAACGATGCGGTTTTTGATGACGGTTTTGAGTAAGGCTTTGCTGGTGGTCCTGCTGGTGGTTCACACCAGCCTGGCCGTTGCCGAGGTCTTCACTTACCAGGGCGAACTGGTGCTTGACGGCGCGCCGGTCAACGGGGCGGTTGATTTCGACTTTTCCCTCTGGGACGCAGAATTCGATGGCGCCCAGATCGGCGTTAACGATGTGCGGCTGGCAGTGACGCTTAATGAAGGCCGCTTCAGCGTCAATGTTGATGTCGGTGACGGTGTTTTTGATGGGGGCCAGCGCTGGCTCGAGATCGCCGTGCGCCCCATGGGCAGCGGTGATTTCACCGTATTGGCGCCACGTCAGTCCGTGACGCCTACGCCCTACGCGCTGTTTGCCCTGGATGGCAATCCCGGGCCGGCGGGTCCCCAGGGATTACAGGGCCCACAGGGCGAGCCGGGGCTGCCGGGCGAACAGGGGCCGCCAGGAATGCAGGGCCCGGCGGGAGACCAGGGCTTGCAGGGCGATCCAGGGATGCAGGGCCCTCCGGGAATCCAGGGTCCGGTGGGTCCCGCCGGACCCATGGGCGATTCCCAGTGGCTGCTCAACAGCACGGCGACCTACTATCCCGCCGGCAACGTCGGAATCGGAAACAGCGACCCACTGGCCTTGCTGCATGCTTCCTCCAATGACCTGGGCCTGGCCGCTGACCCCAGCGCCCTGTTCGGTGAAGAAATGTTGCTGGAGGCATCGGACTCGATCCTGGGTCTTTACAGCACCGGGGGTGGCGGCTTCGGATCAGGAATCGTACTGGGCGAAATGACCGGCGGCGCCCTGGTCAGCAAATGGGCCATGGTCAAACGGACGGCGGCTGCCGGTGACCGCCTGTTCTTTACCTTTGGCAGCGATCCGTCCTACGGGATCAACCCGGTGCGGGTTGCTTTTCATCCTGACGGGCTGGTGGCCATGGGAACGGCCGCGCCGTTCTTCAGCGGCGAAAGCACGCTGACGGTCAATACCGGCCCCGATCAGCATGGCGTGCTGGTATTCTCCGACAGTCAGCAGGGCAGCGCCATCGGCCTGCACGCCGGTCCCGCCGGATTCTCCAGCGTGGCAAAAAACGCCTTCTTCGACTCCGGCTGGAATCGATTCGATGATAACCTGGGCGCCTACCTGCAGGAGGTGACGCCGGCCGGTGACGTGAATTTCTTGACGGCGCCGGCGGGGGCGGACCCGATTACGTTCAACGCGTCATTTTCGCTCACATCCGATGGGCGTGCCGGCGTCGGAGGAACCGACCCAAACACCAGGTTTCGAGTCCTTGATTCCGGTTCCCTGTTACGCGGTATCAGCGCTACGGTAAACGGCGACGGCAGCACGGCAATCAGTGCGAACGCCACCGGCACCAACGCCAAAGCGCTTCGTGCGGTGGCGAGCATCAACGCGACGATCGCGGCGGAATTCGTTGGCGACGTCAACGTGATCAACTCTGACCTGACCGTGGGTGGCAATATCCGGGGCGAATCTCTCAGCCTGGCGCTGGGGACCACTATCGAAGCAGACGAATTGAACGTGCTCGACGGCGGCTTGAGCCCGCCGGTCTTTTTTAATTTTTACGTTCGGGCCGTGGCCCAGAACGAGGTCTACTATCGCTACAACCCGGCTCACCCGGGCGACATCACCATCAGACGCTTCAGTTGTTTTGCTCTGTCGGCAGACAGCCTGGCCGCTGACACGACCATTCGACTGTCCGATTTCGCGTTTCAGGGCGACAGCATGGATTGCGTAATTCCAGCAGGGGGGGATCAATGCACGGTGGACGGAACCATTACCCTGTCGGCGCCCGAAATCCTTCAGGCCGAAGACGCGGGGGCGGGCACCCTGGGAAATCCGGCGCTGATGAACTGCACCGCTGAAGGTGCAGCGTCGATGAACTAGCCGCACCGCGTTGAATCCCCGCCCTGCTCATTTGTCGGGGCGTGTCTGACCCTGGTCAGGCCATAGCGGGACTACCCGGCCACCGCGGGGCCGCCGGGAGGGAACCTGGGGGTGGCGGGCCACGGCGTCGGTCCTGGTGTAATGAAACGGCCGCGCTGCCATGGCGGCAGCGGGAGGCGGCTCGTTGTCGTCCGGACGGAATGGTCCCCTGCGCAGTCTGGTGGCCCTTCGCATCAGCTTATCCACGGAACGGGGAGACAGGCCCAACTTTGCAGCGATTTCAGTCTTGCTGAATCCCAAAAACCTGAATTCCAGAACCTGCATTTCCTCGGGCGTCAGGTTTGCCCTCAGCGCCCTACGCTTGAGGTGAGCGTGGCGTATTGCATCCCGCCGAGACAGGACCGACCTAATCTGCACGGCAAATCCTTCCAGACAATCCGAGCAGATGGACTGGTCGCCACAAGCCACCATGCGCGGCACGGCTCGCTGGGACCGTAGACAGAAGTTACAGCATCGATCCTCGTCTGAAGCTGCCACCAGTGTTCTGGGAGATTTGCGCAGTTTAATCCATGCGCTTTTGACACAGATTCCGCAGATTCGTGTTCCACCGGTTCCCATGAGTTTCGACCAATTCTCAGTCTTACAGAAGGCACACACCGGTTTCGGCTTGCTCTCGCGCGGAAAGGTCCTGGGCTTCAGGCTGACCGAAGCCGAAGAGTAGCCACGCACCCGGAAGTACACGGCCGCCAACAGTACCCCAAGCAATATTGCGCTGAACAGATCCACTCACTTCAATCTAGCAGGAATCCCCGGTGAAAGCGCGGCTCCAGCGTCAGCCCCTGGCAGGGTCCAGGGCCGTGCTGTTCTTTTGATTCACACCAGTTGCGCTATTCGAAGCTGTCGCTGAATACCCCCTCGGGAAAAACTGTTCGCCGGCTGAAGCTCTCGCACCCCTCGTCTTCGCAGCTGATGACGCCGATGGTCCCTGCGAAGATATTGGCAATAACGGGCGTGCCAGTGGTTGAAAGCGCGAGGCTGTGATCGCTGAAAGCCTGTGAAGCCGGGTCGGTTCCCAGTGTCCGCTCCGAACCAGTACTGCAATCGGCATCGTCGCAATCGAAAGCCTCCAGGTCCTGGCCGTTGCGCCGGTAGACCACGAATGGCCGGTCAAATACCGGCGCGGTCGCCGGTCTGATGACAATGCTGGGGTCAACACTGGTGTTGGATGTCAAAGCAATTTCGCGTACGGCGCCGGTTCCACACGCTGTATCGCCACACGGGAGCAATTTGATCCGACCCGTGCCGGATATCACCACGTAGCCAATCACCGCGGTATCGTCGCTGCGTACCGCCATGCCTGCGCCCAGTATCCTCAGGGCCTCACGTTCGCTGACGGCGCCGGTGAGGCAGGCCGGATCGTCGCAGTCGTAGACCATCAACCCGCCAACGCGACTGGCGGTGATCAAGGGGTCACCGGACGCCCTGAGACTCATATTGACGTACTGTTCAGTCTCTGCTGGTTGCCCAGGCGGGATATGCGATGAGCCGGATGTGCAGTTGACGTCGGCGCAATCAAAAATCACCGTCTGACGCACCGAAAGATCGGAGTCACCATAGGCGATCAGGGGTCGTCCATCGTCCCGGATCACGATGGCGAAGTCCGTCGGCTTGATCACCGGATCCAGGGATCGAGAGGTGCCGGTACTGCAATCAGCGTCTGCGCAGTCGTAGACTGCAGCGCCAGTGCCGCCCGCCACTTCGTAGGCGATTATGGGGCGGCCGTCCTGGCGGATGGCCATGCGATGTCGGCCTATACCCGAGCCCACAAGGAAGCGGTCGTTGGCATTGGTGCACTGGGGACTGCTGCAGTCCAGCAGGCGAAGACCGCCAAGCTGCTGGTAAGAAATCAGAGGTCTCCCATCCTCGCGGACAACAATGTCGGGGCTGCTGCCCTGAAAGGCCTCCTGGGCCGCAACCGGGGATGCGAAGTTCAGCAGGCCCGCAATAAGGATCACGATGCGGATGCAAGACAGGTGCTGGGTCATAGCGTTCATTCCATTGGTGTGAGCAGACGGAATGAACCTAGTTTTGACGGTTTAAAAAGTCCTGAGGGAAAGCTGAGAGTTTCCTGAGGGTGTTTAGAAGTCTCTAGTTTTCAGTGGGTTAAGTATCCGGCGCATCATTCCCCGGACGAAACCATGACCCCATCCATCAGGACGCCAAACTCATCGTCGAACACATGTCGCCAGTCTTCCCACACCCTGCGGATCAAGGGATTGTCCTTGCTGGCCTGGATTTCCCGCTGGTGGGGCAGCCACTGATTATCATCCAGGGTGCCGTTGCGGTACTGGTAATGCGCGTTGGACCAGTTGTGGATCATGGTGCGGTAGAAGCCCTCGATGTGATGGCGTGCCCGGAAGCTGGCGTCCCAGCCGTCGCGGATGACGGTTTCGAAAGCCTCGGCCAGCTCCGGGCTGGTGGCCTGGACCAGGTTCACCTGTACCCAGGCGTCTTTCAGTTGCAGCACCGTGGCCGAGCGGGTTGCAGCCGCCTCCTGCCTGATCTGAAGTCCGACAAACAGCAGGGATCCCACGATCCCGACAAAACCCACGATCTCGATCAGGGTGTTCCATTGTTCTCGCTTCATCGGCTGGCTCCGTCGAACAGTCGCCCCATCTTCCATAGGCTTGCGGGGCAAATCCAGCGACGGGCCCAGGCTACTAGCCCGTCGGGGTTTCCAGCGCTTCCAGGATCACGTCCCACACCTGCGGATTGAGGCCCATGCCCAGGTGCGGAACGTCCAGCACCACGTGGCGGACCGTGTCGTTGAAGCGGTCGTGGGCGGCTCCGAAGCCGACGATGGCGTCGGTCGGGCTGACAACGGCCGTGACGGGAACCGTGATGGGTCGCTCCTCGCGTCGTCGCACCTCGGTTTCGATCCAGTCCATGTCGAGTCCACGCTGGGTCAGCGTCCGGGCGGCGGCGGTGTACTTGGGTCCACCTACCACCGGCGACCCCAGGGTAATGACCTGGCTGACCCGGTCCGGCAGGTCTCGCGCCACTTCCCGAGCAATGGTGCCGCCCAGGCTCCAGCCGACCAGCGCAATCTTTGAATCCAGGGCTTCGGAGCGTTCCCGGACCTGGTGGACCATGCGATCACACAGGTAGGCGACGCCGCCTTCGCCACGATAAACCGGCAGCGGGACGGCCTGCCAGGTCGGGCCCAGGTCATCCAGGCTGTGGGGCAGGTCCAGGCCGGCCTTGTTGGTGCCCTGGCCCCAGTCTTCCACATGGAGTCGGTGCCGGCGAAGGTAGTTTCGCAACGGGCGCATGCTGCGCTCGCCGGCGCCAAAGCCCGGCAGCACGATGACCGGGTCGCCTTCGATGATGCGCCGGACGGGCTGTATTGACCGCGCCACCATCCTGGCAGCGTCCAGCAGTGCGCGGGATTCTTTCCACAGCAGGTTCGACGCCGGCGGCGCGGGTTGCAGATTCTGCATGATCAGGAGTTCCTTGTGTCGGTGCCCTGGGCCAGGGCAATGGGGTCCATGGATTCCAGGTGGCGCGCCATCTGCTTCATCAGATGGTGGGTTCGCTGCATGTCCTGGTCGGAAAACGGTGCCAGCTGGGTGTGGATAAAGCGGGTGGCGGCGGCCTGGGCGTGGGCCAGCAGTGCCCGGCCTGATGTACTGAGGCCGCAGACCCTGGCGCGGCCGTCTTCCGGGTGAGGCTGGGTGTCCACCAGTCCCCGGGCCTGAAGGCGCTGCAGTACGCCGGTGATGTTGCCGCGGGTCACCACCAGGTGCTCGGCAATCTGTTTGGGCATGGCCTGGTGATTCAGCCGCTGGATCACTGACATTACGTCGAACTGGGCAATGCTCAGGTCGAACTCGCTCAGCATGCGCTCGTACTGACGGGTGCACACCTGGTAGGCCTGCACCACGGAAAACCAGGCGGTTTCGGGGCGAAGGCCTTTGACGGGTTGCGTTGCCGGCAATTGATTCATGCATCAACTATATAGTTTATACATGAATTAAATGTGAACGGGTGCTGTCCCGGGAAAGCCGGGTGTGTTCAGAGACTCATTGGAGTAGCACGGCACCGCCACCGCAATCGGTGGCGGGTCGTTTCGGACAATCCGCCACGGAAGGATCTCAGGAATCCAACAACCAGCGCCCTTCAGTCCAGCGGAAATCCGAAATTTCAGTGGTCGTGGAGTTCTCTTCCTTTTTCTCCAGCACCAGGCGCGAGCGCTCGCCGGCATTGTAGAGCCTGACGGACACGTTCTCGTCGGTGACCTGGAGATCTTCGAACATCGCAGCCATGCCCTGCATCATGCCCAGGAGTTCTTCCTCGCCCCATTGCTCGGCGGCCTCCATATACTCGGCGTACGCTTCTGGCGTGACGTGCTGTTCCATGGCCGTGAGGTCACCCCTGACCAGGGCAGCCTCCATGGCCTGCAGTCGCTTCACCTGGGGAGAAGCGATGGCCGCCGTTCCCTCCACCACAGACGGCGGATCAATCCTGGCAATCGGTACTTCGAAAGTGCCGGTCGCCCGCCAGCCGCGGTCCTCGTATTTCATGCCGAAGAAATCCAGCATGGTGAGTGCGCCCCGGATGGACCCTTCCGTCACCGTTACCTCCAAAGACGAGTCATATTGCCCGCAGGCGCCCTGCAGCCAGGATTGCTCGGCAAACACATCGCAGGCCAGGGGCTGGGTCGGCGTCGCGGGATCGATCAGAACGCTGACGACCGCGCGGATCTCCTCGGGATGTTTGGCCAGGGACCAGCGTCTGACGTCAAAAGCTTCAAACGGATGGGTCAGTGGCAGCGCCTCAACGTCCTGCTGGGTGAAGACCACGAGGATACGGTCGGCTCCAGCCTCTTCGTCGTGGCGTTGAATGGCTTTCACATGATCGAATACCAGGGTTTGGTCCAGGTGGACCAGATCTATCCTGGCGGACCCACCTTTGACCTCCACCGGGGGAAGCGGCGTCGGTGCTACGGTGGAGGAGTCTCCGGTGCATCCCACGATGGCAAGGCAGGCGGCAACGGCCAGTGATCGAATAGTCATGATGAGGGTTCTCCCGCTTGCGCGCGGTTTTCCCGCGCCTTCTGTCCCTCCAATGCTGCGGAGCGGAAAAGCGAACAGCTATCGATCTATCGGCGTGCCTGGTCCGCGCCACTACACGGCCGCGTGCTCTTCCTTGCGGACCTCTTCCAGGATGTCCATGTACGCGCTCACGATGGTCGATTCGGACAGCGCGCCGACGAGCCGGCCATCGTCCAGCACGGGAATGCTCTCGCCCACAAAGTTTTTCATCTCCGACATGGCGGTCCAGATCGACGTGTCTGGAGTGAATGTCACGGACTCCGGTTCGGCATACAGTCCGGCGGCCTGATCCAGTTCGGTGCCGCTTGCGACCAGCTGCATCAGTCGCTGCAGGGACAGAGTTCCTACGTAGGCGCCGGCGTTATTGATGATGTAGGCCTCGCTGCGGTTGTCCCGGACCAGGGCATCGCGCACGGTTTGCAGGGCGTCCTCGGTATGTACTGTCGTGTAGTCCTCGTAAAGCAGGGTCTTGATGGTGTGCTGCTGCACCATGACCTTGTCCCGGCCGAGACTGAGGTCAAATCCCCGTTCTTTTAACTGCACGTCGAACAGCGAGCGGCCAAAGATCCGAAAGCCCACCAGATTGGCAAATGCGACGCTGACCAGGGCGGCGGTGGCGAGATCAAAATTCTGGGTCAGCTCAAACACGATCAGGACGGTAGTGAGCGGCGCACCGATCACCGGACTGGTCACGGCCACCAGACCACACACCGCATAGATCGCGATGGTCGATGGCTGATCGACGAAGATCTCGCCAACACCCATCCCCACCAGTGCGCCGAACAGGGTGCCGATCAGCAGGGCAGGGGAAAACACGCCCCCGGCAAACCCGAAACCAAGACAAAGTGCCGTCAGCAGCAGCTTGGCAACCAGGATTTGCGTGAGGTCGACTGCGCTGTAAACGCTGCCCACCATGGCCTGGCGCAGAGCCTCCTGGCCAATGCCGAGCACATCCGGTACCTGCAGCGCGACGATGCCCAGGGCAAGCCCGGCCAACGCCGGCCTGATCGGCACCGGCCAGTTCAGTTTGCTCGATATCGCGCCGGCGAACCGGATGGCGTGCATGTAGACCGTCGCCAGCAGGGCGCCGGTGATGCCGATGACGATGAAAACCAGGTACTCCCAGGCGCCGGCCACGACCTTTTCTTCGATTCGAAACAGCGGTTCCCGTTGAAGAATGATATGCGCCATCACGTAGGCCAGGGTGGAAGCAACCGCGATAGGCGCAAACGCCCGCAGGGAGTAGTGGCGCAGGATGACTTCCCGGGCAAACACCAGGCCGGCGATGGGTGCATGGAATGCGGCCGAGATGGCCGCCGCGGCGCCGCAGGCGAGGCTGATCCTGCCCAGGGAACGGTCCATTCGGGTCCAGCGTCGGATCCAGGACCCCAGGGAGGCACCCATGTGGACCAGGGGGCCGTACTGGCCCACCGAGGCGCCGGCGCCGAGGGACAAACACGCAGCAACGGCAGACAGGAGGCCGCTCTTGACCGGCATCGCCGCGTCCTGGCTTTGCGCGGTGCGGATGGCGTCCGGCGGTCCTTGGAAACGACTGCCGGGCATGAGCAAGCTCAGCAGGCCGACTACCAGGCCTCCAGCCGTGGGAACCCCGATGGTCATGGCCACCAGCCATGTGCGGTCAGTGGCAGCAGCGCGGCTTTGTTGAGAGATCAGGAAGAGGTCGTTCAGCCAGAGCACGGCTTCGACGAAGCCCACCGCAATCGTGCCGACCACGCCGCCGATGACGAGGCCGAGCAGGGTCAGGACCGTGATGCGTCTGATCATAGGATACGACGCATCGTAACAACTCGCGGCGGCGGAAGGCGACTAGGGGCTTTCCCGGCCAAACCGGGAAAGCGGAGATCAAATCCCAACCCTTGGGGGGAGGCGGCCTGCCTCCCCTCACAAAGGCGCTACTCGAAACCCGATCCGAACAGGATGTCGTTGCGTAGCTCCAGGGCTCCGATGTCGCACTGCCCCTGGCCGTCGTTATTGCCATCCTGGTCCCGGGTCACGCCCCGGGCGTCAGCCTCGGGGCAGCCGTCGGCAATGGCGTCCACCACGAGGCTGGTCACCTCGGGCCGAATGGTGGGCAGGCCGCCGCCGTTGTCCGCGGCCGGGAACAGCAGGGCGTCCTGGGTGACCTGGTCCGATGGCAGCAGGCTGATGCCGCAGCCCGTGACGTCGCCGAACAGGTTGTTGCCGCCAGATATCAAGGTGCCGCCGTCCTGGGTGGTGCAGTTGGGCGGTGCGCTGTCGCCGTTACGGACGAAGCCCCGGTTGCCGGCCAGGATGGAGTTGCTGAGGGTGACCTGGGTAGAGGTGCCGAAGACATTCAGCGCGCCACCGTCACCGACGTAACAGCAGCCGCCGTTGTTGCCGACGATGGTCAGGTTTTGCAGGGTGTGGGTGCCACCGGCGAAGGTGAAAGCGCTGCCCGAGTTGGCGGTGGCGGTCACATTGACGAGGGTGCCGGTGCTGTCACCTAACACCATGATGCCGCCGCCGTCCAGGGCGCTGTTGCCGTCGAAAGTGCTGTCGCGAATGTCGAAAGTGCTGGTGCCGAACTGCAGGCCGCCGCCGAAGGAGACGTCCTTGCGGCCGTTACTGAACCGTACGCCACGGGCCACGAAGTCAGCAGACGGCACGTTGACGCCACCGCTGAGCCCCACGTCTTCCAGTCGCAGGGTGTGGCCGGACTCCACGACGAACACGTCGGCGAATCCTTGCGCAGCGATCATCAGGGTGTTGTCCGGGCCGTTACCCAGGATCGCCACGGAATCGCGCACCAGAAGCACGTCGTCGTTCAGGTTGAAGCTGCCGGAACCCACGGCAATGGTCTGGGTGCCGGCGGTGGCGTTGGCCTCTTCCAGCGCTGCGCGCAGGGTGCAGACGCTGTCTTCGCTGGCGCAGATGCCGTCGCCGGGATTGATGTCGGGCTTGTCCAGCAGCGCATCGCCCGCGGCGCCCACGGTGTAGTCGGCCGGGCGCACGATGGGTGTGATGACGGCCGCCTGATTGGCGGGGGAGGGATCATCCTCCACCAGCGTGGCGCTGGCCTCGGTTCGGAGCTGCTCACCCAGGCCTACGTCCAGGGGCACCTGGGCGGTGATCTCCAGTGAAAAGCTGGCGCCTACCGCAAGGTCCCCGGCGTCGCAGCTCACGCTGTAGCGGTCGCGCTGGCAGCCCGCACCGTTGACGCTGATGGAGGTCTCGTCGAATTGTCCGGCCAGGGCCAGATCCAGCTGGACGTCGCTGGCGGACTGGCCGCTGCCGGCGTCGGGCGTCTGGTTGGTCACCGCCACGTCATAGCTGAACAGCTGGCCCGGCAGCACGGTGTCGTTGGAGGGCGTCATGGTCACCATCAGGTCTGGCGCCGCCAGCACGTCCACGGTGGCCTGGACACAGTCCTGCAGAGACTCGGGGGTTGTTGACTTGTTGCCGTCCATATCCACGTCGATCTGGTCCTCGATGCAGACTTCCAGGGTGCGCACGCCCGGCGCCGTGTAGATGTGGTCGGCCGTGATGCGGCCGATGCCCCGGTCCCCCTGGTCCAGGGTGGCGCCGGTGGTGTTGCCATCGGCGTCCCGGGGCGATTCAAACTCCGAGTTACCGTCGCCCCAGTTGATAAACAGCCGGTGGTTTTCGCCGACGTCAGGGTCGGTGAAGTCATGACGCAGATTGTAGGTGAAGCCCACACCCACGGTGACGTCATCCAGGGCGGACACTACCGGCGGGTCGTTGACGTTGAGCACGGTGATGGACACCGATTCCGGCGCGGATTCTTCGAAGCTGTCGAAGGCGGCAAATGCGAAGCTGTCTTCACCCACGTAGTTTGGGTCCGACAGGTAACGGGCCTCGTCGCCTACAATCATCACTGTGCCGTGCTCAGGCGGCGTGATCAGGTTGAAGGTCAGGGTGTCCAGGGGATCCAGTTCACTGCCGTCCAGGAACACGGGCGTTTCCACGTCCTCGATCACCACCGCCGAGATGCCGGGAGTCGCCACCGGCGGGCGGAAGTTACGGGCTACTTCGACTTCCACCGTGGCCGGCGCCGAACGAATGGGCAGGCCGGTGTCGGGGTGACGGACGCCGTCGCTGACGCTGAAGTCAAAGCGATCGATGCAGTCCGAACTGAGCGGGCAGGCGAAGCTGTTGTCGGACTGATACACCAGTTCGGCGTAGTCCGGCCCCACCTCGGTAAATGGCGTCAGCAGGGACACGTGCACCAGGTTGGTCGCTGGATCCACGATATAAAAGTGATCCGAGTTGACCGACACGTCCTGGGGGTTGCCGAAGTCGCCCAGCACGAAACAGCTGCCGTCGCAGGCCGACTCGGCCTCACCCGCGAAAAAGCCTTCCGGGGTGAAGCGCTGGATGCGGGCATTGCTCACGTCTGCTACGTACAGGTTGTCCTGGGGGTCGATGTCGATCCCACCAGCGCCGCGAAACTGGCCCGGGCGGCAACCGAAGTTGCCCAGGTTGCTGAAGGTGAGTCCGCAGAAGTCCTTTTCTTCCTGGGTGATGGCATCGTCGATCAGACAGATGGCATCGGTACAGGAGTAACCGATGCTGCGTCGGTTGGCCACGTCACACACTGCCGCATCACCCGGTGCCTGGTCGATATCGCAGCGCCCCATCCAGCCCACCAGGGAGCCGGGATAGGGCTTGCCGTCCACGCCAATGGTCGACGGCGAGTACTTGTAGATCCGGTTGTTGCGGGACGCATAGATGAATCCCTCGGAGTCCATAGCCAGTGCTCCCGGAGTGAAGCTGCTGGCGCCACCGGTGACGTCGTCGCTCAGGTAGTCAATGAACAGCGTCAGGGTGCTGTTGGGGTTGTCGAGATCTCCTTTTTCCAGCGCGTAGATGCGGGCATCCTGGTCCATGACGTACAGAACGCCGTTGGGGTCCAGTACGGCACTGCGCGCCTCACGGATTTCACAGAAATTGTTGGTGCCGAAGTTGCCGCACAGCCCGGTCTCCCGATCCCGCATGTTGGTCAGCCGGTAAGTGGGGAGGGCGTCCAGGTCAAAGTCGTAGATACGGATGGTCGAGGCGCCGCTGCTGGCCACCGAAGTGACGTAAATCAGCTGGTTGGCCTGGTCAAAAATGATGTCCTCGTAGTTGGAGCCGGCGGTATCCCGGCTGTTCAGCAGCGCGCCGGTGTCGTCGAAGATGGCGATTCGCTGTTGCCGCTGAAACGACCCGCTGGGAGAGGGAATCGTACTGCACTTGATCGATCCTCGATCGACAACAAAGGTCGTGCCATCATCGGCCACGGTGATGAACCTGGGCTCCACTGGAAACTCAAGTTCGAACCGCTTGTCGCCGGGACCGTTGCCGTCATTGCAGGTGGCCAGCAGTTCCGCATCACCCGGCGTTTCCCGCTCCAGCCGGTAGTCCTCGACAAAATAAGGGTACAGCGGCGCCACGAAAAAGCCGTTCTGGGGATACTGCTCGATGTAAAAGGTCAGGGGATCGCTGTCCGCGTCACTGCCGTTCAGGCGGATGGTGGTGGGCTCAAAGGAAATCGCATCCTGGCCACCGGCCCCGGTCTGGGCCACGGCGCTGGGATCGGAGTTGCTGCTCTTGATATTGACGATCTGCACCGCGCTGGCTGAATTGCCCGAGGCGTCGGTGGCGGTCCAGGTGACCTCATGCAGACCCAGGCCCAGGGGCAGGGCGGCATCGTTGGTGATGGCCGGGTCCAGGTCGACAAAATCAAACACCAGGGGCTGGCCCAGCTCGGTGACCTGTCCGGTGGTGATCTCAACGATGTCCGGCGGCGGCACGATGGCCGGCGGCCGGATGTCCACCACTTCCACCTGCATGGTGGCAAAGGTTTCATTGGGATCGTCGTCCAGGTTGGGGCCGGGATCCCGGGCCCGCCAGGTGATATTGAAGGTGTTGTCCTGGGCGGTGGTGCTCACGGGCCAGAAGCTGCGCAGAGCCTCGGAGGGGTACAGGGCGCTGAAGGTGGTCGGCCGGTCGCAGGCGTCGGATACGTCGTACATCTGGCTCAGGATGCGCTCGTAGTTGCGCTGGGAGACGCCGCCGGGCTCGTCGGCTTCGATCTGCACCTGGATCACGTCGCCCACCAGGTTGGTGGTGATGCGGGTTCGATCCTGGGGGATGGGATCGACCGTGGGCGGCACCTCGTCAAATACCGTGACGCGCTGGTAACGATCCTGGAAGTTGTCAAAGCGGACGCCGCCCAGGTTGGCGCCCAGTCCGATCACACCAGCGTTTTGAATGAGCCGCAGAAGAAGAGTGACGAGGCCAGGCACCTTGGGCGAGGCGGGAACGCCGGGTATGGCCGGAGAAACCAGGTCCAGGATGCCGACCTTGACCGTGGCCCGCCAGCGCACCGTGTTGATGCCAACAGGAAACTCCAGGGTCCGGTTTTTGACGTAGGGACAGGCGTACTCCGGGCCTTCGCCGTTGAGCTGGCTGGTGGCCACGGTGCCGTCCACGCGGCACTCCTCGTAGATTTCATCGGTGGCGCCGGGCACCAGCAGATCCGTGAACAGTCTCAGGCTCAGGTTTTCGGCTGTGGGCGCCGAAGCCGTGTTGTAGGCGGCGGTGATTTCCAGCGAGGTGTTGTGATGGAACATGTCCGGCTGGCCCAGCTCCCCCCAGTCCGCCTCGGGCTGGATGGAGAAGCCCAGGGAGTTGGCGTACCCGTATTGCATGGTTTCCACTTCCAGCGGTTCCGTGCACTGGCCGGCGGGGACCCGGGCGGTCAGGTCCTGGGGCTGCTCCAGCGCCGGGGGACAGAACTTCAGAGCCAGGTTGGCGGCATAGCCAATCTTGTTGGCCGTGGTGATCGTGACCGGATCGAACGCCAGCAGCCCGGTGTAAAAGGCCGCGTTATAGACGATGCCCAGGGGAATCTGGCAGAGCAGGGCGCCCACGTTGGGGTCCAGCGTTCCCTTGTCCGCGGTGAAGCTGACCTGGGTGATGTATTCCGGATCGTCCTGGGTGCGGCCGTGGATTTCCTTGAGCTCAATGCGGTTGAAAGCCACCGGTGAGCGAATGGCCATGCGGCCGTGTTTGATGGGGGTAGTGTCGGGTAGCGAGTACCCGGAAGGCGCGAAGCGCTGGGTGCCCAGCAGGTATTGTTCGAAGTACCAGCGCAGCTCAAAGACCGACTCGCCGCCCGGGTCATCCAGCTCCAGGGCAAAGTCACTGAGGGTTTCGGTGAATTCCAGTTCCAGGCGGTCGGTATTGGCCAGCCGGACCCGGCCCTGGTGCAGCTTCAGCGCGGCCAGGGAGGCGGCCTTGATGCGGGGCAGGTCAGCGCTCTGCTTGCTCCCCTGTTCGGTGGCTTCCGCCAGATTCAGGGTCACTGGTACTGGGGTGCCCGATTTGGCCACCGGTTCGGTTACCGGTTCCCACACCGCTGACGCGACGCCCAGTCCCGTCAACCACAACAGCCATCCCAAGCCGATCCTACGCATGTGCCCACCTCCATTTGTCGATGTAACGATAATGGATTCCGTGCGGGCTCATGTGAATGCACGCTGGTTGCAGTGTTTTGCACTGTGGATGAATCAGCCTGTAAGTGGCTGATTTTCCGAGATACGCGCCGCTGCCCGGCCCGGGTGGCGGCGCGGGAATTGGCGATTCAGCGAGGCGTCAGCTTCAGCAGCCGGCCCTGGCTGGTGCGTCGTTCGTCTTCCAGGGCCCAGATGGCGCCGTCAGGTCCTTCGGTCAGGCTGCGGATGCGCGCGCCCATGTTGTAGCGCTCCACTTCCCGGGCGCTGTCGCCGTCCAGTTCGATGCGAATAATGGCCCCGGAGCCGAGTCCGGCGGCGAAGGCGTCACCCTTCCACGCTGCGAACACGTCGCCCTTGTAGATCATCAGGTCGCCTGGCGAGATGGCCGGCACCCAGGAGGTGGCCGGGGCGATAAATTCAGGGCGGGTGCTGTGATCGGGGATCTCCCGGCCGTCGTAGTGATCGCCGTCGGAGACGATGGGGTAGCCGTAGTTGCCGGCCCGTACGATGCGGTTGATCTCGTCGCCATGGGCCGGGCCCATCTCGTTGCTCCAGATGTTGCCCTCCAGGTCCATATCGATGCCCAGCGGGTTGCGGTGACCCAGCGACCAGATTTCGCCGTAAACCGCCTCGTCGTCCACGAACGGATCGGTTTCCAGGTAATTCACGAAGGGATTGTCCTCGGGAATCGAGCCGTCGTCGTGCAGGCGCAGGATTTTGCCCACGTTGCTCTGCATGTCCTGGGACGGTGTGAACTTCTGGCGGTCGCCGGAGGTGATCCACAGATAACCGTCGTTGTCGAACAGCAGCCGATGGCCGTAGTGGCCGCGGCCCAGCATCTTGGGATACTGGCGCCAGATCACTTCCACGTCCGACAGCCGGCCGCCCCGGGGGCTGATGGCCAGGGTGCCCCGGGCCACGGCCGCGCCGCGGGTGTTGTTGGGGCCGGCTTCCACGTAGCTCAGGTAGATCAGGTTGTTCTCGGCAAAATTCGGGTGCAGGGCCACGTCACCCAGGCCACCCTGGCCGCCATAATCCACGTCCGGTACCCCGCGCACGCCGGTCTGGCGGCCATCCTGGGAAACGATGCGAACGCTGCCTTTCTTTTCAGTGACCAGCATTCGGCCGTCCGGCAGGAAGGCCAGGGCCCAGGGCTCGTCGAAGGAGGTGATGGGTTCAACCTGGAACGGCAGATCATCCTGGGCGCTTGCGCCCCAGGTCAGGACCAGGCTCAGGAGTACGAATACGGTTCTTTTCATGGTTGTCTATCCGTTGTCAGGAAAACCGGCAGGATTGTCCGCCATGGATTGTCAGGATTTGGTGATCGAATCCCGGCGAGCCGCAATTTTACCCGAACTCCCGGGGGCGGCCGGCAGTGTCAAAAGGCCTGCTCGCGGGGGGGATGGCGTCAGGTCTGGGCCAGGGCCCGCTGCACCTGCTCCTCCAGGTGCTGCATGGGCAGGATGTCAGAACCCTTGTTGAGTACGAATTCCAGGAATCGCTCAGCGATCAGGGACAGCCGCTTGGTCCGGGGGTATGCCACGTACCAGTCCGACAGGATGGGAAAGTCCTTGACCCGAAGCTGCACCAGTTCGTGGCCCACGGTGTCGGCCAGCACGTAGGCTGACAGCACCGTGACGCCCATGTTCTCCACCACCGCGTGCTTGATGGCCTCGTTGCTCTCGATGGTCATGGTTTTTCCCAGCTTGTAACCATGGGCGTCCAGGTGGCGGCGAATGGCGTTGCAGGTGCCGGAGCCTTCCTCCCGCATAAGGAATTTTTCATCCGCCAGGTCGCTCCACCGCAGACCCTTGCGGCCGGCCAGGTGGTGACGGCTGGAGGCAATCACCGCCAGCGGGTTGGGGAGGAACTGGAACGACTCGATGTCCAGGTCCTCGGGCAGGTCGTTGAAGATGTACAGGTCGTCCAGGTTCTTGCTCAGACGCTGAATGATTTCGGACCGGTTGCCCACGTGAAACGACAGGTCGATTCCGGAATGCTCCCGGCAGAAAGGCCCCAGTATCCGCGGCAGGAAGTACTTGGCCGTAGTGACCACCGAGATGGCCAGACGTCCCGATGACAATCCCTTCAGGTTGTTGATGGAATCATCCAGCCTGCGCAACGAGGCAAAGATCTCCCAGCCAGTCTCTGCGACCTCGCGGCCCGCCTCGGTCAGGTAGAGCTTCTTGCCGATCACCTCGTGCAGCGGCAGGCCGACGGCATCAGCGAGTTTGCGCACCTGCAGCGAAACTGCCGGATGGCTGAGGTGCAGCACTTCCGCGGCGCGGCTCATGCTGCCGAGTTCAGCCACGCTGAGGAAAATCTCCAGCTGGCGCAGGGTGCCCAGCTGGGTTAACAGTCGGGATTCCATAGTTTTACGATTATAAAACATATATTTCAAATCTTTTAATTTTTATTTCTCTATTTACCCATCTAAGATTTCCCCATCAACGCATTACCCAGGAGTGAACACATGCGCCCCCACGTTGAACTTGTTGACGAAAACGATCTGCTCTGGCACCTGGCCGAGCTTCCCCACGGACAGGGAGAGGCACGCCAGAAAAACCTGAGTTACGACGAAGAAAACGGTGCAGCATCCCTGCAGGTGGAGTTCGTGACTGACTGGTCACGGCCCGCCGGGCTGCATGCGGCCCAGACCGAGTGGTATGTCCTGTCCGGTCAGATCCAGATCGGCGAACAGCAGCTTGGCGAAGGCGGCTACTGGTGCGCCCCCCGCGGTGTACAGGTTCCTGCCGTGTCGGCCACCGCAGGCACTCGCATATTGCTGTTTCGTGAGTACGGCGACTGGTCCTTTACCCCCGCCGACGTTGTCGTGGCGGACTCCCGGTTGGTGGTCAAGGACGTCAACGCCATGGAATGGTTCGACGTGGAAGATCCGGAAAACGGCAGCCCCATGGATTTCGAGCGCGGTGGCACGCCGGTGCCTGGCCTGTTCATCAAGCTTCTGTGGCGCGACCCGGAAACGGGCTTTTATACCCGCCTGATCAAGGCCAAGCCGGGCTGGCGTGAGCACCCGCTGGCCCATCACCCGGTGTTCGAGGAAGCCTATTGCCTGGACGGCGAATTCGATTACAACTACGGATTGATGACCCCGGGCCAGTACTTCTTCCGCCCTGCCGGAGTGCGGCATGGTGATTTCACCGCCGGTGAGAAAGACGGCTGCACCTGGATCCTGCGCTGTGACGGCGACCTGGTGGATTGGTATACCGAGAACGCCAGCGTGGAAATGAAAGGCGACCCGGTGAACTGGGGTGAAGAATTCCCGGGTTCGGAGCCGCCGGTCCACATCCAGCCGGTGCGTTCCCGCTCCATCGGCCCGTGGAAGAACCCGACCTACCAGTAATGGGCAGGCGCATTCCGGGTACCAACGACCATGACTGACGCACTGGGGTGGCGCGCCAAGTTCGGCGTGCTGGGACCGTCCACCAACACCATCGTACAGCCGGAATTCGACGACATGCGGGTTCCGGGCGTGACCAACCACTACAGCCGCATCGTGATCCAGAACGCCAGCGCTATTTCGGACGAGACCTTCATGGCCGGCACCCTGGAAATCAACGAGCACGTCATGGAGGCGGTTCACGGGGTGCTGACCTGTGCGCCGGACTACCTGGTCATGGGGATGTCGGCAGTGACGTTTTATGGCGGTGCCGAGGGTGCCAGGGACTGGAAAAAGCGCATCGTGGACGGGGCCGGTATCGGAATCTCCATTGGATCAGAATCCATGGCCGCCGCCTGCCAGGCCATTGGCGGCATTTCCAGGGTTGCCTTGCTGTCGCCGTACTTTCCGGTGGCCAACCGTGAGGTGATCCGCTACCTGTCAGATCACGGGATCGAGACCGTGCGCGATGAGTGCCTGCGTTGTCCAAGCTGGACGGCCATAGCGGAGGTACCGGAAGAGCGGATCCGGCAGGTTGTGGCTGAGATAGACGGTGACGACGTGGACGCGGTTCTCCAGGTCGGCACCAACCTGTGCATGCTGGAACTGGCGGGCCGCCTGGAGCAGGAACTCGGCAAGCCGGTGATCGCCATCAACGCGGCGACCTACTGGCATGCACTGCGCGAGAACGGCATCTCAGACCAGCTTGACGGCTTTGGGCAGCTGCTGGCCCGCCATTGACCGCAGTCTGCAAACTCCGGGTTCCGCCTGGCCGTATGGCGACGGGCGTCGTATTCGGGACGCCCATCGTGGACTCAACTCCGATCTTTGAGGCTCAGCCCGCCTTGGGCGCGTAAGCGCTGCACCAGCCCTTGGCGTTGACCTTCTTGCCAATAAAGATCGAGCACCCCGCCCAGGCGTCGTCGGCGCCACCCTGGTACAGCACGCAGTTGACGCAGGCCTGCCCCGGCTGAAACTGGGGGTACCTGGCCGTGTCGACGTTAGCCGCGTCATGGACATAGCCCAGCGCGGTAGCCTGGGTGTCCTGTTCGCTCAGTTCCACCAGGTCCCCGGCAGGTGCCTGGGCGGTCGGTTCGGGAGCGGGTTCAGCGGCAGGCTGCGGGGCCGGCTCGGCCTGGGCTGAGGGTTGCGGCTCGGCGGCCGGTGTTGCCTCTGGTTCAGGCGCTGCGGCGGCCGGGGCGTCCTTATCACCCGAGCAGCCGGCAACACCGGCCACGGTCAGCAGGGAGACGCTGCCTCCAACCAGGGACAGGAATCGACGACGGTCGGTGAGACGGGAGTTTTTGGTATTCATGATCAATCCTCTCGGTGGAGCGTGGAGGATAGTATGCGCACCTGAGCGTTTCGTGAAGACGGCTCAGCGCGGGTCAGCCTCGAAACCGTTCTTGAATAGGGGTGATTCCTGTGCAGGCTGCAGGACCAGGGGCGTCAGAATTCCTGGCTGGACCGCACACCCCGGGTGTCAGTCTGCTGCGCAGAGGCGGTAGACTAGGTCATTTTTGCGGACACGCACCTTGCTGAAAATAGCCGCAGTTTCCTCATCGCGGGCCGATTACAGCCACCTCTACTGGCCTCTCAAAAAGATGGAAGAGCATCCGGGGCTGGATCCCGAGGTCATCCTGTTTGGCGCCCACCTGTCGCCGCGTTATGGCCAGACCCGGGACCTGGTCGGCAGGGACGGGTTCCGGCTGCGGGCAAGCCTGGAATCACTGATCAGTTCCGACACCGACGTGGGCATGGCCAAAACCATTGGCACGGCCACCCTGGCCTTTGCCGACGAGCTGGCCAGGGATCGCCCCGACCTGCTGCTGATCATTGCCGATCGTTACGAGATGCTGGCGCCGGCCAGTGTGGCGCTGTCGTTGCGAATTCCCATGGCACATATCGAAGGCGGCGAAATTTCTGAAGGCGCCATCGACGACGCCGTCCGCAATGCCCTGACCAAGCTGGCCCATGTTCACCTGACACCCCATGAACCAGCGCGGCAACGGGTACTGGCCATGGGCGAGGAGCCGTGGCGGGTGCATACGGTCGGCGCGCCATCCCTGGACCACTTGCGCCACAGCCCGTTGAAGGATGAGGCTGTGCTGCGACGCGAGCTGGGCCTTGGCGGGACGGGAACATTGATCGTGGTGGCGTACCATCCCGTCACCCTGGCCGAAGATACCACCCGTGAGTGCCAGGCGCTGTTTGCCGCGCTGGACCAGCTTGAAGGCACTATTGCTTTCTGTTTTCCCAACGCTGACGCCGGCAGCCAGTACATCATTGGCCTGGCAGAGCAATTCTGCATCAGGTCCGAACACCGCCGGATCTTTGTCAACCTGCCGGCGCCGGACTATTTCAGCCTGCTGCGATGCGCGGACCTGATGCTGGGTAATTCATCGTCCGGCATCATGGAAACGCCGTCGCTCAAACTGCCGACAGTGAACGTCGGCTGGCGCCAGCAGGGCAGGCTGTGCGCGGGCAACATCATCTCCGTGGAGGCCGACACAGCGGAGATCCTGGATGCCGCCCGGCGAGCGCTGGAGCCCGACTTTGCAAGGTCACTGGATAACCTGGAGAACCCCTACGGCGGCGGAGACTCCGGTGAACGAATCTGCCAGGTACTGGCCGACCTGCCGGACCGGGAAACGCTGCTGGCCAAACGCAGCCTGCCGTGAGGATTCCCCTGGCCAGGCCGGATATCACCCGCACCGAGGTTGACGCGGTCCTCAAGGTGTTGTCCCAGGACGTGTTAAGCCGGGGACCGGTGCTGCAGCGGTTTGAGCAGTGCGTCGCCCGCCGCCTGGGGGTAGGCCACGCTGTGGGCTTGTCTTCCGGAACCGCGGCACTGCACCTGTCCATGGTGGCAGTGGGTGTAGAGCCGGGCGACGAAGTGATTACGGTCCCGTTTACGGTGCCGGCCACGGTTAATGCCATCCTGGCCAGCGGCGCCAGGCCGGTCCTGGTCGACGTCGAGGCACAAACCCGGGGCATGGATCCGGAGCGGCTGGAACAGGCCATTACCCCGGCAACCCGGGCCGTGGTGGTGGTACATGCCTTCGGCCAGCCTGCGGCCATGGCGCGGATCGAGCGGATCTGTCGATCCCGGGACCTGGTGCTGGTGGAGGATGCCTGTGAGGGGCTGGGCAGCAGTCACCAGGGCCGCGCTCTCGGCAGCATTGGCCGTACCGGCTGCTTCGGGTTTTACCCCAACAAGCAGATCACCACCGGTGAAGGCGGCATCCTGGTGACCAGCGATTCGGACCTGGCGGAACGGGTGCGCCGGCTGGCCAATCACGGTCGCAGCATGGACGGCGCCTGGCTGGATCAGCAGGAAGTGGGCTGGAACTACCGGATGTCCGAGGTCCAGGCGGCGTTGGGGGTCAGCCAGATGCAGCGACTGGACGGTATTCTCGAGGCACGGCGCCAGGTGGCGGCGTGGTACGCGGAACTCTGGCCGGAGAGCGTCCCGCTGAAGCTGCCGGCCTACTGGCCGGATCCGGAGATCGCCTGGTTTGCGCTGGTTGCTCAACTGGCTGATCCCGCTGACCGGGATGGCCTGATTGCCTGTCTGGCTGATCGGGGAATCCAGTGCGGCCGCTATTTCGCCCCCATGCATCGTCAGCCGGCCATGGCGCGATTCGGCTGGAAGCACGACGACTTTCCGGTGTGCAACCAGCTGGCCGACAGCGCCTTGGCGTTGCCGTTTTTCACCACCATGACCCGGGCCCAGGTGGCCGAGGTCTGCCGTGCGCTGGCCGACTGGCGGGCCGCCAACCCCGTTTGACTGAGACGTCAGTTCGTTTCGAGCCTGGGGGAGATGGCCATCCACACCAGACACCCCGTAACGCAGCCGGCGCCGGCCAGAAGGGCGCCGGTAACGTCCATGTAGCGCCCGATCACCACGGTCTGGGAAGCCTCCACCGCCAGGCCCACGGCCAGGCCAAACCCGGCTCCGGCCATGGCCCGGACGTGCCACCGCGGTGAGGCGTCGAAGCTCAACAGCAGCTGCCCCAGCAGCGCGCCCAGGGGAAGATACAGGGCCACATCCCGCACGATGTCCAGCGCGGACGCCAGCGAGCGGGCCGAGAAGTGCAGCTTGAACGGCACCAGGTTCGAGTCATTGAGTAGCTTCTGTTTCCATCCGCCCGGAGACTCGAATTCGAAGGGCGACCAGGCCAGCGTGACGATCACTCCCAGGTACAGGGCCATCATCAGCACCAGGTACAGCCGCAGGTTCTGGGCAGGAGCGGTCCTGGCCAGGCTGCTGAAGCGGGCACCGAGGGTGTTGACCAGCGCGGCAATGACCAGCGCAGTGGCGGCGGCCAGGGGGATGACCAGGATGTCGCTGCGCCCGCTGGCAATCAGGATCTGCGCGCCTTCCGTGCCCAGGGCCAGCAACGCGCAGTGCACTACGGGCCTGGCCAGGCCGGGCCGACCCTCGGATCGGTCGATCAGGCTGGTCGCCAGCGCCAGCGGTGCAAAACCGAGGCCGGTCACCAGTATCAGCTCGATGGGAAAGCGGCCACCGCGGAAATGGTACAGGAGATCCAGTATCAGTCCCGGATCCCCGTCTCCTGATCCCTGCAGTTTTGACAGGATGTCCTGGACACCGATGGCAAAGTCCAGCGGCACCAGTGCAACCACCACGAACACGGCCACGTAGACGAAACGGATTCCCTTCAGGGTCTGGGCAAAACTGACCGGGGCCGTCCGCTCCGGCAAACCCAGCAGGCTGCGTGGGCGGAGCTGAAACCTCAGGATGGCAATGGCCATGATCAGGAATCCCAGGGCGTGGCCAATGCCATTGCTGACGACATCGGTTGGGTCGGAGTATCGGCCCACAAACGCCTGGACTGTTTCAATGACGATACTGAGCAGGGCGCCCAGGAAGATGGCCGGATGGGTCAGTCTCAGCCGCGGGCCAAAAGAGATGACGATGGCGACCAGGGCCCCCAACGGCATGTAAAGCAGAACATTGGTGGCGATATCGCGCAGCTGGCGAAAGGAAAGGTCAATCTTCAGCCACAGTGGCCTGACCGGGCCGGCGGATTCGCCGGCACCGGGTGACAGCCAGTTGGCCGAATAGAAACTGGCGCTGAGGATGAACAGCAGGTAGCCGGCCAGGATCAGCCAGTAGACCTGTTCTGCCCTTGATCGTTGCCGCCGCATGAACTCCTGATCATCCCCTCTCTGGTTGTCCATCATACGACAGCTTCGGTAGAGGGCACGCGCAAAACGCGGGCGGCTGACCGAAAGCCGACCCGGCCTTCTATGGCAAACTAAGGGAATGAAAAGAAGAAACCTGTTTGCGCAGTTGGCGACTCCCCTGTTTGCTGCACTGCTGCTGTCGGCCTGTGGTCAGGATAGGCAGCCGGATTACAACGAGGAAATCATGGCCTGGCGCGCGGAACGTCTGGAAAAGCTGCTGGCGCCCACCGGCTACCTCAATCAGACCGGTCTCTACTGGCTGGAGCCGGGCAGCTATTCCTTCGGCGCCGGACCGGACAATGACCTGGTCTTTCCAGGTCCTGGAGCTGCTGCCATCGGTGAGCTGCAGGTGGACGAGTACAGTGTCTTCATGCGAGTGAATCCTGGCGTAACGGTGCACTTCCAGGATCAACCGGTCGAGGAATTGACACTGGTGGAAGATACCGCCGACCACCCGGTAACGGTGACCCACGGCTCGCTGTCCTGGGCTGTGCTGGAACGGGATGGCCGGTTTGCCCTGCGGTTGCGGGACTTCGAGCATCCTGTCCTGGCGGCGTTCGGACCGCTGCCCTATTTCGAAATCAATCCGGATTACCGGGTCGAAGCGGTCCTACGCCGCTACGACACCCCGGTGATCGCTGACGTGGGTACGGTCATCGACGGGCTGGGTTATCACCCGGAATCGCCTGGCGAGGTCGAATTCAAACTCAACGGGCAGCGCTACAGCATGGAGGCTTACCAATCCGGCGATCGGCTGTTCTACGTTTTCGGGGATCGCACCAACGGGCCGGTGACGTATGGGGGCGGCCGGTTCCTGTACTCAGACATGCCCGGGGAAGACGGCCGGGTCGTGTTGGATTTCAACAAGGCCTACAGTCCGCCCTGTGCATTCAATGATTTTTCCACCTGCCCGGTGGCATCACCACGCAACCGCCTGAGAGTGGCCATCGAGGCCGGGGAAAAGTACGACGCTGACCTGCACTACACTCCCGCCGGCTGACGCCAGGCACTGAACTAACCGGGAATACTCATGGCGAAAAGAACATTCAGTATTGATATTGGCGGATCCGGCATTAAGGGCATGGTTCTGGATCGCAAGGCGCGGCCGGTCAATGAGCGGGTTCGCATCAAGACCCCCGAACGGGCCAGCCCCAAGTCTGTGCTCAAGGTCATCCGCAAACTGGCCGCGGTGCAACCTGCCTTCGACCGCGTATCCATCGGCTTTCCCGGGGTCGTTGAGTTCGGTGTGACCCACAGTGCTCCAAACCTGAAGGGCGACTGGTCCGAGGTTCCCCTGGCGGCACTGGTGTCGGACATCACCTTGCGACCCTGCCGCGTCATCAACGACGCGGACATGCAGGGCTATGGCGCAATCCAGGGTCGCGGGGTGGAAATGATGATCACCCTGGGAACCGGCATGGGCGCGGCCATATTCACCAATGGCCACCTGGCGCCCAACCTGGAACTGGGGCATCACCCCTGGATGGGCGGCGAATCCTACGAGCAGCGCCTGGGTGACGCCGCGCGCAAGCGCATCGGCAACTCGAGGTGGAGCCGGCGTGTTGCCAAGGCGGTGGATCAGATGCTGGTCATCTGGAATCCGCGGGTGCTGTATGTTGGCGGCGGCAACGCCAAGAAAGTCGGCGTAAAGCTGCCCAGGCGGGTCAAGCCCGTGGACAACCTGGCAGGAATCCTGGGTGGCGTCCGCCTATGGGATGACGAGGCGCATTGACCGCTGGCCGGCGTTCGCGTGTATGCTGCCGCCCTCACGTCCAGCTGATACCCAAAGACCGGAAACCTGATTCATGCCCACCTCGATGATCATTGTGGATGACTTCCTGGCCGATGCCCACGCCTTGCGCCAGGCGGCCATGAACATGGAGTTTCCCGAAGTGCAGGGCCAGTATCCCGGCAGGAATTCTTCCCAGCGGGTATCCGTGCCGGGTCTGGATGAACATGTGTCCCGCCTGGTTGGGGAACCGTTGCGCCCCCTGGCGCCCCAGGAAGCCCACGGCAAGTTCAGGATTGCGCTGGCCGAGGACATCGGCAAGGGCAAGGTCCACGTGGACCGGGCCCACTGGTCGGGCATCCTGTACCTGTCCCTGCCGGAGCACTGCCAGGGCGGGACCGAGTTCTTCCGGCACATTCCCACCAACACCGAAAGGGCCCCCTACAACGACCAGGAAGCGGCTGCCCTGGGCGGCAGTTCCGCCCGGCAGTGGGTGGCAGACGTACTGGAGGACTCCAACGACGACTCCAAGTGGGAAATGACCATGCGCGTGCCCATGCGCTTCAACCGCCTGATCCTGCTGCGACCCTGGCTGTGGCACACGGCGGGGGAAAATTTCGGGGACAGCCTGGAAAACGGCCGCCTGGTCTACCTGCTGTTTTATGCCTCTGCCGCCCAATAGCCTGAGCGGACCGCAGCTGAATTGATCGCCGGGGCAGGATGGCGCCGGGAAGGCGTCTAGCGCGGCTGGTCCAATCTGTCGATATAATCGCTCGCCATGACCTCCCTGTTCCAGGAACTGCGGCGACGCAACGTGTTTCGCGTCAGCACGGCCTACGTCATCACGGCCTGGCTGCTGGCCCAGGTGGCGGACCTGGCGCTGGAGAGCTTCGAGGCGCCGGCGTGGGTCATGAAGGCGATTCTGCTGGTGCTGGTTATGGGGTTGCCGGTGGCTACTCTGCTCGCCTGGGCCTTCGAAATCACACCCGAGGGCATCAGGCGGGACAGCGATGTCGGCCAGGTTGGTGTCAGAGGTGGTGGCAGGCTCAACCAGATCATCATCGGCCTGCTGGTGGTGGCGCTGGGTTATTTCATCTGGGAGTCTCGTTTTAAGGGCGGGACCGAACAGGTCGGCCCGGCAAGCGTAGTCGAAAAATCCATTGCCGTACTGCCATTTGCCACTTTCAGCGGCAATGAAACCGACCAGTACCTGTCCGATGGCCTGGCTGAAACCCTGCTGAACCGCCTGGCACAGATCGGCGAACTGCAGGTGGCGGCACGTACTTCCGCGTTCAAATTCAAAGGCACCAACGAAGACATCCGGATTATCGGCCAGCAGCTGGGTGTGGCCACGGTGCTGGAGGGCAGCATTCAGCGTTCGGGCCAGCGCATTCGCATCACTGCCCAGTTGATCAACGTCGACGATGGTTTTCACCTCTACTCGGAGACCTTTGAACGCAAGCTGAACGACCTGTTCGCGGTACAGGACGAAATCGCCAAGGCGGTGGTGGATACCCTGCAGGTCACGTTGCTGGGCAGCGCTGCCGCGGCCACGACGGACGTGGACGCCTTCGAAACCCTGGCGGGACTGCGTGGCCGCCTTCGCACCAGCGACGCCGAGGGTATGGAGGCCCTGATTGGATCACTGCAGCAGCTGGTGGAACGTTATCCCGGGTACGCTGATGCTTACGCGACCCTGGCTGAGGCCAATACGACCCTGGGCGACGGCGCGGGGGAAATTCCCGAAGAGCTCCTGGCCAGGGCTATCGCAGCCGGCCGCAAAGCCGTTACGCTGGAACCGGACAACCCGGCAGGCCACGTTGCCCTGGCAGGTGCTCTGGTCGCCCGTGGGCTTTACAATGAGGCGGATCCGGTCATTGGCCGCGCGCTGGAACTGCAGCCGGGAAACGTCGATGCCATGGTCATGCAGGGCGACCTGCTGGCCGACTCCCGTCAGTATCAGCAGGCCCTTGATGTCACCTCCGGTGCCGTCCTGAGAGACCCCCTGAACCCCTTTACCCGGATCAAGTTGTCCCGTCGTTACCAGGAGCTGGGGCGGACCAGCGAGAGTGTGGCCGCCATAGACCTGGGGCTGGAACTGGAACCGGGCGATCTGACCCTGCTCCTGGAGAAGGCGAGAGTCCTGTACGAGAAGGGAAGGCTGGCCGAAGGGTGGCAAACCCTGGAGCGCCTGCGCCAGTTGGATCCAGGAAGCGTCCTTGCGGCGCAACACCGGTTTTACTTTCAGTTCAATGCGTTTCGCTTCGATGCGGCCCTGAAGTACCTGGAGCAGGCCGAGGCCTTGTCCCGGGATCGCCTGGCGGACGAGCGCGCGCTGTACTGCTTTGCCCGGGGAGACGAAGCTTGCTGGCACGCGGCCACGACACGCATGCTGGCCACACGCCAGCGGTTTTTTGTGCAGATGTGGCAGGCCCGGATGCTGCGTTCATCCGGACTGCTGGATGAGGCGATCCAGTCCCTGTTGCCGGTGGTCGCCTACTTCGACAGGACCGGCGACTGGTACGGCAACCTGCTGACCCGTGTCAACCTCGGCACCCTGTACATCGAGAACGGTGATCTGGAACAGGGAAACGCCATCCTGCAGCCGGTCATGGACGGGGCGCGCCGGGCTATTGATAATGGTTACGAGAACTGGGGTCTCTATCTGGAACTGGCGGCTGCATACGCAGCGCTGGGTGATGACGCCCAGGCCATTTCCATGCTGCGTGAAGCGCGCGCCCGGGGGTGGGCGCACGTGGATGTGCTGTTCAACCACTATGCCATGGACCGGGTATGGGAACTGGATGAATTTCAGCCCCTGCTGGTGGACATCCAAACCACCGCCGGCGAGCAGATGGCAGGCATCGACTGACGGTCGCGCAGCGTCAGCTCAGTCGTTTTCAGCCGGCTCCAGCTTGTCCTGGGTCCGGGTCTCGAAATCACTGGCGGCGTGACGCTCCCGCAGCTGGGATGAAGGCTCGCCCCAGGAGCGGTTGACCATGCGGCCCCGCCGGGCGCCGGGTCTTTCCGCGATCTGTTCCGCCCAGCGCACCACGTTTTTGTATTCCTGCACCTGCAGGAAGGTGGCGGCTTCGTACAGCAGGCCCCGGGCCAGGGCGCCGTACCAGGGCCAGGTTGCGATGTCGGCAATGGTGTACTGGTCACCTGCCAGGTATTCCCGCTCCGCCAGGTTGCGGTCCAATACGTCCAGCTGGCGCTTGATTTCCATGGCGAACCGATCGATGGGGTATTCCATTTTCTCCGGCGCATAGGCGTAGAAGTGGCCGAAGCCGCCGCCCAGGTACGGTGCGCTGCCCATCTGCCAGAATAACCAGTTCATGGTCTCTGTGCGGGCATCGTGCTCCTGTGGAAGAAACTCGCCAAATTTGCCGGCCAGGTAAACCAGGATGGATCCCGATTCGAACACACGGGTGGGCGTCGTTGTACTGCGATCCAGCAGCGCCGGGATCTTGGAGTTGGGGTTGACCTCCACGAAGCCGCTGCCGAACTGGTCACCTTCATTGATGTCGATCAGCCAGGCGTCATACTCGGCGTCGCAGCCTTTCTCCAGCAGTTCCTCCAGCATCACCGTCGCCTTGACCCCGTTGGGTGTGGCCAGGGAGTAAAGCTGCAGGGGATGTTCACCCACCGGCAGTTCCTTATCGTGGGTGGCGCCGGCGATGGGCCGGTTGATGCTGGCAAACTTGCCACCGCTTTCCTTTTCCCAGGTCCAGACTTCCGGTGGGGTGTATTCGGTTGAATCGTTCATGGCGTTCAGGTTCCTCCCGGGCATAGTCCCGCGATGTCCTCGAAGCCCGCCATGGTAAACGAAGGCCAGTGATGATGTTGCGAATAGACCGGGACCCGGACCCGAGTTCTGGGGGCACGAGTTCTGGGGTCAGAGTAAAGGGACAGAGTAAAGCCGGCTTTACTCTGTC
>JASJDM010000107.1 GCA_030065125.1 Lysobacterales bacterium | reverse complement strand
TCACCGATATGAGCGAAACGGCCGAGGCGGCTGCCGTGGCCATTGCCGTCAACCCGTTGGCCGCTGATGCACCGTTCGAAAGCGATTTCACTATTGCTGGCAGCGTGCCGAACGCCCCGGGTTTGACCGAGCTACGCCTGCTGCGCAACGGCAATCTCGATGCTGCACGATCCATCACAGTTGGATCCGATGGCGCCTGGTCAGCCACTGTGCCGGTACGCAACCTGGGTGACGCCGAAGAGTACCTGCAGGTGTATGAGCCCCGCAGTGGGGCCCTGTCGGACAAGATTCCGTTCAGCACCCGGATCACGGGTGCGGAAATCTCCGGGTCGGCCTCAGACGAGGTCGATGATGGGCAAGGCCCCACCGGCGGCTATATCCGCCCCCAGCAGTCGGAGAGCGGCGACCAGCGCGAAATCATGGGAGCGCGCTGGCGCGCGGCCGGGGCCAACCTGGAGCTTACACTGACCATGAAAGTCATCACCGACGTCTGGCAGCCGCCCAACGGCTTCGACAACCTGGCCATTTCCACCTTCATTGACATTCCCGGCCGCCAGGGCGCGTCGGATCTGCCATTGCTCAACGCGGCCATGCCCGCAGGAAATGACTGGGACGTGGCCCATGTCGGCTCCGGCTGGATCAGCTACACCTATTCTTCGGACCGGTCATCCGCAAAACGTCAGGGCTCCAAGTTCGGCGTGGCGCCCAGGGTCACCGCCAGCAAGGACCAGCGCGAAATCACCCTGTTCTTCCAGGGGGAGCGACTGGGCATCAACAGCTGGGACGACGCCACCCTTTACGTCACTACCTGGGACGTCAACGGCGAAGGGACCTATCTGAATACTGACCCGGAACCCAGCAACTGGCATTTCGGGGGCGCGCCGGCGGATGCGCCCAAGGTGATGGACGATTTGCTTGTTACCATATCCACCGATGATTAGGGATATGAGCAGACATTGATCCTGCGACACATCGCTAAAGGCCTGGTTCGCCGGGACTGGGGCACGGTCTTTGTTGAGCTGGTGCTGGTCATTGCTGGCGTATTCATGGCATTGCAGGTGGACAACTGGAATAACGAGCGCATTGCCCGGAATGACGAGGCGGACTATCTCAATCGGCTGATCGCAGAACTGGAGGAAACCCGGTCTCATAACGAGCGCCTGATTGCCAGGACCCGGGAAAAGATCCAGGCCCTGGGTCGTGCTCACCTGGCGCTGCTGGATGGCAGCCTGAATCTGGACTCAATGGCTGCGTTCGAATCGGATTTTGAGGCCCTGGATTTTTATCCCAAGCCCAAGACTGAAAACAGCGTGGTGTCGGAGATGATCACCTCGGGCAAGGTGGCGGTGATTGGTGATCCCAGTGTCAGGGCAGCACTGACCGGCTACAAGAACGCCATCGACTTGATGGAAGTCAACAATGTCGGCCATTTTGAGATCTTCCTGGAAACCCGTGGGAAGGTTCATGAGGCCGTGCGCCTGCGGCCCAACCAGGACCGCACCGAGGCTATCGAGGACAGCGTCGAGGAGCTCAGGCGCAACGATGCACTGCGCGCAATTCTCAGTTTCAGTCGGGAATTCCAGAGCGAGCAGCTTGCCGAGATTGAGACCTTTCACCAAGCGACCGTGGAGTTCCACAACGCAATCCAGGGCTACGCTAAAGCCGTTGGATCCGCCAGCGGGGTTTGATCGCTAGTCTTTTCGCTTGTCCCTGGACAACAGCTTGTCCAGCAACTGATCCAGCTGGCGTCGCTCACCGTCGTCCAGGTTTTGCAGGATGGCGTCAGCGGACTGGAAGCGGCTGCCAGCGGCTTTTTCGACCAGCTTACGGCCTGCCAGGGTCAGCTGGATGATAGTACGGCGCCGGTCGGCTCGGTCAGCCTTGCGCTGAATCAGTCCCCGGTCCTCCAGGCCGTCCAGCCGGTTAGTCATGGCGCCGGTGCTCAGCATGTTGCTGCGGGCCAGGTCGCTGGCGTACATCTGGTAGGGTTGGCCGGACCGCAGCAGCGCCGACAGGGTGTCGTACTCCCACCATTCCAGGTCTTTGGCGGCAACCGCCTCCGAGGCGGCGTCGGTCAGGGATTTATTCAGCAGCTGTAGCCGCATGGTAGTGGCAATGGTCTGGGCATCCAGGTCCGGACGCTGATGTGCCCACTCGAGTTCCAGCTTTTCTATGTATGAATCCATCACAAAATTGTAACAATACTTTGACGTCGAGAATATTGGGATCAAATTGCTTGACATCAAGATAAATCCGGTGCAATTTCGCGGTCGAAGGCTCTCTCTGCCGATCCGGAGGATTCGGATATGGGAAAACTACGCAGCCACCGTGCAGAGTTGGAACTCGATCTGACCGCTCTTGAGCTGGGTCTTACCGACGAAGACGCCGTAGCCGAGTACCTGGAAGTCATTTCGGGTGCCAATGAGCGCCGCCCCCGCCGCCCAAAAATCAACGGTGAGTCGACCCCTTCATCGGAGGATTCCGGCGATCTTGCCGACGATGTGTCCGACGGGGATTGGGACGGAGAGGATTGGGAGGGCGATCCGTCCGACGACTATTGAGCCACTGCCGGCTTACCCCTGGGCTTATCCCCGGGCTTATCCAGGCGCTCATACCTTGTTTTATCCCTGGCTCAGCCCTGCCATAGCCACCTGAATTCCAGGCGCTACAATGCGCCTTCCCTAGTTTCCTGTGGAGTCGGATATGCGCGGGTTGATGATCTTGTTGCTGGTGAGTTTTCTGCCTGGATGCGGGTCGGATACTTCCATCCAAACCGGCGACCAGCCCCTGACCCGGGATTTTGCCGCCCACTGGATGCAGCCTGGGGAGTTCGTCGCCAGGGTGCACCCGGAGGCTGCTGAGTGGCGGCTCTACCATTCAGATTCGGCGGCCCTGGACACGAATCCTTTCAACGTTGGCGATGCCCCCTGGCTGGAGCTGGTACCGTCTCCGGGCAATCCGGCCGACCGGTACCTGGGGTTCGGTGAAGAGTTCGCCCTGCTGAACGCCAGCGACGTGCCTGGGCTGGACCGGGTGAAAGCCATGCTCAAGAGCCAGTTGCTGCTGGTGCAGCTGGACGCCCAGCGGGTGCCGGTGCAGGTGTCCCAGGTGCAGACGGCGCGGGTGATCGACGCGGTCTACACCGCGGGCACCGGCGACGCGGACGAGGTGACGGACTACGGCGCAACCACGGGCAGCGGCCAGGTGCAGTTCAAGCTTTGGGCACCCACGGCCCGGCAGGTTACCGTACTACTGTTTGACCAGGACAAGCGGCCCCTGGATCCGGCCAGCCTGGACATGCAGTTCGACGCCCGAACCGGAGCGTGGACCGCCATCGGCGGCTCCGAGCTCGATCGGGCGTTCTTCCAGTACCAGCTGACCGTCTACCATCCGGCCACCCAGCGCCTGGAGACCCTGGTCACCACCGATCCGTACTCCCTCAGTCTCTCCACCAACAGTCGGTATTCCCAGGTAGTGGACCTGGACGATCCCGACACCATGCCCGAAGGCTGGGGCCGGACCCCGGCGCCCGAGGTGGGGCATTACGAAGACAGCGTGCTTTACGAAATGCACATCCGGGATTTCAGTGCCCACGAAAACCGGCTCTCCGACGAGAATCATCGCGGCCGATACAAGGCGTTTTCGGAGCAGGACAGTGACGGCATCCGGCACCTGAAGTCGCTGCGCCAGGCTGGCCTGACTCATCTGCACCTGCTCCCGACCTACGATCTGGGAACCATCAATGAAGATCCGGAACAGGTGCTGTACCCGGACGATCCGCTCAGCAAGCTGTGCCGCATCAACCCCGATATGTGCATGGGTGAAGAGTCGTCCGGGCTGACCTTGCGGCAGTTGCTGCAGCGTTATGGCAGCCGGGACGTGGAGGCCCAAAGCCTGATCGAAACTGTCCGCGAGTATGACCCCTACAACTGGGGCTACGATCCGTTCCATTACACCGTTCCCGAAGGCAGCTACGCGGTAAACCCGGACGGCATTTCCCGCCTGGTGGAATTCCGCGAGATGGTCCAGGCCGTCCACCGGCTGGGATTCCGCCTGGTCATGGACGTGGTCTACAACCACACCTTTGCGGCCGGCCTGGACGACAAGAGCGTGCTGGACAAGGTGGTGCCCAATTACTACCACCGGCTGAACCAGGTCACGGGTGAGATCGAGCAGTCCACCTGTTGTGAAAACACCGCTACCGAAAACGTCATGATGGGCAAGCTGATGCTGGACTCGCTGGAGGTGTGGGCCCGGGACTACCGCATCGACGGATTCCGCTTTGACCTGATGGGGCATCAGCCCAGGGACCTGATGCTGGAGGCCTACCAGCGGGTGCGCGCCACTGACCCGGACAACTATTTCTACGGTGAGGGCTGGAACTTCGGCGAGGTGGCGAATAGCCGCCTGTTTGTCCAGGCCACCCAGAGCGAGCTGGGCGGGACCGAGATCGGCACCTTTTCCGACCGGCTGCGCGACGCGGTCCGCGGCGGCTCGTATAACGCCGTTGGCATGGGGATGCGGGAAACCCAGGGCATTGGCAACGGACTCTATACGCTGCCCAATGATCTGCAGCCCGACGACCGCAACCGGGGTCGCTACCTGCTGCACGCTGACCAGCTACGTGTCGGCCTGGCCGGCAACCTGGCGGGATACCAGCTGGTCAACGCCGCCGGTGAAACGGTCACGGGCGCCGAGGTCCCCTATGGCGGCGGTGGCACGGGTTACGCGCTGGATCCCGCGGATACCATCCATTACGTGTCAAAGCACGACAACCAGACCCTGTGGGACAACCACCAGTACCGGATTCCTTACGACACCAGCACCGAGGACCGGGTGCGCATGCAGACCCTGAGCCTGGCTTATCCCATGCTGGCCCAGGGCATTCCCTTCATCCATATGGGTTCCGAGCTGTTGCGCTCAAAATCATTCCTGCGCGACAGCTTCAACTACGGCGACTGGTTCAACGCCGTGGATTTCAGCATGCAGACCAACAACTACGACGTCGGCCTGCCGCCGGCGGGCAAAGACCGCGACAACTGGCCCCTGATCATGCAGGTTCTGGAAAACAACCAGGGTCGGGACCAGATCAAGCCGGAACACATTCGATACACGGCTGACATCTTCAGGGAGTGGCTGCAGATCCGCTCCAGTTCGCCGCTGTTCCGCATGACCAACGGCGAGGACATCAAGCAGCGCATCAGTTTCCTGAATACCGGGCCGGACCAGGTGCCGGGGCTGATCGTGATGCGGATTTCTGACAGTGACTCTTCCAGTGACCTGGACCCGGCTCTGGATGAGATCACGGTCCTGTTCAACAGCTCTGGCGATGCGATTACGTTTGAGGCCGATCGATCGGGGTACCAGTTGCATCCGGTCCAGATCAAGGGAGTTGATCCACGCATGCGTGACATTGCCAGGCTGACCCCGACCGGGTTCACCGTGCCGGGGTTGAGTGCGGCGGTGTTCGTGAAGCCGGCGTTCTGATCGGCGCGGGTCAACCCCCCCCCAGAATAACGACCTATCGGTATGCGTCCCCCGGCGCAAGTTGATTGGCCCAGGGGCGCGGACGCCCCCGGGGCTCAGGTCAATCAGACTCACGCACCAGGCAGTCACCACGCGCGGCAACCCCGTTCAATTCCCGGTCCGACGCGTAGCGCCAGTCGCTGAATCCATTGTTATCGCCCATGTACCCCCGGTTGAAGGCATCAAGGGTGTCGGAATGAACTCCGCCCGCCCAGGCGCCTGGATCGGCGCAGGTGGCCGTGAACCAGTCGAATAACTGATCGGGCTGACAAACCAGCCACTCCCGCCCGGTTTCCAGATCCGTAACCGATACTCCGCTATCGTGAAATCGCCCGGGGTTGCGGGAAGCGGCTTGTCCCACCGTGCATGATTTAAGGGCCCCGGACTCAAAACCGCTGGCAAACACCATTTCAACGAAGTCAGCAATCAGGATGGTTGCCGTCGCCGGAGTCCCGGGCTGATACTGGGGTCGAGGTACCAGCGTCACTGTCACGTTCTCTTCCCCTTCTGATTCGTTGGTGTCCGTTACCGGCGTGACATCGACATCGACAAAATCAACGCCGGGGGGTATGTCGATGCCCAGGCGGCCAAAGCCCTCGTTGGACAATGGCGGGTTGACGCTGTAGTCAGCGCTGGATGCGGATCCGGAGAAATCGAAGACAGCCGTGATCCCAATGCCTGGATCACCACCGCTGCGCATGAAACGCAGGGTGGCCCCATCCGGTCCCAGTTCGGAAGCTTCGGCATCAATGGCGGTGACCGTTACTACCGGGGAGTCATCTGCGATGACCACCGAGGCGCTGTCTGGCGAGCCAGCCACGAAACTCGTGTTGGGTGAAAGACGGAACGTCGCCGTCTCATCGTCCTCGGCCGCGACGTCGGCGAGTGGCGTCAGCACAACCTCCAGCAAGGTTTCATTTTCTGGAAAAGTCAGATTCCACCGCCCGAATCCAGCTGGGGTAGGGCTGGGTTGCAGGTCGTAGTCTGTGTTAAACGTCGCATTGCCATCGATTTCAAAGCGCACGGTCAATGGCCCACTCAAATCGCCGCCACTGCGTTCGAATTGCAGCCGTCCCAGGTCAGGACCGTTCTCGCCCGCCGTTGAATCCGGAGCCGTGATGGTCACCACCGGGGCGTCATCTGCGATGACCACCGAGGCGCTGTCGGGCGAACCCGCCACGAAATTCGTATCGGGTGCCAGGCGGAACGTCGCCGTCTCATCATCCTCGGCCGCAACGTCGGAAAGTGGTGTCAGCACAACCTCAAGCAAGGTCTCGTTTTCTGGAAAGTCCAATCGCCACCGCCCGAATCCCGCCGGAGTCGGGCTGGGTTGCAGTTCGTAGTCCGTGTTGAACGTCGCGTCGCCATTAATCTCAAATCGCACGGTCAGTGCTTCGCTCAAATTGCCGCCACTGCGTTCGAACTGCAGCCGTCCCAGGTCAGGGCCGGTCTCGCCCGCGGTGGAATCCGTAGCCGTGATGGTCACCACCGGGGGGTCGTCAACAATGGTCGCAGTGGCCTCGTTCGGATCGCCGATGTCGTAACTGCCGCTTGAAAGGCGAACCGTGACGGTCTCGTCGCCCTCGGCCAGGTTGTCGACTTCCGGGAGAATGCTCACATCCAGGAATTCCGAGCCTGACGGGATGGTCACGCCGAGACGGCCGAAGCCCTCGATTGTAGGTTCGGGATCCACCGTGTAATCATCGAATCGCCGTGCGATTCCTTCCAGCACAAACCTCACTTTCAGCGAAGCGCTGCTGTCCCCGGTCCGCTGCAGTCGAAACACCGCCGGGGCGCCGGACGCTTCGTCACCGGTAGCCTCCACGGTGTTGACGGTTACGGTGGTTTGGGCCAAAGCCATCCACGGGGTTGATATCAAAAGCAGTAAAATCAATAAGTTGAGTCTGTTCTTCATGCTGCGCTCCAAGCAGGATTGATTGCAGCTTCAGCATCACCCGCCCCGGCCTGAGAGTCGTGATGAAGTTCGGATGAATTCAGGAAGATGGCAGGAGGGGGGGATTCGATAGTCGTCATCCGCCGCTTCCCCGAACTGTGTCCCGAAAAGAGCCTAAGGCGACGAATGCCATTGGCACATGGATGTGCCAACGGCCACAGGCCGAGAGCGAAGCAAAACCGCGTTTTGCGTAGCGCCCCGCGAGCGGGCCACCCGTCTTGCGGGATAGGCAATTCGTCGCGGTTATCCCGCATTACCCGGAAAAGGCAGAAGGCGTAACCTTCATAAGTCCAGACAAGTGGTTACGGCTGGAGCAACGCGATGATCGAAATCCGGATACACGGGCGCGGCGGTCAAGGCGGCGTAACCCTTGCCAAGCTCATTGCGACTTCACGATTCCTCAAAGGCCTGTCAGTACAGGCCTTTGGTTTATATGCGGCAGAAAGATCCGGCGCGCCCATCCAGGCGTTCTGCCGCTATTCCGAAGATCCCATCACCAACCGCAACCTGATTTATGAACCCGACCACGTGGTGGTTCTGGATCCGACCCTGGCTGGTCCGCCCATTGCGGCAGGCCTGAAATCCGGCGGGTGGATTCTGATCAACACGCCGGAAGCTCCCGAACAGTACACCGAACAATTTCCAAACAACGCCGTGGCCACGGTGGACGCAACCCGGATTGCCCGGGACAACGGCCTGGGAACCCGCAGCGTGCCCATCGTCAACACCGCCCTGGCCGGTGCCGTTGGAAAGATGTTCGGATTTCCCCTTGAAGAGATGCAGGCGGCCCTGGAACACCTGGGGTTTGGAGGATCCAACCTCACCGCTGCCCGAAGCGCATTCGGTCAGGTCCGCCTGCTGGAAAACACGTCCTTGCCGGCGCCCGACAAACACGCACAGACTGCGGAAGTCCCGGGCCATGGGCCCAGCCTGATCGAAGGCGCCGGCAGCGGACTGCCCCAATTGAAGACCGGGGCCTGGGCCACGGAGCAGCCCCATCGGCAGCAGATGATTCCGCCCTGCAATCACATTTGCCCGGCAGGCAACAACGTCCAGGGTTTCCTTAATGCCCTGGCCAAGGACAAGGTGAACGAAGCGCTGCACATCCTGTTGCGCACAACACCGTTCCCGTCCATTTGCGGCCGGGCCTGCCCGGCGCCCTGTATGGAGGCCTGCAACCGCATAGAGTTGGACGGTGCGGTCAACGTGCGCGAGATGGAACGCTATGCCGGCGACCATGGTGAGACCGATGTTCAGCCCGAGGAAGTGCGCGAGCAGACCGTGGCCATTGCCGGTTCCGGTCCCGCCGGCCTGACCGCGGCTTTCCACCTGGCCCGCTTCGGCTATCACGTGAAGGTTTTTGAATCGGCTCACGAAATCGGCGGGCTGCTGCGCAGCGGTATTCCGGATTTCCGGTTGCCCGAAGAAGCCGTCAATCGCGAGATCCAGCGTATCCTCGACCTGGGTGTGGATGTGGAAACCGATCACCCCATTGATCGCGAGTCCCTGCTGGATATAGCCCGCAGCCACGACGCTGTGCTGGTGGCAACCGGCCAGCAGGAGCAGCGCAAGCTGAGGCTGGGCATGGCCGGCACCAGGGCCGTAATGCCAGGGCTGGAATTTCTGGATCGGGTCAACCACGGGACCATGCGGGTGGATGGTGAAGACGTGGTGGTGATCGGCGGCGGCAACACCGCCATGGACGCGGCCCGGTCAGCGCTGCGCCTGGGTGCCAGCAGCGTGCGCGTGGTTTACCGCCGAACCCGGGACGAAATGCCAGCCATCCAGGAAGAGATTGACGAGGCGCAGGAAGAGGGGATCCGAATTGATTTCCTGACCCAGCCACAGTCCCTGCATGAAGAGGTCGGCAAAAGCGACAAGCGTCGCTGTACCCTGATCTGCCAGCGAATGGTGCTGGGAGAGCCGGATGAGTCGGGCCGCCGCGCTCCGGTAGCGGTCCCCGACTCCGAGTTCGAACTGAACTGCCATCGCCTGATCCTGGCCCTGGGTCAGTCTCCGGACATGTCGGTGTTTCCGGAAGGCACCGAGGTCAGGGAAGGGCGGCAGCTGCTGGGCCTGCTGGAAACCCCGGTGTTTGCCATCGGTGACCTGGCCACGGCAGAAGGCACCGTGGCCGCCGCCATCGGCAGCGGTCGGCGCAGCGCCATACACGTCCACAACGTGCTCAGCGGAGATCATGTGACCATCACCGAGCATGCCGAGGCGGCCCGGGACGTGGACGTCTGGCGTGACGAGGTGATCGGCGCTGACACCATGAAGCTCCACCTGTTCGAGCGTCAGGCCGGTCACCAGGGCGAGTCTCTGGGCATGGCCCGCCGCCGTTCCACATTTGATGAAGTCCACCTGGGCGTGGAGGATGCCGCCGAAGCGCGCCGCTGCCTGTCCTGCGGCGTCTGCAATGAGTGTGATCTCTGTGTCACCTATTGCCCGGAAGGCGTTCTCAAACGCGTGGGTCACAGGCTGGAGTTCGATTACGCCTACTGTAAGGGCTGCGGCGTGTGCGTGGCGGAATGTCCCCGCAACGTGATCTTCATGAGCCATCTCTAGCGGAAACCAGTCATGACGCTTCAAGTAGTCACCGGAAACCATGCTGCCGGCTATGCTTTGAGCACGGCGGGTGAAGCCAACCGCACAGCCCGCGGTGCCGCCTGCGGCATTTACCCCATCACACCTCAGACCGAGATTGTCGAGTACGTGGCCAAATTCCCGTTCAGCAAGGGACGGGTGGTGCCGGTGGAAAGCGAGCACAGCGCCATGGGAGTGACCATGGGTGCCGCCCTGGGCGGGGCCAGGTCGTTCACCGCCAGTTCCGCCAATGGTCTGGCCTACATGACGGAAAACATCATGGTGGCCGGCTACTACCGGCTGCCCATCGTGATGGTGGCGGTCAACCGGACCCTGGGTCCACCGTGGAACATCTGGGTCGACCAGGGCGACACCCTGATGCTGCGGGATTTCGCCTGGCTGCAGTTTTATTGCGAGGATAACCAGGAGGTGCTGGACACCACCCTGCTGGCCTTCCGGCTGGCGGAGGACCATCGCATCCTGCTGCCGGTGATGGTGTGCATGGACGCCTTCATCGTGTCCCACACACAAATGGAAACCGATCTGCCGGACCAGGCCCAGGTGGATCGCTTCCTGCCGGACCTGGATCTGAAACACCGTCTGCGCTACGACGAAGCGCGCACCATTGGCGGCCTGTCCTGGCCCCAAGAGGGCCTGTCCATGCGTCTGGAAATCGACGAGGCCATGGGCCGTGTGCCCGAGGTTTTTCAGGAGTGCCGGTCAGCCTTCACCGAAGCGTTTGGCCGCGACCCGGGGGACCAGCTACAGACCTTCGAAACCGAAGACGCAGAGACCGTGATCGTGGCCACTGGCACCATGGCCACCACCGCCAGGGAGGTCGTGCGGCACCGCCGCGAGGCCGGTGAAAGGATTGGCCTGGTGAAGCTGAAGATGTTCCGACCGTTTCCTCAAGAGTCGCTTCGCCAGGCCTGCCGCCCGGCATCCCGTATCGCCGTGCTGGACCGCAACTATGCGGCCGGCTCCGGCGGGGTGTTCTGGCAGGATACCCGGGCCGCATTCCAGGGTCATCGGGATGATCTGCTGATCCAGAACTACCTGGCCGGGCTGTGCGGGGGTGATGTGACTCCAGCGGTCATCGAGCAGATCCTTGACGACCTGGCCGATCGCACAGAAGCCGGCAGCCCCGCCTGGATCGGCATCGACGAACACTCGGAGGTCCCCGTATGAGCGCCACCGCCGGAAAGCTCGAGCAACTGCCCGGCCTGCCATGCACCGAGGAGTGCCTGCTGCGCGCCGGCAACACCAACTGCGGCGGCTGCGGTATGAGCACCGGCCTGACCATGCTCGGCCGGGCTCTGCGGGACGCCGGCGAGACCTGCACCCTGGTGATCCCGGCCTGCTGCGGCATCGTCACGGCCGGCGCGTTTCCCACGACCAGCTATGGTGTGCCCACGGTAGCCACGACCTTCGCCTCAGCGCCGGCGGTGGCCTCGGGGCTGGCCAGCATACGTGACCTGAACGGCGAACCCGGCCAGGTGATCTGCTGGGCCGGCGACGGCGGTACCTACGATATCGGGCTGGCCACCCTGTCCGCGGCGGCGGAGCGCAACGAGAACATCATCTATTTCTGCTACGACAACGAGATCTATGGCAACACCGGCGGCCAGCGCTCGTCCTCGACTCCGGCAGCCGCCCATACCACCACAACGCCCTGGGGTAAGGCCGAGGACAAGAAGGACATCGTGTCCATCATGGCGGCCCACCGGATTCCCTATGCCGCCACCCTGTCCATTGCCCATCCCGAGGATTTTGCCGACAAGATCAAGCAAGCGCTCTCCATGACCGGCATGCGCTTCCTGTTGATTCACTCTCCGTGCCCCACCGGCTGGAAATCCGAGCCGGCGGACTCCGTGGAACTGGTGCGGATCGCGGTGAACAGCGGCCTGTTCCCGCTGTACGAGGTGTTCCACGGGCTGGATTACAAGATCAACGTCGAACCCGACGGCACCACCGATCCGGCGGACTACTTCAGCCGCCAGAAGCGATTCCATCCCGACGAGATTGACCTGGAAGCCACCCGCAAGCGCTGCGAAAACCGATTCAACCAGTTGCGGGCGCTGGCCCGGATCAACCTGGCGCCGGTGTCGTAGGTCACATTGCAGATGTTGCCAGTTTCCCCTTGGTTTGGAGCCGTCCGCTGAAAGGGGTGGCGAACCTTCTCGATGCGCGTGTCTTGTGGCGAAACCCAACACAGCAACACCAGTCGGAACAGGCCCCATGTCATCAGCTGTCAGCTTCAGACCGGCGACGTCAACGTTTGAGGACGGGCGCGCGTTCGCGCACTATCTCGACCTGGCCGCCGACGGAATTTTCCGCGCGATACTCGGCCGTCGGTCGAAGCAGATACTCGCGAAGGCCTTCCTGGAGCCCGGCCACGATCTTTCTTATGAGCACGTGATCTTCGCCGTTATCGACGACAGCATCGTTGGCATGCTGTCGGCCTACAGTGGACGACAGCACCACGATTCATCGGCGCGGCCGCTGCTTGGGGCGGCTGGCCTGGCAGCGATTCGCCTCATGACATTCCGGGTGTTGTTCGCGTCGATGGTCAGGGTACTGGACTCGATTGAGCCTGACGCCTTCTACATTCAGGCGATCGCAGTGGACGCAGCAGCGCGCGGCAGGGGCGTTGGGTCAATCCTGATGAAAAAGGCCGAAGGGCTGGCGCAGAAGCATGCCGCCAACCGTTTGTGTCTGGACGTCGCTGCGGAAAACGCAGGAGCGCGACGGCTTTATGAACGATGCGGGATGACCGTCCAGTCGCGCTGGCCAAAGCGGCTTCGTCTGGGCAGTCTGAAACTGCTTCGCATGGGCAAGACACTGAATGGTCGGGCCAACGCCGATTAGCCAAATTCCCCGCGCGGTGCCCTCTGCTATGATCCCCTGGTTACTGGAGGGGATCATCATGAACAAACACCGTAGAAACTTCACCCGGAAGTTGCTGCTAGCCGCGGGAAGCACCGCGATCTCGGGCAATGCGCTGGCCAAGCTGCTGCCCACGCCAAATCAGACCGAGGGCCCGTTCTATCCCCTGGAACCCCACGCTGAGACCGATGTGGACCTGACCCTGCTGGAGGGCCACACCGAGCGCGCGGCCGGCGAAGTCATCCTGGTCCGGGGAAAGGTCACCGATCTCAATGGCAATCCCATCGAGGGGGTTGAGGTGGACATCTGGCAGGCCAACCACTACGGCCGATATGCACACCCCAAGGACCGCAATACGGCCCCGCTGGATCCGAATTTCCAGGGGATCGGTATCACGACGACCGACGCCAACGGCGAGTACGGCTTCCGCACCATCAAGCCGGCACCTTATCCGCTGGACGCCATGAGCAGTGTGGGTTACCGGGCCCGGCACATTCATTTTCGCGTATTTCACGAAAACGCCGGGAAGGTCAGTACCCAGATGTATTTCGTTGGGGATCCCCTGATCGCGGAAGACGTAGTGATGCGCGGCACACCCGTGGAGCAGCGCGAACTGCTGATTACGACGCCAGTAGCTGACGCCGATTCGGGTTTGCCGCTGCATCGCTTTAACCTGGCGCTGGGTTGACACTGTTGTGCATAGCCGGCGCTTCATGGGCGTCGGCTGACATTTGTGATCAGTTGCGCATTCGATGCGCAACAAATTCCTGCTATCCTGCGCGCCGGTTTCAACTACCCGTCAGATTATTCCAGTGACCAGCAAATCCAACATTGGCTACGCCGTCATGCTGCACGGCGGCGCAGGCGCCCGCGCAGGTCGGGACTACAGCGAGGCCGAAGCCCACCTGAAAGAACTGGCCCAGTGGGCCTCCAAGGAACTCTGGGCCGGCGGGTCTGCCCTGGACGTGGTCACCCGGATAGTGGCGAAGATGGAGCGCAGCGGCAAATACGTGGCCGGCCGGGGTTCGGCACCCAACAGCGCGGGTTACGTTGAAATGGATGCCTCGGTGATGTCTGGGCCCGGTCAAAAAGCTGGTGCTGTCGCAGTCATTTCCGATGTGGTCAGTCCCGTCACCGTGGCCCGGCAGGTGATGGAGAATACCGATCACGTCATGCTGGCGGGGCCCGGTGCCCTGGCGTTTGCGCGATCCCAGGGTGCGGAGTTGGTTGAGAACCCGGATGACTATTACGTATTGCCGGTGGGTGCGCTCAAGGAAGAAGTCCACGGCGGGCACGGCACGGTCGGAGCCGTGGCGCTGGATCTGAAAGGCCGGCTGGCGGGGGCGACCTCCACCGGTGGCACCTACGGCAAGCTGGAGGGCCGGGTTGGAGATTCGCCCCTGATCGGTCCGGGAACCTGGGCTGACGATTCGATCGCCATATCTTGCACCGGCGCCGGCGAGCAATTTATACGGTCAGGAGGTGCAGCGGCGGTGGCCTGGCGTTACCGCAGCGGACTGTCGCTGAACGATTCCGTCAACGGCATGCTGGATGACGTCAAGCGCATGGGTGGTGATGGCGGCCTGATTGCGGTGACGGCCAAGGGCGAGATGGCAGCGGTCTACAATTCAGAAGGCATGAAGTGTTCGTCGGCCAGCACCCGGGAGCCGGCTTCGGCCAAGACCTTCTGGTAGTTCAGGCTTGCAGTTTCGCGGCAACTTTCTCCAGCCGCCGGGTGATATTTTCGAGCTTTGAAGTTTCGGCCTCGGTCCGTTCGGATTGGCCGGGATCGAGGCCCCGCCTGAGTATGTCCACCACGCCTTCGGCCGCCAGGTCCAGTTCTTTGCCTGGCCGCCCCCGCAGCACCAGGGTGCGGGTGGCGTAGTCCAGAGTGCCGTAGAACTGGTCGCGAATCACCCAGAGCGGCACATCGTCCCGCAGCTGGCCTGCCGCCATCCCATCCCGGCACACGCCGTCGAAAATGGCCACGTAGGTCTTGTTCAGTTCATAGCCGTGGCTGCTCCGGTAGTCCGGCTTCCAGCGATGCCGGCTGATCATCAGGTGCAGGATCGGCAGTTCTTCCAGGCATCGCTCCAGGTGATGGCGGGCGAGAAACTCCAGCCGCTCGAAGGTGCCATGGATGCCCTGCACGCCCTCTCGGGCATCCTCGGTCAGCCGCTGGTAAAACCGATCAATCACCGCATCCAGTAGGGCGTTCTTGTTCTTGAAGTACAGGTACACCGTGCCTTCGGCCACTTCAGCCGCCTGGGCAATGGATGCCATGGTGGCGCCGTCGAATCCGTGCTCCACGAACGCCTGGCGAGCGGCGCTCAGGATGGCCTCCTCTCGCTCTTCCAGGCGCTCCCGTCGGGTCTGGCTGTTGGCTTGGGGCATGTCAGATCCCCATCTGCCGCACGGCCAGGTCGCGCATGATTTCCTCGGAGCCACCACCGATGGCCATGACTTTGACCTCACGGTATATGCGCTCCACCGGGTTGCCGCGCAGGTAGCCGGCCCCGCCCAGGATCTGCATGGCCTCGCTGGCGCAGAACTCCAGGGCCTTGGTGCTGAAGAACTTGGCTTTACAGATCTCGGCCACCGGCAGCTGACCCTCGTTGACCATCCAGCAGATCTGGTTGAGGTAACACTCCACCACGTCGATACGAGCCGACATCTCGGCAATCTTGTGGCGGATCACCTGGTGCTGGATCAGCCGCTTTCCGAAAGTCTGGCGCTCCTGGGCCCACGCCAGGGAAGTCTCCAGGCACTCCTTCATCATGCCCAGGCACTGGGCAGCCATGCTCAGGCGCTCCATGTTGAAGTTGTCCATGATGGCGATGAATCCGCGATTTTCGTCGCCGATCAGGTTGCTGGCGGGTACCCGGCAGTTGTCAAAATACAGGGTGGCCTGGTCCGAGCACCACCAGCCCATCTTGCGTTCCAGGGCAGTCCGCGTGAATCCCTCGGCGTCGGCCTCCACCAGGAACAGGGAAATACCGCTCAGGCCCTCGCCGCCGGTGCGTGCGCCCACCACGAAGTAGTCGGAAATCATGCCCGAGGTGATGAAGGTCTTGCTGCCGTTGATGACATAACTGTCGCCGTCCCGCCGGGCCGTGGATTTCATGCTGGCCACGTCCGACCCGCCGGAGGGTTCGGTGATCGCCAGGCTGGAACACTTGTCGCCCGACAGGACCGGAGGCAGTACAAGCTGCTTGATGTCTTCCGACGCCAGCTTGTGGATCGGCCCCACTGAAATCATCCGGGCCCCGGTGCCAGCGACGACGCCGGTGGCGCCGCAGCGGGCCATTTCCTCGGAAAAGATGGCCCGCATGAAACAGTCGTCGAAGCCAAGCCCCCCGTAAGCCTCGTCGATCCCGAAGCCGAAAATTCCCAGCCCGGCTACCTTCTGATGCAGTTCCGCCGGAAAAGCGCCGGCCTCGTCCCATTCGTCGGCGTAGGGCTTGATCTCCTGGGCCACGAATCGCTGGATCGAGTCCCGGAAGGCCCGGCGTTCGTCGTTTTCAAAAGGGTTTTGCATGGCAGAAGTGGTAGATTATGAGGATAACTCAGTTATAATGATTAGCCCTCACCTAGTCAATGGGCGCCGATGAGTCCAGCAGATCCTGAAGCAGACAAAACACCCCTAAGCATTGGTGGTGCCAGCGGATTCTGGGGAGAATCGACACCCGCAGTGCCTCAGTTGCTGGAAGCGGGCGTGGACGTGTTGGTGTTCGATTACCTGGCCGAGATCACCATGTCCATCATGGCCCGGGCCCGGGCGGCGGACCCGGAGCGGGGTTACGCGCTGGATTTTGTCAGCGCGGTACTGAAGCCCAACCTCAAGGCCATCGCCGACAGCGGGGTCAAGGTCATTGCCAACGCGGGTGGCGTCAATCCCCAGTCCTGCGGCCGGGCTATCCAGGCGCTCATCGATGCCGCTGGCCTGGACCTGAAGGTAGGGCTGGTGCTGGGGGATGATCTCTCCGGCCGTGCCGCGGAATTCGCCGGCGAGTCCGAGATGTTCTCCGGCGATCCGTTTCCTCGGCCGGAGTCTATTGCCAGCGTCAATGCCTACCTGGGCGCGTTTCCCGTGGCGGCCGCCCTGGACGCCGGGGCAGACATCGTCATCACCGGCCGCACCGTGGACAGTGCGCTGACCCTGGGCGCCTGTATCCATCACTTCGGCTGGGACGCGGCGGAACTGGACAAGCTGGCCGGCGGCAGTCTGGCGGGCCATATCCTCGAGTGCAGCACCCAGGCCACCGGCGGCAACTACACCGACTGGGAAGAGGTCGCGGACGAACTGGCTGATATCGGTTGCCCCGTAGCCGAGGTGTCGGCGGACGGCTCTTTCGTGGTCACCAAGCCTGAAGGTAGCGGCGGCCTGGTCGGCGTGGGCACCGTAGCCGAGCAGATGCTGTACGAGATTGGCGATCCCCAGGCCTACGAACTGCCGGACGTCAGCTGCGACTTCTCGGAAGTCCAGATAAAACAGCAGACGGCGGATCGAGTCCAGGTCAGCGGTGCCAGGGGCAGCAGCCCGCCGAGGGATTACAAGGTCAGCGCCACCTTCGCGGACGGCTTTCGCGGCGGGCAGTTACTGTTTTTCTATGGCGAACGAGCGGGCGACCGCGCTCGCGCCTACGCCGACGCAGTCCTGAGTCGCGCTGGCCGGCGCCTGGAGCAGTTGGGGCTGGGTCCGCTGACGGAAACCTGCGTGGAGACCTTCGGCGACGAAAGCCATTATGGAGAGGCTGCGCGTTACGTTCGGTCCCGGGAAGTCACGCTGAAGATTGCGGCTCGGCATCCCCGGAAAGAAGGCGTTGGCGTGTTCCTGGGTGAGACCTTCGGCCTGGCATTGTCAGCCCCGCCGGGGCTCAGCGCGTTTCAGGGTGGGCGTCCGCGGCCGTCACCGGTGGTGCGCCTGTTTTCGTTCCGGGTTGCCAGGGGCGACGTTCCGGTGGAAGTGCTGGTGAACAACCAGCCGGTGGACTGGACCATGCCCCAGCCACCTTCGGGCGTGTCGTTGGAGCGTCCACGGGAACCCGAAGCCGCACATACAGATGCCATGGCGGAAGTCCGGCTGGACAGGATCGCCCTGGCCCGCAGCGGTGACAAGGGCAATAAGGCAAACGTGGGCATCATTGCCCGCGATCCGGTGTATCTGCCGTGGATCTGGCAGGCCCTGACCACCGAGGTTGTCGCCGATCGCTTTGCACACTTCCTGGAAGGTGAGGTGGAACGTTTCCTGATGCCGGGCGTCCACGCCATCAATTTCCTGCTGCACGATGTGCTGGGCGGCGGCGGCATCGCCAGCCTGCGCAACGATCCCCAGGGTAAGGGTTATTCCCAGATCCTGCTGGATATCAAGGTCCCGATCCCGGCTGATCTCGCTGAAGAATTGGATAACAAGGAGGCATCCTGATGGGTGTTTTTCAATCCCAGGTTTCTGAACAGAGTGAGACCTTTCGATCCCGGCGCTCCGACATGCTGGCCCTGGTGGAACGGCTGCGGGAGATCGAGAGTCGCGCCGAAGCCGCCTCGGAAAAGCGCCGGCCACGTTTTCAGCAGCGGGGGCAGCTCACGCCCCGGGAGCGGTTGGCTCACCTGCTGGATCCCGGCATGCCGTTCCTGGCCCTGTATAACCTGTGCAACTTTCTGGTGGACGACCCCAATCCGGAAACCAGCATTCCCGGCGGCAACATGATTGCCGGGATTGGGTTCGTCAGCGGCGTGCGATGCCTGGTGTTCGTAGACGACAGCGGTATCAGCGCGGGTGCGTCCACCACCCAGTCAGTGAACAAGGCACTGGGGCTGCTGAAAATTGCCCTTGACCAGAAACTGCCTCTGATCCATCTGGTGGAGAGTGCCGGCGCCAACCTGATGAAATACGAGGTGGAGCTGTGGGCCAATGGGGGTGGGATGTTCTACGGGCTGGCCCGCCTCAGCGCCGCCGGCATCCCCACCTTCGTAGTGCTGCACGGCCCGTCCACTGCCGGCGGGGCATACCAGCCGGGGATGAGTGACTACGTGATCGGCGTCAGAAACAACGGCATGGCTGCCCTGGCCGGCGCCGCGCTGGTACACGCGGCCACCGGCGAGGTGGCGGACGATCGTGAGCTGGGCGGGTCGGAAATGCATGCCACCACCTCGGGCCTGGTGGAATACCTTGCCGACGATGACGCCCACGGCATCGCCATGCTGCGGGACCTGCTGGGCCGGCTGGACTGGAACAAGTCATGTTCCCGGCCTCAACCGGTTG
>JASJDM010000106.1 GCA_030065125.1 Lysobacterales bacterium | reverse complement strand
CGTGATCCGGGTGCTGAACGGAATCTTGTCCGACAGCGAGCCACTGCGAGGCTCGTACACCTGCAGGTACTCGTCGGCATCACCCAGGTTGCGTACCGGCACGGTGGCTGACCATACGCCATCGGATCCCACAGTGATGGATCGTGCGGCGTCGAGATTGCCGTTGCGCAGCAGGCGTAGCTCAGTCAAACCCAGGGCGTCCGGCACGCTGCCGGTAATAGTGAAGTCACTTTCGAACGGTGCATCAGCGGCCAACGGGTTAACGGCAATGGCCACGGCAGCCGCCTCGGCCGTTTCGCTCATATCGGTGATGCCGGCTTCACCCTGGTCCACACGCCGCAGCACCCGTGCCTGACGCGACTCCAGTTCAAGACTGATCCGCCCCTGGGAGTCGCTCTGCACGCCGCAGCAGTCCTGAACACCGTCCCAGTCCACCCAGGCTTCGCTGGTGCCGCCGGTGTCCAGGTCACTGACCACGATGCCGTGACTGGCGGTATTGATGAGGATCAGCGCCGCCTCGTCCTCGTGATCCCGGCGGTACGCCAGCACGCCGGGGCCGTTCTCCTCGCCGGCCAGCACCTGCATGGTGCCCCGGGTGAACACCCGGTTACCGGTGCGCATGGCGGCCAGCCCCTTGATCAGCTGGTAGTACTCGGACTGGGTGTCGAAGACGCCGGGTTCACCCATCCAGCCGCTCTCGAACATGGCCTGGCGGGTCTCCAGCAGTCCCTGCTCCGTGCCCTGGTAAATGATGGGCATGCCGGGAATGGTGAAGATCAGGGTCAGGGCCTGGCGGAAGGCCGCTTCACCGCCGGAGCTGAGGAAGCGGGCGGTGTCATGGTTGTCCACGAAGGTGGGGATCACGTAAGGGTCCGGGTAGCTCTTCATCCGCTGTTCCAGCCGGAAGGCCAGCTGGGCCGCCGGCTGGCCCTGGGCCATGACCCGGCCAATGGTGAAATACAGCGGAAAGCCCAGCATGGAGTTGAGGCCCGGCATTTCCGGGGTGCCGTAGTACTTGAGGATGCGCTGTTCACCGTCGTCCTTGAACGGCTCCGAGGGCACCAGCACTTCGCCGAAGTTGAGGAAATGATCCCTGCCGGTTTTGCGGGCGGTGGCATTCACACCATCGGGGTCGTGCAACAGGTGGTGCCAGAACTTCAGCGGCACGTACATGACCGTGTCGATACGGTAGCCGTCCACGCCCACTTCCTCGACCCAGAAGCGGTAGCTGTCTTTGAGCGCATCGATGACCACCGGGTTCTCGGTATTGATGTCTCCCAGGAAGCCGAAGGCGTAGTTGTAGAGCTGGTTCTGGTCGTTGTAATCGTTCAGTGGCGGCGTCCAGTGATAGATATCCGCCGCGGCGTGCTCGGGATTGCGCCGGTCGATCATATTGAACGGGTACTGGGTGGGCGCCGGCTGCAGCGAGCCTTCCTCCAGCAGTACGAAATTTTTCGCCGTATCGTTGGGGTCCCATTCACCCTCGTAGGCGTAGAAGTTACCGACGTGATTGCCCACGATGTCCTGGATCAGCACCATGCCGTTGCAGTGCAGGTCGCTGGACAGCGCCTTGTAATCGTCCAGGGTGCCGAAGTGGGGATCCATTTCCTTGAAGTTCACCGCCCAGTAGCCGTGCCACCCGGCAGCGGCGTAGGGCGTACTCCACCACTGGTTCAGCACCGGCGGCGTGATCCAGACGCCGGTGGCGCCGAGGCCCTGCAGGTAATCCAGCTTGTCGCGAATGCCCTGAAGGTCACCGCCGTTGAAATGCGCGGGAGAGCGGGCGTTGAATTCCCCGGCGCCGAGTTCGTTATTGCTGGGATCGCCGTCATTGAAACGGTCGATAAACATCATGTACAGGATCTGGTCCCGCCAGTCCGGTGAGGGCACGTGCAGCAGCGGCTCGTCGACACCACACGCGGAAGCATCGCGGGCTTGATCCGCTGAAACAGTTGCGATCCCCGCATCCGTTTCAGTATCCCCAGAGCAGCCAGCCAGCCCCACGATCACGCCCAGCAGGCACAGAAGCGGTCGTTTCATATCAATCAATCCTGACGTACCCGGTCATGCCCACGTCTTTCTTCCACTGCTCGATGTTGGACAGAAATCCGTCCACCAGGTGTGGAAAATTCTTGATCAGGTCATTGCGCGCGAAAGGATCCACGGTGACGTCATACAGCTGCATCTCTTCCAGCTCCGGCCGCCAGATGAACTGCCAGCGATGGGTCCTGACGTAATAGGCCGCCTCTTCTTTTCCAAACGCATAATCCGGGACCCGGCGCTTGTCGTTGTAGCCGACAATGTGGGTGCGTTCCTGCATGGGCTTGCCCTCGATCAGGGGCTTAAGGGACCGGCCGTCCAGGCCCTCGGGAATGCGGGCGCCGGCCAGGTCGAGAATGGTGGGCACGATATCCGCGCTGGTGACCAGGCTGGTGGTGTTGAAAGTGGTTTGGATGCGGTCTTTCCAATAAAACAGGACCGGGCTGCGGTAGGAAAAATCGTGCATGCCGTTCTTACCGATCAGGCCACCGCTGGCGTACTTGATGTCGTTGTAGACGGCATCCGGGTCCGATTTGTACTCGGCCTGGGGCTCCTGCTCCCAGCCGTTGTCGCTGATGTAGACAAAGATGGTGTTATCCAGCAGCCCCCGACTTTCGATATGGTCCATCAGCTGGCCCACACCGTGGTCCCACCAGGTGATATTGCTGTAGTAGGCCCGGGCCGCCTCGGACAGGCCCTTGTTGTCGTAGAACTTGCGGTGCTGGTACGGCGCATCCAGGGGCACGTGGGGCAGTGCTGGCCCGTACCAGATCATGAAGGGCTGCTCCTGGTGGCGATCGATGAAATCGAACATAGGCTCCATGGTGGTCCGGCCCAGTTCATAGCCGTCGCCGCCCCACAGCTGGTAAAAGAATTCGTCGGTGTCAAACTTGGACATGTCCCAGCCGTCGGTCATGCCCTCGGTGAAGTGCCCGTTCTTGTAGCTGCGCTCCCAGTACTTGCCGCCTTCCCAGCTGGCATAGCCTTTTTCACCCAGGAGCCTGGGCAGGGTCTCGAACTCTTTCAGGGCATCGGCATTGGCCACGGCGTTCCACATCCGCTGCTCTTTGTCACTCTTCCTGTCGAATCCTTTGACGTCCTTTTTCCAGCCTTCAACGATCTGGTTCTTGCGCTGGGAGTAACGAACCGGGTGCAGGCCGGTCAGCAGGGTGCGCAGGGCGGGCCGGCAGTAGGACGCTGTTGAGTGAGCCTGGGTAAAGGTGATGCCGCCATTGGCCAGTGCGTCCATGTTCGGTGTCACGACATTCTGGTCGCCCATGAATCCGAAATAGGGATAACCATGGTCATCGCCTATCAGCAGCACTACGTTGGGCGGACGCTCGGCGTCGGCCTGGACACTGAGGGCCAGGCCCAACAGGATCACGCTCAAGACTTGTTTGAACATTCTGATCTCCACTCAACTCACCGTTCCAATGTAACCGCTGAACGCGGGCAACAACTCGGGCAAACCGGCACCCGCGCTCATTCCCGCACTCATTCCGGCACTCAATCGCAGGTCAAATGCCTCCAGCTCCGGGTGCCAGGTCACCGGCTCTGCCGCCAGGTTGAAGACGCACACTACGGTTTCATCGCCGTGGGTGCGGGTGAAAGCCAGCACGTGGGGCGGTGACGGGACCAGCCGAAGCCTGCCGTATTTGAGGGCCGGAGAAGACTTGCGTACCGCGATCAACTCCCGGAAAAAATTCAGCACCGAAAACGGATCGCTGTCCTGGGCATCCACGCTCAGCGGATCGTGCCGTTCTTCCACCGGCAGCCAGGGCTCCGCGCTGGAGAAGCCGCAGTGGGGCTCTCCCTGCTTCCAGGGCATGGGGGTGCGTGCACCATCCCGGCCCAGGGTATTGGGCCAGTTGATGATGCCTTCCGGGTCCTGCAGTTTTTCGAAGGGGACGTCGGCCTGGGGCAGTCCCAGCTCTTCACCCTGGTAGATGAAGATATTGCCGCGCAGGCTCATCAGCAGAAGGGCGAACAGCCGCGCCCAGTCGGCGTCGCCGTCGTCACCGCCATCCTCACCGCCGCGCCAGCGGGTGACCACCCGGGGCGCGTCGTGATTGCAGAATGCCCAGGATGGCCAGCCTGCGTCGTACTCGTCCGGCCACACGTCAAATGCGTCCCGGAACCGGTCCGTATCGGGACGGAAGGGAATGAGGAATTCCCAGGCGTAGGCCGTGCTGAGCCGGCAGCCGCCGGTATAGGCCCGCTGAACCGGGTGTGGATCGATGCCACCCACCTCGGCCACGGTGAACTTCTCGCCGTACTCGTCCGCCACCTGGCGCAGCCGCTCCAGAAACCCGGGCATGTCGTCATGGCTCAGGTTGTAGACCGGGTTCTGCATGAAATATGGCTTTTCGGGGACTTCATCGTTGACCCGCGGCAGCGGTGGATTGTCCCGCAGTTCCGGGTCGTGCATCCCCAGGTTGATGGCGTCCAGTCGGAATCCGTCGACGCCGCGCTCCAGCCAGAAGCGGGACACGTCCAGCAGCGCATCCTGCACCTCGTGATTGTGCAGGTTCAGGTCAGGCTGGTCGGACAGGAAGTTATGCAGATAGTACTGGCGCCGCCGGCCATCCCAGGTCCAGGCGGGCCCGCCAAAGGCTGACAGCCAGTTGTTGGGTGGAAGCCCGTCCAGCCTGGCCTCTTCCCACACGTACCAGTCCGCCTTGGGGTTGTCCTGACTGACGCGGCTCTCGGCAAACCATTCGTGCTCGATGGAGGAGTGTGAGTAAACCTGGTCGATGACAACTTTGAGGTTGAGCTCGTGGGCCCGGGCCAGCAGCCGGTCGAAGTCCTCCAGTGTGCCGAACATGGGATCCACGTCCCGGTAGTCCGACACGTCATAGCCGAAGTCCTTTTGGGGCGACTTGAAAAACGGCGAAATCCAGATGCCGTCCACGCCCAGGCTGGCCACGTAGTCCAGGCGCTCGGTGATGCCGTTCAGATCACCAATGCCGTCGCCATTGCTGTCCATGAAGCTGCGCGGGTAGATCTGGTACATCACCGCCCCGCGCCACCATTCCTGGTGGTTGGTATCGCTCAACGTGGTTTACTCCTTGAAAAATAAAGCGGATGAGTCAGTCAGGATCACTGGCTGCTGGCTCCCGGGTTCCGGATGCGGCGCCACCGCTTCGGTACCCTTGCGACGCCACAGCGCCTTGATCCAATGGCCGCCGGCCTCCAGGTGAAAAATGGCTTCGCCGCCCAGGTGCTCAACGCCGCCCAGGGTAAAGGGAACGCCGCCCTCACTGATGTGGGTGTTTTCCGGCCGGATGCCGTAAAAGCCCGGCCCGTCAGCGTCCGCCAGGTGCGGCGGAAGATCGAATGCCAGTTCACCGGCCTCGAAGCGACCGTGTGCGGCGCGGCCTTCGATCAGGTTCATGGCCGGTGTGCCCAGGAACGAGGCCACGAATGAGTTGGCCGGCTGATTGTAGGCATTCAAGGGCTTGTCATGCTGCTGCAGTCGGCCATCTTTCAGAATCGCAATCCGGTCCGCCAGGGTCATGGCCTCGATCTGGTCATGGGTCACGTACAAGGTGGTGGTGCCGTGCATTTCGTGCAGTCGCCGCAGTTCGAAGCGCATCCGGTTGCGAAGCTTCGCGTCCAGGTTGGACAGCGGCTCATCCATCAGCAGCACCTTGGGCCGGCGCACCAGGGCGCGGCCGATGGCCACCCGCTGCTGCTGCCCCCCCGACAGCTCCTTGGGTTTTTTGTCCAGGGCTTTTTCCAGGTCCAGCATGCTGGCGGCTTCATCTACACGGGCGACGACTTCATTGGGCGGCACCTTGTCGCTGCCCCGGGTGCGGCGCAGGCCAAATGACAGGTTTTCCCGCACGGTCATATGGGGATACAGGGCGTAAGACTGGAACACCATGCCCAGACCCCGGGCGCCGGGTGGGAGATCATTGACCCGTGCCCCGCCGATATTGATGGCCCCGTCGGTGATGTCCTCCAGGCCGGCAAGCAGCCGCAGTGCGGTTGACTTGCCGCAGCCTGACGGGCCCAGCAGCACCAGGAACTCGCCCTCCTCGATTCGAAGATCCAGGTCATCGAGACCCACGGTGCCGTCTTCGTACACCTTTCTGGTAGCTTTGAACTCAACGTCTGACATCTCACTCAACCCTTAACGCTGCCGGCGCTGAGGCCCTGGATCAGGGCGCGCTGGAAGAATACAAACAGCACCACCACCGGGATACTGACAATGATGCTGGCGGCGGCAAAATCACCCCACTGCTGGCCGGTGGCGGGGATCATTGAGGCCAGACCCACCGGCAGTGTGTACTGTTCGTTGGAGGTGTTGAACACCAGGGCCAGCAGGAACTCGTTCCAGGCCGCCAGGAATGAAAACAGCGCCGTGATGGCCACCGCCGGCAGCGACAGCGGCAGCACCACTCGGAAAAACACCTCGAACTGGTTGCAGCCGTCCAGCACCGCGGCCTCTTCAAGTGCCCGCGGCACCGTGTCGAAAAACCCCTTCAGCATCCAGACGCCCAGGGGCAACGCGGTGACCGAGTAAACAATGATCAGTCCGATACTGGTATTCAGCAGCCCCAGGGTCTTCATCACCATGAAGTACGGCACCAGGATGATGATGCCCGGGAACATCTGCACCAGCATGAACAGGAACATGGATTCCTTGCGCCCGGAGAACTGGTAGCGGCTGAAGGCGTAGCCCGCCGGTACCGCCAGGGCCAGTCCAAACACCGTGGTTCCCGCGGCCACCACCAGGGAGTTGCGAGTCCAGGTCCAGAAACTGTCGCCGGACAGCACCGCCGTGAAGTGTTCCAGGGTGAAGGCATCACCGATGGCACCGCCCAGCACGTTGCCGGGGGACACGGCGACGTCCACGATCCAGATGACCGGCACGATCACCACCGCCAGACCGTGCAGCAGCGCCAGGTGCAGGGCCACCACGTCCAGCCGCGGCATGGATTCCTTGTTGCGGGCCAGGCCGCGTTCGGCGAACTCCCGGTCGCTGCGCCCCCCGGCCCAGTCCGCCACCCGCGGCCGCGACAGCCAGGCCACCAGCAGCAGGCAAGGCACCACCAGCCAGGCTACCGACCAGACGTCGTACAGCAGCCGCGGGCTGATGGCCAGGGCAAATAACCCAAGCGCAACACCGCCCGCTCCCAGCAGCTGCGCCACCGGCTTCTTCCAGTTGGCCTGGCCATCGGGCAGCGACAACCGCCCCAGCGCCAGCAGCGCGATACCGAGCAGACTCGGCCACAGCTTGCCGTCACGAACCACGTCCAAAGCCATAATCAGCAGGTTGACCAGCACCGCAACGGACAGCCACAGGCGCAGCGCCTGGATTTCGGCCGGCACGTACCAGCGCGCCGCCAGGCTGGGCCGGCTCATGCGCTGGCCTCCGTGGCGCGGGTTTTCTTCAGGTACAGCCAGGAGAACACCACCAGCATCAGGAAGATCAGTACCGACCAGGCCGCGGCCACCCCATACTGCCCATACTCAAAGGCCACACTGAAGACATATGTAATGAGAATGTCGGTGGCGCCGGGCTCGCCAAACCCCACGTAGGGATTGCCGCGGGTCATCAGGTAAATGGTATTGAAGCTGTTGAAGCTCCAAATAAAACCCAGCAGGCTCACCGGCACCATGGTGCTCTTGAGATTGGGCAGGGTCAGGTAGCGAAACTGATCCCAGCGGCTGACGCCGTCCACTTCGGCGGCCTCGAACATATCCGCGGACAGGGCCTGCAGCGCGCCGCTCAGGGTCATCATCATGAACGGGATTCCCAGCCAGATATTCACCAGGATCACCACCAGCCGCGCGGAGTCGGCCCCGGCCAGGAAGTCGATGCTGGTGCCCAGCACACCGTTGACCAGGCCCTCGGGCTGGAGCATGCCGTTCCAGGCCAGCACCGAGATGTAGCCCGGTATCGCCCAGGGCAGCAGAAACACCGTCCGGTAAACGGTTTTGCCGGTCAGGCCGGCGCGGTTCAGAGCCAGGGCCAGCAGCAGTCCAAAAAACACGTGGGCGGCGGTGTTGGCTATCGCCCAGACCAGGGTGAAGCCGGTGACCCGCCACATACCCGGGCTGGCAAACACCGTCACGAAATTCTTCAGGCCCACCCAGGCCTCATCTCCCAGGTGGCTCTGGTCCGCATCGGTAAACGCCAGGCCGATGCCGTAAAGGATTGGATAGAATGTCAGCGTAATCAGTCCGATAACCGCCGGCGCCACGTACACATGGGCCAGCCGGGACCGCGTGCGGCCCTTGCGGGCATCCCGCTGGCGCAGGAATACCAGCAGCACGATGGTAGAGAGGATGATGGAACCCAGGGCATACAGCACCGGCCGGGTGTCCGGCGGCGGCGTGCGTTCGTCGCTGGCATCGGTCCGCCCGGACACCGGCTGCAGCCCGTCGACGTCAACCAGCGCCAGGCCGTCGGCTGACACCGGAACCACTGCAATCCAGGTATCCCGGCCCGGCACCATGCCGGTCAGCGCACAGGACCACCGGGCCGCATTACGGTCAATCACGGCGTTACCGTCCGCGTCCAGGTAGGCCGGCAATCCGTCGACCTGGCAGTAGTCGTAATTCTCGCCGGGCGCTCCGCGCTCAAGTCCATCAACGTCCATGACGGCGATGCGTGAATGCAGCAGCGCGTCGCGGGTAGAACTGAAGCTGTTCTCGGCAAACCAGATTTCGTAAGCGGCAACTCGGGGGTCGGGGGAGACCGCGACATCGATCTGGATCTGCCGATATCCGGGTTCGGTGTCTGCAACGCTGACCCGGGGCTGGGTCTGGGGCTGGGCCTGGGCCTGGGCCATGATCGGCAGCGCCAACAGGGTCACAGCAGCCCATAGCCGGAGAACTCTCATCGATCCAGGACCCGCTCCATTTCCACGTCCGCGGCCGCCAGGGCGTCCGCCGCGGTCATCTCACCGGTATAGGTCATCTCCAGGGCAACATCCAGTTGCTCATAGACCATGGAGGCACCGCGCACCGTCGGCACCTGGACCGTGTGCTGAATCTGTCGGATGTATCCGGCCAGCACCGGGTCGGCGGCAATTTCCGGGTCCCGGGCCAGGGAGCGGTCCGTGGGCAACATGTAGGTGCTGAGGGCGAACTCTTTCTGCACATCGGCGGAAGTCAGCCACAGGGCCAGCCGTACCGAGTCCACCTTGGCGTCACTCTGTTTGCTCACCGCCCAGCCGAAGTAACTGGCCAGGGGCGCCAGGCGCTGGCCGGTTTCGGCCATCACCGGCATGACAGCCTGGCCAATGTCCAGACCCTGGTTGGCGTAGGTATTCCAGTTCCAGGCGCCGTCAAACACCATGGCGGATTTCTCCAGCAGGAACTGGGTGGACATGGCCTCCAGGCTGGTGCTGGAAACAGTGACGCCATGCACACGCTCCAGGTCCAGGTACCAGTCCATGGCCTCGGACGAGCCCGGTGAGTCCAGTGTCGGCCGGCCGCTGGGGTCAAACATCGCCCCGCCGAACGCCGACAGCACCGGCACGAACCAGTAGGACCATTTGAGAGGCACGCTCATGCCGAGGATGTCACCGCGGGTGAGGGATCTGGCCGCCCGCAGCAGCTCCTCGGTGGTCCAGTCATCCCGGGGATACGCCACGCCGGCCTGGTCAAACAGCTTGCGGTTGTAAATCAGGGACAGGCAGCCCTGGCTTACCGGGATGGCATAGAGCGGATTGCCGTAACGCATGGCCGCCAGGGCACGCGCATCAAACCGGGATCGCTGCATGGGCGTCAGGTGGACGCGCAGGTCTTCCAGCAGCGGCAAACCTTCAACCGAGATATGCCCCACCCGGCCCAGTTCGGAATCTGACAGCCGGATCACGTCCGGCGCCTCCCCCGCCTGGGAGGAGTTGATGAACTGGGAAAGATTCTGCAGGTACGGGATGCGCGTGGGTTTCACCGGGATGTCGGGATGGGCCTTTTCGAACGCGTCCACGGCACGCAGGAATATCGCCTCTTCCTGGCTGTCCACGGCAAAGGTGTACCAGACCTCAATAGGGTCAACACGAGACGATGGAGACTGGGCAAGGGCCGCTGAATGGCACAGCAGCGAACCCAGCAGAATCGGTCCGGCCAGCAGCACGCGAAAACGGTCAAAGGTATTGATCAATGCGGCACCCCCTCCTGATGCCCGAAACGAATGGTTAATCTTGTTGTTGGGTTACCGGCTGTTCCTGGTACTGACGCAGCCAAACCGCATCCTCGGGTACGACGTAACCCGATTCCTTGTAGGGGTCTTTCCCGGTCACCACGTGCACGGCACGATGGTCCGCCCGTGCGATTCCCACGTTTTCGGCATCTTCCACGAACCAGGGCAAAAAGCTCTGGGTACTCATGTAGTGGTTGACCAGGGCCCGCCGGTACCCGCCGCTGACGTTCTTCTTGCTCCGGTGCAGCAGGTAGCCGTTGAAAAACACCACTGAGCCTGCAGGTACTTCCACCGGCAGCTCGGCGCTGTCGTCGAAACCATAGCTTTCCGGCGAGACGTCAAACTCGTCCGGCCGCCCGTGGTCTTTCTGGGGAAACAGCACGCCGGCCTTGTGGCTGCCTGGCAGAACCCACAGGCAGCCGTTGTCTACGTTGGCATCATCGATTGCGATCCAGGCACCGCACAGGCTGCGATCGCGGGTTGGAATGTACACCTCGTCCTGGTGCCAGGCCTGTCCCGGTTTACCGGGCGGCTTGGCGAAAAACATGGACTGCATGCATTTGACCCCGCCGTCCCAGTGCCCCTCCTTGAGATGGGCGCCCACCACCCGCCCCAGGATCTCCGCGATCCGGGGGTGGGTGGTGTAGCGGCGCACCAATGGGGAAACAAAGTGCGGCATGTGAATGCACAGGATGCGGTTCATGGCCTCGTCGTCGGGGATATCCGCCGGCAACGGCGCCAGGCTGCCGCAGGGATACTCCCCCCGGGCCAGTCGGACCAGGTCCGCTTTAAGCTCGTCGATTTCCTCGGGGCCCAGCAGGTGTTCACACACCAGGAATCCCTGGTCGGCGAACTGCTTCGCCAGGTCGTGGTCCGCAGCGGGCGCGGCCATATCAGTCATCTTGGACTCCCGCAGCTTTCATGCAGACGTGAGACGGCGTCGGCGAAGGCCGAGCCCATCTTCAGATAGCCGTCAGAGTTGTAGTGCCAGGCATCGTCCTCGGGATACTCCAGGGACTCGGTAACGCGCACCAGGGCCGCGCAATCGTCGCCGGCGACAAAATCGAACTGGGCCTGCTTGACGGTATCGCTGTAGTCCATGACCCGACCGTCCGGCTCCCGGCCCGAGTCCGAGATCATTCCGATCACCACCGGCAGATCATCCACCCGCAGGGCCGCACGCAAAAGATCCATCAGCCGCTTCAGGTTGGCCTGGTAGGCATCGGCCGCCTCGCGGCTGTGGTACGCGTCGGCCTCACCCTGCATCCAGATGATTCCGGCCGGCCGAAAGGTATCCGGAGAGCCGTCGCTGTCGATATCTGTTACCGCCAGAGCATTGCGAATAGCAGCCAGTGCATTGTCATACTGGTTGATGCCATCAAAATCAGGTGCCCAGTTGCCGTAACCCGAAGCGCCGTCCTGCAGGGCCGTTCCGCCCCGGGAGAATTTGATCAGCGCCACCGGGCGATCAGGATCAAGCTCGCGCAGCCGCTGGCCAAAACTCAGCTCCGGCCCGAAGCGATCGGACAGCTTGTATTCTCCGTCCGAGAAACCGAACCAGGTGCCCAGGCCAGGCTGCAGCGCCGTCCAGGCGCCTGCGCCTCCACCGGACTCGCCGTCTGCCACCGACACCCCGGCGAAAATTCGGACGCCGTCGACGGTACCCTGGGCCTCCTTCGGCAGGTCCCGGTTCCAGCCGTAACCGTCCATGTTGGACTGGCCACCCAGGAAGTACAGCCGGTACTCGGTGGCCATGACCAGGCCGGGCATCAGGGCAGCAAGCGACAGCAAAACGATCATGGTCGGCAAAGCCGGGAGGCAGGCGGCAATTGAGCGGCATTGAAACATGCACCGATCGTAAATATCCCAGTGTCGCTCGTGAATGGCTGATTTGGCCAAAAACATATCCAGATGTAACATATCAGCATGCACCCGGTTCCCCCTGTACGCATCACCGATTGTGGTATCACCAGTTATCCACCGGGCGCCACCCTTGGCCCCAGGGTGCTGCCGGATTACGAAATCCTGTGGATCGAGAGCGGCCGCTGTCGCTGGGAGTTCAACGACCAGGCCCTGGAATGCCTCCCCGGGTCCGTGCTGCTGTGTTACCCGGGACTGCGCGATCGCTGGGTCTGGAATCCCAGCGGCGCAACCCGGCACGGCTACCTGCACTTTGAGTTTGAACAGCCCACGGTTCCGGAATTGCCGGAGGCCAGAACCTGCAGCAGCGATGACGTGCTGCCGCCGCTGCTGCGTCATGCAGTGTGGCTGGCCGGTCTGGGCAGCGAAGAAAGCGACGGCCTGGCCGCTGACGCCTTGCGCCACGCCCTGGCGATTTTCGCGACCGGGCTGATGTCCCAGAGCGGCGACCCGCTGACCGAGGGCCAGCATCCGGTGCTGGTCAGGGCTTTTCGGACCTTGCGCTACCAGTGGGGCGACGGACCCAAGGTGCCACCCCGCATCAGCGACTGGGCCGGCCAGTCCGGTGTATCCAGGGGGCACCTGGTCCGGGTTTTCAAACAGCACCTTGGCGTCACGCCGCTGGAGGTCCTGCGCTTCCTGCGCATGGATCATGGCCTGATGCTGCTGACCCGCACCGACCTGAAGGTCCAGGAAATCAGCGACCTTTGTGGTTTCCAGAGCCCGTTCCATTTCTCCCGCTGCTTCAGCCAGACCTACGGCGTCAGCCCGCGCAAACTGCGCCAGCAGGTGCTGGCCGGGGGGCCTGTCCCATCCAGCCCCATGGTCGGCCTGCGCCGGGTCATGCGCCGCCTGATGAACCTCCGCAATCAGAAAATCTGAATACGATTGCAGGGTCTTGCATTCGCCCCCCCGGGTTTGGTTTACGTAAAAAAGAGCACCCGGACGGGACCCATGACAGGCAGGACTGACCCAATGGAAAACCAGAAAGTTATCGATATTTCGGCGCAAGATCGCCAGCTTTTTGCCGACGAAGGCTACATGATCCTCAAGGGCGTGATCCCCGCCGATTTGCTGCAGATGCTGCGGGAGGAGTGCTCGTATTTCCTCGGCTACATGGACGCGCGGTTCGACGCCAACATGGTTTCACCCCAGGCGCTGTCCCGCCGGGGCAGCCGATATTTCGTCAACGACATGTATCGCTACAGCCCGCGGCTGTGGCAGTTCCTGTTCAGCGACGTGATGGCTGATGTCTGCCGAGCTACTATTGGGGACGATGCTGTGCTGTTCCACGAACAGTGGGTGGTCAAGGGCGCCGAGCAGGGAATGAATTTCGCCTGGCACCAGGATTCCGGCTACGTCAAAAGCTACGACCCCGACACCAGCCATCAGCCCTACGTGACCTGCTGGTGCACCCTGGACGACGTCACCGAGGCCAACGGTACGGTCTACCTGCTGCCTCATTCCAGGGGCGGCACCCGGGGCAACATCATCACCCACGCCCAGGATCCCGAGAGCAATGACCTGATTGGCTACTGCGGTGAAGACCCCGGCATTGCCGTGGAGGTTCCTGCCGGCAGCATCGTGGCGTTTTCCAGTTTCAACCTGCATCGCAGCGGCGCCAACACCACCAGCCAGATGCGGCGGGTTTACCTGCCGCAATACGCCGCGGCGCCCATTCACAACACCCAGACCGGCGAGCAGATGAACCTGGCCGTGCCGTTCCTGGAAAGCGGCAAAAACATCTATGATCACGACTCGGACACCTCGGAAAAATGGGGCGGCTCGCCGCCGCCGTCGATGGCCGCTTGAGATGCAGTACTGGAACGACCACGATCCGTTCGAGACCGCCCGGCGCCAGGACGGGACCCTGGACATACACGCGGACGGGGAGACCATTCCCCTGGTCCTGCGCCACAGTGACGTCCGGCAGGCGGCAAAGGATTGGGAAACCTTCAGCTCCGACGCGCCGTTCCGGGTACCCATCCCGGCGGAGACGGCGGTTCGCAGCGTGCGGCAGTTGCCCATCGAGACCGACCCACCGGCGCATTCCCAATTCCGCGCCCTGGTCAATCCGTTTTTCCGGCGGCCCCGCAGCCCGGAGATGGCAGCCCAGGTCCAGGACCTGATCGACGAGCTGTTGGATCACGCTTTCAGGCAGGAATCGGTGGAAGTGGTCCACGAGTTTGCCCTGCCCCTGCAGTCCCGGGCCCTGACCCTGCTGCTGGGCATGCCCATGTCCGAGGCCGAAGAGTGGATCAGCTGGGGCACCAGTATGTTCTACGACGAAAACGTCGCCGGTGACGAGAAAGGCAACATGCTGCACCAGTACCTGGAACGGCAGTTCGACCGTGCGGCCAGCAAACCCGGTGACGACTTCTTCTCGGCCCTGAGCCAGGCGGAAATCGACGGCAGGCCACTGAACCGGGCAGAGATGCTGGGTTTTGGCAACCTGGCTTTCGCCGGGGGCCGGGATACCGTCATCACCGTGGTCTCGTTTGCCCTGGCCCATCTGGCCAGCAGCCCTGGCGACCTGGCCAGCCTGCGGGACAATCCGAAGCTGACCATTTCGGCCACGGAAGAAATCGTGCGGGTGTCATCACCTCTGACTATGATCGGTCGGCAGTGCCCCCACGGTACCAGCGTTCACGGCCACCCCGTACAACCGGGAAGCCGTGCGGCCTTGTGCTGGGCCTCAGCCAACCGCGACGAGACCATTTTCGAAGACCCGAAATCAGTGCGGCTGGACCGCAGCCCCAACCCCCATTTCGGCTTCGGCAGCGGCATTCACAGCTGCCTGGGCGCCAACCAGGCCCGGCTGATCCTGCGCACACTGCTGGAGCGGGTCAGTCACCGCGCGTCCACATTGACTGTCCAAAGCCTGGTGCCGCACATGGAAAAATGGCCGGAGTACCAGCGGCAGGTCGGCTATGAAAAGCTCGAGATCACCTTCGACGCCAGGTAGCTTTCGCCGAAACTTCCCGTGTCTCGGAGGCGAGTGGTTACGACCGGAATCAGTTTCGGCCCCGCCGGCAACACGCTACTGCTGCAATTCCAGGCTGATGCTGCCGTGGCGGAACATCCCGAGATCAACTCAGTGGCAGAGATACCGCTCGACGACGGGGACAGGTGAGCGAATACCGCAAAACCTGCTTAAGCGGGGTGGTGCGTTCTAGCGTGAGGTGCGACACGCATGACGGTAGGCTTGCTCCGGTGGGTAAAGCGGGGTCGGACCGTGACAAATCCATGGATAATCCCCTGACTCGCTTCGGAGCCCGCGGGCGTGATGTCGATCAGCCTGGTAGGGAGGTGTCGATCTGTTGCCTGTCCAGCATTGGCCCCAGCATTGGCCCCAGCATTGGCCAAGAGTCCTGGATTTGTCTGTCATTGCGTTTTCCGTGTTTCCCATCCTTGTCGATGCTGCACACATTCATTGTTTGTCAACCAGAATATTTCCGAATAGCGGTGGACCCGATTTGGCCTCATGTGTGTAGTGCAAGCTGACTCAACCTGCGGAGAAAAAGATGACTGTCAACCATCTTCCTCTGAACGCCTTGTCCTGTTTCCCCGTCGATCGCGGCAATGTCACCACGCCGTGCGCACCGCCAAGAAGCGGCCGAACCGCGGTTGTTGAGTTCGAAAACGGTTACCTGCAACCCAGAGGAGAGTACCTGCACCATGCAATCGATATATGGGGCACAATCGGGATGCCGCTTCTGGCACCGGTTGATGGTCGGGTGGTTGGCGCCTGGAACGGACAAGCGATGGGAGACGCTGGTTACTGGGTAAGGTTCGTTGATCTTGCGGGATATAGCCATTACTACTCACACATGAATGCTGCCCCCCTTCTGACTGTTGGCGCAACCTTCCGCGCCGGCGCTCAACTTGGCGAACTGGGGCAAACGGGTAACGCCCGCAGGACCGTGCCGCATCTGCATTATCAGGTCAGAGGCCTGGCCCGGCGCAGCCGGCTGGACCGGCTCATGGGGGGTGGTCAGGCGCCCCCGTTGGCGGAGCAGGCCGACGGCACGCTGGATCCCGTGAGCGAAACGTTGCTGACGCTGGCGCAGCCTGACGGTCGCAATCCATTCAACCCATACCGGGAACTGGCCAGGCTGGCGCTGCCACTCGGCGCTACCAGTAACCCTGGAGGCCGGTACTTCATTCCAGCAGCTTCGGGCGGCACATCACCCGCGGCCCCCTAGGCCTCCACCATGGACCGGACCTGCGCAGTGCCCGAGGATCGCTGCTGAGTCATGACCGAAAAAAAGTGTGATTCATACACCGGAGGCCACACACCTTGGCAGGGCCCGGCTGCTCAACGCCTCATTTGCAGTGGAAAAGCCAGAGAAGACCCGACCCTTTGAGATCGTGTAACTGCGACCGCTCTCGCGCCCCAGGGACGACTCTCCTAAGCATTGGCCACCCTCAAAGAAGGCGGCCTGACAGGCACTTTGATCATGGCATTCCCAGCCCGTCGTCGGGCTGCCATTGACCCCTGCGACCCAAACCCGCCCAGAGCCCATCGGACCGCAGCCACCGACCAGGGCCCCCGTGGCATAATGCGCCCACCGTCAGCCAGGCGAGTGAGGACACATGAAGGCTTTCAGACGCTGTGCAGGTGCGTTGCTGCTCATGGTTGCAGCAACGGTTTTCGGCGAATCCGATTTCGACGGCCAATGGACCGGCGCCATCGACGTGCCCACCGGGGCGCTGGAGATCAACGTCCACTTTTCTTCTGACGACGACGGCGTGGTCAGCGGGGAAATCTCCATTCCGGTGCAATCGCTGATCGACATCGGGCTGGTCGATGTCGTTTCCCAGGACCGGTCGATCCAGTTCTCGATTCCGGACATTCCCGGCGACCCCAGCTTCGACGGTACCCTGGACGACACCGGTGATGCGATCACCGGCACGTTTACCCAGGGTGGCGGCAGCCTCACCTTCAGCCTGGAGCGGGAAAATCTGGCCCAACGGGCAACTGCGGCGCTGGAAGGGCTGGACGCCGAGATTGAACAGGCGCTGACCGACTTCAACGTTCCCGGGCTGGGCATTGCCATCGTGGCCGGCGGGGAAGTGATCTACGCCAGGGGCTTTGGCTTTCGGAACCTGGACAAGGAACTGCCGATGACGCCGGATTCGTTGTTTCCCATCGGTTCGACAACCAAAGCCATGACGTCCACCGTGCTGGGCATGCTGGCGGACGATGGCCTGCTGGACTGGGACGAACCGGTTCGGCGTCACCTGCCGACATTTACCCTGGCCGACGAGTCCATCACCGCCCGGATCACTCCGCGGGATCTTGTCACGCACCGCAGCGGCTTACCCCGCCACGACATGCTCTGGTACAACAACAACGACGGCACCCGCACTGATCTGATCGAGCGATTGGAGCACGTTGAATTCACTGCCGACCTGCGAGAGCGTTTCCAGTACAACAACCTGATGTACATGACCGCCGGTCATCTGGCCGGACAAGTCGCGGGCGCAAGCTGGGAAGACACGGTTCGCACCCGGCTGTTTGAACCACTGGGCATGACGCGCAGCAACTTCAGCGTATCCACATCCCAGCAAGACCCGGATCACGCACGGCCTTACCGCGAGAACGACGACGAACTGGAGGAGATCCCGTTTCGTCCGCTCGATCTGATTGGGCCCGCTGGTTCAGTCAACTCAAGTGTCAATGAGATGACCCGCTGGCTCGAGTTCAATCTCTCCGGCGGGCAGGTGGGTGACAGGCAGATCATCGACCGCGCAACCCTTGCTGATATCCACAGCCCCCAGATGACGACTCCAGGCGGCTCAACGCGAAAGGACATCATCTCGGTGGGTTACGCCATGGGCTGGGGCGTGAGCGTCTATCGGGGGCATCGGCGGTTGGGCCATGGGGGCGGCATCGACGGCTTCATCACCTCGGTGATTCTGTTCCCCGACGACAACATCGGGATGGTGGCCTTCACTAATTCGGGATCAAACCTGGCGGACCTGTTCAACCGGGTCGCGGCTGACCGCATCCTGGGCCTGGAACCTGTGGACTGGATCGGTGAAGCCCTTGAAGGACGCAGGCAGGGCGACGCGATTGCCGAAGAGGCCGCGAAAAAACGCGATGCCGAGCGAAAAACCAGGACAATCCCCACCCACCCGACCGCCGATTACGCCGGCAGCTACCGGCATCCGGGTTATGGCACGCTGACCATACGTGAGCGCCGTGGAAAGAACGCGCTGACCGTCACCTTCAATGGCATCGAGGCACCGCTGGAACACTGGCACTACAACGTGTGGAACGGTGCGGAGACTGACGGGGACAAGACCTTCGAACAACAGAAGCTTTTGTTCCGGATGAGCTTTGACGGTGACATCACCTCGGTCGAGGTGCCCCTGGAACTCGCCGCATCCCCCATCGAATTCGACAAGCAACCCGATCCACAGCTGTCCGATCCCGACTATCTGCAGCGTTTCGTCGGCGCCTACACAGACAAGGCATCGGGGCAAACGGGGCGGCTATCCCTGGCCGGTGACCGGCTGCAACTGGCGCTTCCCGGCCAGCCGGTTTACACCCTGGTACCCATGGTCTCGGGCCGCTTCGCCATTGAAGGCCTGCAGGGCTTTTCGGTGGGTTTCAGCCAGGATAAAAACGGCAGGGTAACGCGCATTACCTACTACCAGCCCAACGGCGTGTTTGAATCGGAGCGCCAGCAGGATTCAAGCGACTGACATTTGGCGCCCCACGAAGAGCAGAGACCCCGTACCCGTTACATTCGGTTACGTAGCAGGCTAAAGACATTCCATCCCCTCGCCGTAGTCAATACTGACCGCGGAATGGTCAGTAGATACCGCCCGAGAGAAGCCTCGCTTGATGGAGTTTTAGCTGATGCCTCAAATCATCAACACCAACGTAGCGTCCCTGAACGCTCAACGGAACTTGAACACTTCCCAGGGAGTGCTCAACCGTTCACTGGAGCGGTTGTCCACTGGCCTGCGTATCAACAGCGCCCGCGAC
>JASJDM010000034.1 GCA_030065125.1 Lysobacterales bacterium | reverse complement strand
TCCGTGGCTCCGTGGCTCCGTGGCTCCGTGGCTCCGTGGCTCCGTGATTAGGACGCTTCGTTGGAACGAAGCGTGGCTGGCCTTGCAGTGCCGCTGTTTAGGTTTTGTTGAAATCCTTGCCGATTCCCCGGATCCGCTCTTTCCTAATCACGATTCCAATCACCTAATCACGGAGTCACGAATTCAATCATCTCTCCGGTAACTCTTCGCCCTCCGCTGCACCAGAAAATCCATCAACCCCTTCGGCAAATGCCGCGACATCCCGGCGATTATCCGATTGACCCGCCCATTGATATAGACGCGGTCCCCGCGAATTGCCGCCTTCACCGCCTGGTCAGCGACTTCTTCCGACGTCATCCACATATAATTCGGCATCTGGCTGATCTGCTCGCGGATGCCCAACACGTCATGAAACTCCGAATAGGTAAAACCCGGGCAGACTGCGGTGACGGTGACGCCCCTTGGTGCCATTTCAAGGGAAAGTGATTCGGAAAACTTCACCATCCAGGCCTTTACCGCGGCGTACTGGGTATGGCCCGCGCTGGCCGGTACCAGGGCGGCCAGGGAGGCGATGTTGACGATGCGGCCGAATCCGCGTTCCTTCATGGCCGGAAGAACGCGCCAGGTCAGCTCGGCCACGGCGCCCAGCATGACCTGCATGAAGTCCCGGTGGGTGTCCCAATCGCTTTTTACGTAGCTGCCGCCGACCCCGTAGCCGGCGTTGTTGACCAGCCAGTCCACCTGCAGCCCCTGCTGCTCAATTTCCAACATCAGGGCTTGGGGTGCGGCCGGGTCGGCCAGGTCCGCGGCCAGGCAGTGCACCGTCACCCCGAGGTCGTTCTTCAGCTGGCTCGCCAGCTGCTCCAGCCGGTCGGCCCGGCGGGCGGTCAATATCAGGTTTATGCCTTCCTCGGCGATGCGGGTGGCGATGGCGGCGCCGATGCCGGAGGAGGCTCCGGTTACCAGTGCGGTCTGGTCGCTTGGCTGCATGGGTGCGGTCCGTTGGGAAAAACGGCCGCGATCATACCGCAATCTGTTGCCAGGGGCCGTGTCGCGCTTTCGGTGGGCCCGTATTGCAGACGGGCTGCCCCCTCGCTAGACTTGCCGTCCTTTTGAGCTGGACGGACAGGCCAATGCGACGTTTGCTGATTGCTGGAAACTGGAAAATGAATGGTTCGGTTGCATCCGTGGACCAACTGGTCAGCGGTATCGTGGATGGCCTGGGTGAAGTCACGGACCGGGATGTTGCCGTTTTCCCGCCGTTCCCGTTTCTGAGCCAGGTTGGCGGCCTGGCTGGAGACAGCGGCCTGGCCTACGGTGGTCAGGATCTCAGCACCGCTGAATCCGGTGCCTACACCGGCGAAGTGTCAGGCGGGATGCTCAAAGATATGGGCTGCAGCTACGTGCTGGCGGGCCATTCCGAGCGCCGTGACTATCACAAGGAATCCGATGAGCTGGTGGCAGAAAAAGCCGCGGCCGCCCAGCAGGTCGGGCTCACGCCGGTGGTATGCGTGGGCGAGACCCTGGAAGAGCGCGAACAGGGCATCACCGAAGCCGTGGTGGGCCGCCAGCTGGATGCCGTTGTAGCCAGGCTGGGAATAGCTGCATTCGACCAGCTGGTGGTGGCCTACGAGCCGGTCTGGGCCATTGGCACCGGGCGCACGGCGACCCCGGATCAGGCCCAGCAGGTCCATGCCTTCATCCGGTCCAAAATCGCGGAGTTGGATGGTACAATAGCCAGTCGCCTTCGTATCCTGTACGGGGGCAGCATGAAGGGCTCCAACGCAGCCGATCTATTGTCCATGGAGGACATCGACGGCGGTTTGATTGGTGGCGCTTCTTTGACCCATGACGAATTTTTGAGGATCTGCCGGGCTTGATCGGGTTGCGCAGCGTCGCACCGGGACAGTAGCCGGCGGGATAAGAATATGGAAACCATACTGGGTATCACTCAGGTACTGCTGGCAATCGGGATGATTGCCATCATTCTCGTTCAGCGCGGCCCGGGCGCCGCAGCTGGGTCGGGGTTTGGCGCCGGCGCGTCCGGCACGGTGTTTGGTGCGCGCGGTTCCGGTTCGTTTCTGACTCGAACCACTGCGGTTCTGGCCACGGCATTTTTCGTGATCAGTATGGGCCTGGCCATCCTTGCCAGCCGCGCCGTGGTGACGACAGATGTCGCGCCGGACCTGGGCGTGATGTCTGGCGCAGTCCAGGAAGCGTCCACCGCAGACGAGGTGCCGCCCGCCCCCCAGATTGGGGACACGGGCGAAATCTCTGATGTGCCTGCGCTGCCGGAAGCAAACAGCGAGAGCGCTGCCGCCGGGGAGGAAGACGACGGCGGGCAGGATCAGGAAGAAGACCCGGGCGGCAACTGACCGGTCCACGGCCGGGAGTAAACCGACCCCAGGGGTCCAGGTAACAACGCCGAAGTGGTGGAATTGGTAGACACGCTGTCTTGAGGGGGCAGTGGCGCAAGCCGTGCCGGTTCGAGTCCGGCCTTCGGCACCATCTGTAACTTGCGCATCGGCCGTTGGCCGGTGACGGGTGAAAGGAAACGACAATGCTGGCTGAGTATCTGCCGATACTTATATTTGTAGGCGTGGCCCTGGGGATCGGCGTCGTGCTGATGATTGTTGGCGCTGTGCTGGGCCCCCATAAAGGCAGCAGCGAAAAGCTCTCTCCCTACGAGTGCGGCTTCGAGGCCTTCGAAGACGCCCGCATGAAGTTCGACGTTCGCTACTACCTGGTGGCGATTCTGTTCATCATCTTTGATCTGGAGATCGCGTTTCTTTTTCCCTGGGCCGTGGTGCTTGACCGCATCGGCATGTTTGGCCTGGTGGCCATGACCATCTTCCTGCTGGTTCTGGTTATCGGCTTCGTTTACGAATGGAAAAAAGGTGCCCTGGAGTGGGAGTAATGCCTGAGCAAACCGGAGTTCGCCCATGAAGGTATTGATGTCGTCAAGGAACGCGACCGATCCTGGTAATGAGTATGGCCTGGGCATCGTCGACGATATCCTGCGGCCCGAGGCGGATAACCCCGTCATGAACAAAGGGTTTGTCACCACCTCGGTGGACGCCCTGATGAACTGGGCACGCACCGGTTCCATGTGGCCGGTGACCTTCGGCCTGGCCTGCTGCGCGGTGGAAATGATGCATGCCGGGGCGTCCCGCTACGACCTGGATCGGTTTGGCGTGATTTTCCGTCCCAGCCCGCGCCAGTCGGACGTGATGATCGTGGCCGGTACCCTGGTCAACAAGATGGCCCCGGCCCTGCGTAAGGTCTACGACCAGATGTCCGATCCCAAGTGGGTGATTTCCATGGGCTCCTGCGCCAACGGTGGTGGCTATTACCACTACTCTTATTCGGTGGTGCGGGGATGTGACCGCATCATTCCGGTAGACATCTACGTCCCCGGCTGCCCGCCTACGGCTGAAGCGCTGATCTACGGCATCCTGCAGCTGCAGAACAAAGTCCGGAAGACCAGCACCATTGCCCGCTGACCATTGAATCGATCATGACCGAAAATCCCCTCAGCCTGGGCGAACGCCTGCAACAGTCTCTAGGTGATCGAATCCAGAGTCTGATTACCGAACGTGACGAGATCACCCTGGAGATCGCCGCCGACCACTGGGTCGACGTGTCGCGTTCGCTGCGCGATGACCATGGTTTCGAACAGCTCGTTGATCTGTGCGGCGTGGATTACCTTGGCTATGGCAGCGACGAGTGGGAAACCGGTGACGCCACCGCCGAAGGGTTTTCCCGCGGCGTTGAAGGGAGCCACGGGCCGGGCCGCTTCGACTGGGAATCGCGCCCGGTCGGAGAGAGCACCGGCGAGGGTGACGACCAGCGGCGGTTTGCCGCGGTCGCCCACCTGCTGTCGGTCAAGCAGAATCTGCGTCTGCGGATCCGCTGTTTCGCTCCGGACTCCGATCTTCCGGTGGTGCCGTCGCTGGTGGAAATCTGGAGCTCGGTGGACTGGTACGAGCGCGAAGCCTTTGATCTTTTCGGCATCGTGTTCGAGGGTCATCCGGATCTGCGCCGGATCCTCACCGACTACGGCTTCATCGGCCACCCGTTCCGCAAGGACTTCCCGCTGATCGGCAACGTCGAGGCCCGCTATGACCCCGACAAGGGCCGGGTGGTGTATCAGCCGGTGAGCATCGATCCCCGGGTGCTGGTACCCAAGGTCGTGCGGGAAGATTCCCGCTACCTTGGCGAAGAAACGGTGAAAGGAAAATAGGCGGCGCCCGAGCAGCAGAGACCATGGCTGAAATCAGAAACTACACCATGAATTTCGGGCCCCAGCATCCGGCGGCCCACGGCGTGCTGCGGCTGGTGCTGGAGATGGATGGCGAGGTGGTCCAGCGTGCCGACCCCCATATCGGTCTGCTGCACCGGGGCACCGAAAAACTGGCCGAAAGCAAGCCTTTCAACCAGTCCATCGGCTACATGGACCGGCTGGACTACGTGTCCATGATGTGCAACGAGCATGCCTACGTGCGCGCCATCGAGCAGCTGCTGGGCATCGAGGCCCCGGAGCGCGCCCAGTACATCCGGACCATGTTCGACGAGGTCACCCGCATCCTGAATCACCTGATGTGGATCGGCACCCACGGCCTGGACCTGGGCGCCATGGCGCTGTTCCTGTATGCATTCCGCGAGCGCGAGGTGCTGATGGACAGCTACGAGGCAGTGTCCGGAGCTCGGATGCATGCCACCTACTACCGCCCGGGCGGCGTTTACCGCGATCTGCCCGACCAGATGTCCCTGCACCGGGAGTCGCCCTGGACCAAGGGCAAGGACCTGGATCGGTTCAACGCCTGGCGCCAGGGATCACTGCTGGATTTCCTGGATGCTTTCAGCCAGGACTTTCCCCAGCGGGTGGACGAATACGAAACCCTGCTCACGGACAACCGCATCTGGAAACAGCGCACCGTGGGCATTGGCGAGGTAACCCCGGAACGGGCGCTGCAGTTGGGCTTCACCGGGCCCATGCTGCGCGGTTCGGGCATCGCCTGGGACCTGCGCAAGAAGCAGCCCTATGCCGCCTACGACAAAGTGGATTTCGACATTCCCATCGGCACCAACGGTGACTGTTACGACCGCTACCTGGTGCGCGTGGAGGAAATGCGGCAATCCAACCGCATCATCACCCAGTGTGTGAAGTGGCTGAAGGACAACCCCGGCCCGGTGATGGTGGAAAACCACAAGATCGTCCCGCCCACCCGGGAAGAGATGAAAAACGACATGGAGTCGATGATTCATCACTTCAAACTGTTTACCGAGGGCTACTGCACGCCGCCCGGCGAAGCCTACGCCGCGGTGGAGGCGCCCAAGGGCGAGTTTGGCGCCTATATCGTTTCCGACGGATCCAACAAACCGTTCCGGCTGCACCTGCGGGCTCCGGGGTTTGCCCACCTGGCGGCCATGGACGAGATGGTGCGAGGCCACATGCTGGCCGACGTGGTGGCGGTGATCGGGACCCAGGACATCGTATTCGGGGAAATCGACCGGTAGACAATCCGGCCATGGACCAATGACGGCAGAACAGATACTCACAGAAAAAACCCGGTCGCGGATCGATCACTGGCTGGGCAAGTTTCCCCCGGAGCAGAAGCGGTCGGCCATCATCCAGTCTCTGATGGCCGCCCAGGATCAGAACGGTGGCTGGCTGAGCAAGGACATCATCACCGCGGTGGCCCGCTACCTGGATATCCCGGCAGCCTGGGCCTACGAGGTTGCCAGCTTCTACTCCATGTTCGACCTGCACCCGGTGGGACGGCACAAGATCTCCATCTGCACCAACATCTCGTGCTGGCTCTGCGGCGCCGAGGACGTGGTCGGTCACGTGGAGAAGAAGCTGGGCATCAGCCTGGGGCAGACCACCGAAGACGGACGCATCACCCTGATCCAGGAAGAGGAGTGCCTGGCGGGATGCGTGGGTGCGCCCATGATGATCGTGGACGGTCATTATCACGAGCACCTGACGCCGGAAAAGGTCGATGACATTCTGGACGGACTTGAGTAAGGGCAGATTCATGGAACGAATCGCCGACAACGCAGAAGGAACAGGCAGGTAAAGTCATGGTTGAATCCCATCAGGTTTCTCTGACCACGCTCGACTTCGATGAGCCCTGGACAATGGAAAGCTACCTCAAGATTGGCGGCTACCAGTCCTGGAAAAAAATCCTGGCGGAAAAGACGCCCCAGGAAGAGATCATCGACGCCATCAAGCACTCGGCCCTGCGCGGCCGCGGCGGCGCCGGTTTCCCCACCGGGCTGAAGTGGAGTTTCATGCCGCGCACCGCCCCGGGACAAAAATACGTGCTGTGCAATTCCGACGAATCGGAACCCGGCACCTGCCACGACCGGGACATCCTGCGGTTCAATCCCCACGCGGTGATCGAGGGCATGGCCATCGGCGGCTACAGCATGGGATGTACCGTGGGATACAACTACCTGCGGGGCGAATTCCATCACGAACCCTTCGAGCGGTTCGAGGCGGCCCTGGCCGAGGCCTATGAGGCCGGGCTGCTGGGCAAGGACATCCAGGGCAGCGGCATCGATTTTGACTGCTACGCGGCCCTGGGCGCCGGCGCCTACATCTGCGGCGAGGAAACCGCCCTGATGGAATCCCTGGAGGGCAAGAAGGGTCAGCCCCGCTACAAGCCGCCGTTTCCGGCCAACTTCGGCCTTTACGGCAAGCCCAGCACCATCAACAACACCGAGACTTTTGCCTCGGTGCCGGCCATCCTGCGCAACGGCGCCGAGTGGTTCCTGGAAATCGGTAAGCCCAACAACGGCGGGCCCAAGTGTTTCTCGGTGTCCGGCCATGTCAATCGCCCGGGTAATTACGAGTTGCCCCTGGGCATACCCTTCGCCGACATGCTGGAAAAAGCCGGTGGCGTGCGCAACGGCAATGCGCTGAAGGCAGTGATCCCAGGCGGCTCATCCATGCCGGTACTTCCGGCGGAAACCATGATGGCCATCGATATGGATTTCGACAGCCTGCAGAAGGCCGGCTCCGGGCTGGGTTCGGGCGCGGTCATCGTCATGGACGAGACCACCTGCATGGTCCAGGCCTGTCGCCGGATATCGCGCTTTTACTACAAAGAATCCTGTGGCCAGTGCACACCCTGCCGGGAGGGCACCGGCTGGATGTTTCGAGTGTTGTCCAGGATCGTGGAGGGGCGTGGCCGCGCCGAAGACGTAGCGCTGCTGGAGGCCGCCGCCGGACAGATCGAGGGCCATACCATCTGCGCCTTCGGCGAGGCAGCCGCGTGGCCGGTGCAGGGTTTCCTGCGCCACTACAAGCATGAATTTGACTACTACGTGGAGCACGGGCGCTCCATGGTGTCTGACGGAATATCTGGAGCCGCGGCATGAGCGAGACCCAGGAAAAAGCAGTCGACACGGTCAGCATCGAGATCGACGGCGTGGCCATGGAGGCCCCCAAGGGCTCCATGATCATCGAGGCGGCCGACAAGGCGGGTATCACCATTCCACGCTTCTGCTATCACCGTAAGCTGTCGATTGCCGCCAACTGCCGTATGTGCCTGGTGGACGTGGAAAAGGCGCCCAAGCCGCTGCCGGCCTGCGCCACGCCGGTGATGGACGGCATGCGGGTTTACACCCAGTCAAAGCGCGCCCTGTCATCCCAGCAGAACGTGATGGAGTTCCTGCTGATCAACCACCCCCTGGACTGCCCCATCTGCGACCAGGGTGGTGAGTGTGAGCTGCAGGACGTATCCATGGGCTTCGGCCGCTCACTGTCGCGCTTCACCGAACGCAAGCGGGTGGTCAAGGACGAAAACCTGGGGTCCCTGATCAGCACCGACATGACCCGCTGCATACACTGCACTCGCTGTGTGCGCTTCCTTGAGGAGATTGGCGGCACCAGCGAACTGGGTGGCATTGGCCGGGGCGACCGGACCTTCATCAGCACCTTTATCGGGCGCTCCATCGATTCCGAATTGTCCGGCAACATCATCGATCTCTGCCCGGTCGGGGCCCTGACCAACAAACCCTACCGGTTCTCGGCCCGGGCCTGGGAACTGCGCGCCCGACCCTCGGTGGCGTCCCACGACTGCGTGGGTTCAAACCAGTTTCTGCACCTGCGCCGCGGTCGCATCATGCGGGTGGTGCCCCGGGACAACGAGTCCATCAACGAGAACTGGCTGGCGGATCGGGATCGCTGGGGATTTCACGGGCTGTACAGCGACGACCGCGCGGTTCGGCCCATGGTCAAGAGCGGCGACCAGTGGCAGGAGGTCGAGTGGGACGCCGCGCTGAACCGGGCAGCCGAGATCCTGCGGTCGACCTCTCCCACCGAACTGGGTTTCCTGCTGTCGCCCCGGGCCAGCAATGAAGAGCTGTACCTGGCTCAGAAAATCGCCCGTGCCCTGGGTACCGACAACGTTGACCATCGCCTGCGGGAGCAGGACTTCGCCGACCAGGACCACCGATCCCTGCGTCCGCAGCTTGGAACGCCCATGGAGTCCCTGGGCGAGGCTGACGCCATCCTGCTGGTGGGCGGCAATCCGCGGCACGACCAGCCCCTGGTTGGGCACAAGATTCGCCAGGCCTGGCGGTCTGGCGCCAGCATTTTCGCGGTGAACGCGCGGGATTACGAGGTCCACTACGAACTCAGCGAGTCCATTGTTGAGCCGCCGTCGACCTGGATTGGCCAGTTGGCGGGCATTGCTGCCGCGCTGGGAGTCCACGCCGACGGAGACATTGGCCGCCTCATCGCAGGTGCCACCGCTGATGCCAGGCAGCAGGCCATCGCTGAAAAGCTGGTCGATGCCAACAGCGGCACGGTCATGCTGGGCAATGTCGGCGTCAATCACCCCCAGGCGTCAGCGCTGCGAGCCCTGGCGCGACGCATTGCGGACAGGGCCGGCATGACCTATTCCGAACTGAGCCCCTACGCCAACGGCGCTGGTGCCTGGAGTGTGGGCGCCGTGCCCCATCGCAAGGCCGCCGGCGCGCCCGCCGCGTCGGGCGGGTTGGACGCCCGGTCCATGCTGGCCAGGCCGCTGCAGGGTTACCTGGTGTATGACATTGAACCTTCCCTGGACACCCGGGAAGGCACCGCAGCCGCAGCCACCCTGGCTGGTGCCCCGGTGGTTTACCTGGGCAGTTATGTCACAGACGAAATCCGTGCCTTCGCCGACGTGATCCTGCCGGTGGCGCCGGTGCCCGAAGCCGAGGGCAGCTTCACCAATATCGACGGCATCACCCAGGTGGTGCAGACCGGGCCCAAGGCGCCTGGCGAGGCCCGGGCCGGCTGGAAAGTGCTGCGGGCCCTGGCTGACGTCCTGGAGCTTGAGGGCATGGCCTACATCCGCCCCGACCAGATTCGGGCGCACATCCTGGAGGCCCTGGAAGCCTGCTGTGATGTGGATGCCCAGTACGGTCCGGTCACACTGGACAAGGGGGCGGGCGATGGCCTGGAGGTCATGTCAGAAGTGCCGATTTATGCGGTTGACGCTGTGGTCCGCCGGTCCCGGCATTTGCAGGACACGGTGCTGGCGGCCAGCAACAGCGTGCGGGTGCATCCCGCTGACCTGGAAGCGCTGGGCCTGGCCGGCGAGTCTGGCCTGGGCGAGTTGTCGGTGGACGTGATGGCTGATGAATCGGTGGCGCGGGGCTGCGTGGTGATTCCCGCCGGCGTCGCCCCCACAGCAGGCCTGGCAGGCAAACAGCGATTCACCCTGGAGAGCGGATCGTAATGGATGAGCTGATATATCTGGCCTGGACGGTCACCAAGATCCTGGCCATCACCGTTCCCCTGATCCTGGGCGTGGCCATGTTCGTCTACGCCGAGCGCAAGGTCATCGGATTCATGCACGCACGCATGGGACCCAACCGGGTAGGGCCGCTGGGCCTGTTCCAGACCTTCGCTGACGTGTTTAAGCTGCTGATGAAGGAGGTCATCCTTCCAAGCAACGCCAATCGCTTCCTGTTCCTGCTGGCGCCGCTGCTGGCCCTGGCACCGGCCTTCGCTGCCTGGGCCGTGATTCCATTCGACGCCAAGCTGGTGCTGGCGGACGTGAACGCTGGCCTGCTGTACGTGCTGGCCATGACATCCCTGGGCGTATACGGCGTCATCATCGCGGGCTGGGCATCCAACTCCAAGTACGCCTTCCTGGGGGCCATGCGGTCCGCCGCGCAGATCGTGTCGTACGAAATTGCCATGGGTTTTGCCCTGGTCGGTGTCCTGATCGCGGCCGGCAGTCTCAACCTGGTGGAAATCGTAGAGGCCCAGCGGGGCCCGGGCGGCATCCTCAGCTGGTTCTGGCTGCCTCTGCTGCCGTTGTTCCTGATCTATTTCATCTCCGGCGTGGCGGAGACCAACCGCGCGCCGTTTGACGTGGCCGAGGGCGAATCGGAGATTGTTGCCGGCTTCCATGTGGAATACTCCGGCGCACCGTTTGCCATCTTCTTCCTGGCGGAATACGCCAACATGATCCTGATTGCCGCGCTGACCACGACGCTGTTCGCCGGCGGCTGGCTGTCCCCCATTCCGGGAATCCCGGACGGGGCACCCTGGTTTTTTGTGAAGCTGTTCTTCTTCTGCTTCTTCTATCTCTGGTTCCGGGCGACCTTCCCGCGCTACCGCTATGACCAGATCATGCGGTTGGGCTGGAAAGTGTTTATTCCCATCACCATCGTCTGGCTTCTGGTCGTGGCGTTGTTCGTGGTGAAGCAGTGGCTGTGGTGGGCACCATGAGTACTGTCGTCCGCTACCTGAAGTCCCTGGCCCTGCTGGAACTGCTGAAGGGCATGTCGGTGACCATGCGCTATATGGTGACGCCCAAGGTCACCGTGCGATACCCGGAAGAAAAGACGCCCAAGTCCAATCGCTTCCGGGGGCTGCACGCCCTGCGACGCTATCCCAACGGTGAGGAGCGCTGCATTGCCTGCAAGCTGTGCGAGGCGGTGTGCCCGGCACTGGCCATCACCATTGATTCCGAGCAGCGGGAGGACGGTACCCGCCGCACCACCCGCTACGATATTGACCTGTTCAAGTGTATCTACTGCGGCTTCTGTGAAGAATCCTGCCCGGTGGATTCCATCGTGGAGACCAATATCCACGAGTTTCATTTTGAGAAGCGCGGCGAGAACGTGGTCACCAAGCAGCAGCTGCTGGCCATCGGCGACCGTTTTGAGCAGGACATCGCCGACGCGCGACGCCAGGACGCGGCGTACCGCTAGGCAAACAAGAGCAACGTAATGCCAATTGAAACCATCATCTTCTACGCCTTCTCCTCGGTGCTGGTGCTGTCCGCCCTGGCGGTGATCACGGTACGTAACCCGGTTTACGCCGCCCTTTTCCTGGTGCTTTGCTTTTTCACCAGCGCCGCCATCTGGCTGCTGCTGGAGGTGGAGTTCCTGGCCATTGTGCTGGTGCTGGTCTACGTGGGGGCGGTGATGGTGCTGTTCCTGTTCGTGGTGATGATGCTGGACATCAACGTGGAGCCCCTGAAAGAGGGTTTTGCCCGATACCTGCCGGTGGGCCTGCTGGTGGCCCTGGCCATGCTGGTGGAAATGCTGGCGGTGCTGGGAATCAAGCGGTTCGGGCCAGAGTCCTTTCCCGCGCCACCACCGCATCCGGCTGGCTACAGCAATACCCGCGAGCTGGGCGAACTGCTTTACACCGAGTACGTGTACCCCTTTGAGATCGCCGCGGTCATCCTGCTGGTGGCCATTATTGCGGCCATTGCGTTGACGCTGCGGCGCCGGCCGGAAACCCGCTACCAGGATCCCGGCCGCCAGGTCCAGGTGCGCAAGGAAGACCGGCTGCGGGTGGTGTCCATGGAGGCGGAGAAACGATGATTGGCCTGGCCCATTTCCTGATCCTCGGCGCAATCCTGTTCTGCATCAGCGTGGCGGGCATCTTCCTTAACCGGAAGAACGTGCTGATCCTGCTGATGGCCATCGAACTGATGCTGCTGGCGGTGAACATGAACTTCGTCGCGTTTTCCCGGTTCCTTGGCAATACCGACGGACAGGTGTTCGTGTTTTTCATCCTGACCGTGGCAGCGGCGGAAGCGGCCATCGGCCTGGCGATCCTGGTGGTGCTGTTCCGCAACCGGCAGACCATCAACGTGCAGGAATTGGATTCCCTGAAGGGTTGACGAGGCGGACGACATGGAAAACCAATTATTAGCCATCGCCCTCGCACCCCTGTTTGGCGCCATTGTTGCTGGCCTGTTCGGCCGCCAGATCGGTCGCGCCGGGGCCCACTGGATCACCATCCTGGCAGTCGCGGTGTCCACCGTGCTGTCCCTGGACGTGCTGCGGCGGTTCCTGTTCGAAGACATGGAGCCGTTCAACCAGAACGTCTACACCTGGCTGGAGAGCGGCGGCATCAGCTTTTCCATCGGGTTCCTGGTGGACAAGCTCACCGCCGTGATGATGTCGGTGGTGACCTTCGTCTCCCTGATGGTACACATCTACACCATTGGCTACATGAAGGACGACCCGGGTTACCAGCGATTCTTTGCCTATATCTCCCTGTTCACCTTCTCCATGCTGATGCTGGTCATGGCCAACAACTTCCTGCAGCTGTTTTTCGGCTGGGAGGCCGTGGGGCTGGTGTCCTACCTGCTGATCGGGTTCTGGTACAAGAAACCTACTGCCATCTTTGCCAATCTCAAGGCCTTCCTGGTTAACCGGGTCGGCGACTTTGGCTTCCTGCTGGGAATCGCCGCCGTGCTGCTGTACTTCGGCACGCTGGACTACCAGCAGGTGTTTGACACGGCGCCCGGCCTGAGCGGCGCCACCATCGAGATTTTCGAGGGCAAACCCTGGAACCTGATGACGGTGGTGTGCATCCTGCTGTTCATCGGCGCCATGGGTAAGTCTGCCCAGGCACCACTGCACGTGTGGCTGCCGGATTCCATGGAAGGCCCAACGCCCATTTCCGCCCTGATCCACGCCGCCACCATGGTCACTGCGGGGATCTTCATGGTGGCGCGCATGTCGCCTCTGTTCGAACTCACCGAAACGGCCCTGAGCTTCGTGCTGGTGATCGGTGCAATCACGGCCTTTTTCATGGGCCTGATCGGCATCGTGCAGAACGACATCAAGCGGGTGGTGGCCTACTCGACCCTGTCCCAGCTGGGCTATATGACCGCGGCCCTGGGCGCTTCGGCCTACTCGGCGGCGGTGTTCCACCTGATGACCCACGCCTTCTTCAAGGCGCTGCTGTTCCTGGGTGCCGGCTCAGTGATCATTGCCCTGCATCACCAGCAGGACATGCGGAATATGGGCGGTCTGCGCAAATACATGCCGATTACCTGGATTACCGGGATCATCGGCACCCTGGCGCTGATCGGGTTCCCGGGCTTTTCCGGCTTCTACTCCAAGGACGCCATCATCTCGGCTGTGTCCACCATTGACCGGGCCGGCGCGGGCTTTGCCCAGTGGATGCTGGTGGCCGGGGTATTCGTGACCGCGCTGTACAGCTTCCGGCTGCTGTACCTGACCTTCCACGGCGAAACCCGGATGGACGAGGAGACCCGTTCCCACGCCCACGAGTCGCCCTGGGTGGTCACGGTGCCCCTGGTGCTGCTGGCCATCCCCTCCGTTGGCATCAGCTGGTGGGCGGCCGAGCCCATGCTGTTCGGGGATTTCTGGGGACAGGCCATCGTCATGGAGCACGACAGCCTGGCGCACCTGCGGGAAATATGGACCGGACCACTGGGATTTGCCCTGCACGGTTTCGTGACGCTGCCGGTCTGGCTTGCCCTGGCCGGCGCCGGGCTGGCGACATATATCTATCTGTTCAATCCCGGTATCGCGGACCGCATACAGGGCGCGCTCAAGCCCCTGCACACGCTGCTGGATCGCAAGTACTGGTTTGACGAGATTTACCAGGCGCTGTTCGCCGGCGGCTCCCGCCTGCTGGGCAAAGGCCTGTGGAAAGGCGGGGATGAAGCACTCATCGACGGCCTGGTGGTCAACGGCAGCGCCCGTACCGTTGGCTGGCTGTCCGGAGTCGTGCGCTGGCTGCAGACCGGCCGTCTGTACACCTACGCTTTTGCCATGATCATTGGCCTCATCGCAATGCTGGGCGCATTTGTGTTGTGGGCACGTTAAGGGAACGAAAGTGAGCGACTGGCCCCTGTTGAGTCTGATTGTCTGGCTGCCCATCGCGGGCGGCGCAGCCGTACTGCTGGCCGGTGAGCGCCGCGCCAACCTGGCACGCTGGATCGGCCTGCTGACCGCGCTGGTCACCTTTGTGCTGAGCCTCCCGCTGTACCAGCTGTTTGACCGCGAAACCGCCCAGATGCAGTTCGAAGAACTGTCACCCTGGGTGGCGACGTTCAACCTGAACTACCACCTGGGTATCGACGGTATTTCCCTGCCGCTGATTCTTCTGACCACCTTTATCTCGGTGCTGGTGGTGCTGGGCGCCTGGGGCCCGATCAAGCAGAAGGTGGCCCAGTACGTGGCTGCTTTCCTGATCCTGGAAGGCCTGATGGTCGGGGTGTTCTGCGCCCTGGACGCGTTTCTGTTTTACGTGTTCTTCGAGGCCATGCTGATCCCGATGTTCCTGATCATCGGCGTCTGGGGCGGACCCAACCGGGTCTATGCCACCATCAAGTTTTTCCTGTACACCTTCCTGGGCTCGGTGTTCATGCTGGTGGCCCTGGTCTACCTCTACCTGAAGGCGGATTCCGCCGCGATCCTGACCCTGCACGACGTCAGCCTGTCCCTGACCGAGCAGGTCTGGATCTTCCTGGCCTTCCTGCTGGCGTTCGCTGTGAAGATTCCCATGTTCCCGGTGCATACCTGGCTGCCGGACGCCCACGTGGAAGCGCCCACGGGCGGGTCGGTAATCCTGGCGGCCATTATGCTGAAGATCGGCGGCTACGGGTTCCTGCGGTTTTCGCTGCCCATCACGCCGGATGCCAGTTCCACCCTGGACTGGCTGCTGATTACCCTGTCCCTGATCGCCGTGGTCTACATCGGCTTCGTGGCCCTGGTGCAGCAGGACATGAAAAAACTCATTGCCTACTCATCCATCTCCCACATGGGATTTGTGACCCTGGGTCTGTTCATCGCCTTTGCGATCTTTGCCCGGGCCGAGGCCAACGCCGGCGCGGCCATGGGGTTCGAGGGAGCAGTCGTGCAGATGGTGTCCCACGGGTTCATCTCGGCGGCCCTGTTTTTCTGCGTCGGCGTCATGTACGACCGCATCCATTCCCGCCAGATCGCTGACTACGGCGGCGTAGTCAACACCATGCCCTGGTTTGCCACCTTCATGGTGCTGTTCGCCATGGCCAACTCGGGATTGCCCGGGACCTCGGGATTTGTCGGTGAGTTCATGGTGATACTGGCGAGTTTCCAGGCTAATTTCTGGTTTGCTTTCCTGGCCGGCATGACGCTGATCCTGGGCGCGGCCTACTCCCTGTGGCTGGTCAAGCGGGTGATATTCGGCGACGTCGGCAACGAAAAAGTCGCCGGCCTGTCCGACATCAATGCCCGGGAAGCCATCACCCTGGGTGCCCTGGCGGTGGCGGTACTGGGCGTGGGAATCTGGCCGGACCCGCTGGTGGACATCATGCACGCGTCGGTGGAAAACCTGCTGACCCACATCGCGCAACCGAAAATCTGACACCATGTTTGAGTTAAGCGAACTGAATGCACTGCTGCCGGAAATCCTGGTCCTGACCCTGACCTGTGTGATCCTGCTGGTTGACCTGTACGGCTCTGAACAGCGGCGTGGTCTGATTCACCTGCTGTCCATCGCCACCCTGGTGTTTGCGGCCATTGCCACCCTGCGGATCCATGAGCCCGGGCAGACGGTGGAGTCGGAGATCCTGCTCAACGGCACCCTGGTGCGTGACCAGATGGGTGACGTGCTGAAGCTGTTCGTGTACCTGGTGATGGGCCTGGTATTCGTCTACTCCAAGGGCTACCTGCGCGACCGCAACCTATTCAAGGGTGAATTCTTCGTGCTGTGCCTGTTCGGCATGCTGGGCATGATGGTGATGATTTCCGCAGCCAACATGCTGACCCTGTACCTGGGCCTGGAGCTGCTGGCCCTGTCCACCTACGCCCTGGTGGCCCTGGACCGGGACAACCGACTTGCGTCGGAGTCGGCCATGAAGTACTTCGTATTGGGTGCCCTGGCCTCGGGCATGCTGCTGTACGGCATGTCCATGATCTACGGCGCCACCGGCTCGCTGGACCTGAGCGAAATTGCCGAAGGCGTTCGTGGTGCCAGCGGTGACAACCTGGTGCTGGCCTTTGGCCTGACCTTCATCGTGGTGGGACTGGCGTTCAAATTTGGAGCGGTGCCGTTTCACATGTGGGTTCCAGACGTTTACCACGGTTCACCTACGGCGGTGACCCTGTTCATCGGATCCGCTCCCAAGCTGGCGGCTTTCGCCCTTGCCATCCGCCTGCTGGATGACGGCCTGGGTGGTCTGCACGGCTTCTGGCAGTCCATGCTGATCCTGCTGGCCGTGGCCTCCCTGGCCATCGGCAACATCGTGGCCATCGCCCAGACCAACATCAAGCGGATGCTGGCGTACTCCACCATTTCCCACGTGGGTTTCATTTTCCTCGGTCTGCTGGCGGGCACCCAGGAAGGCTACGAGGCGGCCATGTTCTACGCCATCGTCTACGCCATGATGGCTGCCGGGGCGTTCGGCGTGGTCATCCTGCTGTCCCGGGCCGGCTTTGAAGCGGAGGACCTGGACGACTATCGCGGCCTCAACCAGCGCAGCCCGTGGTTTGCCTTTGTCATGCTGATGCTGATGGCCTCGCTGGCCGGCTTCCCGCCCTTCGTCGGCTTTTTTGCCAAGCTGCAGGTGGTCAAGGCTGCGGTCAACGCCGACCTCGTCTGGCTGGCCGTGCTGTCGGTGGTGTTTGCCGTGATCGGCGCCTTCTACTACCTGCGGGTGATCAAGCTGATGTACATGGACGAGCCCACTACCGATGAACCGCTGCGGGCACCGGTGGACCTGGGAACCGTTCTCAGCGCCAATGGCCTGGCCCAGCTGATACTCGGCATGTTCCCCGGACCACTGATCGCCATCTGCGCCGCCGCATTCTAAGGACTGATTCCCCGACGGTGAGGGCAGCCGTCGTGTTCAGGCGTCGTTTTTTGCACAGCGCCTTTACATTAAATTGCAATTCCCTGGGTTATGCTGGCTCCCCCTGAACTGTTGAGGTTTCCGTTGTTGGGCCGAGTGATCCTGCTATTGATCGTGCTGTTGGGTGTGTGGGCCTGCGCGTCCAAGCCGCCGGTCAAGGTGGTGGCCCAGTCGCCGGTGCTGGTGGATTTTTCCGGATCCTGGGAGATCAACTACCAGCTGAGTGACCGCGTCGAGGAAAACGCCAACCTGCTATGGCTTCGAGCCCTGGCTGACGCCCGCCGCTACCAGGGCCGAATGGATCGCCCGAACCTGCGGCTGCCGTCGCTGGAACTGATCCGCCTGGCCGATTCCATATCCCAGACCGGGGTTATGGAAATACAGCAGGGCAAACAGTCCATTGAGATCAAGCGCGGCGAGGAGTTCCCCCTGACCTGTACATTCGGTCCCGGTGGCCCGTTCGCGGCCATGGACCCCCTGGGTAACGAGGTCTGCGGTTGGGACTCCCACCAGCTGGTATTCGCCTTTGGCCTGGAAGGCAACCTGCGGGTGATCCACCGCCTGACCCTGGCCAGCGACGGGGACAAGCTCAACGTGGCCACTACGGTCAGCGGCCGCGGCGCTGACCAGACTTTTACCCTGAATCGCGTTTATGACCGCTTTGAGCCCCTGGCCGACGATTACCAGTGCAAACTGGCGGTGACCGGCCTGAAAACCTGTTGGAAAGGGGCCGGGGATTCTTCTTCAGAACCATGAGGCTGCCTGTATTGCTGTTGCTGGCGGTGATGTCCCCGGCCGGTTTGTCCCAGCCCGCTCACGCTGACTCGGCTGACATGCCGGCCCCGGCACCGTGGGCGGCTGCCGCCGGTACCGAGCTGCCGGCTTCAGCCCTGCTGGCCATCGGCATCCTGCCGCTGGATGACGGTGTGCCTCCGGACAATGCCAACGACCCGGCTTATGCCCTGCGCGATGCGGAATCGCGCTACTTCGCCTACCATCTGCGCCGGGTACTGGACGAGCAGGCCCGGTGGGGACCGGTTCGCGTGCTGCCCCGGGCCAGTCACGCCGTGGAGTTAACCGTCTCGGGCACCATTCACCATTCCAGCGGCGAACGGCTGGCGCTGGATATACAGGCGGTGGACGGCAGTGGCCGGCGCTGGATCGATCGCCGCTACGAGATGTCGGTGGACGGGGCAGACTACGGCGACCGCGGTGCCGAGCCGTTCCAGGCGGTTTATCAGGCCGTGGCCGACGACCTGGACCAGTTTCGCCTGTCGCTGCCTCTGAACGAGCTGGAACACCTGCTGGAGCTTTCCCAGCTGCGCTACGCCGCGGCGCTGGCACCGTCTGCCTTTGACGGCTACCTGGCCGAGGCGGATGGCGGTCGGATCAACGCCCTGCGGCTGCCGTCCCGGGGCGATCCCGTGCTGACCCGGGTGCTGCGAATCCGCGAGGCCGAGTACTTGTTTGCCGACACCGTGGACCTGCAGTTCGAGCAGTATTACCGGGAGCTCAAACCGACCTACCTGGCCTGGCGCCAGGCGACCGTTGAGGCCGGGGGGCTGATGGCGGCGTACCGCGAGCAGGCTTCCCGACGCAAGAACAAATCCGCCCAGCAGAAATACAACGAGCTGCGGGAGCTCAAGCTGTATCAGCAGACCCTGCGGGATAACCTGGCGGCGTTTGCCTTCGAGGTCAGCCCCAGCACCCTGGAGGTGGCCGGCCAGGTGGTGCAGCTGTCGGGCTCACTGCTTGAACAGCAGGCCCAGTGGCAGGACCTGCTGGAACGCCTCTACGTCCAGGAAGTGGGCGTATTGCCTGCCGGCGGCTAGCAGCAGAACCCGACCTTACCAGCCGCAGTTGCGGCCCTGGTTCTGTTCGTCCAGCCAGTCCATCAACGGTGCGAAGTAATCGATGATGGCGCCAGCATCGATCTCCCGGCTGCCGGTCAGGGCTTCCAGCGCCTCGGGCCAGGGACGCGAAGCGCCCATGGCCAGCATCTCGTTGAGGCGTTTGCCGGCCTGCCGGTTGCCGTAGACGGAGCAGCGGTGCAGCGACCCCTCAAATCCGGCGATTTCGCACAGTGACCGGTGGAACTGAAACTGCAGGATGCCGGCCAGGAAATAGCGTGTGTAGGGTACGTTGGCGGGGACATGGTACTTGGCGCCGGGGTCGAAGTCGGCTTCGGATCGGTAAACCGGTGCTGCAACCCCCTGGTACTGGCGGCGCAGCTCCCACCAGGCCTGGTTGTACTGCTGCGGTGGCGTTTCCCCGGAGAAAACCTGCCAGCGCCAGCGATCCACCAGCAGCCCGAACGGCAGAAAGGCAATCTTGTCCAGGGCCTGGGACAGCAGCAGCCCCAGATCGCTGGATTCGTCGGGAATGTCGTCGATCAGTCCGATGGTCTTCAAGTAAACCGGCGTGACCGACAGGGCAATGGTGTCGCCGATGGCCTCGTGGAAGCCGTCATTGGCGCCGTTCCGGTACATGAACGGCTGCTGGTTGTAGGCCCGCTGGTAGATGTTGTGACCCAGTTCGTGATGGATGGTGACAAAGTCTTCAGCGGAGGGCTGGATACACATCTTGATCCGCAGGTCGTCCACCTGGTCCAGGTTCCAGGCGCTGGCGTGGCAGACCACATCCCGGTCTCGGGGTTTGGTGAACAGCGAGCGCCGCCAGAAGCCGTCCGGCAGGGGGTCGAATCCCATGGACGTGAAAAAGCCCTCGGCACTGAGCACCATGTCGATCTCGGTCATGCCGCTGGCCACAATCCTCTCGGTCAGGTCGTAACCGGGGTCGGCGTCGGCCGGAGCCACAAGGTCGTAAACATTGCCCCAGGTCTGGGCCCACATGTTGCCCAGCAGATGGGCCGGGATGGGCTGGCCTTCCGGCACCAGCGCTTCGCCATAATGGGCGGCAAGGCCGTCGCGCACGTGGCAGTGCAGGGCGTCATACAGGGGTTTGACCTGGCCCCACAGGCGATCCATCTCCGCGGCGAAATCGTCAGCAGGCATATCGTAGCCGGACCGCCACAGGCTGCCCAGGTCGTCGTAGCCCAGGGTTTGTGCACCCTCGTTGCCCAGATCCACCAGCCGCTGGAATTCTGCGCGCATGGTCGGTGAGACCGTTCGCCACCCGGTCCACAGTTCCCGCAGCAGCTCCGGATCCCGGGAGCTGGCCATGATCTGGGTCATGCCGGTGAGATCGAGGCAGTCCTGATCCGAGGCAGTGCCGCCATAGTCGCTGCGCGACAGGCAGTAGCTGCCGGTGCCGTAGGTGGACTCCAGGCTGCCACTGATGCGGGCGAGATCCGCGATTTTCGCGGGGTCCGGCGGTGCCGGAAGGGTCATGGCCAGCTTGAGCCTGTTCAGCTTTCGGCGGACGTCATCATCCAGTGCCAGGTCGTCGTATCGGGCCGCTTTGCCGGCCAGGTCCACGGCGGCCGCGGTCAGCAACCCGTTGGCCTCAGCCGCAATGGCCTGGGTATCGTCGGTAATGTAGTTGGACCGCACCCAGGCGGCGCGTTCCGCGCGGGTCGCCAGGTCCATCAGCGTGGATTCAGCCGCGGCCGCAAATTCCGCCGCCTCCGCGGCAGTGGGCGGAGCCTTGGAGGACGGGACAATATCGGTATCGGGCGTGCAGGCGGTCAGGCCAATGCTCAGGAAGGCGGCTGCCAGGGAAGCCGCCCAGGCCAGTTTTTTTGTTGTCATCGTGGCTGTTATCAAGGGGTTGCGCGGCGACGAAGTATAACGGAGAAGGGGTCGGGCCGCCGAGGCCCGCCTGGCCTCAGGTGCTGCGATACCAGGCAACACCGTCCCCATCGAGTTCCCGGGAGGCGCCTCCGGTGGCGATCAGGTAGTGCAGGTGCGCCAGGGTCTCGCCGGTGGCCATCATGTAGTTGATGGGGTCCAGCTTGCGGGTGAAGATCATGGGGATCAGGTCCACCACGCGCCTGGGCGTATGACAGGCGTCCGCCAGCTGTTCCACCGTGGTGAGGTGCTGGTCAATCAGCCAGTGCAGCCGCTCGGGCGCGCCGCGAAAGGGTTTGCCGTGGGCCGGCAGCACCAGGGTCTGGCTGTCCACCAGTCTGGCCAGGCGACCGCAGGATTCGATCCAGTCCGCCAGTGGATTGGCCTCCGGCTCCGTGGGCCAGACGCTGACGTTGGGCGAGATGGTCGGCAGCAGCTGATCACCGGCGATCAGGATGTTGCTGTCCCGGTCCAGCAGGCAGATGTGCTCGGGTGCATGACCGTTGCCCTCCACCAGAGTCCAGCGGTGCCCGGGTGACTCCAGTACCTCACCGTGGCGCAGTCGATGGTAGCTGTTGGGCAGGGCGCCCACCGCCTTGCCGAATCCGCCGAAGCGTTTACTGTAAATGTCCAGGGTCTGCTGATCGAAACCCGCAGCGCGATAGAAGCGGATTGCGTCCCGGGGTGGTTCACCGGCCGGGTCCGAGGCCAGGACGCGGCACATCAGGTAGTCGGTCCGGCTCATGTAGAAGTCGCAGTGCCAGCGCTGCACCAGCCAGCCGGCCAGGCCGGCGTGGTCGGGATGCATGTGGGTCACAATCACCCGCTGCAGTCCGTGCTCACCCAGCTGTGTATCTGCCAGCTGATCCCACGCGTTACGGGCGTCCGAGGTGTTCATGCCGGTGTCGACTACCGACCAGCCCTGGTCCTCGCGCAGCAGCCACAGGTTGATGTGGTCCAGCTGCATGGGCAGAGGTGAGCGGGTCCAGGCGATACCATCAGTCACGGGCAGCAGGGTCCCCGGGGCAGGGCTTGAATCCAGCGGATAGTCGAGACTGGGTCTGGTCATGGGGGTGGGAACCGGGCGATCGCGGAAGCGTATGCTGGGCCGCGAATCGCGACTAGTCAAGGACAAGGTTTGGGGGCCGGGCCGATCTTCGGCAGCCACTGCATCATGGTTGGCAGCTGATCATGTACACTCAGGGTCTGGAATCATCCGGAGCGATCATCGTTATGTCATGGCTGATCATTTTTGCCGCTCTGGCGGCGCAGGTTCCCGAAACGTCCGGCCGCGAGCTGACGCTGGACATGCACGAGCGGTTTGCCTACGCCGCCATGATGCGCACCGCCGTCATCCATGGCTATCCAGATCGCGCGAAGCGCCACGCCGGCCAGCTCAGCGAGCTGCTTGACGGAACCGAATCCCAGTCTCTGGCCGACATCGCTGGCGAAGCAGCCAGGGCGGCCGACGACAGGGAGCTGGCGGTCCAGGTGGCGCGCGTGGGTGAGGCCTGTGGCGCCTGCCATGCCAGCAACCGCGTGCAGCCATTCTTTGCCTCCCGCCAGCCCCAGGAGCCGACCGGTGAGTCCCTGGCGGCCCGCATGGGAAGGCATATCTGGGCCGCCGACCGGATGTGGGAAGGCCTGGTCTCGCATTCCCTGGCGTCCTGGCAGGCGGGAGCCAAGCTGCTGGCCCGCGACCCGTTTCTGATGTCCTCGAGTTCCAAGGTACCGGCCGAGCGGGTCCAGGAGGTCTCCGACCTGGCCACCGAGGCCGCGGCACCGGGCTCCTGGAACAAGCGGGCCGAGGTCTACGGTCGCTTCCTGGCCACCTGTGTCGGCTGTCACGAGGCATATTCCCAGTAGACTCCGCCGAGAACCCCGTACCGCCGGTGATCGACCTGTATTTCTTTCCTTCGCCCAACGGGCTGAAGGTTGCCATCTTCCTGGAAGAAGCGGGCCTGGACTACCGGGTGAAGCGGGTTGAGATTGGACGGGGTGACCAGTTCGACCCTGAATTCCTGGCCATCTCCCCCAACAACAAAATTCCCGCCATCGTGGATCATGACGGACCGGGCGGACAGGACCTGAGCCTGTTTGAATCAGGCGCCATACTGGTCTACCTGGCGGACAAATCGGGCCGTTTCCTTTCCGACGATCAGGTACAGCGGGCCAGGACCTTGCAGTGGCTGTTCTGGCAGGTTGGCGGGCTGGGGCCCATGGCGGGTCAGGCCCACCATTTCCGGGCGTTTGCGCCCGAGCGGGTGCCTTACGGAATCAAACGCTATACCGACGAGTGCAATCGATTGTACGGTGTGCTGGACCGCGCGCTGGCTGAAACCGGCTACCTCGCCGCTGAGTATTCCATCGCCGACATGGCGGCCTGGCCCTGGATATTCCCGCACCAGCGGCAGGGCCAGGACCTGGCGGATTTTCCCAACGTCCGGCGCTGGTATCATCGCGTTGGCGGCCGCCCGGCGGTGCGCCGTGCGCTGGAGCTGGGAGCTGAAGAGTTGATGGACGAAGCGGGCTACCAGGTCCTGTACGGGCAGAGGGCAGCGAACCTGCCTGGACCTTCATCCCGGGAGAAACCATGAGCGACATCATCATGCACTGCTACGACGCATCGCCGTTTACCCAGCGGGCGCTGCGTATGCTGGCCATCAAGGGGCTGGAGTGGCGCTGGGTTGAAACGCCCATGGCGCCCCCCAAGGACGATCTGGTGGCCATGACCGGCGGCTATCGGGGTACGCCGGTCATGCAGATCGGCGCTGACGTTTACATCGACAGCCAGATGATTGCTGCTGAGCTGGAGCACCGCTACCCGGAAACAACCCTGTTTCCGGCGGGCGACGAAGGCCTGGCCATGCTGCTGGTGCAGTGGGCCGACACATTTTTTATCCACGCCATGAGCCCCATTGCGCGGCTGCTGCTCAATCAGTATCCGGAGGACTTTCAGAAAGACCGGGCTCACGTTTTTTCCCGCTGGGGGATCGACGCGCTGGAGGGGCGTTATGAAGCGGCATGCGCCCAGCTGCGGGCCCAGGGTGATCTGCTCAATCGGCAGCTGATGGACGGCCGGCTTTTCCTGACTGGGGATCGGCCCGGTATGGCGGATATCCAGGCGTTCAGCGTACCCTGGATCATGCGGGCCGGCCTGCCGGAACTGGCCAGCTCTCTGTGGCAGGGCCTGGATATGCTGCCGCCCTGGGAGGCGCGAATGGCCGAACTGGGGGAGGGCACCCGCATACCCATACCGGTCGCCGAGGCTTTCGCCGAGGCACGGTCGGCCACCAGTACCTGTGTCGAGGGTGTGGAATCCAACGACCCGGAGAATCTGGCAGTGGGTCAGTCGGTGACCGTGAGTTCGCTGGACACCCGCCGGGGCAGCATTTCCGGTCGGCTGGTTGCCGCCAGACGCAACCGGGTCAGCGTCGCCCACAGCCATGAGTCCGTGGGCGACGTGGTGGTGCACCTGCCGAGGCTGAACTACCAGGTCATCCCCGGCTGATCCTCATCGGATGTAACCCAGTTTCTCCAGGGTGATCAGGATGCGGTGGGCCGCCAGGTCCGGCGTCAGCTCCGCGGTATCGATCACGATTTCCGCGTTTTCCGGCGCCTCGTAGGGATCGTCGATCCCGGTAAAACCCTTGATGATCCCGGCCCGGGCCTTGGCATACAGTCCCTTGCGGTCCCGGCTTTCGCAAACCTCCAGCGAGGTAGAGACGAAAACCTCTACGAACCCGCCCACGGCGCCGATGGTTTCGCGCACCTGCCGCCGGGTACTGGCGTAAGGGGCGATGGGCGCGCAGATGGCGATGCCGCGGTTCTTGGTGATCTCGCTGGCCACGTAGCCGATGCGCTGGATGTTGAGGTCCCGGTGTTCCTTGGAGAAGGTCAACTCGCTGGACAGGTTTTTGCGCACTACGTCGCCGTCCAGCAGGGTGACCGGGCGGGAGCCGTCTTCCATCAGCTTGACCATCAGCGCGTTGGCTACCGTAGACTTGCCGGACCCGGATAGTCCGGTGAAAAACACGGTGAAGCCCTGCTCGTGCTTGGGCGGGTGGGCTTTGCGCAGTTCGTTGACCACTTTCGGGTAGGAGAACCACTCGGGGATATCCAGGCCCTCGCGCAGACGTCGGCGAAACTCGGTGCCCGACAGGGTCAGGATCTTGTCACTGGATTCAACCTCGTCGTCCGGCAGGTATTCCGCCTTGTTTTCCACGTAGACCATGTTCTTGAACGGCACCATGGTGATGTCCAGTTCGTCCTGGTGCTCGCGCAGGAGCTCCTGGGCATCGTACGGCCCATAGAACGGGTTGCCATCGCTGTCCACGCCGGGGCCGGCGTGATCCCGCCCCACGATCAGGTGCGTACAGCCGTAGTTCTTGCGAATGATGGCGTGCCACATGGCTTCCCGCGGGCCGCCCATACGCATGGCCAGATTCAACAGGCTCAGGGCGGTGGTTTGTTCCGGATACTGCTCCAGCACGTGTTCGTAGCAGCGCACCCGGGTGAAGTGGTCGATGTCCCCCGGCTTGGTCATTCCCACCACCGGCTGGATCAGCAGGTTGGCTTCGGCTTCCCTGGCGGCGCGGAACGTCAGCTCCTGGTGAGCGCGGTGCAGCGGGTTGCGGGTCTGGAACGCCACCACCTTGCGCCAGCCCAGTTTGCGGAAGCGGCCGCGCAGTTCCGACGGCGTGTCCCGCAGCAGCTTGAAATCGTAGTAGGTCGGCGGCTCGACACCGCGGATGCGCCCGCCCAGGTAGACCGGGTTGGAGTGGTGCAGCAGGAATGCCGCGGCCGGGTGGTTGTCGTCGGTGGTGCCGTACACCTGCCGAGCTTCCTCAGCCCGGTCCGGGGTCCACAGGTCGGATACCTCCAGGGTGGCAATCAGGACGCCCTCGGCGTCGCGCAGGGCGATGGCCTGACCTGCTTCGATGCCGTCGGCAAAATCCTGGCTGACATCCAGCGTGATGGGGATGGGCCAGAGCACGCCGCTGGTCAGCCGCATGCCTGAGCACACCGCGTCGTAATCTTCCCGGCCCAGGAATCCCTCCAGGGGCGAGAATGCGCCGTTCATCAGCAGGTCCAGGTCGCATAACTGGCGCGGCGTAAGATCCCAGGAAGGATAGTCCCGCGCCTTTTCTTTCTCTTCGTCCGCCTGTCGTTCCGGCAGGTAGAGCTCTTTCAGCTCGCCGCCGTGTGGTTCTTTGAAAGCACCCATGTCAGTTCCTTCGTTTCTCAGTGTTCACTCAGCCCGATCAGCAGCAGATCGGTACATTTCTGGGTCAGCTCGAACAGGTCCAGCTGCGGATCCCTGACGATGAGCTCTCCCATGGCATTGCAGATTCCGATGACCGACTGGGCCGCAAAATGGCAGTCCAGGTTGCGGCGCACCACGCCGGCCTCCAGCGCGTTGCGAAACATGCCTTCCAGCATTTCCCGGTAGTGGCTGCCCTGCTGCTTGAGCCGGCGCCGGCGCGACTCCGGCAGGTACAGCCGCTCGTCGTTGTAAACCTTCAGCGCCTCGTTTTTCTCCCGGTAGCCGGACAGGTGCGACTGCACCACCGCCAGCAGTCTGGCCTCGAATGGCTGATCGTTGCTGACAATCAGCTCCATCCGGTGCACGTAGTCCCGCAGGCCCAGCAGGCAGACTTCTTCCAGGGCTTCTTCCTTGGATTTGAAGTAGTAGTACAGGCTGCCCTGCTTGATCCCCATGGATTCGGCTATATCGGCAGTGCTGGCGCCGTGATAGCCCTTGTGGGCAAACACCGACGCTGCCGCTTCAACGGCTCGTGCCCGCTGCTGCCGATAGCGCTCGCTGCTGGAATCTCCTGCCATTTTTTTGCCGGGCCTGTAATTTGAGCCGGGAATTCTATAGAACTATAGATAAAAGTAAAGAGATATTGGTATATATATAAATAACAATAAGTTATGAACTATTGACTAAGAGAAACTCTCGAGTTGGACCAGCTTAAGATAAACTACGGCAGAAAGCGGGGATGTGGCCGTGGCCCAGAGGGTGGACTTCGCCGCCCGGGGAGGCGACGATGCCTGTCCCGCAACCGGGAGGGATTTTTCCAATGAGTATTGAATACGAGATTGAAGCCGGCGTTGACCAGGTCTACGCCCTGCTGACCGACCCTGATTACCTGTCCGAACGCAGTCTCGCTATTGGCGAGCTGAGCGTGGAAATCGAGGTGCAGGAGGGCGACGCTGAGACCACCGTGATCATGAAACGCACGGTCGTCAGAGACCTGCCAGGGTGGCTGGCCAAGATTTTCAGCCCGGAGCAGGAATTCGAGCTGGTGGAAACCTGGCGGGACACTGAACAAGGTCTGCAGGCCAGCTATATCCTGAGTTTTCTCAGCCAGCCGGTGACGGTGTATGCGGACATCTCCCTGACCCCGACCGATGATGGCTGCATCTACGAAATCGAACACCGCTGCAAAGCCAAAATCCCGCTGATCGGTGGGCGGGTGGAAAAGTACGTGCTGGGGCAGATCATCGAAGGATGCGACGACGAACTCGTCTACCTGGCTGAAGCCCTGTAGACCGCGGTGCGGCGGTCTATGACATGCAACGGGGATACGCGGTGTAAACCGCGGCGTGGACGACTGTTCTCTGCCCCGGCCTGACTCACGCAGAAGCCCGGTTGGGCCCCCGGCGCCCGCCGGTCTCAGCAAAGGAGATCCAATGACCAAGGACAATCAACCCCGGCCCAGCCGGGAGGACGCCGAGGCTGCAGTACGGACACTGCTGCAGTGGGCCGGCGATGATCCCGACCGCGAGGGACTGCTGGATACCCCGGCAAGGGTAGCCCGCGCCTACCAGGACTGGTTCCGGGGCTACGCGGAAGATCCCACGGAATACCTGCGACGGACCTTCGAGGAGGTCGAGGGCTATGACGAGATGATCGTGCTCCGCAACATCGATTTCGAATCCCACTGCGAGCACCACCTGGCGCCCATCATCGGCCAGGCCCACGTGGCCTACATTCCCACCAACAAAGTGGTGGGCATCAGCAAGCTGGCCCGGGTGGTGGATACCTTTGCCCGCCGTCTGCAGGTCCAGGAAAAAATGACTGCCCAGATTGCCAACTGCATTGAGGACGTGCTGAAGCCCCTGGGTGTCGGCGTGGTGATCAAAGCTTCCCACGAGTGCATGACCACCCGGGGCGTGCACAAAACCGGGGTGTCCATGGTGACCAGCCAGATGCTGGGCAATTTCCGAAAAGACGCCCGGACCCGGATGGAGTTCCTGGAAATCATTCGGGCGGATTGAAAAACGGCATCGGCGACCCGACCTGAGCATCGCGGGTGGGGGTGCGGTCAACGGTGAGCGATCAAGGATAAAACATGTCAAACAAGTCGCGACTTCATATACCCCAGCCGTCGGCACGGCCTGGAGAGGAACCCGATTTCAGCTACCTTCCCGTGTCGCCGGCGGGTGCCGTTGACCGGCCCGGCATCAGTGCCAAGACCCGGGATATCGAGCACCTGGCCCACGAAATGGTGCGGGTGCTGGACGATGACCACCAGGCCTGCGGCGATTGGGACCCCAAGCTGGAACCGGACGATCTGCAGATCGCCCTGCGCACGATGGTGCTGACCCGTACCTTTGACGCACGCATGCAGCGCATGCAGCGGCAGGGCAAGATCACCTTTTACGTTCAGTCCCTCGGTGAAGAAGCGGTGTCCGTCGGCCAGGGCATGGCGCTCAAGCCCAAGGACATGCTGTTCCCCAGCTATCGCAATCAGGGCCTGTTCATCCTGCGGGGAACCGGGCTGGTCAATATGATGTGCCAGTGCCTGTCCAACACCCGGGACATGTGCAAAGGCCGACAGCTGCCGGTGATGTACCACGACAAGGAAGGCCGGATTTTCTCCATCTCGGGCAATCTCGCCACTCAGTACCCCCACGCGGTGGGCTGGGCCATGGCATCGGCCATCAAGGGCGAGGACCATGTGGCCGCCGCCTGGGTCGGCGACGGCAGCACGGCAGAAGCCGATTTTCACCACGCGCTGACCTTTGCCGCGGTCTACCAGGCCCCGGTGATTCTCAACGTGGTCAACAACCAGTGGGCCATCTCGACCTTTCAGGGATTCGCCGGCGGGGAACGCCGGCCCTTCGCAGCCAAGGGTCTCGGACTGGGGATCCCCGGCATCCGGGTGGACGGTAACGACCTGCTGGCGGTGTACGCGGTGACCCAGTGGGCGGCCGAGCGCGCGCGGCGGGGCGGCGGGCCAACTCTGATCGAGCTGGTCACCTATCGCGGCGGCGCCCACTCCACCAGCGACGACCCCACCCGCTACCGCCCGAGCAAGGAGTGGCAGGCGTTCCCCCTGGGCGATCCGCTGGAGCGACTGAAGGGCCACATGATCCGGGAAGGCCACTGGAGCGAAGACAAGCAGTCGCAGCTCGAGCAGGAGATGAAAGACAAGGTGGATGCGGCGTGGCAGGAAGCCATCAGCTTCGGCACCATGAGCGAGGGCCCGTTCCTGGACCCCCAGGACATGTTCGAGGACGTGCTGGAAGACATGACCGACCACCTGCTGCTTCAGCAGGAAGAAATGCTCGCTCTGAAGGATTGAAGCCATGGCACAGATGAACATGATTCAGGCTATCAACTCCGCCATGGACGTCATGCTGGAGCGGGATCCCACGGTGATTGTCATGGGCCAGGACGTGGGCTATTTTGGCGGCGTTTTCCGCTGTACCGACGGGCTGCAGCGCAAGTATGGCGAGCACCGGGTGATTGACGCGCCCATTGCCGAGGGTGGCATCATTGGCTCCGCCATCGGCATCGGCGTCAACGGCCTGCGACCGGTGGCGGAAATCCAGTTTGCGGACTACATCTACCCGGGCTTTGACCAGATCGCCAGCGAACTGGCCCGGCTGCGCTATCGCAGCGGCGGCGATTTCTTTTCCCCGGTGACCATTCGCACGCCCTGCGGCGGCGGCATCCGCGGCGGCCAGACCCATTCCCAGAGTCCGGAGGCCATTTTTACCCATGTCTCCGGCATCGTCACCGTCATGCCGTCCAACCCCTACGACGCCAAGGGCCTGCTGATCAGCGCCATCGAGTCCAACGATCCCGTGGTGTTTTTCGAGCCCAAGCGGATCTACAACGGACCCTTTGACGGTGACCCCGACAAACCCGCCGTCCCCTGGACCACCCATCCCAAGGGCGAGGTGCCGGAGGGTTACTACTCGGTACCCCTGGGCGCTGCCGAGGTGGTGGAGCCGGGCAGCGATATCACCATCGTGACCTACGGCACCATCGTGCACGTGGCCCAAAGTGCCGCCCGGCTGGCCGGCGTGGACGCGGAAGTGATCGACGTGCGCAGCCTGCTGCCGCTGGACATCGACACGCTGCGACGGTCCGTGGAAAAAACCGGGCGTTGCCTGGTCGCCCACGAGGCCACCCGCTTCGGCGGCTTCGGCGCGGAGCTGGCAACAACGATCCAGGAGGAATGCTTCTGGCACCTGGAAGCGCCCATTGAAAGGGTGGCGGGCTGGGATACGCCGTACCCCCACGCTTTCGAGTGGCAGTATTTTCCCGGCCAGAAGCGGGTGGCGGCCGCCATCCGCAAGGTGATGGAGGCAGCATGAGCGAGTACATCTTCAAACTGCCGGACCTGGGAGAGGGCACGGTAGAGGCGGAAATCGCTGCCTGGCACGTGGCCGAGGGCGCCCACATCACGGAAGACGATCCCCTGGTGGACATGATGACCGACAAGGCCTCGGTGGAGGTGGCGTCGCCGGTGACGGGGATCATCAAGACTCTGCACGGCGAGGCCGGCGCCAGCGTGGCGGTAGGAGCGCCGCTGGTCACCCTGGAGGTGGGCCTCGAGGTGGACGATTCCGCTGCTGAATCCACGCCGGAAGCGGCCGCCGCCCCGGAGGAGTCGGCCGCGGCGTCTGCGCCGGAGCCCGCTCCGGTTGCCGCCGCTGCTGCGCCGGACGCCGGAGTTGCCGCGGCCAGCGGCAAGGTTTTGACGTCTCCCTCCATCCGTCGCATGGCCCGGGAGGCGGGCATCGATCTGACCCAGATCGCCGGCAGCGGACCCAAGGGACGCATCCTGCGCTCGGACCTGGAAGCCGCCATCAACGGCGATGCCGGGCCGGTGGCGGCGCCAGAGCCCGGCACCGAGGAGATCAAGATCATTGGCGTGCGCCGCCTGATTGCCCAGCGCATGACCTCCAGCAAGCGCAACATTCCCCATTACTCCTACGTGGAGGAGGTGGACATCACGGCCCTGGAGGCGCTGCGCAAGCACCTCAACGGAAAACTGGCCCAGGGCCAGCCGAAGCTCACCTACCTGCCTTTCATTGTGATGGCGTTGACCCGGGTAATGCCGGAGTTTCCCCAGTGCAATGCCCTGCATGACGCCGAGCGCGAGACGGTGGTCCGCTATCGTGCGGTCCATGCCGGCATCGCCACCCAGACGCCCCAGGGGCTGAAGGTGCCGGTAGTCCGAGATACCCAGACCATGAACCTGGGTCAGCTGGCTGACGCCATCCGCCGCGTGGCCGACCGGGCCCGGGACGGCAGCGCCGGTCGCAACGAGCTGACCGGTTCCACCATTACCGTGACCAGCCTGGGCAAGCTGGGGGGTATTGTCACCACGCCGGTCATCAACGAACCCGAGGTCAGCATCATCGGCGTCAACAAAGCGGTGGAGCGCCCCATGGTGGTCAACGGCAATATCGAGGTGCGACTGATGATGAACCTGTCCGGTTCATTCGATCACCGTTTCGTCGACGGTTTCGACGCTGCCGCCATGATCCAATCCCTGAAGGAGCACCTGGAGCAGCCGGCCACCATCTTCATGGAAGGACATTTATGACTGACCAGCCCATGCCCATTGACGTTGTCATCGTGGGCGCCGGTCCCGTCGGCCTGTTCCAGGTATTCGAACTGGGCCTGCTGGGTTTGAAATGCGCCCTGGTGGATTCCATGCGGCAGCCCGGCGGCCAGTGCAGTGAGCTGTACCCCGACAAACCCATCTACGATATTCCCGCTATTCCGGTGTGTTCAGGCCAGGAATTGATTGATGGTCTGATGAAGCAGATCGAGCCCTTTGGGGCACAGTTTTTCCTGTCCCAGGAGGTCAGCGAGCTGAGCCCCAATGAAGACGGCAGTTTTGATGTGGCCACCAGCGCCGGCACCCGGTTTCATGCCAGGGCCGTGGTCATTGCCGGCGGGGTGGGCTCGTTCCAGCCGCGCCGGCTGAGGGTACCCCAGGCTGACGACCTGGAAGGTACCCACGTCCACTACCGGGTGTTCGATCCCGAGCGGTTTGCCGGCAAAGAGCTGGTTATCCTGGGTGGTGGCGATTCGGCCCTGGACTGGGCGTTGGAGCTGGCCGAGAAGGCCAGCATCACCCTGGTGCACCGCCGTGGCGAGTACCGGGCGATGCCTGCCTCGGTAGAGAAGCTCAAAGCCCTGGCCGCCGAAGGGGTGTTGCGCATCGTGGAAACGTCACGGGCCAAGGCCCTGAGCGTGGACGACGGCCGCCTGACCGGCATAACGGTGACCGGAGCGGACGGTGGAGAACAGCATCTCCCCTGTGACGACCTTCTGGTGTTCTTTGGCCTGGCCCCCAAGCTGGGGCCCATCGCCGACTGGAACCTGCAGACCAAAGGCAAGTCGGTGCCGGTAGACACCGAGAAGTTTGAGACGGCGGTGCCCGGGATTTACGCGGTGGGCGACATCAATACCTATCCCGGTAAAAAGAAGCTGATCCTGTGCGGTTTTCACGAGGCGGCGCTGGCGGCATTTGCCATTAAGAAGCGTCTGGAGCCGGACAAGAAGGTCCATCTCCAGTACACCACCACCAGCCCGCTGATGCACGAACGGCTGGGGGTGGACAGCCCATGAATGTTGCTGAGGCGGTCGCCACGCGCTTCTCCTGCCGGGCTTTCCTGGATAAGCCGGTTGATCCGGAGGCCATTCATCGAATCCTGGACCGGGCCCGGCAGTCCCCCTCGGGCGGCAACGTCCAGCCCTGGCACACCTACGTGCTGTCCGGCGAGGCCATGGATCGCTTCAAAGCCCTGGTGCAAAGCCGCCTGCCGGACAACCCGCGGGGCGAGCCCCCTGAATTCTCCATCTATCCCGAATCCCTGAAAGAACCCTACCGTTCGCGGCGCTTCAAGTGCGGCGAAGACCTGTACGCCGCCATCGGCATTCCCCGGGAAGACAAGCCGGCCCGGCTGCGGCAGTTTGCCCGCAACCTGGAGTGGTTCGGCGCGCCGGTGGGCCTGTTTTTTGCGCTGGACCGCAGCATGGGCTGGAACCAGTGGGCCCACTTGGGCATGTACATGCAGACCATCATGCTGCTGGCCCGGGAAGAGGGCCTGCATACCTGCGCCCAGGAAGCCTGGTCCGCCTGGCACAAAACGGTCACCGAGTTCCTGTCCCTGCCAGACGAATTGATGCTGTATTGCGGCATGGCGGTGGGGTATGCCGACGAAAATAATCCCATCAACCAGTGGCGCACCGATCGGGCGGACATGGACGAACAGGTGCAATATCGTTCCCCATAACGTTCCATTTTGCCTGCATGTTTCATGAACCCGCTGGCTGATGCTTTTTATGCTTTTGGGCACAAGGCGTTAACGTGTATATTGCCGCAACGAGAAAAGGCACAGCGTGTCGCTGCCGCAGCGGTGCCCGCTGTGGCGGCGAATCTCACCACAACGACCGATGAATCCGGCGTTCATGAATAATGCAGGCCAGGCGCCGGGTCTGATAGCTTTGGCCGGGTTTTTGCGAATTCCACGAGAATGTGTGCCCCGCAGGGAGGGTCAACAATGAAAATAGGGGTCCCCAAAGAGAATTTTCCGGGGGAGAAAAGAGTCGCGACCACACCCGATGTGGTACCGCAGCTGATCAAGCTGGGTTTCGAAGTGATGGTGGAATCCGAAGCCGGCCACGCGGCAAAGTTTTCCGACGCGGCTTACCGGGACGCCGGGGCCGACGTGGTCAACGATGTCTGGGGCGCCGACATCATCCTGAAGGTCCGGGCCCCCAGCGATGCAGAAATCAGTCGCCTCGGCAGCGGCCAGACCCTGATCAGTTTTCTGTGGCCGGCCCAGAACCCCGAATTGCTGGAGCACCTCAAGGACAGGGGTGTGACCTGCATGGCCATGGATTCGGTGCCGCGGATCTCCCGGGCCCAGAAGGTGGATGCGCTCAGCTCCATGGCCAACATCGCCGGCTACCGGGCCGTGGTGGAAGCGGCCCAGCATTTCGGGCGCTTCTTTACCGGCCAGATCACGGCCGCGGGCAAGGTGCCGCCGGCCAAGGTGCTGGTGATCGGCGCCGGTGTGGCCGGTCTTTCCGCCATCGGGTCAGCCAAGGGCATGGGCGCCATCGTGCGCGCTTTCGACACCCGGCCCGAGGTCAAGGAACAGGTGGAAAGCATGGACGCCGAGTTCCTGATGCTGGATTTCGAGGACGAAGACGGCTCCGGGGAAGGCGGCTACGCCAAGGTGATGAGCAAGGAATTCATCGAGGCCGAAATGGCGCTGTTCGCGGAACAGGCCCGGGAAGTGGACATCATCATCACCACGGCGCTGATCCCCGGCAAACCCGCGCCGGAACTGGTGACCGCCGAGATGGTGGCTTCCATGAAAGACGGCAGCGTCATTGTCGACCTGGCGGCCGAGCAGGGTGGCAACTGCGCCCTGTCGCGACCCAACGAGGTGGTACAGGAGCACGGTGTCACCATTATCGGCTACACCGATATGCCGTCACGGCTGGCGTCCCAGGCCAGCCAGCTTTTCGCCACCAACATGCGCCACCTGCTGAGCGACCTGACCCCGGAAAAGGACGGCCAGATCGTAGTGGACATGGAGGACGAGGTGATTCGTGGAACCACGGTGACCCACCAGGGCGAAATCACCTGGCCGCCGCCGGCGCCCAAGCTGTCCGCCGCGCCGCCCAAGGCCCAGGAGGCAGCGCCGCCCATGCCGGAGCCGGAGCAGGCGCCGAGCGTGTGGGGACCGATCCTGACCCTGGCCATTGGCGGCCTCGCCCTGCTGGGGCTGGGGGCCGTGGCGCCGCCCAGTTTCATGGCGCACTTCACGGTGTTCGTGCTGGCCTGTTTCGTGGGCTACATGGTCATCTGGAACGTGACGCCGGCGCTGCACACCCCGCTGATGTCCGTGACCAACGCCATCAGCAGCATCATTATCATTGGTGCGCTGCTGCAGATCAGTTCAGCCAATGAGACCATCAAGTGGATCGCCGGGGTCACGGTGTTGATCACCGCGGTGAACATCGCCGGCGGCTTTGCCGTCACCCGGCGCATGCTGGAAATGTTCCGGAAGTAGGGGGCGGATCGATGAGTCAAGGCATTATTACCGTCTGCTATATCGCCGCCACCATTCTATTCATCCTGGCGCTGGGGGGCTTAAGCAACCAGGAGACGGCCCGTCGGGGTAACGTCTACGGTATGGTGGGCATGGCCATTGCCCTGCTGGCCACCATATTCGGCGTGGTCACGGCCAACTACGAGATTCTCATCGGCGCCCTGGTCATCGGCGGCACCATCGGCCTGATCCTGGCCCGCCGGGTCCAGATGACCCAGATGCCCGAACTGGTGGCCATCCTGCACTCCCTGGTGGGAGCCGCCGCCGTGATGGTGGGTTTCGCCAGCTTCATGGATCCCGAGATGAAGTTCGAAGGCGTGGAGAAAATCATCCACGAGATCGAAATCTATATCGGTGTGCTCATCGGTGCGGTGACTTTTTCCGGCTCTGTGATCGCTTTCGGAAAGCTCAGTGGCCGGATCGGCGGCAGGCCCCTGATGCTGCCGGGGCGGCACTGGTTCAACCTGGGCCTGCTGCTGGCCGCTATCTGGTTCGGCCGTGAGTTTGTGATCCAGGCCGAAACCGGCGGCGGCATGGAGCCGTTGATCATCATGACCGTGATTGCGCTGGTGTTCGGCATCCACATGGTCATGGCCATCGGCGGCGCCGATATGCCGGTGGTGGTGTCCATGCTCAACAGCTACTCCGGGTGGGCCGCTTCGGCCACCGGCTTCATGCTGAGCAACGACCTGCTGATCGTCACCGGGGCTCTGGTGGGCTCCAGCGGCGCCATCCTCAGCTACATCATGTGCCGGGCCATGAACCGCAAGTTCCTGGCGGTGATTGCCGGTGGCTTCGGCACCGGCGGCGGCGCGTCGGCGGGTGGCGGCGGCGAAGAGCAGGGCGAAGTGGTACCTCTGGACGCCGGCGAAGTGGCGGTGGCGCTGCAGGATGCCCGCGAGGTCATGATCATTCCGGGTTATGGCATGGCGGTGGCCCAGGCCCAGCACGTGGTGCAGGAGATTACCCGGACTCTGCGGGAGAAGGGCGTCAACGTCCGCTTTGGCATACACCCGGTGGCGGGACGCATGCCCGGCCACATGAACGTGCTGCTGGCTGAGGCCCATGTCCCCTACGACATTGTCTTCGAAATGGAAGAGATCAACGAAGATTTCCCGGACGTGGATGTCTCCGTGGTGATCGGCGCCAATGACATCGTCAACCCGTCCGCCCAGGAGGAGCCCGACAGCCCCATCGCCGGCATGCCGGTGCTGGAATGCTGGAAAGGCAAATTGACCGTGGTGCTCAAGCGCAGCATGGCCACGGGATACGCGGGTGTACAGAACCCGCTGTTTTTCAAGGACAACACCCGCATGCTGTTCGGGGACGCCAAGGACACCCTGGACCAGGTGCTGCACAGCCTGAACTGATATGAAGCTTAGAATTCGCGGCAACAGCTTGCGTATCCGGGTCACCCAGGGTGAGCTGGAAAACTTTGCCGAGACCGGCGCAATACACGATTCCATCGAGTTCGGTCCCGAGACCCAGCTGACCTATCGGCTGACCCGGGACGTGCAGCTGTCGGAAATGGCGGCAGACATGAACAACGAGGTCATCACGGTGCGGGTACCCCGGGACGTGGCTGACGAGTGGGTCAGTACCGAACTGGTGTCACTGCGTGCCGAGCAGCCCCTGGACGGGGCGGAGCCACTGAAGATCCTGGTTGAAAAGGACTTTGCCTGCCTGGTCACCCGGGAGGGCGAAGACGACAGCGACGCTTTTCCCAATCCTTCGGCGGGCGGCGGCTAGCCCGCAAATCGTGCGAGTTGCCGGCTAATCCCAGAGCCTCGTCAGCATGAGTGCCAGCCCGGCAGCACGCCCCATCGAAAGAGTCGCCGGCTTACTGCTGCTGAAACCGGGTGAAGCTGCCCCGGTCATCTGGTCTTTTGCGTATTTCTTCTGCCTGCTGTGCAGCTATTTCACGCTGCGCCCCCTGCGGGAGACCTTTGCCGTCACCAGCGGTTCCGAGACCGTGCCTTTGCTTTTCACCGGGACTTTTGTAGTGATGCTGCTGCTGGTGCCGGTATTCGGAACCCTGGTATCGCGTTTTTCCAAGCGCGTATTCCTGCCCCTGGTCTACCTGTTTTTTATTGCCAACCTGCTGATTTTCTACGTCCTGCTCGCCAGCGACTGGAACAGCCTTTGGGTAGGGCGGGTGTTTTTCGTCTGGCTCAGCGTGTTCAACATGTTCGTGGTGTCTGTTTTCTGGAGCTTCATGGCGGACATCTTTTCCAGCCGCCAGGCGCGACGGCTGTTTGCCCTGATTTCCGCCGGCGGCAGCGCCGGTGCCATCCTGGGTCCACTGCTCACCGCGTGGCTCGCACCGCTCCTGGGCACAGCAAACCTGCTGCTGGTGGCCTCCGCCTGGCTGTGCCTGGCCCTGGTCTGCCAGACCCGCCTGATGGGCTGGCAGCAGGAACGGTCCCTGGAGAGCGTGTCCCACGTGATCGGCGGCTCCATCTGGGCCGGCGCCACTATCCTGCTGCGCTCCCGGTTCCTGCTGAAGATTGCCGCAGTGCTGGCCCTGTTCACCTTTCTGCAGACCGTGGTTTACAACCAGCAGATCGTCCTGGTGGAGGCAGCCTACCAGGATCGCAGTCCGACCCGGTTTTTTGCCCTGGTGGACCTGGGGGCCAACGTGGTCAGCGTGCTGTTGCAGCTGCTGGTGACCTCCCGGCTGCTGGCCTGGCTGGGTGCGGCGCGAACCCTGGTGATCATGCCGCTGTTCACCCTGGCCGGGTTTGTCGTGCTGGCGGTTTTTCCCCAGGTGCTGGTGCTGGGAGTGTTCCAGGCCCTGCGCCGGGGCGGCGAGTACGGCCTGATGAAACCGGCCCGGGAGCTACTGTATACCCGGGTGCAGGAAGAAGCCCGTTACAAGTCGAAGAACTTTATCGACACTTTTGTCTACCGCGGCGGTGATGCCGCCAGCGGATGGGTTTACTTAGGGCTGAGCCAGCTGGCCGGCATGTCCGTGGGCCTCATTGCGTCGATAGCGGTGCCGGTTGCCGGTCTCTGGGCCTGGTTGTCTTTCCGGCTTGGCGCGGACTTCGAGGGACGCAAAAACCGTGAGACGGTGCTTCCGGACAACGAGTCCCGCTGATAGCATCGTCAGCAACAGCTCGCTGGAGGTAGGGATAATGACGAGATGGCTGGCAGCATTATCGCTGGTGTTTGCAGTGCAATTGCCACTGCAGGCCATGGCGCAGCCTTCCATGACCCTCATGGACCGGATCGCGGGAACATGGATTGCCGCTGACGGCAGTGCCCGACAGCAGTTCATCTGGGGTCTGGACTACCGGATCATGTATTCGAGGATGTCCTTCAAGGATATGGACGACTGGAAACTGGTGTCCGAGGGGTTTTACATCAGCGACACCATCGAGGACCGTGTCCACGGCCAGGTCGTGGGGATCGACATGGGTGTGGATTACTTCAGCATCGTGCTACATGCCACATCCAGCGAGAAGGAACTGGTGTTCGACAACCGCGCCCACATGGACGACGGCACCATCAGCGTCAGCCGGGAACGCTGGACCTTTCCCGACGACAACAGCATCAAGTACCAGGTGTTCCGTTTCGAGGATGACAAGGAGGTACCCTGGTTTGGCGGTGAGTGGAAGCGGGAGGCCGAAGCACCAAAAGAACCTAAAGTCTCAGAAGATTCCAAAAAATCCGAATGAAAAGCGTTGTTCTGCCTGGATTCCTGCTGTTATGGCTGGGCACGGGTGCCGCCCAGGAGCGGGCCCCGGTGCCCCAGTTTTATGCTGGCCTGAAGGCCGGGCAGGTTCTGGCTGATGCTGAAGCCGTGGATGATGCCAATCTGTTTGGTGCGGAACTGGGCATCAACTTCTCCCCCAAGTGGGCTTTCGAACTGGAGTACTTCCAGGACCAGCGCGATACGCAATTCGACTTCGACATCGAGTATTCAGGTTTCGGTTTTAACCTGATCCAGACCAACCGTGTGCCCCTGTGGAACCCCTACTTCCTGGTAGGCCTGGGCGCGCTGCGGTTCCAGGTCCCGGACGATTCGAACACCGACATCATGGCGAATGTCGCCGTGGGCGGTCAGTGGGACCTGAACAACGCGGGGCTGATGCTTCGTGTGGAAGCCCGCTACCGCTATTCGCCAGTGGACGCGGTGGCGGAGGATCTGATCGAGGCGGGGGAGCCGGTGGTGACGCTGGGGTTGAGTTTTCCGCTGTAAGGATGACGTTGGGGCGTCATAACGTCAGGGCGGCGCGATGATGATAATGCGGAGTCCGGATGGCAACCAGCCTCGGCCGGCTCCCTTGCACTATATCCGCAACGGATATAGTATCCGTCCATGTCTGGCAAGAACGCCAATACGCCCCTGACCCCTGCTGTGCTGCATATCCTGCTGGCACTGTCCTCCAGCGCGAAGCACGGCTACGCCATCATGAAGCAGGTGGAGGCGGATTCCAGCGGCAAGGTGAACATGGGCCCAGGCACGCTGTACGGGTCTATTCGCCGCATGACCGACGCCGGCCTGATACGCGAAAGCAGTAAGCGGGTGGACCCGGAACTGGATGACCAGCGGCGGGTTTACTACGAGATCACCGGGAAAGGCCAGGAATCGCTCGACGCAGAACTGCAGCGCTACCGGGAAGTCCTGGCCGTGGCCCAGGCGGGGCGCGCACATGCTGGCCGATAAAGCGAGAAGGGTTCGGCGATGCTATGCCGCCCTGGTTCGGCTGTATCCCAGGCCATTCAGGGAACGCTACAGCGAGCCTATGCAGCAGACCTTTGCGGATCTGCTCAACGACAGAATCGGGGATGAGCGTCCGGCCTTCGCTTCGCTCGCCTGGGTCTTCGCGGAAACACTGGCCGGTGCCATAGGAGAACACATGAACATGCTGGTGCAGAGAAAAACCCTCATCCGACCACTGCTCGGAACCCTGCTGATCCTGATGGTGCCCCTGGTCGCCATGCGGTACACCGGTGAAGTGAACTGGGGGCTGGATGATTTTGTGGTTGGCGGCGCGCTGCTCATGGGCGCGGGTCTAACCTTCGAATTGATTGCACAGAAAGCTGCGGGAAGCCTGGCCTATCGCGCCGCCGTGGCCATAGCCGTGGCTGGCGGACTTTTCCTGGTATGGGTCAATCTCGCGGTTGGCATCCTCGGTCATACCGGCAATGCCGCCAACCTGATGTACCTGGGGGTGCTGGTCGTGGGAATCGCAGGCTCAGTCCTGGTGCGCTTCCAGCCACAGGGCATGTCCCGAGCGATGCTGGCCATGGCGGGCTGCCAGGTTCTGGTGGCGGCAATCGCCCTGGCCGCGGGGCTGGGTCAGACCTTTCTGATTACGGCGTTGTTTGTTGCGATCTGGCTGTTGTCGGCGTGGTTGTTTCACCGCAGCGCAGGGAACGCCGCGGCCGGCCCATAGCATGTACCGGTGGGATTGGAGTTTTTGCCGTTCAGTCCGCGCGGCTTCGAACAGCGCTGAAACCGTGAAAAAGGAAGCCACCTGCAAACAGTAAGACACCCACGAGCATGGCCATTTCGTATCTGCCGTGGGTCCGGGAAACAACGGCCGTCCCGGTCCCGGGCTCCTGAGTCCCCGGCGCTGGTGTAAATCCCGGCGCTTGTGTCGCAGGTGGCGGAGGACCCATCTCAACCTCCAAGGGAAAGAACTCTGCCTGCGCGACAGCCAGCCAGCAGACCAGCACCCCCAGCGTCATCACCCCTGATGATACGGTCCAATGGGGTCAACGTCGTCTTCGCCTGTTCATGCTCAATCCAGTCACTCCGGCTTACACCGTTCACCCTGGCCCGAATGCGCCCGGCAGAAACCGCAGCCCGAGCATCAGGGAAGTGAGAACGAAAAACATGCCCAGCGCCACGAACGCCTGAATCCGTCGTCCCGCTCCAACCGTTCCCGCAGTCAGCAGGATGACCAGGGTCAGCTGCAGCCAGCGAAGCTGATTCCACACCGGTTCGGTGCCGAATACCCAGCCGTCCCAGGTCACCAGCAGTTGGAACACCAGGACCGTTGCTACAAACGGCTGGCGGACGCGTTCGAAGCTTCGGGTCATGGACATCCCGGCAACGGTGAAGTCTGCTGACACCATCAGGCTGACCGCAGCATACAGAAGCGTCGGCGGAATCAGCAAAAAAAAGAACTCCGGAAACGTCCACTGCACGTCGCGAAAGTCCCACAGAGACCACCAGTACCCCACGGAATACAAAAACAGTGTCGCCATCCACAGCAGTGGAATCCAGTCCAGCTCAAGCTCCCGACGATGGCGGACAATACTGGCTGCGGCTTGCAGCAGGTGCGTAATGCCAATGGCGATAACCAGTGACACCATCACCAGGACAAATTCGAACAGGCTCATGTATTGGCCAGGCGCTGGCGATCCAACTGGTGATCAGGTCTCGTCAGTTGCGAAACGGACGAACCGGACAATGCGGACCGGGGCTTTCAGGGCATGCTCCGTCAGTATGATCCGCTCCCGAATCGTCATGGACTCGTCCTTGATGAAGGGCTGCTCCAGCAGCACGGCATCGTTGATGCCGGTGGCGGCTGTGTTGGCCCATTGCCGAGCCAGGGACCGCTCGTCGATGGGTTCAATGCCAACGGGGTTGGAGGCCGCGATATGCAGCGCAATATCCCTGGCAAGGTGTTTGAACTCATCGGTTCTGGCGGTGAAGTCGTCCCTGGTTTCCAGTTCCACCAGGACGCCAATCCTCGACTGATGCGAATAGGCTTCGATGTGTCGATGCATGACCGGTTTTCCTCGCTATATCCCGTGCCCCGACTGCCGTCAGAAGGTGACCGTTGACAACACATGCAGCACCAGGTCCACCGAGAAGTGTGCGACCACGGCTGCGATCAGGCCCCGGCGCCAGTACAGCCAACCGTAGAGAATGCCCACGGCCACGTTTCCGAGCACGGTGGCGATGATGGCGGCGGGCGCTCCTGCGCCGTAGGCCACCAATTGTGGCAAATGCGCCGTGCCAAAACCAATGGCGGTGATCAGGACGACCAACCAGGTGCCCGTCACCGAAAGCTGATCAGTTCCCCTGATCCGCGCGCCAACCCAGACCAGCAAGGTCATCAGCCCAAAGCGAAACCACACCTCTTCGCCTACGGCTGCCCCAACTGACACCGCCAGACCGCCCACGACACCACGAAAGCCAAGCTGCGGCAGCTCCGGCGGCAGATACGGTTCACACACGACACGCAGGGCCAGCAGCAGACCGCCCAGCAGCAGTCCGAGAATCGCGGCCGGCAGGATGCCGGCGCGCAGTCTCCGGGCAGCACCCGGTTGGCCGGAGAGCAGGGCATCGATAGCGGGCATTCCCAGCCCGGTACGCCGGCCCAGGACGATGCCGACCCAGGCTGCCGGGATGGTCAGTACGCTGAGGTAGACCAGGCTGGGCAGCAGAGTGGATGAAAAACTCCGGGTTTCATCGATTCTCCCAAAGGCCAGGCTGAGCAGCTGGGCTGCAATGGTCAGTGCGAAAACAACAGCCATGGGCAGCAACAGGCCGCCCCGGGAATTCCCGTCAGCGTCTACCGCTGATGGTGGCAAGGTGCCTTCACCTGGCGCGACGTTTGGGACGCTTGCATTCATCAGCCAAGGGTACCGCGCGGTGACTAGCCTTTACGTCCATCAAGCGTCACGCACACCGCTTTGTTGAACAAAAGGTTGAGACCGCCAGGACCGAACTGCTGCATGTTGAATCTCTGCAGTGAGTTCATGCCGCCCCAGCCAACCACAATTTCTTCCGGGGTCTCTCCAGACAGGTCGAAAACGGTGATCTTGGCGCTCTCCCAGATCCGGGACTGGTCCGGGAAACGTTCCCGATACTGGCTCATGGTCAGGGGCTCCACCAACACCCCCACGGCCAGGCCGTTCGGCAACGCCAACGGATGAATTTCCGGTCCTTCCACCGTCCAGTGTTCAAGGTCTTCCAGCCCCGCCAGGGCCATGACCACCAGGTCCGTCCGGCCGTCGTCGCCACAATTGAAGGCTTTGGCTGGAAGGCAGGTGGCAGCCAGCATCAGTGCTGCCGCCACGTTCAGGGCGCTGGGAAAATACCTTGTGGTCATGGCTGAGTTCCTCATTCGGCCGGGATCATTTGCAGTAGCTGTTCGGCCTGTGACTGTACCGTAGCAGCGGATTTACGCGCCCGCGAACTGGCATACAGTGATCAGCATCAATCACGGTCGATGCTGACTCGGATACAAAACCATCTGCGTACAACGGAACAGGGCAATTTTTTTGCCGGTTCGCTGATGCGACACTGTTGCGTCCCACACAGAGCTGGTTGAAGTATTGTGGGTCTTTCATTCAATAAAACTCACGTCTATTCACCCGCCGGCGCATTCAGCGCCGCGACGAATGCCTCCTTGTTTTCTGGTGAAACCAGGATGGATCGGCCTTTTCCGTAACGAATCTCGAGCCGGTCCAGGGACAAGGCCGGGCTCGAAACGAGCGAACGACTCGGGGTGATCGAGGTAATACTGTCCCGCTTGATAGTCCAGCTCATGGGGCCTGAGCGAATGTGCAGCGTGCCCTCGTCAATCCGGTAGTGGGTGCTGAATGCCAGCCACACCGGTAAGCCCAGGCCCAGCGCGATCGCCAGTACCATGGCCGCAAGGGTGACGACAGATCCGGACTTGACCACCGGGATCAGGACAGCGATCAGGACGGCGGCGGTGCCTCCGATCAGGACCCAGAACCACGCATCAATTGCTGATTTGAATACCATACAAGTGTCCTGTTTTGCTGATTCGTCAAAATTCAGCGCGTGTCCACCAGGTCTGGAACGGGTCGCGACCCGCAGCTGACCTGTTAAGTCGCATCAAAATACCGGCGGTTCCCCCTTTCGCCGCAGATCTCCTTCCTGCTCGGGCGAGTGGGCCTCGTGAAACTGGTCGATGGTGTCGGTGGCGCCGTCAAGCTCTTTCAGGGTAGCAATATGGAACAGCGCCTCGCCTTCATGAACCAACGGCAGGCGGGTACAGCCGATCAGTACACCGGACCGTTTGGCCTTGATCTCCACCTCGTCGTGGCCGATGGGGTGGGAGATGCGTCCCAGAACCTGTCCTTTTTTCACGATCTCGCCCAGTCGCGAGTGATTGCGGAATACACCGCTGTCCGGGGCCCGGGTCCAGCCGCTGCGTGACGATACCAGGGGCAGTATCGACTTCTTTTTGCGCACCCGGGGCAGCATGCCGATTTCGCGCATCACCGAGATCACGCCCCGGACACCGGCCCGAATGGCAACCTCGTCGTAGCTCAGGGCGGCGCCGCCTTCGTAGAGCAGCATGGGGATACCGGCCTTGAGGGCGGCGTGGCGCAGGGAACGATCCCGCAGGTCTGCATTGAGTATGACCGGCGCGCCGAAGGCCTGGGCCATGTCCTGGGTGGCGGGGATGTCGGGGCTCATCCGCACCTGGGGCAGATTGTCCCGGTGACCGCCCGCGGTGTGCAGGTCGATGCCGTAGTCGGAGTTCAGCACGATCTCCTGCATGAACAGGTGGGCCAGCCGGGATGCCATGGAACCCCTCGGGGAACCGGGAAACACACGGTTCAAATCCCGTCCGTCAGGCAGGTAGCGCGAGCGATTGATACAGCCGTAGACGTTGACGATGGGAACCGCCACAAGGGTGCCCTTAATCCGCTTCAGGCTGTTGTGGTTGAGCACCCGGCGGATGATTTCCATGCCGTTGAGTTCATCGCCATGGATGACGCCTGAGACGAACATGCGCGGGCCTTTTTTCAGGCCCCGGATGACCTGCACCGGCATATGGGTCTCGGCCTGGGTGTAAAGCCCGGGCAGTTCGACATCGATGGTCCTGGATTCGCCCGGGGCGACGGATTGCCCGCCGATCACCACGGATATTGGTTTGGCCATTACCCTTTCCCCTTGGTTCTCGACGTGCTGGTGCGGTAGCGCTTTTCAATGAACTCGATGATGCGCCCCGCCACGTCCTGTTCCGTGGCCGTTTCGATGCCCTCCAGGCCGGGCGACGAATTGACTTCCAGCACCAGGGGGCCGTGATCTGAACGCAGCATGTCCACACCGGCCACGTTGAGCCCCAGGACCTGGGCGGCCTGGACGGCGACCCGCCGTTCTTCCGGGGTGATCTTGACCAGCTCCGCGGTGCCGCCCCGGTGCAGGTTGGAGCGGAATTCGCCCGGTTTGCCCTGGCGCTTCATGGCGGCCACCACGCGTTTGCCTACCACCAGCGCGCGAATGTCGGTGCCGGCGGCCTCCTTGATGAATTCCTGCACCAGGAAGTTGGCGTCCAGGCCACGAAACGCCTCCACCAGGCTTTCAACCGCCTTGCGGGTCTCGCCGAGCACCACGCCTTTGCCCTGGGTGCCCTCGATGACCTTGAGCACCAGCGGCGCGCCGCCCAGCTGGGACAGCAGGTCGTCGGTGTCGTCGGGCGCGTGGGCAAAGCCGGTCTCGGGCAGGTTGATGCCGCGTCGGGCCAGCAGCTGCGTCGCCCGCAGCTTGTCACGGGAACGCACCACGGCCTGGGATTCATTGAGGGGGTACACCCCCATCATTTCAAACTGGCGCAGCACCGCCGTGCCGTAGAAGGTGATAGAGGCCCCGATGCGCGGGATCACCGCGTCAAATCCCCGCAGCGCATGACCCTGGTAGCGAACCTGGGGATCCGCCGCGCTGATTTTCATGTAGCAGCGCAGTGGGTCCACGACCTGGACGTCATGCCCGCGCTCCGCGGCTGCCTCCCGTAAGCGCCGGGTGGAATAGAGGCGCTGGTTGCGGGAGAGGATGAGGATGTTCATGGGGGGTCCGGGCGTTCGAATGCTACGAATGATAGCGTGGGGTTGGGGGTACGGCGAGGGGGAGGTGATTGCGTGGCTCCGTGACTCCGTGGCTCCGTGGCTCCGTGACTCCGTGACTAGGTGATAAGTGTTGAAGACCCCCTGACTGACACCCCTGACTGAGATAGCTCAGACTTGATCGTACCGACAGTGTCCGACCTTATGGGAACTCCTGTTTCCGCTCAGGGGTATAAAGCTGACTCTATAGGGTTATCACAGGTCCGGAACCGACCCAAACCGGTCGACATAGTTAGAATCCTGTGTCTACTGAGAGGAGCCTGAATCCTCTAGCATCTCCTTCAGTTCTTTAAGATCGATTTCTAAGGCCTCGCGATCACTTTCCAGTCGGTCTATTTCCTCGCGAATAGTCATTTCACGTTTAAGTTGACCACCGGACTCTTCATTCCTAATGCACCAATCACGACGTTCGAAATCTACCGCCTGGATATCCAGGCGACGGCGTATATCGTCTAAAAGGCAGCTTGTTTCCTGGTCAGCCCAGACAGGAGTGCACGAAGTCAAGGCTGCGGTCTCGCTATTGGCTCTCACCAAAACATATTTTCCGATTGGAATGCTATCTGAGTAGCCACCGACCCTTTGGCCTTTGCAGTTTCTAAGTCGCTTTTTCAGAACTGTTACGGAATCAGCAAAGCCCTGAAATTCCTCGACAACATCGAAGGAGCCTTCAACCCATCCGCAGTCACCAGGGCCTTCTCCCTCTACGAATCGGCCCTCTGTCAAGAACGCCACAAACACGGTTTCGTAGTCGTTCAGGGTTCTATCAGCGTCCACCTTGCGGCAAGACGCAGAAGACACGTCGGTCGCTATCAGGAAAAGTCCCAAAAGCGTCAATATTCTTGCGTAACACATAAGTGATTGCGGCACCTAAATGAGACCTAATGGTAAAGACATTGCCAGACTTCTGTCACTATCAACAAATAGCGGATTTCCGCTCCTGGCCGTGAACAGCCAGTTGGACGTTACCGCGGTAACGTCTGAGTGCGACC
>JASJDM010000105.1 GCA_030065125.1 Lysobacterales bacterium | reverse complement strand
AAAAACCCATTCAGTGATCAGTTTCCAGCGACTGGCGAAACAGTGCCCGCTGTTCGGCCATCATTTCCAGGTTGCGCTTCCATAAGCCCAGAAACCGCGGATCATCTTTCATCGGGTCCCACCAGGGATAGCTGCCGAACCGCTCCCACTCCACGTACCGGCGGTTGGCAGCCTTCTCTTCGAACCAGGCCAGTGCCTGATCGTAGTCCCCGCTTACCAGGTGACAGACCGCAGGATTCACGTTCCAGACAAATTTCTGGTCCGGCGTGTTGTTGATCTCGTTGACAAGAGCCAGGCCCAGCGATTCCCGGCCGCTGCCTATCATGATGCCGGCAAGCAGGCAGGGTTCACCCCAGGCAAACCGTGCCAGGGTCAACATCTCGGGCCAGTGCTCCGGATTGATCCAGTTGGGCTGCTGCTCCAGGTAGATCTCCAGCGCAGGTTCATATTCGCCCATCATTGCGTGGGCGAACAGCCGCAGATACTCCACCGAGGGCGCGGGAGGCGGATCTGCCGGGAGCGCCTCAATGAAGTCAATGACCTTCTGCCAGTCCCGGTTGGATTTGACGATGGATTCGCTGTTCCTCAGGTAGCTGTCATCGGCTCCTGACACCGCGTCATCCCAATCGTCCTCAATCACCAGCAGAAGCGGGCCAAGAAACTGGTTATGGACGCTGTTTGCACCGAACTTGTCCTTCAATTCGGTGACCAGTTTCTCGTATCTGTCGACTTCGCCCAGAGGAATGTACAGCCTGGCCAGGCGGTGTTTGTACCACGGATTTTCGGGGTCGCGTTCGGTCGCTAGCTGGAACCACCTGGCGGCCTCGGCCAGGCGAAAATTGTTCCAGTGAATCTGCCCGATCGCACGATAGGCATCAGCGAAGCCAGGTTCCCTGTCCAGCAGTTCATTCAACTGGTCAAGTGCCTCGTCCTCGCGACCCAGGATTCGCAGCGTCTGGCCGATGTTGAGTTGAACCGCAAGGGAAATCGGGTCCAGTTGTGCCGCCTTGTACAGCAAAGCCAGTTTCTTTTCGCCATCCAGCCTTGCGTCGATCAACCCTGCATACCAGTGGTAGGTCTGGGCGTAATTCGGATTCAATTCGATGGCCTTGAGATAGGCCGATTCCGCCTTATCCACCTCGAGGATTTCGTCGTAATAGCTGGCCAGGGAGGTGTAGGCCTCGCCCAGCTCATCATCGAGCTGCAATGCTTTTTCCGCAGCCTGCCTGTGTTTTTCTCTAAGCTTGGTGCGATTTCCCACCGGGCTCAGGTGGATGGCGTCTGCAACTCCCACCCACCCCAGGGCAAATTCCGGGTCGATCTCAACGGCCATTTCGAACTGGCGCTGTGCCTCTTTATTGTCCGCTGCATTTCCGGTGGCCATCAGTTGGCGCCCCTTAAGGAAATGTTCGTACGCGTCGATGCTGGCAGTGGGCAGATCAAAAACGCGGGACTGTTCCCTGGGGGACAGGGTGGCCTGGAGCGATTGAGCAATGCTGGATGATATTTCGCTCTGCATGGCAAACAGGTTTTCCGCGGTTATCTCACGATCGTAAATTTCCGCCCAGAGGTGTTCGTCCGTAGCGGCATTGATCAGCTGGATGTTGACTCGCACCTGGTTGCCTGATCGCTGAACGCCACCTTCGACGATGGCCGCCACGCCCAGCTCGCGGGCGATATCGGGAATGGACATCCGCGTATCTTCGTAGCGCATCACCGAGGTCCGGGAGATGACCTTTAATGCCGAAATCTGCGACAGGCGTGACAGCAGTTCATCGTGCATGCCGTCAGTGAAGTACTCATCCTCTATCAGCGCGCTGCGATTGGCGAAGGGCAGAACCGCCACTGATTTGTCGTCAATGGTGTCCAGTAAAGCTGGTTCAGCGACCTGCTCGGCATTAGCGGCGGTCAGGTCTTCTGATGCATCACGCGCGGCGCCCAGGATGAATCGATCGATTGCAATAAAGGCCACCACCAGCGTCAGCAGACCAATGACGGCTCGTTCGAAGGTTTTGCCGTGGGATGGTCCGGAGGGGTCGGACCTGCCGGAGACGGAAACGCCGGAGTCAGCTTCGTCGGCGGGAGCATTGATTGTGACGGCCACATCGAAGATGTAACCCCGACGAGGCACGGTCCGGATCATGTCCCGCGACACGTCATCCAGTGTCTTGCGGACTTCGGCCAGGCACTGGGTCAGGGATTCATCAGAAACGACGGCGCTCGGCCAGACGGCTTCCTGCAGCTGCTGGCGTGTCACCAGCACGCCGGAGTGCCTGACCAGATAACACAGAGCTTCAAAGGTCTTGGGGCGAAGGGGGACGTCCTGACCGTGTTTCAGCAGCGTTCCGCGGTCAATATCCAGTATGAATTGACCGAAAAAATACCGCTGACCGGAATCGTTGACCCTGTTCTCGCCGTTGCCGGGCGCCATCTAACCCTCTGAACACTCTGCGATTTTAGGTTTTATTGATAACACTCTAACAGTTTCTTCAGTACTTCACCCGCCATGCCGGGTAGCTTGAGGGCCACTCGCCGGCGATGACATTCTGAACTGGCCATCGACGAGGCGGGGAGGGGCTCCCGGACACGGCACTGCACGCCGGCCGGGGGACTGGTTGAGAACGATCCTCCAAGGGAGAATGTCATGAACAAACTCACTCGCTATGCATCCGTTTTTGGACTCATTTTCGCCGTCGGAATGACCGGCCCAGTCTGGGCGGATGATGATGACGACAGTGATTCAGACGGGCAGCGCTGGTCCGGTCTGGGGGGGCAGACCTTTGCCATAGAGGGTGAATACCTCTATGACCCGTTCGGTATCGGTGCACCGTTCGTCAACTGCTACACCTTCAACGAAGATATGACGCCCGAAGATGCCCTGGTCTCCGGGGTCTGGGACGACCCGCTGTTTCCCGTTCTGGGCACCTGGGTCCAGCACACCGACCACGGCAAAGTCATCTACACGGCAACTGCAGATACCGGGGATGGTCTGACGCTGGTTCAGAACGGCACGGTGAAAGGCAAGCGCAGGGCGCGCCTGAAAGCCTACAGCATCGTGTCACTGGCGCCATTTGGCATCATCGCAGAAATCCTCTCAACCGGCCGCGCCGTGGACGAATGCCCGTATGACCTGTAGCGTCCGTTTGGCTACCTGGCAGAACGGCCGCCCGCTGGCGGCCGTTCTGTATCTACGGGAACAGCTCGCGGTGGTAGCCAAACTGGCGACAGTATGGGGTGTCATAGAGTTTGGATAATGCTCGCGGGTCAGGTTTGAATTCGCGAGCGAAGTCGGCGATATCGAAAGGCAGGTCCTTTTCCGTAGTGGGATTGGTGACCTCCAGCGCCAGCTCGTCCAGTCTGAGAAAGCTCTGAAGTTCAACAAGTGACTGTTGCAGATCTTCGTATCGAATCAGCAGGACCTTGGCATACTCATTTTCAAAGCACGCGGTCCCGCCGGTAAGCGGCGCCTGATAGATATCGATGCCCAGCGCTGGTTCAAAAAAGACGTCGAACCAGACTGTGGGCAATCGGAGTTTCATCATCTGTTCGGCCAGGAAGTGTACGGTCACCCCGCGATAAGACGATGTGACAGCCGCTTCGGCAAAGCCGCCGTCGTCAAGGGCGAGATTGATGCTGCCCATATTCTCAAAAAGTGCGTGGTGAAATACCTCTGCTGCTTGTTGCATATTCCCGGGGTCCCGGCCGTAAACCCGCAGGTACCAGTCCTGGATACACGGACCGTAAAGATCGAAATTCTCCGCCAGGTGCCCCCAGTACCAGTTCAGCGGGTCCCTCGCCAGGGTGACAACCCTCAGTTTTTCTCCGTCGCGTACATGGTGCTTCTGGTACCAAAGGAGCTTGCGTGTGTTGTGCAGATTCTGCATCCACTCCTGGGCGCCACGGAATGCAACGTCGTCTTCCAACTCGACATTGAGCAGCGAATTTTCCAGTGACCCGATAAGCGTTTCCTTGCCCAGCCAGTGGGTTTGAATGGCATTGACGCCTCGCTGGCACAGCGCGCGGGTGATGGCCGAGGAGCCGACCTTGCCCATCTGGAAAATGAAAACGTCCATGGGCACGACGGTCGATGCTACCGACTGGCGTCTAGAAAGTCCGCCAGGTCGTCGCGGAACTTCACCAGCGACGGCGGGTGCACGTACATCATGTGGCCGGCCTGGTAGTAGGCGATGGAGACGTTCTCCCGCAGACTGTCCGGCAGCGGCATCTGGTCAATGAAGTATTCCGAGGCCCGGTAGGGTGTGGCCAGGTCGAAGTAGCCCTGCTGCACCAGTACCTTCATGTCGGGATTGCGGGTCATGGCGAAAGCCAGGTCGACGCCGGTGTCCGCGGCGGTCTTGTAGCCGGTCAGCGGACTCTTGTGGGTGCGATCCCACTCTCGCCACAGACCGCCGGAGACCACATAGGGACGGTCAATGTCCACGCCCAGGTCGCGACGGTAATAGTCATTGAATGTCGCCACGAAGCCCGGCCCGACGGCGCTCATGTAGGGGTCGAAAGGCATGCTTTCGGCCAGGGCGTTTGTGGTGTAGCCGAAGAAGCGGGAATCGATGCGACCGGCAAGCTGACCGCGATCGCGCAGCAGCTCCTGCACAAACTGGCCTTCCCGAACCCGGAAGTTGGCCCGCAGCCAGAATTCCGGCGTGGTTCCGGTATATGCAGCCAGCCGGGCGGCAACCCGCTGGCGCTCGGCCGGCTCGGCCCGGGCGCCCCTGACCATGACAGTCAGATAGTCACTGATGGCAAATTCATCCACTTCCGCCAGGAAGGCCAGGAAATCATCCGGCTTGTCCGCCAGGGCATCATGGAAATAGGCCGTGGCTGCATAGGTGGACAGCGTCATGGGGTAGCCCATGACCAGGTTGGCCACGCCGACCCCGCCGCCACCGGCCGAATCCATGTAGGGCGACACCAGGATCACGCCGTTGAGGCCGATATTGTGCCGGGTCAGCAGATCGTAGCTGACCCCACCGGCCCGCATTCCTCCGTAGCTCTCGCCCAGGATGTATTTGGGCGAGGACCAGCGGTTGTTGTCGGTGATAAAACGGGCAATGAAATCGGACACGGACTTGATATCATTGTCCACGCCCCAGAAGTCCTTGCCCTCGGCCTCGCCGACGGGCCGCGAATATCCGGTGCCCACCGGATCGACCATGACCAGGTCGACCTTGTCGATGATGCTGTACTCGTTGTCCTTACGCCGGAAGGGACCCTTGCCGTTGACCTCCAGGTCTTCAACGATCGTGATCTGGGGGCCCAGCACGCCCATGTGCAGCCAGATGGAAGCGGAGCCCGGTCCGCCGTTCCAGGCAAACATCAGCGGCCTCTCGCTGGGATTGGCGCCATCCCGGACATAGGACGTGTAACCGAATTCGGCAACGGGTTTTCCGTCCTTGTTGCGCATGATCAGCGTGCCGGCCGTGGCGGTGTACCGCACACGCTCGCCGGCGACGCGGATTTCGTGTTCGGTTACAAATGTCTGTGGCTCAACCGGGGGCGAGCTCTCGACCGTCTTCTCGGGTGGCGCTTCGGCGAGCAGGGTCAGTGGAAGCAGCAGCAGTCCCGCTGCCAATAGTGAATTCGGAATCTTCAATGCCCACTCCCGGCCTTTGGTTTGAGAGGAAAGGCAGTATACATGCCGTCATTTTGCGGCCCGCGAGGATTCGCGTGTGGTCTCAGGTTGATCGATGTTCCGAATCTGGCAACATCAGGAAAATTGCTCCGGATTTAATGCGCACGAATGAGTACCCCGCTTGCATACCTTGTTACTTCCGTTGGTATTACCGTCCTTGTATCCCTGCTTGGGGGGTGGCTTGTGAGGCGGGCTTGGCGAAACGAGGAAAGCCGCATCCATCAGCCGGTCTACCGGGAGTTGCCCTGGACCTGCAGGATGCCCATGATTCTTGGCGTTCTCGCCTTCCCGGCCACAATCGTGTCAGCGGCTCTCGCCGTCTACTTCAAGGACAGCGTTCTGGCAGGCAGTCTCTTCGCAATATGGGCCATTCTGCCGCCGCTGTGGTTCGCATTCGAGTACTTCCATGTGTATCGCCTTTATGGGGACCCGGATTTGTTTGACGAGTTCAAGCATGGCCAACACGTCACCGCCACCATCTGGCTTGGGCTGGCTGCGTTTCTTGGCGCCCTCGCCAACAGTCTCCATCAATGCCCCTGACGGGCGTACCCGCCGCCTGGCTAGCGCGTCTCGGTGTAGGCGACCCGCACACTCCAGTCTTTTGCAAGAGAGTCGGAAAGGTCGAGGTAGCTGGTCAGATAGTAAAGCCGGTCTGTTTCGGGACCCGTCGTCTCGAAGCGGTCTCTCAGGTAGTAAGGCGGGATCGCCTGATACAGCAGTTTCACCTCAACCTTGCTGAGCTTGCCGGCGTGTGAAGGAATCCGGTATTCGAAACTGCGTGAACCGGGTGTTGCCACCGGCAGCGGCTCGCCGCCCAGCTGGTGCAGTTGCGTCGCGTCGGCATACTGACCGTCCGGCGACCACCCCGTTGGCAGCAGCCGATTGTCTTTGACCTCTCTGGCCAGCCCCAGGAAACTGGTTGTCAGCTGCTGCTCGTCGTTGATATGCCGGGTTTCGAAAATCTGAACCTGATCTTCGCTCGTGATCGTCGTGTAGTCGGGCTGCAGCTCGCGCCAGTCCATGGTGAACTCGGACGCGAGTGGCTTACCGTCGCTACCCAGAATGACACCGGCCGCATTCGTGCTCCCTGAACTCCACAGGACGTCGCCGTCGTGGGAGATCGCATTGACCTGCAGGAATGCCCTTCTGAACCCAACGCCGGACGGGAACTTGTGGCCGGTGAGGTTTTCCAGGTCCACTTCCAAAAGCCAGTTTTCGTCGTTCTTTTCCGTTATGCGGGCGGCCAGCGAAACCGTCCGCGCCGCCATCGCCTCCATTTCCATCTCGGTGAGACGCAGGCGGTGCACTGTACTGCCGGGCGTCTGCCCGAACTGATCCGGCGTCCCCGGATCAATGGTTGTGACGCCGAGGTCCATGGGGAACTGCTGGAACATCCGGTTCGCGAAGATGTTCAGCCCCACCAGCGTGTGTCGCCGGTAGCCTTTCTTGGGCAACGGTGTAATCAGATCATCTGCCGCACGATTAGCCACTTTCGGAAAATATTTGTCCTCGACATTGGCGAGGACAGCAGTCAATTCCTCTTCGTCCAGGAAATTGCCCGGCATGTGACAATCCTGACAGGTTTCACCGTTATCGGGATCGCTGTAGTTGCTGTTCAGCCATTCCAGATAGGTGGTCTGCTCATGAATGGTCGGCGCGTCGTCGGCAGGCGGCGAACTGGCCCCGCGCGGCAGCACGGGCAGTTTCACGGTATGACACGATCCGCACAGGCCGGCATCCTTAATCTGTTCGCCATACTTCGGTTCGATGCCGAGCGCCTGTTGCATGTAGTAGGGCTTGACGTCTTCCGTTGCATAAGGCCCGAACATCGTGCCGGGCTCGGGGTTGGTTTTGAATCGGCCGGTAAAGGTGTCGGGTTCGCCGAGTCCGTCGGGCATGATCTGGTGGCAAACCGTGCAGGTGACACCGTCGCGACCGAGGGAACCATACTCGGCGCTGGCATTTCTGTGCTTGCCGGTGGGCGGCACGTACATGTCGTCGGCCGTGAAATAAACGGAATCGCCGTTGTCGATGTGGAATTGACGCTGTCCCGCCACCTGATGGCAGCTGAGGCACAGATTGGACGTGTAGTCCTTGATGTCCGGCCGCAGCGCCTGCTCGGATTCGAGCTGCGCAAGAAAAATCGGGTCCCGCCCCGCCAGACCCATCATGGACGAGCTCCATTCGCCGAAGATCGAGATGTTGTAATTGACGCGTTTCGAGTCGGGGTCGTTCCAGTCTTCGTGAGCCTTCACCAGCATCGCGGGCCGGCGTGGCCCAAGTAAGAGGCTCGCGTCATGGCAGCCACGGCAATTGCTGCTGGTGATGAAGGACTTGAGGTCGTCTGGATCGGCGACCGTGTGATCGGCCACCATGTCCCACGGCAGACGTGGCAGTTTGCCCGCATCTACCTGGCGCCGGTCGAAAGTCTCCAGTATGGCGGGATTCGGCTGCGACAGGCGTTGACTGACGGGGGGCGACATGGACTCCTGAACGTAGTCCGCAAAGAGCTTCTCCAGTTCGCCGGGAATGTCGCCGAGGTGAGTCGCCACATCTTTGATCAGGCTTTCGTGGCGGCTTGCCCGGTGCTCGTGGGTATCGTCGATGACATTGGATGTGTCTTTATCGTCCATGTGGAGGCTGAACATGGACGGTTGACCGCCGTGGCCGCCGAGTGGCGCAGCGGTCAGGTATTCCAGATCCATTGGATCGTAGGTTTCGTACTGATTGACTTCCTTGCCTTCCAGGTTGCCGATGAACGAGTAGGTGCTCTGATTGTTGTCGGCGCCGGAATGGCAGGTCAGGCAATAGGACATGCCGTAGGAGGCCAGCAGCACCGGCTTTTTGTAGGACGGCGTGCCTGGAAAGAAAAACAGATACCAGAGCCAGCCGTCCTTGGTCGCCTTACTGTCCCGGATCATCACCGCCCATCCGGTCACCTTGGAGCCGCCGTAGGACGTGTTCTTGGGATCCGATGGATACATTTGTTTGACGATCATCGACCCGTCCGGAATCTCGCCCCGGCGGCCGTTGCGGAGCCAGTCAACCACGTCATTGGAGTAGTACACGCGGGCACGTTGATGGGTGTTGTCGTATTGGCCGATTTTGGCGATGTAGGGCCCGGTGGGACGAATATCCATGCTGCGGACGTCCACGTCATGAACCCAGCCGGTGTGGAGGCCGAGGTACAAAAACGCGGTGATCTCGACCTGTTGCTCCGGGCTTACGACCTGGAGGTTTTTGTCTTCGTCCCAGAAGCCGATCAGGCGCAGCAGCGTGTCCTTGGCAAGCTCCGATTCCGTCGTTTTTACGTTCGGGTAATTCTCCAGCGTGCTCTTGCCGCCGTACTGTTTGGAACATCCGGCCATGGAAATCGACAAGCTGATGCAGAGCGCGCAGCCGATTACTCGTAGTGCGGTAACGATCATGGTGTCCCCCCTTGACCAGCCCGGACGATTAGCCGTGCCTTACGGTTTTGCTTAGACTACGATCGAGGTCCTGTTCTTTCAACCTAAAGAAGTGCACATCATGTCCGACACCCATCCGGTCGTAGACCAGCTTAAGGATTTGCTCGAATCCCGAAAGGACTTGAAAGCAGCACTGGAGGCGTCGATCAAGAAAGCGGATCTGCCACAGTATTTTTCCGATCTGACTTCATTCTACGAATTTGTCGGGAAGACCGTCGTGCAGATTCCTGAGAACTCAACCGACATGATGCAGATGGACGTCGCGTTTTACTACGTCGTCGATATTTCGCCCGATGAGATTCTCAGCAAGGACCCGGAGTTCCAGAAATGGACTCTCGACTATACCAATGCCTGGGCCGAGTTCCTGAATACCGAAGCATCCCTTGGGCATCTCGCCAGCTACACCCGCGACGAACGGTTTCAGATTGGCGACTACCAGGAGGGACCCAGCGGCTGGCGATCGTTCAACCAGTTTTTTGCCCGGCAGCCAAAACCGGGGAAGCGGCCGCTGGCGAGGCAGGACGACCCCTGCACTGTGCTGTCTCCGTGCGACTTCGTCATCATGGACCCGGTAAGCACGATTTCTGACGATGCGACGGTAACGATCAAAGGCGTGACCTGTAAGATTTCCGAGCTGTTACAGGACTGCGACCACAAAGACGCTTTTGACGGTGGCCTGTTGATCAGCGGAATTCTCCAAATCTACGACTATCACCGCTACCACACGCCCATTGCCGGCAAAGTTGTCGAGGTCAAAAAAATTCCCGGCAGAATTGGTCTTGCCATCGAGCGGGAAGCGGACCAGCTGGTAGCCATTCTCAAGCCGGGATTTCAGTTCACTCAGGATCGCGGGCTCATGATTCTCAAGTCCCCGGTGATGGGGCTGGTGGGACTGCTGCCGGTGGGGATGGCGCAGATTTCATCCGTAAACCTGCCGGTGGAGGTTGGTGCCGAGCTGTACAGAGGAGAGGAGTTTGGCTACTTCCAGTTCGGCGGCTCGAACATGTTGATCCTGACGCAAAAGGACCGCTTCCATCTGGATGAAACCGTGGTGAACAATCACATCCTCCAGGGATCAGCTATCGGCCGGGCCTGCTGACGCAGGGCCCTAATGCTGCAGGACTTGTAGCGACATGTTCCAGTCAATTCCCCGCAGCGAGTCTTCATCCAGACCGAGCCTTTCCAGACAGACGTCGTAGCGTTTGTCCTTGCGGAATTCCTGCCAGAGCGGGTTGTCGGGTTCCCGCATGTCCGGCGGCTGGGCCAGATCGTATGCGCCGAGATCATACTGATTGATGCCCATGTCCCAAATCCGATACGCGTCGTCGATGGCGCCTGCATTGATGTAGGCTTCCGCGACGGTTGTCGGTGTAAAACCGGGTTGTTTTTCGATTTCTTTCGCCTGTGCGTAGGCGCGGTCAGTGTCGCCGGTTTCTCCGAACAGTCGGGAACCCAGCCACAGGCTGATGGATCTCGGCACCCACGGAACGTTGGGCTCGGTTTCGGGTGCGTCCGGGTCCATTCCCCAATCGGACATTAACGATCGCGCCTTGTCGACATCGCCATCGCGCAGTGCCCAGCGAAAGGTGTTGTTTTTCAGGATCAGATGTTCGGGATCGATGTATTTCGCCCGCTCGCTGACGTTCAGCGCGATCTCTTTTCGGCCCAGCCAGTTCAGCCGATTGGCCCATATCAGCAGGTTGAAGGGGTTAAGCGGGTCACGCTGAGCAATGCGCCGATGCAGCTCCACCGCTTCTTCGTACCGGTCGGCGTAAACCAGCAGCTGCGGCACCCATTCCGCCACTCCGGGATTGGTGATGGCGGCCTTGGTGACGACCTCGAATGCCGTCTTGAAGTCCCGTTCCAGAAACAAGGACAACATGCCGCGCACAGCGTTGGCGCCCGGATAATCACGGTCGATCTTCAGTGCCGTGGCAACGTTTCTGCTGGCCAGCCGCAGCTCATCCCGGGTCGCCGTGAAACCGTACCTCGGCCATACCAGGTACACCTGCGCGATCAGGGTCGGAACCAGCGGGTTGTGGGAGTCGATCTGGTTCGATTTGTTGGCGTGCTCCAGCACCGTCGGGAAGTCGGCTCGCCAGAACGCATCCTTCGCGATCAGATATTGCTCCTGGGCCTCGGGCGACAGCGTCCAGGTCCGCGATTCGTGCAATGCCTTCAAATCGAGATGCTGGACCAGCGCGGCGTCGACCAGGTGGGCAAGCTGCGTCTGGATTTCGAACGGCTGGTCAAACGTTTTCTGGATTGACTCGGTCCAGAGCTGGCTGTTGTCCCCGGCGTCGATCAACTGCACGGCAATACGATAGTGATCCCCGCTGCGACGAACGCTTCCGGTGACCAGGTGGGTGATGTCGAGATCGCTGCGAATCGCGGCCAGATCGATTTCCGAACCTCGGAACCGAAATGACGAGGTTCGCGCAATGACCGTCAGCTCTTTGTGGACCGCGATCGTGTTGATGATTTCTTCGGAAATGCCGTCGCAGAAAATCTGAGTCTCCCCAGACTCATCCTGGCTCAGGTCAACGAGCGGGAGGACAGCAATTCTGTTGGGATCGTCTTCTGTGCCTGCCTTCGGAGCCGTCGCGGTAGCATCGACTCGCACGTCCGCGGGGTCCCGGACAATTCCTTTGGAGGTGAGTTCGTACAGCCAGGCAACGATTATCGCCACCGGAAACAACGCAACCAGAGCGATAATCAGAGCGGTCTGGAACCATGGCGGGATGCCGAGCGGCTCGATGACTACGTCGCCGACCTGGATCAGAACCCACGCCACCACCACGTAGGACATGGCGATGCGGATGACTTTCCGGCGCTTCAGTTCTTCAAATAACGAGTCGGACAAAGTACCCTACCGCAGTATCAATCCACGTTGACCCCGAAGAATACAATAAACAATGGGGTTCAGTGATAAGGGGTAACTCAACGTAAATTCACCAGCGGCTGCTGCAGCCCGCTGCTTTTCAGCCAGATCCATGAGGGGGATCAAGATGACTGTAACCATCGACCAACAAAACGGCCCCATCCTGCCGGGCCGGCTGGGAAATCCCAATGCCACCTTTGAGACCGATCCGCGCGCCGATCCGCGCATGGTGGCGGCCCTGAAGCCACTGGGCTATGCGGGTGTCCCGCCGGTGGTGCCTGTCACCGCCCAGTCGCCGCTCAAGGACATTCTTGCCTTCCTCCTCATCATGGAGAAGGGAACACAGGAAATGCTCGAGGAGATTTTTAAAGGGCTGCCGCCATTGCCGGTCGAACACAGCGTCGAGGAGACCACAGGCGTCGACGGCAACACCATCAAGCTGTACATCTCACGCCCCACCGGCGTCACGGGCAAGCTGCCCTGCATCTACCACATCCACGGCGGCGGTATGGTCGTGCAGACCGCCCGGGACGCGGACTACGTCCGCTGGCGCGACGAGCTTGCGGCGACCGGAATGGTCGTCGTCGGCGTCGAGTTTCGCAACGGTGGCGGCGAGCTCGGCGATCATCCGTTTCCAGCTGGTCTGAACGACTGCATGAGTGGCCTCGAATGGACTTACCAGAACAAGGGCGCGCTGCAGGCCGACAGGATTGTTGTCAACGGGGAATCGGGTGGGGGCAACCTGTCCCTGGCCGTGAATATCCGGGCCAAAAAGGAAGGCAAGCTCGACATGATCGACGGGACTTTTGCGATGTGTCCCTACATCTCAGGTGCCTACGGTGACAGACCCCCGGTGCTGGAATCGCTTTGGGAGTGTGAAGACTACTTCTTCAACACCGGCATGCTGGCAGCCATGGTGAAGGTCTATGACCCGGAAGGGAATAATTCCCGAAACCCGGAGGCGTGGCCGTACTGGGCGAAGCCCGAGGATGTTGCAGGCCTGCCGCCAACGGTGATTTCCTGCAGTGAGCTCGATCCGCTGCGCACTGAAGGTCTCGGCTTTTACCAGACCCTGAAGGCCGCAAACGTGGTGGGATTCAGCCGTATCGTGACCGGCATTTGTCATGCGGGAGACGTCATTCTGAGAAAGGCCATGCCCGATGTTTACCACGGGACGACCCGGGCGATTCATTCGTTTGCAAAGTCGCTTTAGATTGATCATCGAGTGGTGGCGGGATCACACCCGCTTGGTAGCACCGGAAATAGTGGGAGTATCACAGTGAGCAACCACGACCGCTGGCTGTGCCGGGCGCCGGCAAAAAGCTGTTTGCTCGCCGCCATGATGCTTGCGGCGACGACCAGCTACTCCGAGGTTATCGAAGAAATCCTGGTGACCGCGCAGAAGCGCGAGGCGACCCTGCAGCAGACTCCGGTTGCCGTTACCGCGGTGACCCGCAACGAGATCGAGCTGCGCAACCTCGACGATTTCGCCCAGATCCAGCATGTCGTGCCAGGGCTGGTGTTTGCCGAGATCGCCGATATGGCGCAAATGAGCATGCGCGGTGTCGGGGTCGACATATCGAGCATTGACGCCGAGCCCGGTATCGCTTTGTATTCCGACGGGGTCTATCGCGGCGGGCTGACCACCTCGAGTTCACTGTTTTTCGATCTGGAGCGCATCGAGGCGCTGCGCGGACCTCAGGGTACGCTGTTTGGCCGCAATTCCACCGGCGGTGCGCTGAACGTCGTTACCCGGCTGCCCGGCGCCGATCCGGCGGTGGACGCATCCGTGTTGCTCGGAAACTACGGTCGTATTCGTGCGGAACTGTCAGGAGATGCGCCCCTCGTCCCCGGCGTACTGACCGTCCGCGGCGCTCTGGGTTACGACAATCGCGACGGCTACGCCGACAACACCCTCACGGGTCAGGAGGAAGATGACGCGGAGGCCGTGTTCGCCAAAATAGCCGCCGTAATCGACGCGACGGAAAACATCGGCGTCACGTTGAGGGCGGAGTTCACCGACAGCGAGATCGGCGGACCTCCCTACCTCAAGACGAACGAGACGCCCGTGCCGCCATTGTTTCTGAGCACCAGCAATCCGGGTGGCATTCTGTCGATACCCGGCACCTTCTGCGGGGCCTTGAGCTGTGAGGAAGCGCTCGGCCTGAGCCTGAGCCCACCCGGCACCGGAAGTACCGATCCCCGGGAACTGTTCTCCGATGGCACGACGCTGTTCGATCGAGAGTCGGTCGGCCTGAGTGCCACCATCAACGTTTCGCTCACCGACGAGCTGACTCTCAAGTCCATCACCTCGTATTTCGATATCGACCAGATCGGTACCCAGTCCAATTTTGACGGTGTGGATATCGCGTTCCTGGAGGGCTACTTCCAGCAGGGCAACGAAGAGTGGTCTCAGGAGCTTACGCTGAGCGGCAGCACAAGCCGACTTGAGTGGATCACCGGGCTCTACTACTACGATTCCCGGATCGACGGCGCGTTTCAATTCGAGTTCCCCGCACTGCAGCCGACGTTCGAAGCCCTGTTCGGCTTGCTTGGCGGTGGCGGCCCGCTGCCCCCCGGGTCCCTGGTCGCCTTCGGCAACCGCGCCGACGGAAGCACGTCCGCCGTGCCCTTTCTGGACCTGCAACTGCATCAGGACCTGGAGTCGGTGGCAGTTTACGGGCAGGGCTCGTACCGCATTACCGATCGGCTCCGCGGGACGCTGGGTGCGCGCTGGACGGAGGACAAAAAAACCGCTGTGCAGACCATTGGCAACAATATTGGCAGCGCTGCCTGCCGGGACTTTCCGCTGGACGACAGCTGGAGTGAGGTGACCGGCTATGCCGGATTTGACATGGACGTCGGCGAAAGCACCTTGCTGTTCAGTTCCGTGTCAACGGGCTTCAAGGCCGGCGGATTCAATGGCGGGAGCTGCGACAATCGCTACGATCCTGAAAACCTGACCGCCTTTGAGCTAGGGACCAAATCCAGCTTTCTGGAGGACACACTTCACCTCAATCTGACCTTGTTTCACTACGACTACAAAGACCTGCAGGCCCGCCTGCTGGTCAATAATGCCGCACTGGTGCAAAACGCCACCGACGCCCAGACCCAGGGCGTCGAGCTGGAATGGCGCTGGCACATCAGCGACGCATTCCGTGTAGACGGCTGGGTTTCCTATCTGGATGCCGAGTTCGAAGAATTTGTCGCCACGGATCCGCTGTTGCCGCAGGTCGGAGTCGATTGCAATCCCATGACAGGCCTCGATTGCATGCAGGACCTGTCCGGGAACGAGATGCTGAGAGCGCCAAAGCTCAAAGCGTCCGTCACCGCGGAATACGACTTCGGCCTGAAGAGCGGCGACCAGATCACGCTGCGCGGCGAGTTTACCCATACCGACGATCTCTATCACACGGTTTTCAACAACGATTTTGCCCGGCAGGACGGCTATTCACTGGCCAACGCCAGGGTGATCTGGACGCCGGGTAACAGTATCCTCGATGGTCTTCGGGTGATCGCGTTTGTCGAAAACCTGAGTGACAAAGAATACATCTCGATACATACGCCAACCGCAACCGTTGGCGGCACAATCTCAACCTTCGGTCCGCCGAGGACATACGGTCTGCAGCTTCGATTCAGCTACTGACAACGCCGCGTCGGTTCCTGCGAAAGTGAAAGCAATAGCTTGTGCCGCGGTGCCGGGTTCGTCGTTCGCTGCCAGGCGCTTGAGCGCGGCGTAGCTCGCGTTTCCGCGGAAACTCGTCGCGGCGCCATTTCCGTCCCAGAATGGGCCTTCCAAGACCACAATCAGGACCCGAACGGGTCCTTATTCCTGACGAAATCAAGAGCTTCCGCCAGTAGCGAACAGGTGTGATAGGCTTTCGTTCAATAGTGAACATGTGCTCTAAATCGGTAAAGCAAGTTTCTACGGGCTTTTTCCGGCTCTACACTCCTGCGTCCAGGTCAAATGCCGGACCCGGCTCCCTCCTCGCAGTAATCGCGGTTGTTTTGGGCATCTCCGCGGCTTTGGCCGGAGACGGGCAGCCTCCTGATATGCCACTCCTGGAAGGAAGTGGACAGAGTATCACTACACCCATCAATCTCCTGGACGGAGTGTACGGGGTCGCCGTCAGCCCGGATAACACTCACGTCTATGCGACCGCCTTCCAGGACGACTTTGTTGTCATATTCAATCGGAGCCCGGCGTCCGGATTTCTCACCTATACCGCAGCAATATCGGCTCCAGCTATTAATGGCCCCCAACTGTTGACGGTCGCCCCGGACGGCGAGCAGGTCTACGTTGCCAGCGGCATCGCGGGAAGCCTGACCGTACTCACGAGGAACCAGCAATCGGGCCTGTTGTCGGTGTTTGACATCTTCGACTCCAATGATGTGGCTGACCTGCAGGGAGCCTACGGGGTTGCGGTCACGCCGAACGGCCGTTTCATCTATGTATCGAGCGTGATCCAGAATGCAGTCATCGGCTTCGAGCGACTCAACGATGACTCGCTGGTTTTCCGCGCATCGAATTCCGATCTTTCAAACGCTGACCTGATCCAGACCCGCAACCTGGCTGTCAGCCCGGACGGCCTCAACCTGTACGTGACGGCTGAGAATGCGGCCAATGCCGACTCGGGCAACCTGCTGATTTATGACATTGATCCCAGCACCGGGGCGATCTCAGAAGTGCAGATGTTCTTTGAGGGAATGGTGATCGGAATGCCCTTCGGAATAGTACTCGATGGCCTCGGTGGTCCTTTCGATGTGGAGGTCAGCCCGGATGGCGCCAATGTCTACGTTGCCTGTACCCACGACGACACGTTGCTGGTATTCAGGCGCAACCCGGACACTGGACTGTTGACCTACCGCAGAAGGATGAAGAACGGCGAAGATGGCGTCGACGGCCTGGACGGCGCCACCGGGGTGACGGTAACGCCGGATGGACGGTATGTCATCGCCACCGCCTTCGACGACGATGCGGTGACCGTGTTCGGCAGAGATCCCGATGACGGCTTTCTCAACCAACTCCAGACCATCTCGCGCGGCCCGTTGCCATTCTTCAACCCGCGGCTTGATGGCGCCCGTGATCTTGCCGTCAGCCCGGACGGTCACAACGTTTACGTGGGCGCCTTCCTGGATGATGCGGTCGTCGCGTTTCAGGGTGATCGCATGTTCAATGATGGATTTGAAAGTGGGGCGACAGCCACACAGTAGCGGCATGCAGGAGTCCGGGACACCCACGAACAGGGCGAAGACAGGACACGCATTGGCCGCCTTGAACTGGACGTTTCAGACTGCAGTTTGACTTGTTCCAGAAGAGATCAGCGGTTCATTCACCGTCTATTCCTGATTGCCAAGGCACAAGACGGTATAGGTCACCACCTGAAACCATCGGTCGTCAAAGTTCTCGTCGGAAAGAAAGTGGCCGACCTGAAGTGTTACTCGTTGCTCGCCCGCCGAATCCGGTGCATCGACATCGGATACCGCCACGCTTGCCGACGAGATGCCCAAAGGGCGCTGAGAGGTATCACTGTAGGTAAAACTGAGCGAACCATTCGCATCAACGGCTGACAGGTCATCCGGTGTGATTCCCCCGAACCCGCGAGCCACTGATTGAACGATAGGCACTGCTGTCTCGGTGAAGGCTGGACAGCTGATTACCACTACCTCATTCACCACGCCGTCGCGAGCGTCGGGCATGTTCCCCGTGGTCGATGTCTTTCTGACGACTCGCAATATGGAAAGAGGCCCATCGACCTGGGCGACGGGCCCTGCAGGCGTCCGAACCACTCGATCGACAGTGGTGCAGCCAGTCACAAACAAAAACGCCAGGACCAAAGCGAACCACCCCTTCAGACTCGACAAGATATTCATAAGCTTCTCCCCCATTGGTGCTGGAAGGCATCACACCTATCTGTCCCGAAGCGAACCCTCTCGCTGTTCAGCCAGGGTATTCGCCAACAGTTCAAAATCATCGGCGCGCGGCACCTGACTACAGACCTTAGGAATAATTTCCCGATATTGCCAGAATCAACGTGCTATCGCGAATAGTGGAATGACTGCTGCTGGCCGGAACCGGCACTCGGCAAACAACCCTTTGCGGACACTCGTCACCAGTCGTGCTCGGTACATCCCAGCATTGACTGG
>JASJDM010000104.1 GCA_030065125.1 Lysobacterales bacterium | reverse complement strand
CTGCTGACGTCTCTTTGGCCGACCCTCGAGCTGCCCGCCGACGGCCGCGTGCTGGTGCCCCTTTGCGGCAAAACCCGTGACATGCACCTGCTGGCCCAGTGGGGCCACACGGTGATCGGCGCCGAGTTGAGCGAGGTCGCGGCCCGGGATTTCTTTGACGAGAGCGGCCAGTCCGCAACCATTGCCGACATCGGCCGCTTCCGCCGGTACCGGGGTCCTGCCGTAAGCATCCTGGTGGGTGACTTCTTCCAGCTCGATGCTGGCACCGCCGGGGTCGTGGACGCGGTGTTCGACCGGGCTGCCCTTATCGCGCTGCCCGAGGACATGCGCCAGGCCTACGTGGAACACCTGGGGCAGTTGATGCCCGCGGGATCCCGCGGCCTGTTGATCACGGTGGAGTATGAGCCAGGGATGATTGATGGGCCGCCGTTCCTGGTGACCGAAACGGAAGTATTGGAACGCTTCGGCGGCTGGGCCGATGTCACCCGGCTGGGATCCGCGCCCAGCCTGGTCAAGGGTCTGGAGTGCCAGGAGGCGGCTTACCTGATCACCCGCTAAAAAGACCCTACTCCTCGTCCAGCCAGCCCTGCACCACCTGCTTGAGGCGGGCGACCTCCTCTTCCAGCTGCTCCACCCGCTGTTCCAGTTCGGAGGACGTACTTCTGCGCGGCGCGGGCGCCGGCAGGTCGGACAGGTCCGGTTCACCGCACAGCAGCTGTGCGTAACGCTCTTCTTTCTGTCCCGGCTGGCGCGGCAGCTGCATCACGTAGGGATGGTCCCGCTCCATCAGGCGCTGCAGTACGTAAACCACGTCATCGGTGTCGTCGAACTCGAACAGGCGATGGCAGCGCCCGCGGATTTCACCAGGCGTCTGGGGCCCGCGCAGCATCAGTACGCACAGCACCGCGAGCTCTTTTTTCAGCACGCCCAGTACTTCCGGCGCGTGGTGCCGATAGCGCGGGGTGCGGGCACCGGACTCCTCGCTGACCAGCCGCAGGTCATACATGCGGCGCAGGGCCTGGCCGATCTCTCCCTCGTAGTAGTTCACCACCGGAAAGCGGTTGCTCTTCTGGTTACAGGCGTTTTTGAGGGCGTTCAGGCTCAGCGGATATTGATCCGGGGTGGTGCCTTCTTTTTCGATCAGGCAACCCAGGATGCGCGCCTGGATGTCGGTCAGTTCGTCGGTCAGGGCATTTGCGTGGTCAGACACCGGTTTCCTTTCCCGTGGTTGGATGGTCCGAGTGTACCGCCGCCTTCAAGTCGCCGCCATTACAGCGCCATCGGACCGAGAGGGAGCGCCCTGGGTCACGCCTCCTGTTCGGCAAACCAGCGCTTGATTTCAGGTTTCTGCACCTTGCCCTGGGCGCTCATGGGGAGCGCCTCCATGAAGCGCACGTGGCGGGGCACCTTGTAGCCGGCGAGGCGCTCACGCAGGTATTCCGTGACCTGCTCGGCCGACAGGCTGGACCCGGGCCTGATCTGCAGCGCGGCCAGTCCGGTTTCGCCCCAGCGCTCGTCCGGCACCCCAACTACGGCGGCAGCCAGAATCTCGGGGATGCCTTCCAGCACGTTTTCGATTTCCGCCGGGTAGACGTTTTCCCCGCCGGAGATGTACATATCTTTGTACCGATCCACGATATAAATCGTGCCGTCGTGGTCGATGCGGGCCGCATCGCCTGTTCGGAACCAGCCGTCCAGGTAAGCCTCGTGGGTGGCTTCCGGATCTTTCCAGTACCCGGGCGTCACCGCGGGCCCCTTAATCTGAATCTCACCCACCACGCCAGGCTCCACCAGATTGCCCTGCTCGTCAGCCACTTTCAGCCGGGTGTGCATCATGCGGTGGCCCACCGAGCCCGGCTTGCTGCGGGCGCTCTGGGGCAGCAGGAAGCAGACGCTGAAAGCCTCGGTCAAGCCGTAGGACTGGGCCAGGTAGACCCCCTTGGCCGCCCATTTTTCCAGCAGGTCGCCGGGAGCCGGCGCCGCGCCCACGCCCGCCATCTGCAGGGTCGGGAAGCTGGCTTCGGCAAACGCCGGCTGCTGGGCCAGCATGGCGTACTGGATGGGCACGCCGATGGTGTGGGTGATGCCGATGTCAGGATCGGTCATCAGCTCCAGGTAGCGGGCGGGATCCCAGTTTTTCATGATGTACAGGGTGCCGCCATAGTGAAAGATCGGCATCGAAAATCCGTACAGTCCGGCGGAATGGAACATCGGCGCCGCCGTCAGGCTGCGCGAGGTGGCATTCAGCGCGCCGTGCAGCGCCGCGTGAATGATGGTGTCGCGCATCATCCGAAAGGTACCCATCACCCCCTTGGGTTTGCCGGTGGTGCCGGAGGTGTACAGCAGGGTGCTGAGGTCGTCGATGGTCAGTGCCGCGGACTCCACTTCGGGCGTGTGGTCGGCAATGAGCTGCTCGTAACTGCAGGTGTCTGACTCCGGGCTGCGCCGCAGGGTGGGAACCGACAGCCCCTCCACCAGGTGCTCGAACTCCTCGTCGTAGATCAGCACCCGGGGTTCACCGTGTTCAATCAGGGCGGCAATCTCGGGCGCGCTGAGGCGCCAGTTCAGGGGCATCAGGGCGGCGCCGAGCTCCCAGCCGCCGAACAGGCACTCGTAAACTGCCGTGCTGTTCTGGGCCAGCAGGGCCACCCGGTCGCCCTTGCCCACTCCGAATGCGTGCTGCAAACCGTTGGCCAGTCGCCTCAGGCGGTCATCCAGCTGGCGATAGGTGTAGCTGCGGCCCTGGTCCACGTCTACTGCTGCCACCACGTCGCCGTCGTAGCGGGCGTGGTACCCCAGCCAGTCAATGGAAAACTGGTCCTTGATGTGAAGCTCCAGCTCGGTCATGGATGGTCTCCCGGGTCAGCGCGCTGCAGCGGCCGTGCCGTTGCCAGCCTTGGATCGCGCTTTCCTGGCGGTGGTTTTGCGCGTAGAGCTTGCCCGCCGGGCCGCGGTTTTCTTGGCTGCTTTCTTGGTGACCTTCCGGCGCTTCTTCCGGGTCACCTTCCTGGGTGGCCTGGAAGCGCCCAGGGCGGCGGCCTCCAGTTCGCGGAACGATGCCTCGAGCTGGTCCGCGTAGGCGGCAGCGTCGGGCAGCATCTTGCGGCAGGCAGTGACCGTAATCGCGACCATGCCGTCGTAGGAAAATACCGTGTGGAAAATTCCTGCCTGGTCGATCACCGGGCCCAGGCCCATCATGCGGATCATGCGCGCCCCGGACAGGTAGACCGGCTTTTGAATGCCGGCCACGTTTGTGACCATGGTGTTAAAGGTCAGCGACTGGGTTCGCACGGCAATTTCGGCCAGCAGGGGGAACAGGTTGCGGGCTATCGGGGCAGGCAGGTTCAGCGGGATTTCAGTCAGGGTGCGAGCCCCCATGTCCTCGGTTGCGGCCTTGGCGCCCAGGGTCTCCCGGTGAATCGCCTTGAGCCGCTGAACCGGATCAGCCACCTCGGTGTGCACCGGCACCGTCATTATGGTCAAAAGATTGCCCCGACCGCTGCGTGCGTCTTCATCGGTGCCGACATTTATGGGACAACCCACCACCAGAGACTCCTCGGGCAGTGCCTTGTTCGCCTTCAGATAGCCACGCATGGCTCCCGCCACCACGCAAAGGGCGACATCGTTGACGGTCATCTCCGGCACCGCCGCGCTGATTTGTTTCATGGTGGCCAGGTCAAATATTCGGCCATCGACAACGCGATTGGGAGATACCCGTCCTTCATTGAATGGCGTCCGAGGGACCGGATCGCCGGGCTTGCTCCGCATCCTGATCCCTGCGCGGACCAGCCCCGGGGTCGCGCGCAGCAGGCCCAGGGTCAGGCGGGTGGACTTGGCCAAAGCGCTGAGGGGCGCCTTGGCCACCAGGTTCCAGCGGTTGGGTTCGGTGCCGGTGCCGGGTCCGGCCGAAGGCTGGTAGCTGCGTACGTCGGCCTGGATGGGTTCCAGGTCGTGCAGTGCCGCCTGGACATCCCGCCCGGTGACACCATCGATCATGGAGTGGTGCATTTTCATGTACAGGGCAAATGCGCCGCGCTTCAGTCCGGGAATGTCGCCCAGCCCCTCGATGACATGGGCGATCCACATGGGCCGGGACCGATCCAGGGAGCGCGCCTGCAGCCGTGCCACCTGAGCCATCAACTGGGACCAGTCGCCAGGCTTCGGCAGCGAGATATGGCGGACGTGGTATTCCAGGTCGAAGTCTTCATCCTCGGTCCAGTAGGGGTGATCCAGCGACAGCGGGACCTCCACCAGTTTTTGACGGAACATGGGAAAGCGGCCCATGCGGGACTGGAATGTTGCCAGCACTTCTTTGAAGCGGACCTTGCCGTTGGGCGCAGTAGAGGGGTCGTAAATCTGCAGTGAACCGACTTCCAGCGGCGCGCGGTGGGTGTCCGCGTAAAGAAACATGGAGTCCATACCCGACAGTTGTTGCATGATCGTTCTCGACTTCAGTGATTCAGCGGTTGAGCAGCCAGCCCAGCCGCCGGGTGTTGAATGGGCGCCAGTCGTCTTCCGGCTGGGACAGCCGGTCGGCGATTACTCTCAGCACGAATGGATTGACCGTCATGCCGAAGTGGCTGGCGTTGACGCAGATGTTTTCCACGTTGGGTGATACCAGATCCTGGGCAATCTCCGGCGATACGATGCCGTCGCTGCGGCTGTAGATGCAGATACAACGCACGTTGGGCAGCGGCGTGGCCACCTCCCGCATCACCCGCATCAGTTCGTTGGAGATTTCTTCCGCCGAGGTGCGCTTGAAGATCCGGAACAGGGTAGTGGCCTCCGGCGCATCAGCGATGGGGCTGCCCAGGGTGATGACCTGGCGAATCAGGCCAGGCCTGGTCTTGGCGACCTCCCGGGCGATAACGCCCCCCTGGCTCCAGCCGATCAGGGAGGCCCTGCACTCGGCCTGTTCCACGATCTGCTCTACCCGCTTGAGCAGACGCTCCTCGTAACTCACCCGCTCATAGCCCACACCCAGGTTGGTGCCCAGGCCCCAGGGGTGGGCCGCGTACCCCCAGTGGCGCAGGTAGCGCCGCAGGATATTCATCGAGGTGTCGTTGCTGCGGTAGCCCGGCACCGTCATGACCGGGTGCCCGTCACCCCGGGGCGCGTTGCCCAGGAACGGATGGGCCGGCAGCAGCGTCATGAACTCCAGCAGGGCCCGCGGCAGCTCAGCGGCGGCGAAGCCCAGGCTGGGGGGTTTGGCTGCTTTCTGCGGGTAAGAACCCTGCGGCATTCTCGGATAGCCCTGCAATGATGAAACACTCATTATTCTACGCCGGCCTCGCACTGGCTTGGCAGAGGCCATACGCTCTCCCATCGTAGCGGGATATCATGAGCCGAAGATATGCGGAGAATCCGAGTGGAGCCCTACCAGCGATACACCAGCAGCATCCTGTCCGGAAGGGGTGGCAAAACCACGGCTGCTTTCTTCGACTTTGACGGCACCATCATCGCCACCCACTCGGTCAAGGACATGTTCATGGAACTGCTGAAGGCCGGTGAAGTGGGCGGCCAGGAATTCCTGGACATGGGCACCATGATGTCCAAGTACATCTTCAAAGTCGGCAGCATGGAAGATGCCATGGCGTCCTCGTTTTCCAACCTGGAGGGTATGCCGGAGTCCCGCCTGATCGAACTGGGTGAGAAGGTGGCCCGGGAGCGGCTGGCGGCGGAGGTGTTCCCGGAGGTGCGGGCCATGGTCCAGGCGCACCAGGCCAAGGGTCACACCGTGGCGATCGTCAGTTCGGCCACCCGTTACCAGATCGCGCCCATTGCCGGGGAACTGGGGATTTCCCACCTGCTCTGCACCGAACTGCAGGTCCGCCGGGGACGGTTCACCGGTGCCGTCAGCGGCAAAGCCTGTTATGGCCGCCAGAAGGCCCTGGCGGTGCGGGCGTTCTGCCAGGGCAGGCGCATCCAGCTGCGACAGAGCTATTTCTACAGCAACGGTGCCGAAGACCGGCCGCTGCTGGACGTTGTGGGCCATCCGGTGGCCATCAATCCGGACCGAACGCTGGCCAAGACGGCCCGGCAGCGAAAATGGCCGGTACACCAGCTGCAGAGCCGGGGATCCACCGGCGTTACCGATGTGGCCCGAACCCTGGCGACTTTCGGCAGCGCCCTGCCCCTGTTCGCCGCCGGCCTGCCGCTGCGGGCGCTGGGTGCCTCACCCCGGGAGGCCACCAACTTTTCCATCAGTGCCTGGGCCAGCCTGGCCAGCATGGTGTCGCGGCTGAAGCTGCTGGTCCACGGTGAGGAAAACCTGTGGAGCCAGCGGCCGGCGGTTTTCCTGTTCAATCACCAGAGCGCCATGGACATGCTGATCTGCGCCCGTCTCATGCGCGAAGACGTGGTGGGCATCGCCAAGAAAGAAGTGCAGCGCCAGCCGCTGGTGGGGCCGGTACTCCGGTTTGCCGGCACCGTGTTCATTGACCGGGAAAACGTACGGGACCCTCAGCAGGCCCTGAAACCCGCGGTGGATGCCCTGGCGGCGGGACGCTCCGTGGTCATTGCCCCCGAGGGAACCCGCAGCCGGGACGGCAGTCTGGGCAAGTTTAAGCGGGGCGCGTTCCACATGGCCCGCCAGGCCGGGGTACCGGTTGTGCCTATCGTCATTCACAACGCCACCGACGCCCTGCCCAACAGGGCCATGGTCATCCGTCCGGCCGAGGTCAAGGTGACCGTGCTCAAACCCATATCGTCCGACGGCTGGCGCCTGCGGGATGTGGCCATCCAGTCACGCCGGGTGCGGGATCTGTACCTGAAGACTCTTGGAAGATCGCCGGGGCAAAGCGATCGGGAGTGACGGCCACAGTTCCCGGGTTGCCCGACTGGATGAAAGCCAGCTGCTGGAGCAGCCCGGGTTTCAGTCGGAGTTGCAGGCCCTGGCCCTGAGGCTGGGCCGGGACATGGACTCAACCAGGGAATACGCCAGCCGTTGCCTGGAGGAACTGGCCGTGCGGCCGGATGAGCGCTACCTGAACTGGTCCGCCCGACTGGCCCGTTTCATGGTAACCCGCAGCTACGAGCCCGAAATCGACGTCAACAGGGAAAGGCTGGAGGACCTTAAAAAGCTGGCGGGGGAACGACCCCTGGTGTTCCTGTGGTCCCACAAATCCCACCTGGACAGCTTCGTGTTCCTGCGCACCCTGTTCGAGGCCGATTTCCGTCCCCAGCCGCTGAGCTTTGCCGGCATCAACATGCGTTTCGCCGGGTTCGGCACCCTGGCCAAACGGTCCGGCGCGATCTTCCTGCGCCGCAGCTTCCGGGACGACGACGTCTACAAGCTGGTGTTTCGCCATTACATCGACTTCCTGGTGCAGCAGCGGGTGCCGCTGTCCTGGTCCATCGAGGGGACCCGCTCGCGTACCGGCAAGCTGATGCCGCCGAAGCTTGGCCTGATTCAGTGGGTGGTGGACAGCTATCGGCGGGCATCCTGCGAGGATGCGCTGCTGGTGCCCGTGGCCATCAGCTTTGACCAGATCCCGGAAATGGACGACTACGTGGCCATGCAGCGGGGCCTGCCCAAGCGTAAGGAGTCGCTGCGCTGGTTCGTCCAGTACATTCGCGGCATGCGCACACCCCATGGCAGGATTTACGTGCGCTTTGCCGAGCCGGTGGCGCTGTCGGACAGCGTTGAGGTTTCCCCCACCCTGACCGCTTCCGGCCAGGCCGGCGAGCCGGACCGAATCCAGGTGCGAAAGCTGGCGTTTGCCGTCAGCAGCCGCATCGAGCACGCCAAGCCCATCACCGCCACCGACCTGATCACTCTGGTTCTGCTGGACGCCAACGGACGCGGTCTGGATGGGGGCCAGATCCAGGCCCACGCCGGTCAGATCCTGGACCTGGTGCGGCACCGGCAGTTGCCCATGGCCGGCGACCTGGCGCGCATTTTCGCCGGCGGCAAGGCGCCGGAGCCTGCGCCAGCCCTGGAGGCCACCCTGGCGGCCATGACCCGGACCCGGGTCCTGTCCTGCTTCGAGCGGGGTGTGCGGCCGGTCTACAACATACCCAGCGGACGGCAGCTGGCGGCGGCCTATTACCGCAACACCGTGGTGCATTACTTCCTCAGCAGTGCCCTGGCCGAGCTGGCCCTGGCGGCACATCATCCCGGCGATGACGCCCGGGCGTTCTGGCGGACGGCGATGGCGTTACGGGATCTGTTGAAGTTCGAGTTCTTTTTCAAGACCCGTGAACAGTACCGCCGGGACATTTCGGATTTCCTCGGCTACCGGTACCCGGACTGGTCCAGCACAATGGGTGAAGTATTCAGCACCAGGCCACCGCTGTTCGGCCAGGGTATTTTGCGTTCGTTCGTGGAGACCTACTGGATCCTGGCCCGGGTGCTGGACCTGGCCCGTGAGGCCACACGCGATGAACAGGACCTCATTCAGCAATGCCTTGGGCAGGGTGAAGAGATGCGGCTGCGTCGACTGATCCACTGCGAAGCCTCCGGCCCGCTGCTGTCCAACGCCGTCAGGCTGGCGGCCCACCGGGAGCTGCTGGCCGGTACGGACCTGGCCGGCCGCCGCGCCGCCTTTGCCGAAGAAATGGACCTCGCACTGGACGCACTGAACGGCCTGCAGCATCGTTACGACCGGGACTGGCAGGCATGCGCCAGCTGAGCGGGTCCGACGCCTTTTACCTGTACTCGGACAAGCCGGGGCGGCACCAGCACGTGTCCACGGTCTACCTGTACGATCCGTCCACCGCCCCGGGGGGCGAGGTGCCGTTTCGCAGCATCCTGGAACACGTGCGCCAGCGCCTGGGCACCTCCCGCATCTTCAGGCAGCGGCTGGTGGACGTGCCGTTGAACCTGGACTATCCCTACTGGATCCATGATTCGGGCTTCGACCTGGAGTTCCACGTCCGCCACATCGCCCTGCCGGCGCCCGGGGACTGGCGCAAGTTCTGCATCCTGGTCTCGCGGCTGCATTCCCGACCCGTGGACCTGCGACGGCCGGTGTGGGAGATGTACGTCATCGAGGGGCTGGACAACGTGGAATTCCTGCCGAAGGGAGCCTTTGCGGTGCTGGTCAAGGTTCACCACGTGGCCCTGGACGACGTCACCGAAGACGACTTCACCATTGCGCTGCACGACCTGGAGGCCACACCGGAACCCGAGGAGATCAAGCGCCGCTGGTTTTCCGAGCACGAGCCCGGCTCGGCCCAGCTGCTGGCTCTGGCCTGGTTCAACAACACCATCAAACTGCTGGAGACCGGCCAGACCCTGTTTGACAACCTGCCCTGGGTGGGCAGCCAGTCGGTGGACACTGAAGAGATTCTGCACTTGAGCCAGGACCCGGCCCCGGAGACCCGCTTCGACGGACCCGTATCACCCCACCGGGTGTGGGATGCCTGTGCCTTTGAGCTGGAACAGGTGGACGCCATCGTGGATTCGGTACCGGGATCCACCCACCAGGACGTCACCCTGTGCGTGTGCGGCGGCGCCCTGCGCCGTTACCTGTATGCCCGCCACGAGCTGCCGGAGCAGTCCCTTTACGCGCTGGTGCCGGTGCACGTCCAGCAACAGGATGATCAAGGCATTCCCGGCCACAGGGTGCAGCTGGTCCGCGCCAGCCTGCACACCGACTTGGCGGATCCGGTAGAACGCCTGGCTGTCATCCGCGAAGAACGCATGGAGGCCACCGCCCGCCATGCCGTAGGCGGTACCGGTGTCAACGATATCCAGGACGTGCTGCCATCAACCGCGATGAAAATGGCCGCCAAGACCGTGGCCGCCGGCCTCGGCCCCGGCAAGCAGTTCCGGGCCAATCACAATACCGTCATCTCCATGGTGCCGGGACCGGACCGGCCGCTCTACCTGCAGGGCGCACGGCTGCTCAACTTCACCGGCATGGGCGCCATCATGGATCACCTGGCGCTCAGCCATACGGTCACCACCTACGACGGCCGACTCACCATAGCGCCGGTGTGTGATCGCGCAGTGATGCCCGACCCCAGCTTTTACGCGGAGTGCATCCGGGTTTCATTCAGCGAGTCGCTGCAGGCCGCCTGCCTGGACGGCGCCGCCTGACGCGGTGGCCTACCGGGACTACCAGCGCTGACCCAGAAAACCCAGCACCGCGCCCTTGAAAAAGGCGTCAGGAATGGTGGTGATGTGGGTCTTGCCCGGAACCGTCACCGCCCTGGCACCGGGAATTGAGGCGGCCAGGGGGACGGGGCTTCCCGCCACCTTGTCCCGGGAGCCGGCAATCACCAGCACCGGCACGTCCACCTGCTTGAAGGACCTGGCCAGGAGACCGGGGAACGACCCCAGCAGGCAGGCAGACAGTGCCCCGGCGCGGCCGCCCAGGCGGGTGGCACCGCGATAGAGCGGCGTCAGGGCGGGCACCGCCAGGGATTCGGTGTTCTGGTTGTCCGAGGTCAGCTTGTAGCCCTTTTTCTCCCAGCGGCGGGCGTCACTCAACCGCAGCAGGTTGAGTCCCTGACCGGCGATTACCGCGGAGGAGATGCGGTCGCAGTGCCTGGTCAGAAGCCAGGCGGTGTTGCGCGCGCCCATGGAGTAGCCAAACAGGTCCGCGCGCTCCAGCCCCAGGTGATCCATCAGCCGGATCACATCGCCGGCAATCCCTTCGGGTTTGTAGGCTTTTGGGTCCGTCGGTTTGTCACTGGCACCATGGCCGCGGCTGTCCGGTGCGATAACCCGGAAGCCAGCCTGGGTCAGGGTCCTGACCCAGCCGGTCAGGCTCCAGTTGCTGCGCCTGTCCGCGGCGAAACCATGCAGTAGAAATATCGGGTCACCCTCGCCGCGATCATCATAGGCGATTCGATATCCATCAGAGTCAAACTTCGGCATGGGACCTCCTTGCCGCTGCCGACGGCTTTACTTCAGGCCCAGGGAGCCTGGGTTCATCAGATTCTCGGGATCCACCACCCCCTTGATGCCCTTGATCAGGTCCAGGGTGGCAGGGTCTGCCATTCGGGCGTAGTGGTACTTCTTGCCGACCTGCAGGTGCATGGCCCGCAGCTCGTCGAACAACTCGTTCAGTTCGGCACGGATGTCGGTTACGGCCTGGTTCACCGCGGGGTCGTCCGGGAAATCCTTCAGGTGCGCCAGGTCGCCCGGATCCAGCACGCCCTCGTACCAGATGGTCCTCGGTCCCGGCCAGTAGAACACCGGCTCGATAACAAAACCGGTGGACGACACCACCGCCAGCAGCACTCCTGCCACGATGCCCAGCTGGTCGAATCGCTCGGCGTGGCGATCGAACAGATCCTCGATCCTGGCCCAGGCCGCGTCGCCATCGGACAGCGGAAAAATACCGTGCATGGGGGCCCAGCGCTCGCCTTCGGGACCGATGGCCGTGGTCATCCCCACGAAGGGGTCGCCGTGCAGCATCTCCGGCACCGAGTTCTCGATCTCCCGACCCTCGGCCCCACAGATCTCCCGCACCCGGGCCAGCTTTTCATTGACGGATGCCCGGCCGTTGCCCTCCACCACCAGGTGAAACGAGTAGCCGTTTTCGTCAATGAACCGCTTGCCGTGTACGGCGATGCGCACGGCCTTCCGGATGCCGGTGAACTTGTTGCCGGCGCTGGCGATAACGCCTTTCAACGCACGCACACCCTTCATCATGGAAGCGCGCTTGACCCGCTGGTACTGCAGCACCGGGTCCATGCCGAAACAGGTGCTGACGATGCCCTCACGGGCCACCGCCGCCATGGCCCGGGACATGGCTTCCCGGCGCGTGAAGTTGAACGACGCGGTGCGCACCTCCGCCGGACGACGCATCAATCGCAGGGTGGCCCGGGTCTTGATGCCCAGGGCACCGGTGTCGCCCAGGAACAGTCCCGTCAGGTCGGGCCCGTAGTTGCGGAAAAAGGGTTTGGCCCCCCAGCCGGCACTGCCGGTTCTGACCCGGCTGCCGTCGGCCAGCACGACTTCCAGGCCCAGCACGCTGCCGGCGGAAAGATCATGGCCCGTGGAGCCCCACAGTACCGCATTCTGGGAAAGCGAGCCGCCCACGGTGGCCCGGTCACCGGAAAACGGCCCCCAGAACGGCGTGCGCACAGGCAGGTCCTTCAGCGCATGGTGCAGCGCCTTCCAGGTCACGCCGGATTCCACGGTCACATACATGTCGTCGGTGTTCACCTCGAGAATCCGGTCAAGGCAGGAAGTGTCCACCATCACCGAGGTCTCCCGGTCCGGCGTGATACCGCCGGTGTAAGACGTTCCGCCGCCGCGCCCCACCAGCGAATAGCCGGCCGCCGTCACCGCGGCGGCAGCCGCCGCCAGCTGGTCCACGGATTCGGGCCGAATGACAAAATCCGCCACCCGGTCCGATCCGAACACGTCGGTTGAGAAGAACTCGCGCTCCCAGTCGCCGGTGAGCACTCGCCCATCCCCGAGAATCTCCAAAAGACGGTCCTTCAGACCCAATGTTTCGGGCATGGACCCGGTGATGTTCTGGGGTTTTGCTGGCATGTCAAAACCTGCCCTGGACAATTGATTCAGTGTACGCCAGCCGGCCCGGAAGTTAACTGTTGTTAGTACGGATGGGGGGCTGCCACGCTGGTGCGCTGTGGTGTTACCCCACCACCCTGGACACCGCGTCGTGCCACCCGTCCAGCAGCCGCTGACGGGTGGTTCCGTCCAGGCCGGGCTCAAACCGGGTATCCAGCCGCCACAGCTGGCTGAACTCCTCGCGATTGCCGTAAACGCCGGCCCGGCGCCCGGCCAGGTAAGCGGCACCCAGCGCCGTGGTTTCCATCACCCGGGGGCGGTCCACCGGCATATCCAGCACGTCCGCCAGGAACTGGGTCATCCAGTCATTGGCCACCATGCCGCCGTCAACACGGATGGCCTTGGGGCTGACGCCGTCCTGGGACATGGCCTGCAGCAGATCCTGGGTCTGGTAGCAGACCGATTCCAGGGCCGCGCGAGCCAGTTCGGCCGGCCCGGTTGCCCGGGTGATCCCGAACAGGGCGCCCCTGGCATCGGGCTTCCAGTGGGGCGCGCCGAGCCCGGTGAACGCCGGCACCAGGTAAACCCCGCCGTTGTCGGCCAGGCCATTGGCGAGACCCTCTGAGTCGGCGGCATGGCCGATGACACCCAATCCATCCCGCAACCACTGCACCGCGGCACCGGCAACGAAGATGGACCCTTCCAGGGCATATTCAGCCTTGCCGTCCAGGTGCACGGCCACGGTGCTGAGCAGGCGGTGACTGGAACGCAGCGGCAGCCGGCCGGTGTGAACCAGGACAAAACACCCCGTGCCGTAGGTGCTCTTGATGTCACCGGCTTGAAAGCAGCACTGCCCCAGCGCCGCGGCCTGTTGATCGCCGGCCACGCCCAGGATCGGAATCGGCCGGCCAAACAGGGCGGGATGGGTTTCCCCATAGCTGGCGCTGCAGCCGAGGATCTCCGGCAGCAGCCGTGGCGGGATGTCCCACATGCTCAGCAGCTCGTCGTCCCAGTCATTGGCGGTCAGGTTGTACAGCCCGGTGCGGCAGGCGTTGGTATGGTCGGTGGCGTGAACGGCGCCATCGGTCAGCCGGGAAATCAGAAAGGCGTCAACCGTGCCAAACGCCAGTTCGCCCGCCTGGGCGTGGCTGCGGGCGCGGTCCACGTGGCCCAGCATCCAGGCCAGCTTGCTGGCGGAAAAGTAGGGATCCAGCAGCAGCCCGGAGCGGCGCTGCACCTCGTCCTCCAGGCCATCCCGGCGCATGCGCTCGCAGGTATCACGGGTCCGGCGATCCTGCCAGACAATGGCGTTGTGCACCGGCCGGCCGGACTCCCGATCCCACAGCAGGGTCGTTTCCCGCTGGTTGGTGAGTCCGATGGCCGCCACCTGGTGCCCCTGGCCCTCCACCACCGCCAGGGCATTGCGGGCCACCTCCAGCGTTGATACCCAGATGATCTCAGGGTCGTGTTCCACCCAGCCGCTGGCGGGGTAGATCTGTGGGAATTCACGCTGGGCCACGTGCAGGATATGGCCCCGGGCATCAAACACGATGGCGCGGCTGCTGGTGGTGCCCTGGTCCAGGGCGAGTATGCAGGGCTGGCTCATGGGGCAGGTTGCAACGAAGGCATTGCATTGTCCCTGTGTGATCAGGACACTAGCCTGCCACCCGCAGACCTCAGTGACAATGCGTGACGTGATGCCGGATCACAAAATAGAAAACTGATGCGAGAATCGAGCGCTACATTTGTCAGCCCCCGGGGCCTCAATATCCACACCCGACGTTGGCTGCCTGACGATTCGCCCAGGGCCGGCGTGATGCTGGTGCACGGCCTGGGTGAACACTGCGGGCGGTACGACGGACTGGTGGAGAAGCTGGTTGGCCTTGAGTTTGCCGTATTCGGTCTGGACCACCCCGGACACGGGCAATCCGGAGGGGCCCGGGGCCACGTCCACCGATTCTCTGATTACCTGGACACCCTGCGCCAGTACCAGCAGAGCGTACTGGCGGCGCACCCCGGATTACCGCTGTTCCTGTTCGGCCACAGCATGGGCGGCCTGATCAGCCTGCACTACCTGTCGCACCACGGGGGCGGTTTTGCCGGCGGCGTGCTGTCTGCCCCGCCGGTCACCGTGCCCGCCCACGTGCCGCGGGCGGTAGTGCTGCTGGGCCGGCTGATGTCAGTGCTGCTGCCCCGGCTGCCCCTGATTGGAATGGACCCCGAGGGCATGAGCCGCGATCCCGATGTGGTCAAAGCCTACCTGGAGGACCCGCTGGTGTTCAGCGGGAAGTTCAGCGCTCGGCTTGGAGCGGAGCTGACGACCGCCATCGATCAGGCACCCCGGGTTGCCGAGCGGGTTCGCCTTCCCGTGCTGATACTCCAGGGAGACGGCGATCCCATCGTAGACCCTGAAGGCGCCGAAAAGCTGGAGGACTGGCTGGGCAGCAAAGACCTGACCCGCCTGAATTACCCGGATCTGTACCACGAACTGCACAACGAACCGGAGAAGGAACAGGTGCTGACTGACGTTGCGGACTGGCTGTGCCGCCACTGCCCATAACCCAGGAGCGGGAGATTTCTGAACGCTGAGTGCTACCCGCGTATCTTCTTCAGCGCCCAGTGGAAGCCGGCATAAAACAGCAGAAACACGCCGATGACGGCAGGCATGCCCCCGAATACACCCACCAGCACCCGCAGCTTCAGGATCAGCAGCAGGGCGACGAACGCCAGCAGCGCCAGCACCACCATGCCGCCCAGCTCGTCAAAGCCCGGAATGTCCTGGAATCGCACTTCCCGGCGTATCAGCCACAGCGACACCGCCATGGTGGCCACCGGCAGTACCCCCAGCACCAGGTCCAGGTCTGTCATCAGATTCTGACGGGTGAAAAACATCATGTATCCCATGACCAGCAGCATCAGGACGCCGGGCAACACCACCAGGTAAACCGGTACGGACATGATCCGCGCAAACAGCCGGGGATTGCTGCGTCCCAGCGTAAGGCCGGCCACCCAGATCAGCAAAGGCGTGGCGATCAGCACGCCGGCGATGGGCCAGCGATAGGCCGCCAACTGGCCGAGCAGGTCAGAAAAAGTCAGGGCGTTGTCCATATCGTCATGGCGGCAGGGCTTGCAGCACAATCGTGAGTATTAACACTGATAACAGAGCCTTCAAGTCATTTAGAATAAACCGACCACACACGTATCAAAGAGGGTGAAAGCCATGGGGACATGTGTCTGCAAGGTATCTCTAAAGGCTATTCGGCACAGCGGCGCCTTTATCGGCGACGACTGGGTGTACAAGATTTCGGTCAATGAAGATTCTCACACCATCAACGGCAACGGCGACAATATGCAGTTCCATCCAGCCCATGAATGGAATGTCGCTGGCGGCAGCTGCGGCATACCGATGCAGCTGGTCATCGCGGTCCGTGCCATCGAGGAAGACCTGATGTTTGACGATGAAGGGACTGACCGGGCGCGCCTGAGAATCAGCTGTCCCGGAGAGGACGCCGCCGAGCCGGTGCTCCAGATGGAAAAAACCCTGACCGCCCACGTCACTGAAGACCGCGGTGTTTCCACGGGCGGAACCAACCAGGTGGCCTTCGATTTTGCCATCGAGGCCTGGTGCGACACGGACAGCGATTCCAACGCCGAGTGAGAGTACTGGTCACCGGCTCCTCCGGACGCATTGGCCAGGCCGTGGTCCACCGACTGGCCCGGGAACACCGGGTCACCGGACTGGACCAGGTACCTGGACCCGATACCCAGGTCATCGCGAACGTCTGCGATGGGGACCTTCTGGACCAGCTGTGCAGCCAGGTTGATGCGGTAGTGCACACTGCGGCGCTGCATGCGCCCCACGTGGGCCAGGCCAGCGAAGACGAGTTTCGGCGCACCAACGTCGACGGCACCCGGAAGCTGGTGGATGCCTGTGTCAGGGCCGGACACAGCCGGCTGGTTTTGACCAGCACCACCTCGGTATATGGCGACGCCATGGTGGACCCGGACCGGGCGGTCTGGGTGGATGAGTCGCTGCCTCCGAAGCCCCGGGATATCTATGACCAGACCAAGCTGGCGGCGGAAGACCTGTGCCGGGAGGCCGGCAACCACGGGCTGAGCTGCATCAGCCTGCGCATGTCCCGATGTTTCCCCGAGCCCGAGCACCTGGTGGCGCTGTACCGCCTGTACCGTGGCGTCGACCAGCGCGATGTCGCTGAAGCCCACAGCCTGGCATTGAACGCGGAGCTTGAGGGATTCCACGTCTTCAACGTTTCGGCACGTTCGCCATTCCGTCAGGCTGACCTGGAGCAGCTGAGCCGGCAGCCGGCCCAGGTGATTGAACGCTGCAGCCCCGGCGCCGTGTGCGAATTTCAGACCCGCCGCTGGCCGCTGCCCGAACGGATAGACCGGGTCTACGCCATCGACCGCGCTGCCGAGCAGCTGGGCTACCAGCCACGATTCAACTTTGAATGGTTTATGGCGCAACCGTGGGCGGCATGATGCGGCGCTGCTTGATGATCGGGCTGCTGCTGTCGGGGCTGCTGCGGTTGGAGCTGGTCCAGGCCGCGCCGGGCGCGGAAGAACCGGTCCGGGCGCGGCTGGACGTGGAATTCGAGCAGCTTCGGTCGGATCTCGAAATCCCAGGCCTGGCCTACGTCGTGGTTCGCGGCGACCAGGTGCTCTGGACCGGTAACCTGGGCACCCGGCGGGACAGCACCACGCCTTTTACCAGCAGCGATACCTTGCGGGTCGCCTCGGTGACCAAGGCGCTGACCGGCCTGCTGGCTTTGAAGCTGGCCGACGCCGGCAAGGTCAACCTGGATGCCACCGCCTCGACCCAGCTGCCCTCGGGCCACCCCGGGGCGGACGTACCGGGATCGGTGCTGATCCGGCACCTGCTCAGCCACAGCTCCGAGGGTGTGCCCGGCGAGGAATATGTGTACAGCTCCAGTCGCTACGCCCTGCTTGGGCCAATCCTGGAACAGGCCAGCGGGCGGACACTGGAGGATCTGCTGCGAGAGGAGCTGCTGGAGCCGGCGGGAGCAGCCTGGTTCGACTCCCCGTTCCTGGGGGCTCACGCCGGGCTGGTGTCCAACGTGGACAACATGGGTCGAGTGCTGCAGGCCCTGCTGTCCGGCAAAGCTGACGGTATCGAGCCCATCCAGCGGCTGGCTGAGCCGGCCCGCAGCCGCTATGGAAAAGCGCTGCCGGTGAGCCTGGGCTGGTTTACCCAGGAGATTCTGGGACAGCGGGCGCTGTGGAGTTTTGGCCAGGACGACCCGGACCATTCCGGTGCCCTGCTGATGCTGCTGCCCGAGCAAGAGCTGGGTCTGTTTATTCTGGCCAACGACAACCGCTTGAGTGACCCGTTCCGGCTGCTGATGGGAGACCTGCGCAAATCGCCCTTTGCCATGGCTTTCCTCCGGCTGATGGTGTTTTCGGATCCGGGTAACCCGCTGCCGCCGGCGACTATCGACACCGTAACCCCGAAGGTCAAAACCCAGGGTGATGAACGGATCGCCCGGGGCCTGGTCGCGCTGTGGCGGGGCAACCCGGACCAGGCCGCACGCTGGATCGGCGAGGGCTGGAGTGGCGAACCGGACCCGGTACTGCAGTTTGCCGCCGTCCGGCTGCCGCCGGGGCCACTCAAGGGCGCCCTGACCCGAATGGGCGCCGCGCTGGCCCGGGAACGACCCTCAAACCGCTGGATCCGCCTGGCCCAGGGATACCTGGAGCAGCAGGCCGGCAGGGACAGCCAGGCTGCGGAGCACTTTCGCGCCATCCTGGAGCTGCCCAACCAGCACCCCGATCGCCTGCGGACGATGTTCCAGAGCTGGTCGCTCTACGCCCTGGCGGAAATTTACCTGGAGTCCAACCCGGAGCTGGCCCGGCAGTCACTGCAGCAGCTGCTGGAGCTGAAGCCGGGTGATGACGCGGAAAAACGGGCCCGAGCGCTGCTGGAGTCCATGGATTCCCAACCTTGAGTCATTCGCCCGCTCACCGGGCCCGGCGGTTCTGGACCATGTTGGGCCTGGTGGTCGCCGGCGAGGCGGTGTTTGCCCTGCCGTTCCACATTGCCCGGTTTTTTCGGCCCTCGGTGCTGGAGGTGTTTCAACTCAGCAACACCGAGCTGGGGGCTGCCCAGGGGGTCTACGGCATCATGGCGATGCTGGCCTATTTTCCAGGCGGCCCCCTGGCGGATCGCTTTCCCGCACGCAAACTGATGGCGGCGTCCCTGTGGTGCACTGCCGCCGGCGGGCTGTACATGTCGACCTTTCCAGGGTTCCGCGGCGCCCTGCTGTTGTGGGGGTTGTTCGGCGTCAGCACAATCCTGCTGTTCTGGGCAGCCCTGATCCGCGCAACCCGGGAGTGGGGCGGCACCGATCGCCAGGGCCAGGCCTACGGGCTGCTGGACGGTGGCCGCGGACTGCTGGCGGCGGTGCTGGCAACCCTGGCCGTGGGCGTTTTCGGGCTGGCTTTTCCAGAGGGCTATGCCGCCGCCGGCGAGTCTGACCGACGCGAGGCGCTGCGGATCATTATCCTGGGGTATACCGCCGCCACCGCCCTGGCGGGCATGCTGGTGTGGTTTGTCATCAGGGACGGCGGAGAAAACAGTGCCTCCGGGCGCTGGAACCGGGGCGGTGAGTCCGCGGCGGCGCACATCGGCAGGACCCTGAAGATCCCGGCCGTGTGGCTGCAGTCCGTCATCATCGTCTGCGCCTATGTGGGTTACAAAGGCTTCGACAACTACTCTCTGTATGCGGTGCAGGGTTATGGCCTGGACGAGGTGGACGCGGCGGCGGTGGCCGCCATGGGTGCCTGGATGCGGCCGGTGGCCGCCCTGTTCGCCGGTCTGCTGGGTGACCGGCTTGGCGTGGGCCGCATGACCCTGGCGACTTTCCTGCTGCTGCTGGCGTCCCACCTGGTGTTCGCCCTGGACACGCCCTCCACCGCCACCACCTGGCTGCTGTTCGGCAATACCCTGGTGACCTGCGCCGCCATTTTCGGGCTGCGCGGACTGTACTTCGCACTGTTCCAGGAGGCGCGGGTGCCCCTGGCCCTGACGGGCACGGCGGTGGGGCTGGTCAGCGTGGTGGGCTACACTCCGGATATCTTCGTGGCCTGGTTCGGCGGCATGCTGCTGGACCGGTCACCCGGCCTGGCCGGCCACCAGGATTACTTCACTTTCCTGGCGGCTTTTTCTCTGGCGGGAGTGGTGGCCAGCGCAGCCATGCTGCGTCTGCTGGCGCGGCAGAACCGCGCCGTGTGACGCTTCAGGCCGCGGGTATGTCGCTGAGCCACTCAACCAGCCTGGTGGCCAGCTCTTCCCCGGCGTCTTCCTGGATGAAGTGGGCGGCCTGCTCAATGATGGCGTGGGGCTGGCCGGCTGCACCCGGCACCCGCTGCTGAAAAAACTTTTCAGCGCCCAGCATGATGGGATCGCTGTCACCGAACAGGGTCAGGAACGGCGCTTCGTACCGGGACAGGTTCGCCCACAGTTCAGCGTTGATCCGCGCTTCGGGATCATCACTGGTGAGGGGCACCAGGGTCGGAAATTTTCGTGCCGCCGCCTTATAGGACTCATCCGGGTAAGGCGCGTCATAGCCGGCGATCGCAGCTTCGGACATGGGCCTGGCTGTACCTCCCTTGATGATGCCGCCCACCGGCAGCTCCGGCACGGACTGGGAAAACTCGCGCCACTTCATGAAGGCTGGGTTGTCGCCCACATTGCCGACGGGCAGGAAAGTGTTGGCCGCGCAGACCGACAGGAATTGGTCCGGCTGCCGCGCCACCAGGCGCAGACCCAGCAGTCCGCCCCAGTCCTGGCAAAACAGGTGGGCCGGCCCCAGCCCCATGGCCGACAGCCCCGCGGTCAGCCAGCCCTCGTGGCTGGCGTAGGTGTACGCGACCGGGTCTGTCGGCTTGTCAGACCTGCCGAAGCCGATCAGGTCGGGCGCGATGCAGCGGAAACCCCCGTCCACCAGGATCGGAATCATCTTCCGATACAGAAAACTCCAGCTGGGCTCACCGTGCAGCAGCACCACCACCGGGCCTTCCCCTTCGTCCAGGTAATGCATGCGCAGCCCGTCAGGTGTTTCTACATAATTTGGCGAGAATGGAAAATCCGGCAAATTGTCAAAAGCTTCGTCAGGTGTTCGCAGTACTGTCATCGTCCAACCAGCCATTCCGGCATGTAGTTGCGATAGGCCAGCTTCAGCAGCCCGCGAGGATTAAATGGACGCCAGTCCCCCTCGGGCTGGCTCAGACGATCAGCGATGGCAATCATGGACCGCGGGTTGAAACCCAGCCCCATGTGGGCACCACCCACGTGAATATTCTCGACGTCCGGCCGATCGCTGTTTTCGACGGTGGATTCCCAGTGGACAACACCGTCACCCTTGGTGAACAGGGCGCTGGTGGGTACAGGCGGTGGCTCTGCCAGACTGCTGACCAGGTCGGCGTCCTCGAAATGGCCGTCGCCATTCAGAAGCCGGTAGATCTGGTGGACGCCGGGCTGGACGCTGTCATGGCGCAAGTGAATCCGAAACGGGCTGCCCATGCTGATGACCAATCGCACCAGCTCCGGCCGTTCCCGGGCCAGCTCCCGGGCATAAACCCCGCCCAGGCTCCAGCCCACCAGGCTGACGGTGCGCTCATAGCGCTCCGTCAGCTCCAGCACCCGGTCCAGCATGCGGTCCCTGAGTTCCTCGCTGTAGCCCAGGTTGCGTCCCAGCTTCCAGCGATGGGCCGCGTATCCCAGACGGCGCAGCAGGCGGCGCAGCGGGATGGTGGAATAGGAGCTGGTCAGGAAGCCGGGCAACACCAGTACCGGGTGGCCGTCCCCCCGGGGCAGCAGCCTTTGCAGGGGGAATACCGGCACCATGGCGGCAGCGTCGTAAACAGCTCGCGACTCCAAGGCAAACAGGAGTGCTGACGGCCGCCGCATCAACCCGCTGTCTCGCCTGCTCACGAAGCACCTCCGGAACGCAGCCGGATCAGCACCTGTTCCAGTTCGTCCATGGCCGTGTCCAGCTTGACCGCAACCTCGGACGGAGGCAGCGCCTCCGCCTCATCTTCTGTTTCCCCTTCGGGATGCATCATCTGGTAAATGTCTTCCTCCAGTTCGTCCATGGATTCGGCAATGTAGTCGGCCAGCTGCTCCGGATCAGGCACGATCTCCCGGCACGAGGTCAGGGTGATGGACAGGCGGCCGGCGTAGGAAAAGATGACAATAATCAATCCCAGGCCATCGAGGATCGGTGCGGTGCTGAAGGTATGGTCGATGCGCGCGCCGGCCATGTACAGAGGCACCGGCGGCCCCGGCACGTTGGTGATGACCAGGTTGAAAAACGGTCGGTGGCGGTCACCCAGCCGGGTCATGGAATACAGCCTCGCGGCCAGCGCAGCCGTCTCCGAGGGAATGAACTCCGCAATGCGATTGGCCGGCAGGGCCTTGGAGTAAGTCTTGGACCCCAGGGTGTTGGCGTGTATCCGCAGCAACCGGCGCAGGGCATCCTCCTGGTTGGTGTCCAGGTCCACCAGCATGGCCGACACCTGGTTGCCCATCTGCCCTTTCTGCTCCTTCCGCCTGACCGATACCGGGGCCATGGCCACCAGCGGGTCCGCCGGCAGCGCGTCCCGGCTTAGCAGGTACTTGCGCAGTCCCCCGGCGCATATGGACAACACCACGTCATTAACGGTGACCTCCGGCAGGGCGGCCTTGACGTTGCGGAAGCGCTCGAAATCAATATTGACCCCCCAGAAGGTGCGGTGGGGAGAAACCTTGGCATTGAACAGCGTGCGCGGCGCCGACATCAACCGCGGTGGCGGCTTCAGCGGTACCGTCCGCTTCATGCCGTAGAGCCGGCCCAGGCCGCCGCCCACTTCCGCCACCAGCTTGCCCAGCTCCAGGGATTTGGGCAGCAGGCGACCATAAGCACCGCCAATCATCTTCCCCAGGCCCGGCAGGGATTCCGGCTCCCAGGTGTCCTTGACGTCGATTTTGCGGGGTTTCTCGGTGGTATCCAGCAGTGCCCCCATCAGCTCGGCCCCGGATCCACCGTCCACCGCCGCATGGTGAATCTTGGTGACCACCGCGAACGAGCCGGGTGATACGCCGGGCACCTCGTCCAGGCCGTCAACAAATGTGATTTCCCACAGCGGCCGGCTGCGGTTCAGTGGACGCCCGAAAATCTTGGCCGCCAGTTCCTTCAACTCTCGCAGTCCGCCGGGCCGTGGCACCGCCATGTGGGGCAGGTGAAAATCCAGTTCGAACTCCGGGTCGTTGATCCAGTATGGGTGGGTGACGCTGAGCGGGGTTTCGATCAGGCGTTCGCGGAACACCCGCGACAGCGGGATACGCGATTCGATGTGGCGGCGAAATGCGTCGTAGCCGAAGGACCTTGGCGCATCGGCCGCATCCAGCACGTACAGGCCACCGATGTGCATGGGGGCGCGGCTGGACTCCAGGTATATGAATGCCGCATCCAGTCCCGACAGGGGCCGCATACTTACTCCCTCCTTGATCCGGCCCGCATCTTAGCATGGGCTCCGGGCGGTATATCACCAAATCCTAAACTTCCTGCAGCCTCGGCCGATATCAACTGGGGAACCCGGATGGAGTCTGTTCGGGGGATAACAACAAAAACCCAGGGAGTCTGCCATGCGTGGTCTTCAAATGAGACTGGTTGCAGCATCACTGTGCTGCCTGGCCGGGGTTGTCCTGGCCCAGGACGGCAATGACATGCAGCGAGATCTGTTCGACCTGAGCTTCGAGGAGCTGTTGGATCTCGAGGTCACCAGTGTCGGCAAGAAATCTCAAAAACTCAGCGACGCCGCGGCCGCGGTGTTTGTCATTACCA
>JASJDM010000004.1 GCA_030065125.1 Lysobacterales bacterium | reverse complement strand
ATGCTTCAGTAAGTTGGGACGGTGCTGAACTATTCAATAGAGGCCTGGCTTTTTCATGCGCGAGGCACTGCCCGAAATTGCGGATCGGCGCACGAAAGATTAACCGGAGCTTTGCTATTTTTTAATGGGGTGCAGTGGAGAATTCCTCAGAAGGGAATATAGTTAAGTATAGATGACAGAGAAAACCATCAGGGCCCGGCTCTCCCGCAACCGCCTCGGCGGAGGGGTGCTTTCGGCTCTGTCGCTGCTTGTCCCCACTGCCGGCCTGGCCGAGGACAAACCCGCGGTCAGCACCGCTCCCCTGAGCGGCAGCGCGTACTTTCTCAAATCCGTCACTCTGCCCGAACCTGAAGCCGATGACCCATCGCTGGCTCCCCGTTTCGACCCGCGCCTCGAGGCCCGGTATCGGCAACAGGAACCCGACCTGGCCGCCCGCGCCAGGATGGTTATGGGTTGGGTCGACCAGGCCGCAGAAGGTGAAGTGTATGAAACCCCTACCGGCCGCTGTCAGCCCGACCAGCTGGGTCGCCCGGGGGCGCTGTGTGGGATGCGCTGGCGCAAAAACGACGCCTTTTCCGACTTCCGCGCCCGTTACGACCGCATGACCGGCGGCGTCAAGGCCGGCCTGCTGGGCGAATCGCTGGCCGAGCACATGGAATTCGACCTGGATACCAGCCCCGAGATCAAGTTCACCTACGAGTTTGACTGAGCCACTTCGGCCGGTCCCTACTTGCCAATACAAAAGCTGGAAAAAATCGCTCCCAGCAGATCTTCCGTGCTGTACTCACCGGTGATTTCACTGAGCTGCTGCTGTGCCAGCCTGAGTTCTTCGGCCAGCAGCTCCCCGGCCTGAAACTGCTCCAATTGCTCCAGGCCCTGCTCCAGGTGATGCTGCACCCGGGCCAGGGCGTCCAGATGACGTGCCCGGGCGATGAACTGGCCTTCCCCGGCGGGTTGCAGGCCGGCGACTTGTTTCAGATGGCTGCTCAACAGGTCCATGCCGGCGCCGGTTTTGACCGAGCAATACACCCGAGTCACCTCACCGGCCTGCTCAATGGCGGGTGGCGACCCGCTCAAGTCGATCTTGTTGTGGACCTCGGTCACGGGGATGCCCGGCGGCAGATCCAGCGGTTCCCCGGCCGGCGCGCTGTCGTCCACCATCAGCAGCGTGTGGTCTGCGGTTTCCACCGCCCGCCTGGCCCGGCGAACACCTTCCTGCTCCACCCGGTCGTCGGACTGGCGCAACCCGGCGGTATCCACCAGGTGCAGCGGTATGCCGTCCAGTTCCACACGCTCCCGCAACAGGTCCCGGGTGGTACCGGGTATGTCCGTGACGATGGCGCTGTCGCGACCGCTCAGGGCGTTCAGCAGGCTGGACTTGCCGGCATTGGGGCGGCCCGCCAGCGCCAGGGTCAGACCGTCGCGCAGCAGCCGACCCTGGCGGGCCCGGGCCCGCAGATCCGCCACCGTGCCGATAACGGATCTGACCTGGTCGGCGGTTTCGCTCTCACCCAGGAAGTCGATTTCGTCAGTGGGAAAGTCGATGGCGCTCTCCACGAACACCCGGATGCTGACCAGTTCCTGCTGCAGGGTCGCCACCTGCCGGGAGAGCGCGCCTTCCATGGACTGGACCGCGGCCCGGGCTGCGCTGCGGGTGGCGCTGCCGATGAGGTCGGCGATGGCCTCAGCCTGGGCCAGGTCCAGCTTGTCGTTGAGAAAGGCCCGCTCGCTGAACTCCCCGGGGCGGGCCAGCCGGGCACCCAGGGAAAGCACCCGCTCCAGCAGCATGCCCATCACCACCGGCCCACCGTGGCCCTGCAGCTCCAGGACGGCCTCGCCGGTGAAGGAGCCGGGTTCGGGAAAATACAGGGCGATGCCTCGGTCGATGACCTGGCCGTTGTCGTCGAGGAATCCCACCAGTTCGGCCCGCCGGGGCTTCAGGGTCCTGCCGGTGAGCGGCGTCAGCCAGTCGGGAACGCCGGGTCCTGAGATTCGTAGCACCCCGATACCGCCGGCGCCCGGCGGCGTGGCAATGGCGGCTATGGTGTCCCGCCGCATGGGGCTTTTACCCGCTGGAATCAGCGGCGTCGATGCGTCGGGTGATCACCCACTGCTGTGCCAGAGACAGCACGGCGTTGACGGTCCAGTACAACACCAGTCCCGCCTGGAAGAACGCGAACATGACGGCAAAGATCAGGGGCATGGCCTGGAAGATCTTTTGCTGCATGGGATCCGCCGCCGGGTTGGGCGACAGCTTGGTGGTCATATACATGGCCGCCCCGTTGATGATGGGCAGCACAAAGTAGGGATCCGGCGAGCTCAGGTCATTGATCCAGAGCATGAAGTCAGCCTGGCGCAGTTCCACGCTCTCCAGCAGCACCCAGTACAGGGCGAAAAAAACGGGGATCTGTACCAGGATCGGTAAACAGCCGCCCAGCGGATTCACCTTCTCGGTCTTGTAGATCTCCATCATGGCCATGTTGAACTTCTGCTTGTCGTCGCCGTAACGCTCTTTCAGCGACTGGATTCGGGGCTGCAGCTTGCGCAGCTTGGCCGTGCTCTTGTACTGGGCTTCCGACAGCTTGAAGAACACCGCCTTAACCAGCACCGTGAGGAACACAATGGCCCAGCCCCAGTTGCCGGTCAGGGCGTGGATTTTCTCCAGCAGCCAGTACAACACCTTGGACAGCGGGGTGAAGATGCCGTAGTCCACCGTGAGTTCCAGACCCGGCGCCAGGGTCTCCAGGCGGTCCTGCAGCTTGGGGCCTACAAACAGCGTAGCCGGAAAGTAGCCGTTTTCGTTGGGCGCCACGGTGGCGGCGGGCCCGGTGGCGCGCACCAGGAAACGATCGGTGCTGGGTACCCGGGCCGCCTCCAGGACCTGGTTCTCCTGCTGCGGCGGGATCCAGGCCGTCACGAAATAGTGTTGCACCATGGCCGCCCAGGCATTGGCGGACTCGCGACGCTCACCCCGACCCAGATCCTCAAACTCGAATTTTTCGTACTTGTCTTCCGGGTTGTACAAGGCTGCGCCGAGGAAACTGTAGCGGGCCGGGTTGGTGAATGAGTCATCGTCTATGAACGGCTGCACCCGCTGGAGCTGACGATAGGGGCTGCCAACCCAGGCCTTGTCCGATGCGTTGCTGACGGCCTGATCGACCTGGATCTGATATGACCCCCGCTGGAAGCGGTAGGTCTTGGTGACCGTGATGCCGTCTGCTTCCCAGGTCAGGGGAACCAGGATCTCGTCGTCACCGTCGCCCAGGCGATACTCGTTGCGACTGGCGATGAAGGGCTGGCGATGATCTGCACTGGTATGGGTGCTGCTGACCAGACCGCTCTGGGCCACGAAATACCGACTTGAGTCGGTATGCAGCAGCTCGACCTTGGCTTCGGGAGTCTTCAACTCCAGCGGGTATTCCAGCAGCGTGGCGTGCTGCAACTCACCGCCGGTGGTGCTGATTTCCACGTCCAGGACGTCGGTGGTGATGCGGATTACCTGGCCGCCGTCAGCCGGGTCCGGGGTCCGGCCACCAGAGCTGGGCGGCGGCAACGACGGAGTATCCGAACCAGACTGGCTCGGCGGCGCAACGCTCGGCACGGTGCCGTCGGCGGCAGGGTTGACGTCCTGGCCCACGGTTGGCTGAGCGGTGCGCGGTGCCGCTGGCTGGCCGTAATCGATCTGCCACTGCTGCCACAGCAGAAAGCCTACCGCCCCGATGGCCACGATCAGAAAGAGTCGGGTGTTAGGCATGGGTGATCAGTCCTGATGTTTCTCGTGGGTCTGCCCGGTCAATCGGTCAATCAGCCTGCTCGGCCAGCTTCATCAGGCGCTGCCAGTGGTCTGCCAGTTCCCGGCGCACCGCCCGGGGCTGTTCCAGCGCGGCCGGAGGTCGGGCAATGACCACCACGTCCAGCGCGGCTGCCGCTATGGGATCCAGTCTGAAGCTTTCCCGAACCATTCTTTTGATCCGATTCCTGACCACGGCCCGCTTGTCGACTTTTTTCGAGACCGCCAGTCCCAGCCGGGCGTGATTCAGCTGGTTGGATCGGGCCAGCACGGTGAAGTGCCGTCGTGCGGAGCGCAGCGGTTGGTTGAATACGCGGTCGAAGTCCCGCTTATGGCGGAGGCGCAGCGAAGGCCCGGCGCTACGCCGACAGGCGCTTGCGGCCTTTGGCGCGGCGGGCATTGATAATGGCTCGGCCGCTGCGGGTGCGCATACGCGCCCGGAACCCGTGATTACGGGCCCGCTTCAGATTACTGGGTTGAAATGTTCTTTTCATCGTCGGGTCGTCTTCAGCCCGGCCATATGGTTAGATGGCCACAAATAAAAACACGACCCCGGGGAGCCGTGACAAAGGCCGCCAAATATACCGGCGGCAGCCGTGTCGTGTCAACAAATCCAGCCGCTTTTGACCCGCTTCAAGCAGCCTGTGGATAAGTCTGGTCTTCACGGTTAGACTTGCGCCTTGGCCGGGACCGGGCAACCGGCAATTTCTGGAGAATACCGAGGCGTTTGGTGAGTGCCGATCAGCAATTGTGGCGACGCTGTGTGAACCGGCTGGAGACGGAGCTTTCCGCCCAGGACATGAACATGTGGATCCGGCCCATGCACACCCTGGCCGATGGGGACGGACTGCATCTTCTGGCGCCCAATGCGTTTGTGCTCAATGCGGTGCGCGACCGCTACCTGGAGCGTATCACCGAGATCATAGATCACCTGGCGGGTGGGCCGATCAAGGTGAACCTGGACATTGGTTCGGCTGACGGCCCCATACCCTCGGACGCGCCATCAGCCAGGACCCGGGAGCCCGAGCGCAGACCCAGCAACCTGGACCAGCATTATCGCTTCGACAATTTTGTCCAGGGTAAATCCAACGAACTGGCCCGCGCTGCCGCCATGCAGGTGGCTGAAAACCCTGGCGATGCGTCGTACAACCCACTGTTGTTCTACGGCGGTACGGGCCTGGGCAAAACCCACCTGCTGCATGCCGTGGGCAACCAGATCCAGGATCAGAATCCCCGGGCGCGGGTGGCGTACCTGCACTCGGAACAGTTTGTCAGCGGGATGATCAATGCCCTGCGGCACAACACCATCGATGACTTCAAGCAGCGCTATCGCTCGGCGGACGCCCTGCTGATCGACGATATCCAGTTTTTTGCCGGCAAGGAGCGCTCCCAGGAAGAGTTTTTCCACACCTTCAACACCCTGATCGAGGGCAAGCAGCAGATCATGCTGACCTGCGACCGCTATCCCAAGGAAGTCGACGGCCTGGAGGCGCGCCTCAAATCGCGCTTCGGATGGGGGCTGAGCGTGGCCATTGAGCCACCGGATTTTGAAACCCGGGTCGCCATACTGATCAGCAAAGCGGAACTGGCCGGTCAGCCGCTGAGTGACGAAGTCGCCCACTACATCGCCAAGCGGATCCGGTCCAATGTCCGGGACCTGGAGGGGGCGCTCAACACCCTTTGTGCCAACGCCCGCTTCACGGGCCGGTCAATTTCGCTGGATTTCACCCGAGAAACCCTGCGCGACCTGTTGACGGTGCACGAGCGGCTGATCACCGTACCCAATATTCAGAAAACAGTAGGGGAGTACTACAAGATCCGGGTATCCGACCTGCTGTCCAAGCGCCGCACCCGTTCCATCGCCCGGCCGCGGCAGATGGCCATGGCGCTTTCCAAGGACCTCACTGACCACAGTCTGCCGGAAATTGGGGATGCTTTTGGCGGTCGTGATCACACCACAGTGCTGCATGCCTGTCGCAAGATTGCTGAACTGAAGGAGACCGATGGGCGCCTGCGGGAGGACTTCGATAAATTGGTGAGGTTGTTGACAACCTGATGTGCAAAGCCTGTGGATAAGTTGGTGGGAACGGTGGCGAAGAAAGTTATCCACAAACCATGCACAGGAATCTACCCTGGTTTTGCAGCCAATTTTTTGGCTTAAGTTTTTGATTTAAAACACTTTTTTGGTCTTTTTCGAGTTATACAGACCAACTATTACTACCATTAGGCTCTAAATTAAAAAGCTATTAGTTCGGAACAACGAGATGAAATTCAGTATTCAACGGGAAGTATTGCTCAGGCCCCTGACCCAGGTGGTTGGCGTCGTAGAACGCCGCCAGACCCTGCCTGTTCTGGCCAACCTGCTGCTCAATGCATCAGAAAATGAAGTGCAGTTCACGGGAACCGATCTGGAAGTCGAACTGACGGCGAGGGTCCAGGTTGAGGTGGATCAACCGGGAGAGGTCACCATTCCTGCCCGTAAGCTGTTGGATATCTGCAAGGCGCTTCCCGATGGCACCCGACTCGATATCGACATCGGCGCGGAAAAAGCGACGATCCGCGCGGGCCGGAGTCGATATACCCTGGCAACGCTGCCGGCAACGGAGTTTCCCGTCATTGAAGATGTTGACGTCAGTCAGTCCGTCCAGATCGGTCAGGGAGATCTGAAGAAAATCATCGACGGCACGTCATTCGCCATGGCGAACCAGGATGTGCGGTATTACCTCAATGGACTGCTGCTGGAGTTGCGCAAGGGAATGTTGCGCAGCGTGGCAACCGACGGGCACCGTCTGGCCATTGCCGACGTGGATGCGGATCTGGCGGTGGACGGGGTGGAGCAGATGATTATTCCGCGCAAGGGCGTGCTTGAACTGGTTCGCCTGCTGGATGACAAAGACGATGACCTGACGGTGCAGTTTGGTCGATCCCACGTGCGTGTGCAGCTCAGCGACGGTACCTTTACTTCCAAGCTCATCGACGGCAAGTTTCCGGACTATGAATCAGTGGTGCCCATTGGCGCTGACAAGATTGTGACGGGCGACCGGGAACTGATTCGGGAGGCGCTGCAGCGAGCAGCCATTCTTTCCAATGAAAAGTACCGCGGTGTCCGCCTGGAGCTGGACCCGGAAAAAATGCGCATTGTGGCTCACAATCCGGAGCAGGAAGAGGCCGTGGAAGAGGTCGAGCTGCAGTCCGACGTAGAGCAACTGGCTGTGGGTTTCAACGTGAACTACCTGCTTGAAGCTCTGAATGCTCTGGACTCGGACGACGTGAGCCTGTGTTTCAAAGACACCAACTCCAGCTGCCTGGCCAAGGCCCCGGATACTGACCGGTCCCGCCACGTGGTGATGCCGCTGCGACTGTAGCGGCAGTTTTTGCCCTTTCGCCACCCGGATTGATCTGTTGTCGGTGGACCCCGAGCCTGACTCGTGCTGATAAAAAAGCTTCGGATTGATGGCCTGCGCAATCTCCGCGATGTGGTCATCGAGCCGGGGCCAGGTCTGAATCTTCTCACCGGCGACAACGGCGCCGGCAAAACCAGCGTTCTCGAAGCCCTCCACTGCCTGAGCCGCGGGCGGTCTTTCCGTGGCGGTGGACGGCACGAATACATCAGTCGGACCCGCCGCAAAAGCATCGTGGTTGCTGATGTGGAAGCCCACGGGCGAACCCGCCGCGTAGGCTTTGAAAGGGATAGCACCGGATGGCGGGCCCGGGTAGACGGCCAGGATCTCAAGCAACTGGGCCAGTTGGCGGGCGCCCTGGCTTTTTCGGTGTTTCACCCCGAACTGCACCAGTTGATCGAGGGACCACCGGAGGAACGCCGGCGTTTCCTGGATTTTGGTGTGTTCCACGTGGAACATGGCTTTTTACAGCACTGGCGACACTACAGACGTTTTCTGAATCAGCGCAACGCCGCACTGCGCGCTCGGGCTGCGCAAGACGTCCTGGGCAGCTGGGACCACGGGTTGGTGACGTCGGGCCTGGCTGTGACCGGGTCCCGGGAACAGCACATGGCAGACCTGGCCGGTGCCTTTGCCGTCATCCTGGAGCAGATGGCACCTGAGGTGGCCGAGCTGAGCCTGGAATTCAATCGCGGCTGGCCGCCGGACGAAGACCTGGTGACCTGCCTTCGTGAACGAATGTCCAGCGACCGGGAAGCCGGATTTACCCGGCGAGGGCCTCACCGGGCCGATATCGGCATTCGGGACAAATCGGGGCGGGTGGCGGGCCGGCTGTCCCGGGGCCAACAGAAAATGGTCGCCATGTCGTTGCTGCTGGCCCAGGTAAAGGTCATCGGTAAGAAATCGGGGGAGCAGCCGGTGATTGGTTTTGATGATCTGCCCTCGGAGCTGGATCGAACTCATCAGCGAAAGGTGACCGATCTGCTGCTGGATTCCGGGGCGCAATTGTGGGTAACAGGGACGGAACGCCCCGATGTGGACCGATGGCCGGACAATACGCGAATGTTCCACGTGGAACAGGGCAGGGTGTCAGAAATGGTATAATTGGTCGTCTTTGTCCGCGCGAATATTTTATGAGCGACCAACAACAATACGACTCCACCAACATCAAGGTCCTCAAGGGCCTGGAAGCGGTTCGCAAGCGCCCCGGAATGTATATCGGGGATACCGACGATGGCACCGGCCTGCACCATATGGTGTTCGAGGTGGTGGACAACTCCATCGACGAGGCTCTGGCGGGTTACTGCGACACCATCGAAGTCATCATCCATTCGGATAATTCCGTGACCGTCAGAGACAACGGCCGGGGGATCCCCACGGATATTCATGAAGAGGAGGGGCGCTCGGCGGCTGAAGTTATCATGACGGTGCTTCACGCGGGCGGGAAATTCGACGACAACTCTTACAAGGTCTCCGGCGGGCTCCACGGCGTGGGTGTGTCTGTGGTCAACGCCCTGTCGGATCGATTGACTTTGGTCATTCACCGGGACGGCGAGATCCACGAGCAAACCTACAGCCTGGGTGAACCGGACTCGCCGTTGTCAGTCACGGGGAAGACGGATGTAACGGGCACGACCATCAATTTTCATCCCAGCGGCGATATCTTCTCGGACTCGGAATATCACTACGACATCCTGGCCAAGCGCCTGCGCGAGCTGTCATTCCTGAACTCGGGCGTCCGCATTGCTCTGAGCGACGAGCGAAGCGGCCGCCAGGACCTGTTCGAATACGAGGGCGGCATTCGGTCATTCGTAGATCACCTGAGCCGAAAGAAAACCCAGTTGCACCCGACGGTGTTCTATTTTTCAACTGAAAATCAGGACGTTACCGTTGAAGCCGCGCTGCAGTGGACGGATGCTTATCAGGAAAGCGTATTCTGTTTCACCAACAACATCCCCCAGAAAGATGGCGGTACTCACCTGGCCGGATTCCGCGCGGCGTTGACCCGGACCACGAATCAGTACATCGAGAGCAGCGGTGTGGCCAAGAACACCAAGGTCCAGCTGTCCGGCGATGACTGTCGGGAAGGCCTGATCGCGGTATTGTCCGTAAAGGTGCCTGATCCCAAATTTTCCTCCCAGACCAAGGACAAGCTGGTGTCCTCGGAGGTCAAAGGCATCGTGGAGTCAGCCGTCAGCGAGAAGCTGTCTGAGTTCCTGCTGGAGCACCCCCAGGAGGCCAAAGCCATTACGGCCAAGGTGGTAGAAGCGGCGCGAGCCAGGGAGGCTGCCCGTAAGGCCCGCGAAATGACCCGGCGCAAAGGTGCGCTGGACATTGCTGGTTTGCCCGGGAAGCTGGCGGACTGCCAGGAAAAAGACCCCGCGCTGTGTGAGCTTTTCCTGGTAGAGGGTGATTCAGCCGGTGGTTCCGCCAAGCAGGGCCGGAACCGAAAAACCCAGGCTGTGCTGCCTCTGAAGGGCAAAATCCTGAACGTGGAGAAAGCGCGATTCGATAAGATGCTTGGGTCCGCGGAAGTTGGCACCCTGATTACTGCGCTGGGCTGCGGTATCGGCAAAGAAGAGTTCGACGTCGAGAAACTGCGTTACCACCGCATCATCATCATGACTGACGCTGACGTGGACGGCTCTCATATTCGCACCTTGCTGCTGACCTTTTTCTACCGGCAGATGCCGGAACTGGTGGAAAGGGGACACATCTACATCGCTCAGCCGCCCCTGTACAAAATCAAGAAAGGTAACCAGGAGCAGTACCTCAAAGACGATGCGGAACTGAACGAGTACCTGCTGGCCAGGGCACTGGATGGTGCGGCACTGGTCTATGACCCGGAGGCGCCGCCCCTGCAGGGGCCGGGTCTGGAAGACCTGATCAAACAATACCAGAGCGTGCGCGCCACCATGGACCGCCTGGCTGGCATGTACGACGGAACTGTTCTGGCAGCGATGCTGGGACAGCCCACCATCGGAGCCGAGTCTTTCGACCGGCTGGACGACCTGGGTTCCTGGGCCTCGGAGCTGGAAGCGTCGCTTAATGCGGGGCTGACCTCGGGACAGCGTTACCAGGTTGAGGTGCAGAGTGACGGCCTGCGGGTTCGACACTTCATCCATGGCGTCGACCAGGAAAAGTGGTTTCCCAAGGAGTTCTTCACCGGCGCTGACTACCAGGCCATCAGTGCCCTGGGCGAAAAACTGTCCGGTTTGATCCAACCCGGTGCGGAAGTCGTTCGCGGTCAGACCCGGGAGGCCGTCAGCAGCTTTTCTGAAGCAGAATACTGGCTGATGGCCCAGGGACGCAAAGGCCGCACCGTACAGCGTTTTAAAGGCCTGGGCGAAATGAATCCCGATCAGCTGTGGGACACCACCGTGAACCCTGAAACTCGGCGCCTGCTACGGGTAACCATCGAAGACGCGGTGGCCGCAGACGAGGTGTTCTCCACGCTGATGGGTGACGTGGTTGAGCCACGCCGGGAGTTCATCGAGAAAAATGCCTTAAATGTCAGTAACTTAGACGTTTAGCGATTTCTAAATTCCGCCTGCTGCATGAGTTCGCGGCAGGTCGGCTCGATCCAGTCCTGGGCCTTGGCAACCACCTGCTCCGGTGTCATCCCGGACGGGTCAAAGGCCGGTCCAAAGCGCAGGTCGATGGTTCCGGGGCGCTTAAGGAACAGGCTCTTGGGCGGCCAGAACATTCCCGAGTTCAACGCGACCGGGACTACCGGCGCACCGGTGGCTACGGCCAGGATACCGCCACCGATCTTGTAGTCAGGCTCCGCACCCGGCTCCCGACGGGTGCCTTCGGGAAAAATCAGGATTCCGCTTCCTCGTTCGATCCATACTTTGCCCTGGTCAACGATTTGGTCCACCGCTTTGCGACCGGAGCTGCGATCGATGGCGATAGGCTCCAGCAGCGCCAGGCCCCAGCCGAAAAACGGGATTCTCAGGGCTTCTTTTTTCAGAATCCAGACGTAGTGGGGCAACAGCGTTTGCAGGACCAGGGTTTCCCAGGTGGATTGGTGCTTGGCGAAGTAAATGACCGCGCTGCCGGGCAGGGCATCCAGGCCCTCCACCCGGAAGTCGATGCCTCCCAGGTGTTGCACCAGCGCCCGGTGAAAGTACATCCACCAGCGGGCGACCCGGTTGCGGGTTTCAAGGGACGTGCGGAAGAACAGCAACAGAAACGGCACAAAAATGACCAGCGACACTGCCACGATGACGACAAACAGCAGGGACCGTAAGCTATAGAGCAGGCCCATCAGGAGTGCTGCGCCTCGGCCACCAACTGGTCCACGGCGCCAGCCAGGTCCTTGAATATGGTGACTCCTTCGAAATCGGTCAGGGCGCCGAGCATATCGACACCGTGCCCGGTTCGCACCAGTACCGCCCGGGCACCGACACTTTTGGCCGCCTCCAGGTCTTCCCGGGAGTCGCCAATAACCACCACTTCGGCCAGATCCACGCCGTAACGGTTTTCAATCTGTCGCAGCAGGGCTACCTTGGGCTGACGCTTGCCGTGTCCGTCCGGGTTGCCGGAAGGGGCAAAAAATACCGCATCGATAGTGCCGCCGGTTTCATGCACCAGGCTCAACATCTTGCGGTGGACGTCGTGCAACTCCTCCACCCCAAGAGTGCCGGCAGAAATTTGCTGCTGGTTGGTCGCAACCACCACCCGGAAACCCGAACGGCACAGCCGTGCGATGGCCTCCAGGCTGCCGGGTACGGGCTTCCAGTTGTCCGCCCGAATGACTCCCTCGCCCTGTTCCTCGTTGATGACGCCGTCCCGGCCCAGCACCACCAGCTTCATGCGGTGAACCCCATCAGCCCGGACATGGCGCAGCCGCGATTCAAGACACGACTAGCCTCGAAATGTCGGCAACGTCGTCGAAAATGCTCTTAATTTTCGACAAAAGCGCCAAACGGTTATTCTTCAGGTCCTCGTCTTCGCACATCACCATCACGTGGTCAAAAAAGGCATCCACGCTGGGCCGGAGGTCTGAAAGGCGCACCAGGGCGGGACCATACTGGCCGGATTGGATCATGGGCAGGGCGTCCTCGCTGGCCAGGGTGAGGTCCGCGAACAGCGCTTTCTCCTGGGCTTCAACCAGGCCGTCGGCATTGACGGCGGGGACCGCCGCACCGCCATCGGTGGATTTCTTCAGGATGTTGCCAATGCGCTTGTTGGCAGCGGCGAGGGCAGCCGCCGGTTCCAGTGCCTTGAAGTCCGTCAGCGCCTGCACCCGCCGATGAAAATCCAGGGGCCGGGTCGGCCGCCGTGCCCACACGGCCTCGAATACATCAGCGCCAATGCCCTGGTCCAGGTACCAGGCGCGGAGTCGATCCATGATGAACTCCAGAATTTCTCCCCCATGTTCAGACGCCGAATCGATTTGTCCCGCTACACCGTCCAGGGCCTGAGTAATCAGGGTCTCCAGGTCCAGGTCGATCTCCTTTTCCACCAGGATGCGGATCAGTCCCAGCCCGGCCCGGCGCAGGGCAAACGGGTCGCGATTGCCGGTAGGCTTGAGGCCAGCGCTGAAGATGCCGCAAAGGGAGTCGATGCGGTCCGCCAGGGCCAGCACCTGACCCAGCGGAGAGGCCGGCAGTGCCGTACCCGCCTGACGTGGTTGATAGTGCTCCTCGATGGCGGCGGCCACCACCTGGGATTCGTCCTGGGCCAGGGCGTAATGACGCCCCATGGTGCCCTGCAGCTCGGGAAACTCGCCCACCATCTCTGTCATCAGGTCGCATTTCGACAGGCGGGCGGCCCGCTTCGCCTGCTCTGGATCGACCCCCAGGGCCGGTGCCAGCAACTGAGCCATGCGAGCGACCCGTTCGACCTTATCCCACAGGGAACCCAGGTCTCTCTGGTACACAGCCTGGGCCAGCCCATGGCGGTGCTGTTCCAGCGGGGTCTTGAGGTCTTTTTCCCAGAAAAACCGGGCGTCTGCCAGCCGCGGGCGGATTACCCGCTCGAACCCGTCCCGGACGGATGTCGGGTTGGTGCTGTCCAGGTTGGCCACGCCAACGAACAGGGCCATCAGCTGCTGCTGGTCGTCCACCACGGAAAAAAACTTCTGGTGACTCTCCATGCTGCTGATCAGGGCTTCCGCGGGCACCTCCAGGAATTCCTCGTCGAAGGATCCCAGCAGAGGAACCGGCCATTCCGTCAGATTGGCCACTTCCGACAACAGCGCATCGTGAATCACCGCGTTGCCGCCGGCCTCGGCCACGGCGCGCTCCACGCCCAGGCGGATCATTTCCCGGCGCCTGGCCGGATCGGCGATCACCCGGGCCTGCTCCAGGGCCGCCAGGTAACTCGAGGCATGGTCGATGGAGACGCCGCCGTCGTGATGGAAGCGGTGACCCTGGCTCACCCGGTCAAAGTTGCAGCCGTACAAGGCGCCGGAGATGACCTGGCTGTCCAGCAGCGCCACCACCCAGTGCACCGGTCGCACGAAGGCATCGTCACGTTCGCCCCACCGCATGGGCCGCGCCACCGGCAGGCGGCCGGCCGCGGCCTGGATCATCTCCGGCAGCAGCTCCAGGGTCAGGGCGCCGGGAATGTTGCGGCTGTAAGCCAGCCGAACACCCTTGTCGGTGTCCACTCGCTTGAGCTCTGACACGGATACGCCGCAGGAGCGGGCAAACCCTTCCGCCGCGGGCCGCGGCGAGCCGTCTTCGTCGAATGCGGCGGCAACCGCCGGACCCAGCCGCTCCTCATTGCGGTCGGCCTGTTGCCGGGCCAGCCCGGGCAGGCTGACCGCCAGCCGTCTCGGGGTGGCATACCAGACCGCGGCGTCCCGGTCGAAATCCAGTCCGGCTCCCTCCAGCTCGCCCGTCAGTTCTCTGAACAGGGACTCACCCAGGCGATCCAGGCTCTTAGGCGGCAGCTCTTCGGTACCGATCTCTATCAGCAGATGGGCGCGATCACTCATGCCGGCACCTCCCCGGTGGCCTGGCCCTGGGCCAGCATGGGAAAGCCCAGGGACTCGCGGCTGGCAAAGTAGGCCTCCGCCACGGACTTGGCCAGATCCCGCACCCGCAGGATAAACCGCTGTCGTTCGGTTACGGAGATCACCGAGCGGGCATCCAGCAGGTTAAACGTGTGTGACGCTTTCAGCACGTGATCATAGGCCGGCAGCGCCAGGCCCAGCTCCAGCAGCTTGTGGCACTCAGCTTCGCAGTGGTCAAACCACCCGAACAGCGCATCGGTGTCGGCGTGCTCGAAGTTGAAGGCCGACATCTCGACCTCGTTCTGGTGGTAAACCTCGCCGTAGGTCACGGTGCGTTGACCCCGGTCCGTCCACACCAGGTCAAACACGCTGTCGACGTTTTGAAGGTACATGGCCAGGCGCTCGAGCCCGTAGGTGATTTCGCCGGTAACCGGCCGGCAGTCCAGGCCGCCGGCCTGCTGGAAGTAAGTGAACTGGGTCACCTCCATTCCGTTGAGCCACACCTCCCAGCCGATACCCCAGGCGCCCAGTGTGGGGGATTCCCAGTTGTCCTCCACGAACCGGATGTCGTGCTCCAGAGGATCGATGCCCACCGCGGCCAGGGAAGCCAGGTACAGCTCCTGGATATCCAGGGGTGAAGGTTTCAGCACCACCTGGTACTGGTAGTAGTGCTGCAGGCGGTTGGGGTTGTCCCCGTAGCGTCCGTCCGTAGGCCGTCGGCATGGCTGGACATAGGCCGAAGACCACGGCTCCGGGCCAATGGCCCGCAGGAAGGTGGCCGGGTGAAAAGTCCCGGCACCTACCTCGGTGTCCAGGGGCTGCATCAACACGCAACCCTGTTCGGCCCAGTACTGGTCCAGCCGGGCGATAAAATCCTGGAAGGTCAGCGGCGTTTCCATGCGCCAGTATCCTGCTGCAGATAAACGGCCCAGTATAGCTACTGGCTGCCCTGGTGACGAGAAAATGCGACCTGTCCGACAGTGCCCGCGCCGGCAGCGCGTATACTGTGGCGAGCGCAGTACAGGAAACATAACTTGGCCACTACCGCGGATACCGTTCCCCCGAAAAAAAAGCGCCCCAGGTTTGAGCCGGGCGAACGGCTGGAGCTGGATGCCGTTCTGGCCGGCCTGGTGGCCGACGGCTGGATGGACCAGGGCGACGCCAACATGATCCACGGCGCGGCCAGCCAGGATACCCGGGTGACGCTGCACCCGCTGGTCATGGTGGCCAACCAGAAGCTGCAGCATGCCACCGAGCCCCAGCTGCCGCTGACCCTGGAGTCCCTGACACGGTGGATTGCCGAACAGGCCGGCCTGCCTTACTTCCATATCGACGCCATGAAGGTGGACGTGGACAAGGTGACCCAGATCGTGTCCCAGGCCTACGCCCGCCAATACCGCATCCTGCCGGTGGAGGTGCGGGAGTCGGTGGTGGTCATCGCCACCTCGGAGCCCTTCGACCTGTCCTGGATGCGGGATCTCAGCCAGATCCTCAAGCGCGACATCAAGGTGGTGATCTCCAACCCGCTGGACATCAACCGCTACATGCTGGAGTTTTACGGTGTGTCGCGCTCCATCCGCGGCGCTGAGGACTCCAAGCTGCGCAGCGAGTCCGAGCGGGTCCTCAATTTCGAGCAGCTGCTGGAGCTGGGGGAAGCCGGGCAGCTCAGTGCCGATGACCAGCACGTGGTCCACATCGTGGACTGGCTTTTGCAGTTTGCCTTCGAACAGCGCGCCTCGGATATCCACCTGGAGCCCCGTCGAGAGCGCAGCAAAGTCCGGTTTCGCATCGACGGCCGACTGCACGAGGTGTACCAGATGCCCACATCGGTCATCGCCGCGGTCACTTCCCGGATCAAGATTCTCGGGCGCATGGACGTGGCCGAAAAGCGGCGCCCCCAGGATGGGCGTATCAAGACCCGGGCACCCACCGGCCAGGAAATTGAACTGCGCCTGTCCACCATGCCCACAGCCTTTGGCGAAAAATGCGTCATGCGGATATTCGATCCGGATGTGGTGGCCCGGGGATTCGACAAGCTGGGCTTTTCCAAGCGCGAAGTGGGCATCTGGCGCAACCTGGTGGAGCGGCCCCACGGCATCGTCCTGTTGACCGGCCCCACCGGTTCCGGCAAGACCACCACCCTGTATTCCACCCTCAAGTACCTGGCCCGGCCGGACATCAACGTCTGCACCGTGGAAGACCCCATCGAGATGGTGTCACCGGAGCTCAACCAGATGCAGGTGCAGCGGACCATCGGTGTGGACTTCGCCGCCGGCGTGCGCACCCTGCTGCGCCAGGACCCCGACATCATCATGGTGGGGGAGATTCGCGATCTGGATACCGCCCAGATGGCTATCCAGGCCTCGCTGACAGGACACCTGGTGCTGTCTACCCTGCACACCAACGACGCCCCCTCAGCCATCATCCGGCTGATGGACCTGGGCCTTCCCCACTACCTGCTGCGCGGCACCCTCACCGGGCTGGTGGCCCAGCGCCTGGTGCGCACCCTGTGCCCACACTGCAAGAAGGACAGTGACATCAGTGAAGATCGATGGGCCGCCCTGGTGCAGAACTGGAAAATACCGCGTCCGCAAAAGATCAGTACCCCTGGCGGCTGCACCGAGTGTCGGCGCACGGGCTACCGGGGCCGCACCGCGATCTACGAAATGCTGCCCATCGACGAGGCGGTGGCGGATGCGATCCAGCCCGATATCAACCATGCCGCCATTACCCAGCTGGCCTACAAGCGCGGCATGCGGCCGTTGCGCGTGTCTGCCGCTCGCAAGGTGGCGGCCGGGCTGACCACCATCGAGGAAGTGATGCGGGTGATCCCGCCCTCGCCCGTCAGTTGAGACCATCCCGGCGCGGCCGAACGCGTTAAACTCTGGGCATTTCCGCGCGGGAAGAGTCGGCGCATTCGCTAGCCGGGCCGGCAAATCATGAACAGGATCCCCGGCCCGTGGGACTCTCCCAGCGGCAGATCGGCTGGCTGGAATCCGCTGCGCCGATAGCAGGCAATGGCTGCGGGATTGTCCGCCATGACGTAGAGGGAGAACTCGTCAAACCCGAACTTCTGGCGGCCGGCCTGCATCAGCTTCCGCACCAGGGTCTGCCCCAGACCGGCGCCGCGCCGGTCAGGGTGGACACCCACCCGGCTCAGGTGCACCCGGCTGAGCTTGGCGTAATACTGTCCAAAGCCCAGCATGGCGTCGTGCTCGTCCAGCAGTGCAAAAGAGTCCATCCGATCCAGGGCGGCATCATGCGCAAACGACTCGGCGTCAAACGGGAATCGAAAGTGGGGACCACCCCAGCTTTGCAGCGATTGCCGGTCCGTGAACCAGCAACGCAGCTCTGCTACGTGCCGAGGTTCGGCCGGGATCAGCCGCGTCAGGGATTGTTTTTGCATAAGCTGCCCGCATTGTAGACCAGCGGTTGGCGGAACCAACGGCAGCAGGTAAACGCAGTCATGAGCATCGAATCACCTCTGGGACAAAATGCCAGCTACCCGGATCGCTACGATCCCGGTCTGCTGTTTCCAGTGTCCCGGGATGACGCCCGCCGCTCTGTGGGTATCACCGGCAGCCTGCCCTTTGCCGGCTCGGACTGGTGGAACGCATACGAGCTGTCATGGCTGGAGCCCGGCGGCAAGCCCCGGGTGGCCGTGGGAGAGTTCGAGGTACCCGCCACTTCGCCCAACATCATCGAATCCAAATCCCTCAAGCTCTACCTCAATTCCCTCAACCAGTGCCGTTACGACTCCCCGGAGGCCGTGGCGGAACTGCTGATCAGGGACCTGAGCCACGCTGCCGGGGCCCCTGTCGGGGTGCGCCTGTGCGGGGCCGCCGACTGGCGGCCGATCCAGGCGCTGCCGGGGATGTGCATTGACCAGCTGGAGTTGTCGGTGGAGGACTACCGGCCTGATCCCGGCCTGCTGAAATCCGGTCCCCGCGAAGCCAGAGAAACCCTGCACTCCCACCTGCTCAAGACCAACTGCCCGGTAACCGGCCAGCCCGACTGGGGCAGCGTGGTGATCAGCTACGCTGGTCCGCGCGTCCATCACTCCGCGCTGCTGCGCTACCTGGTGTCGTTCCGCAGCCACGATGGTTTTCATGAAAACTGCATCGAGCACATTTTCATGGACCTGCTGCGGGAATGCGCGCCCCGGGAGCTGTCCGTGCAGGGGCTTTATACCCGGAGGGGCGGCATCGACATCAACCCGTTTCGAAGCAACCTGGACAACGCAACGGCTGAAGTCCGCCGCGCCTGGCGTCAGTAGCGTCGAGGGTCAACTCAGGGCTGCACCGACTGGAGCAGTTGTCGAATGCCGGGATTATTGGGCCGCAGCTGCTGCAGCCGCTGGGCAAACCCCAGGGCCCTGTCCCGCTGCCCCATATCCCGCAGCAGGGCCACCATCAGCACCAGTCCATCCAGGTCGTCCGGCCGCTGGCCAAGCGCCTGCTCCAGGGCGGCAACTGCTTCCACCCGCTGCTCGACCCGTTCCAGGGCCAGAGCCAGCAGGTACCAGAGACGGGCGTCGCCGACGCGGCGGGTGGCGTCCTGGAGTTCCGAGATTGCCGCCGGATAGTCCTGCAGCCGGACATGGGCCAGGGCAACCGCTTCCCGTACCGCCACCGATTCGGGCGCCAGTGCTCGAGCCCTGAGCAGGGTTTGCAAACTGCCGACGTTGTCTCCGGCCGCGCGCTGGAAATCACCCCAGTTGATCAGCAGCGGCACCGAGCCGGGAAACCGCTCCAGGCCGGACCGAAAGGTACGGCGGGCGCTGTCCTGGTCTCCCCGGGCTGCCCGGAAGCCTGCCAGGTTCAGGTAGCCGGAATCACGATCCAGGGCGAAGCGCTGGGCGGCTACATACTCCGCTGCTGCCCGGTCGAAGGCGGCCTGGTCCTGGGGGCCGAGTTGACCGTCGGTTTCTGCCAGCAGGCTGACGGCTTCCTGGCGGATTGCCCGCACCGGGTCATTCAGCAGCGGCAGCAGCCAATCTGCCGTGGCCGACGCGGGCAGGCCGGCCAGTGCCTGCAGCGCGCCCAGTCGAATCAGTGGGTCCGCGTGGGCAGCCGCTGACTTTATCCATGCCAGGGGCCGGGGTGAATCAATCCGACCCTGCAGCGCCCGTAAGGCGCTGCCGCGAACGATCGGCGGGAGTGTTTGATCCTGGATCACCTGGCCCAGCGGGTTATTAGCGTCGGCCGCCCCGTTCCAGGCGGCTGCAAGAGCCGACCCGAAGTGCGGCCGGGTCCAGCGACCCTCGGGATGCCATGCACGCACCTGTTCCGCCGCCCAGTCGTGGTTCTTGTCCGAGTGACAGTCCTGGCAGGCGCTGGGCGTGCCCAGGTCCCGGGCAAGATCCGGCCGCGGCACCCGGAAACTGTGGTCACCCCGACCGTCCACCACCATGTACAACCGCTTCGGCATATGGCAGTCGACGCACCGGGGCGCCGCCGCCGGATGCCCATGGTGTTGAACATCGTCAAATCGCTGGGGCAGGTGGCACTGGGCACACAGGGCGTTGCCGCTGGCTAAGAGCTCGCCGCTGTGGGGTTCATGACAGTCGCTGCACCGTACCCCAGCCCGGTGCATGGCGCTCTGGGCGAAGGAGCCATACACAAACACCTCGTCTCTAATCTGACCGTCGGGAAAGTAGAGCCCGGGTTGCAGCAGGCTGAGCTGGTGGGTGTCAAGCAGGTGCCGTCCGTAGGGATAGGTATCGCCGAAGGTGGCCCGCCGGGCATGGCAACGGCCACAAGCCTGCAGCTGAGATGAACCCTGGGGAGGCTGGGAGCGACGTGCAATGCCAGACTCCAGCTCCATCTGCCACTGGCCGGGGTCAGCGGCCAGTTGTATCTCAAATCCCCGGTTCGGTGCATCCCTGCCCGAGGCCCAGGCCAGGTGCCGCGAGCCCCGGCCATGGCAGGCCTCGCAGCCCACGCTGATTTCCTCCCAGCGGGTGTCGTAGCTGTCGTCGCTGACAGAGTATCCCTTGATCAGCCCGGTGGAATGGCATTCCGCGCACTGGGAATTCCAGTTCTGGAGTTCTCCCGCCCAGTGCAGCGGATCTCCCGGCGGTGTGGGAATGTCCGGCTGCAGGTGGAACCAGCGCTGTCCACCGTCGGCCCTGGGGCGGCTGTCCCAGGCCGCGGTGTGTGCCTGGTAGCGACCGCTGCCGTAGGGCACCAGGTACTGCTGCAGCGGCGAGACGCCGAAAGTGTGCGTCACAGGGAAATCCCGCCGCTGGCCGGTGCCGTCCACCGCCGACAGCGCAGGGCCCTGGCTGCTGCCGATAAATTGCGTTTCGTCAGCGAAATGATCCAGTGGTGGACGGGTGAAGTCGGCCAGCACGTTGTCGGCGCTGGCCTCGGCCATGGCCTGGGCGTGGTGGGACTCTTGCCAGTCGGCGTAAGCCTTCGCATGACAGCGACCACAGGTCGAACTGCCTACGTACCCGAGTTTTTCCGGTGCCGTCTCCCCGGTTGCAGGGGCGGCGGACTCCTGTTCGGGCGTTTGGGGTCCCGGCTGCTCACCACAGCCCAGGAGAAACAGGCCGAAAAAGACGGGCAGGAACCTCATCCGGTCATCCAGACGCCGGTGTTGATCCGGCAGTCCATGGAATCCAGGGCGATGTGAATGACCAGGCCGATACCCAGCAGCCGGGTTTTCGGAAAAGCCAGCAGCACCAGGTACAGAATGATGGCGGGCCACTGGTGCAGCGGATGAAAGCCGACACTGCAACGCAGGGGGTCATAGATCGGTGTCGCCAACAGGTGATCCAGATCGATCAGCATGCCTGCCATCATCCACACAAAAGCGCTGCGCCAGCGATTGCGAAAGAATGCCGCCGCCACCGCCAGGGGCAGCAGCACGTGCAGCGCCAGGTGAATCATCCCGAGGCGTCGGAGGGGTTGGGATTGTCCGGTGCGTCATCTTTGCCCGGCTTTTTGAGCAGCAGGCGTGAGCCAACAATGCCAAACTCGAACAGCAGCCACATGGGAAGAGCCAGCAGCGTCTGGGAAATGATATCCGGCGGTGTCAGCAGCATGCCCACCGCGAACGCGCCGACGATGACGTAGGGTCGCTTGGTGGCCAGGGACTCCGCCGTGGTCACGCCGGTGGCCAGCAGGATGAAGACCACGATGGGCACCTCAAAGGCCATTCCGAAGGCAAAGAACAGCAGCAGCATGAAGTCCAGGTAGTTGCGGATATCCGGCATGTAGGTGACTCCTTCGGGAGCCACTGCGTTGAAGAACGCGAACACCAGGGGAAAAACCACGAAGTAGGCAAAGGCGCAGCCCAGGTAAAACAGCACGCAGCTGGACACAACGATGGGGGCGGCGATGCGCTTTTCGTTCTGGTAGAGGCCTGGGGCCACGAAAGCCCAGAGCTGGTAAAGAATCACCGGCATGGCCAGGAATACCGCGGCCAGCATGGTCATTTTGAACGGCGTCAGGAACGGCGAAGCCACCTCGTAGGCCACCATGTTGACACCTTCGGGCAGCGCCGCCAGCAGCGGCGCTGAGAGAAAGCTGTAAACGTCCTGGGCAAAGGGCAGCAGGATCAGCAGGACCACCAGCACGGCCAGGGCTGCGCGCAGCAGCCGCTGGCGCAGCTCGACCAGGTGGCTGAGAAAGCTCTGTTCCTGGTCAGCCGGTTCACTCACGGTGTTTTGGACTCTGGCCCGGATTCTGCGCTGGAGCCGGCATCCGTGGACTGGGGCTCATCTTCGGCCAGGTTGATGCGTTCCTGGCCGGCCCTGTGCAGGTCATTGAGATCGTCTATGGGCTGGCGCATGGCCTCCTGCACTTCTTCCATGGGCTTGCGTACCGCGTCGCGGATTTCGCTGGCCGCCAGCTCCTCTTCGATCTCCGAGCGCACGTTGGCCCAGGTGCGCCGGGCCTTGCGCAGGTAGCCCCCCACCACCCGGGCCACAGCGGGCAGGCGCTCTGGACCCAGGACCATCAGTCCGATCAGGCCCAGCAGGCTGATTTCCCAGAATCCGATGTCGAACATCAGTGGTTGGCGCGGCCGCGGCCAGGGCCGTCAGGATTCGGACGAACGGGATTGCTCTTTGGCGGTTTCCGCCGGCTCGGCGGGATCAGCCTCGAGCTTTTCCGGCTCGTCGTCCGGTTCGCTCATGCCCTTGCGAAAACCCTTCAGGGCGCTGCCAAGATCACTGCCGATATTGCGCAGCCGCTTGGTGCCAAACAGCATCATCACAATCAACAGAATGATGAGCAGCTGCCAGATACTGATTCCACCAATTCCCATGATTCACCTCGTAGTTCGGCCGTTACAGGCCGGCAGTCTGTTCTTCCAGATGGTCCTGAAAGTCCACAATTGATTCTGGCACCTGGTCGACGGTACCGGCAAAAATTTTCCGCGGCGTGACGCCGACGCCATACACCTCTTCGTTGGCGTCATGGTCGATGGACAGGGCGGCGCCCTCCAGCGACACGCCGGCGAACAGGCCCCGGCTGCGCGAATAAGAGTAAATCTCCGATTTCAGCTCCAGATCCGTGGCCGCCCGTGCTTCCCGACCTACCGGGCCCGCGGCTACCGAAGCGTCACCACCCAGAGTGAATTTGCCCCGCACCAGGTCTTCCACGCTGCGACGGCTCTTGAACACCAGGATGACATCGCTGGACTGGACCCCGGCCTGGAATCCAACGCTGCCGCCGGTCAGCGTGATGAAGCTCGGGCGGCTCCAGGCGCCGCGGGAGTCCCGAACCGCGATCACCCCCTTGCCGCGACGGCCACCGACCACGAAACCGGCCTTGACCACCCGGGGCACGATGGCGATGGCCTCAGCGCCACGCAGCAGGCTTTCCGGGATGCCTTCCTCCGGAATCTGGTTGATTTCGGTCATCACGTCCATGGCGTCTTCCAGGATTGTGATGCGTTCGGCTGCCGAGCCCAGCACCGGCTGGTGCAGCAGCAAACCGGCCAGCAACAGGCCGCACAGTAAATAGAATCGATTCATCACGACTGCATATGGTAACGGATCAGTAGAGTCACAACAGTCAGACCCCGGTTGGGACGGTACGTTCGGGTGCGCTGAGAGTGTCAGCCAGCGGGGCGCAGCCGCCGGCCGGCCAGCAGCAGCAGCAGTGTGACCAGCAGTGCCAGTCCTATCGGGTTATTGACCGGGACCTCAGCGGGGGACGGCATCGGCGTGCCGGCCAGGTCGCAGCCACCGGGTGGCGCCACCGCCAGACTTTCTATGCCGGTGCGGGTCTGTGCAACTTCGGTCACCTGGGCGGTGGCGGGATCCACCCGCAACACGCGGCTGGGCCGGAAGTCGCCGCTGTCGGTCAGGCCGTCAAGAATGGCCCACAGGTTGCCGGAGGCGTCGAAAGCCAGCCCGGCGTCGGAGATGTCGTAGCCGCTGATCGTGTCGATCAGTTCGGAGGTGCCCTGCTCAACGTCAATGCGGTACAGGCCGCCCCCTGAAGCCAGCGCCACGGTATCAGAAGCGAAGCTGGCCACCGCCGTCATGGGGGCGCCCAGTCCTCCGCTGTCTCCGATCACCCGTGCCTGGCCGGTGGTGACGTCCACCTCGTACAGGGACATGGTCTCCTCGGCGACCAGCAGCAGCTGGCTGCCGCAGGTGAACGTCATGCCGAAGTCGAGGCTGGAGGCGGGAGAAAAACCCAGATTGGGACGGCGGTTGTCCAGGGCTACCGCGCTGCCCGTCTGTTCGTTGACGATAAACACCGACTTGGTGGCGTTGTCTACCGCGTAAAGGGTGCCATCGAGCCCGAAAGCCAGGCCCTCCACGTCTTCCAACGCCGACGGCAGGGGGCCGATGAACTGTACCGCGCCGGTTTCCAGATTGACCCGCAGCAGGTTGTCCGCGTCGGTTTGATCGTCCGAGTTGACCGCATAGCCGAACACCTGGGCCAGGGTGAACCCGGGCACCAGTACGAGAGCCAACAGAATGGTCCTCAGTGCATGCTTCATGCTGCTACGTTGTCTTAAATTATTTTTTGAGGTAATCGTGCATGCCGGCGTCACTTCCGGCACACTGTTTCATGCTAGCAGCTTTGTCTATGGAATCAAAGCGTTAGGGCATGCCGTCACGCGCTGGCGACAGGCCGTGATTTAGAATAATACAGTCAGTAAGAATCACAACATCTTGGGTTTCGGTCCAAATCTGACCACTACATGTTCCACGGGCACCGGAACCAACGCGGAAAAAAGCAATGAACAGCTTCGATCACAGTCGAGTCGAACGCGCCGGCGTGCTGCTGGTCAATCTCGGGACACCGGATGAACCCACGCCAGCAGCGGTACGACGCTACCTGGCGGAATTTCTCAGTGACCGGCGGGTGGTGGACGTGGCCCGCTGGATCTGGTGGCCGGTGCTGCATGGCATCATCCTGCGGGTTCGGCCGGGCCCGGTGGCTAGGAAATATGAGACGGTCTGGATGGAACAGGGCGCACCGCTGCTGGTGCACAGCCAGGCTTTGGCTGATGCGACCCGGGAGTCGCTGGAAGGCCAGACCCGGGGACCGTTGAGCGTAGCCCTGGCCATGAGCTACGGCAACCCGTCGGTGGAGGACGCCGTGGCGAGGCTGCGGCAGGAAGGGGTGACCCGACTGCTGGTGGTACCCCTTTTTCCACAGTACTCGGGGACTACAACGGCAGCCGTTTTCGACGTGGTCGCCCGAGCCCTGGGGCGGGTCCGCTGGGTACCCGAACTGCGTTTTGTCGGGTCTTACGCCAGCCACCCCGACTACATTGCCGCACTGGAGCGAAGCGTGCGGCAGCACTGGGAACAGCACACGAAGCCTGACCGCCTGGTCATGTCATTTCACGGCATTCCCCAACGGTTTTTTCACGCCGGGGATCCCTATCACTGCCAGTGCCACGTCACGGCGCGGCTGCTGGCCACGGCGCTGGGCCTGGCCGAGGATGAGTGGGAGGTGGCGTTCCAGTCGCGCTTCGGACGCGAACCCTGGCTCCAGCCCTACCTGGACCAGCGCCTGCCCGAGCTGGCCGGCGACGGCCTCGGCCACGTTCAGGTCATCTGTCCCGGGTTTGCCGCCGACTGCCTGGAGACCCTGGAGGAGATCCAGGAGGAGAACCAGGAAGTATTCCTGCAGGCCGGCGGCAAGACCTTCTCTTATATCCCGGCCCTGAACAGCGGTGCGGACCACGTCCGGCTGATGACCACCCTGGTGCAGGAGCACACCCAGGGCTGGCCCCAGTTCGCCGCCGACTACGATCCGGCCCGGACCCGGGAGCGGGCCGACGCCGCCCAGGCCCGGGCCATGGCCATGGGCGCCGGCCGCTGAACCGTGAGCGTTGTCGCGCTCAGGGGCGTCACCAAATCCTATCCCGGCGCCCCCCATCCTGTGCTGGAACGGCTCGACCTGGAGGTGTCCCGGGGCCAGGCAGTGGCCCTGGTGGGTCGCAGTGGCTCGGGTAAAACCACTCTGATCAACCTGGTGGCGGGCCTGACCGCCGCTGACCAGGGGCGGGTTGAGGTCATGGGTGAAGATATTGGCGGGCTGAGCGAGGATGGCCGCACGGATCTTCGCCGCCGCCACCTGGGTGTGGTGTACCAGCACTTCAACCTGCTGCCCACCCTCACGGCCGAGGAGAATCTGCTCTTCCCGCTGGCGCTGAACGGCATGGAACGCGACCAGGGCCAGGTCCAGGAAACCCTGAGCAGTCTCGGGCTGGAGGGCGCCGCCCGCCAGTTTCCCTGGCAGATGTCAGGCGGCGAGCAGCAGCGGCTGGCCGTGGGGCGGGCGCTGATTCACCGGCCGGCCCTGCTGCTGGCCGATGAGCCCACCGGCAACCTGGACCTGGAAAACGCCCACCAGGTGATGGAGCTGCTGCTGCAGCGCTGCCGACAGGACGGGGTGGCGCTGCTGCTGGTCACCCACAGTTCGGAGCTGTCCGGCCAGCTCGACCGGGTGGTTGAGATCCGCGACCGGCAGATCCACGAAGCCCACCGGAGCCTGGCCTCGTCATGACACCGGCCGTTCGGCTGCTGCAGCTGAAATCCAGCTTGCGCTACTTTCTCAGGCACCCTGGCCAGCTGGCGCTGGGAGTCCTGGGACTGGCCGTGGGGGTCGCGGCGGTGGTGTCCGTGGATGCTGCCCGGGTGACCATCGAGCGCAGCTTTGGCGACTTCACTGATCGCGTGGGCGGCCGCGCCAGCCACCGGCTCACCGGCGTAGCTGGCAGCATCCCGTTCGAGCGCTACGCCGGCCTGCGGACTCAGGCCGGGGAAATTCCCATGGCACCGGTGGTGGAAGGTCGAATCCTGGCCCCGGACGGCCGCAGCCTGACCCTGCTGGGTGTGGACCTGGTCAAGGAGCGCGAGTTTCGCGACTTCACCGCCGGCTGGCTGGGTGAGGAGTCCTTCGACCTGGCGGCCTGGTACGGCGGCAAGCCCGTGGTGCTGGTGCCACGAAGGCTTGGCCTGCAGACCGGCCAGTCCGCGCGGTTCGAGCTGACGGGCGATGGACAATTCGAGGCCAGGATCGCCGGCCAGTTTGACGACGGTCGCTTTCCCGGCAGTGGCAGCCTGGTACTGGCTGACCTGGCGTCCGCGTCGCACTGGCTGGGCCGGTCCGGACAGCTCAGCTACGTGGACCTGAGGATTGATCCGTCCCGGCTGCAGCGGGTGAAAGACCTGCTGGGTGAGGACCTTGTGCTGGAGTCCCAGGACAGCGCGGTGGAGGTCAAAGGCATGAGCCAGGCGTTTGAGCTCAACCTGCTGGCCCTGAGCCTGCTGGCGCTGATGGTGGGCGCTTTCATCGTGTTCAACACCATGCGCTTTTTCGTCGTCCAGCGCACCCAGCTGTTTGGCATCAAGCGGCTGGTTGGACTGAGCGCCGCCGATGTGGCGAGCTGGGTGCTGCTGGAGGCCGCGGTGATCGGGGTTCTGGGCACGCTGCTGGGGCTGGCCCTGGGGGTGGTGATGGCGGACGTCGTTTTGCGCCAGATGGCGGATACCGTGGAGACCCTTTACTACAGCGTCGGCGCCGACGCCGCGGATGTGGGTCTTTTGACCTGGCTCAAAGCCGTGGTGCTGGGCATGGTCGGGGCCCTGGCAGCAGCGGCCTGGCCGGCCCGCCAGGCAGCCAGGCTGGAACCCCTGGCGGTGATTTCTCCCTGGTTGCAGCCAGGATCCGACGGTGCGCTGTCCCGGCATCTGCTGCTGGCGGGCGGCGCCATCAGCCTGCTGTCCCTGGCGGCGGTGCAGCTGCCGGGTCTGGTGGTGGCCCTGGCCTTTATTTTCGGCCTGGCCCTGGCATACCTGATGCTGACAGTGCCACTTCTGTGGTGGCTGGCGGGCCGCGGCGCGCGCTGGTGGACGGTGGCCCGCTCGCCTCTGGCCGGGTTTGGCCTGTCGCGGCTGTCCCACACCCTGAACCGCACCGCCGCCGCCCTGGCGGCGCTGATCCTGGCGGTGGCCACGGTGGTGGGGGTGGACCACATGATTCACAGTTTTCGCGGCAGCGTGCAGGACTGGCTGGATTACAGCCTCAGTGCCGACGCTTACGTGGGAACCATTGAAGACGCCGACTCCTTTGAGGCCGATCTGGCCGATTGGCTGCGATCCATTCCCGGCGTCGCCGAGGTGGTGCGGTTTCGCAGCCTGGAGCTTCCCTCTACGGGGGACGATCTGCGGGTCACCGGCCAGGACTTCAGCCCGGCAGTGCGGCAATCCTTTCGAATCCTGCGCGGCGACCCGGATCCCGTCTGGGCCGACCAGGCCTCCCGGGAAGCATCCCGGGATTCCGCTCAGCCCCAGGCCCTGGTATCGGAACCCCTGGCCCGCCGCTTGTCCCTGTCGCCGGGCGACGAAGTCGTCCTGTCCACGCCCGCAGGCCCCGCCAGCTGGCGCGTGGCTGCGGTGTTCCAGGACTACCGGGCCGACGGCGGCCGCCTGGTGACCAGCCTGGCGACCCTGCGCCGCTTTTGGGGTGATCAGCGGCTGACTTCCGCCGGCCTCTACCTGCAAACCGGCGCCGATCTGGATGCGGTTTCCGAAGCCGTCAACGGGCGTCTGCAGCAACGGCCGGGATTGCGATACGGTGAAACCCGGGACATCCGGGTGGAGTCCATGAAGATCTTCGACCAGACCTTCGAGCTGACCCGCTCACTCAAGTGGCTGGCCGCAATCGTGGCCTTCGTGGGCATGCTGGGCGCCCTGCTGGCCCTGCAGCTGGAGCGGCGCCGGGAAACTGCACTGCTGTGGACCCTGGGCCTGGGTCGCCGCTCCCGCACCGGTCTGATGCTGGGGGAGTCGCTGGCCCTGGGGCTGTCCGCCGGGCTGCTGTCCCTGCCCCTGGGCGCCGGCCTGGCGCTGATGCTGACCCGGTTGATCAACCAGCGGGCGTTCGGCTGGACCCTGGAGGTGCGCTGGCAGGAAAGCGCCTTTGTCCTGGCCATGCTGCTGGCGGTGTCAGCCGCCGTGGCCGCCGCCCTGGTACCGGCCTGGCGGGGCCGCGCTCCCGACGCCCAGGACATCCAGGCCACATGAGCTGGCGGATCGCCCTCAGCCTGCTGCTGGCCCTGGCGGCTGCGGCCTGCCGGGACCAGACCTCCGCTGAACCGACGCTGCAGGTTTCCCAGGTCATGTCCGGCGACGCCGGCGACGCCTTCCTGCGCGCGGTTGAACCGCGGGAGTTCATCTTCCCCCGGGACCACGGGGCGCACCCGGGGTTCCAGACCGAGTGGTGGTATTTCACTGGCAGGCTGGACGGCCCGGACAAGCAGGTTTTCGGGTTTCAGCTGACCGTATTCCGGTTCCTGCTGGACCCCATGGCGGCACCACCGGAACCAGGCCGGCAAACCAGCGCAGCGTTGTTCATGGGCCACTTTGCCGTGACCGACGTGGCGGCTTCGGCCTTTCACGCGGCGGAGCGGTTTTCACGGGAAAGGGCGGGACTGGCCCAGGCCAGCCTGGAACGACTGGACGTGGTGCTGGAGGACTGGGACATGGCCAGTGACGGGGCCAGTGACGGGGCCAGCGAGGGCGATTCCTTCGTGCTGCGGGCCCGGGATGGCGGCTACGGCATCAATCTGCGGCTGCGCCCCCGGGTGGGCCCGGTACTGCAGGGTGAAGCGGGGTTGAGCCGCAAGAGTGCCAGTCCGGGCAACGCCAGCTACTACTACAGCATGCCGGTGCTGGACACCTCGGGCCGGCTGGACACGCCGCGGGGCTCGTTCCAGGTTACCGGCCGCAGCTGGCTGGACCGGGAGTGGAGTACCAGCGCCCTGGATCCGGACCAGGCCGGTTGGGATTGGTTTTCCCTGGACCTCGGCGACGACACCCAGCTGATGGTGTATCGTCTGCGCGACCGCGCTGGTGGCCAGCACCCTTATTCTGCTGGCAGCCTGGTCCGCAGGGGGCAGGTCCAGCGGCTCTCCGCCGACGACTTTCAGCTGCAGGTGGAGCGATACTGGCGCAGCCCCCACAGCGGCGCGCGCTATCCCAGCGTGTGGCTGCTGGAGCTGCCCGGACAAGAGCTGTCGCTGCGGGTCAAACCGCTGCTGGAGGACCAGGAACTCAACCTGGCGTTCCGTTACTGGGAAGGCGTGGTAGAGGCGGAAGGAACGATGGCCGGCACAGCCGTGGCGGGCCGGGGTTACGTGGAACTGACCGGTTATGAATGAGCAGGGAATCGAGTTCGAAGCGGCCGGCCTGAGGCTGTCCGGCCTGGCCTGGGGTGATGCCGGGGATACGCCGGTGCTGGCCCTGCACGGATGGATGGACAATGCCGGCAGCTTTTCACCCCTGGCTCCTTTCCTTCCCGGCGCCCGGCTGGTGGCGATGGACCTTCCCGGTCACGGCGGCTCGCCCCTGGGAACAGCGGCGGACTGGTTCAGCTTCGCCGACAACCTGTGGGTGATCCACGAATTGATCATGGCGCTGGGCTGGGAGCAACTGAACCTGGTGGGCCACTCCATGGGCGGCGGCCTGTGCGCCCTTTATGCGGCGGCTTTTCCCGAGCAGGTCCGTACCCTGGTGAGCATCGACATGCTGGGACCCGTAAGCTCACCGCCCAGCGAGGTGGTCAAGCAAATCCGGCGCGGGGTAGTCGTGCGATCCAGGGGCGCGTCGCGACCGCGGCATTTTGAAACCCGCCAGCAGGCCCTGGAAGCCAGGGTGGGCGGGGACTTCGACCTGGGCTGCGCGGAAATCATGGCGCGCCGCGGCCTGGACCAGGACGATCGGGGCTGGTACTGGCGCGGCGACCGCCAGCTCAAGTTTCCCAGCATGAACCGCTACACCGAGGAACAGGTGCTGCAGGCGTTGTCCTGCCTGACTTGCCCAACGCTGCTGCTGCGTGCCGAGACCCTGCGCTACCCGGCTTTTGCCGAGGTGGTGGAACACCGGATCTCCAGGCTCAACGATGCCCATGTGGTCACCCTGCCCGGTGGGCATCACCTGCACATGGATCACCCCGAGCAGACGGCCCGGGAGATCCGGCAGTTCTGGGAATCCGCCACCTGAGCTATTGCTGTCGCGGATCCTCTGCGTCCGAATGCAGCGACTCCCCCGGCGTCAGGTACAGGAAGCTGGCGCCGTCCGGCGCGGCGGGTTTGTGCCAGATGCCCCGCGGCACCACAAAGGTACAGCCAGGCCCTGCGGTCTGGGTGACGGGACCGTCATCGGTCAGCAGGGTAATCTGGAACTCGCCGTCCAGGATGTAGAAAAACTCATCGGTATCCGGGTGCATTTCCCACACCGGTGACTCACCGGTAACCCGGCAGGCCCCGATGCTTGCACCATTGAACCCGGTGATATCCAGGAAGCTGCCTTCGGGATGGGCCGCCAGTTCGGTGGGGATGTGTTTGATATCCATGGGCGTTTACCTTGACTTGTCGCTGCGCCTGCGAACGTACGCAGGTGCCTGGGGGTGGTCGCCGGGCGTGCCGTAAACCTGATCGTCGGGATAGTACTCGGCCAGGAACTGGACCTGGGCAGCGGTGTCCTCGCCGGCGGTGTGGGCAATGAACGCCAGCAGCATGTCCATGCCGGCTGACACGCCGGCCGAAGTCCAGACCGGGTCGTCGTGCACGAAGCGTTCCTCCACCACCTCGACGCCGCGCTGGCGAAGCGTGTCCAGCAGGCCCCAGTAGGTGGTGGCCTGGCGGCCCTCCAGCAGGCCCGCCGCCTGCAGCACCAGGGAGCCGGTACACACCGACAGCAGACTGCGGCAGTGGCGCGCCTGGGCGCTGATAAACGCCAGCAGTGCCGGATTATTCACTGCTTTGCGGGTACCCTCACCGCCCGGAATCAGCAGGTAGTCGAGGTTTGGACAGTCTTCGAAGGCGGCGTCGGCATGCACCTTCAAGCCCTGGGCGCAGTTCACCGGGCCGCCGCTTTCCGACACCACCAGGCAGTGGGTGGGCCCGCCGGCGTGCCGGCTCCAAAGGCCGGCCAGTTCCCAGGGACCTGCGAAATCCAGCTCCTCGGCCCCGTCGAACAGCAGGAATCCAAAGGTTGCTCCCGTGTCGAAACTCATGCAGCACCCAAGCTCAGGCTTCAGGCCAGTTGAAGATACCGGAAAGCTCTTCCAGCAGGGCGCGAAACTCCAGCGAGGTCATGGCAAACTCCGCGTCCAGCTCTTCCACGTCGGATTCGGTGGCAATGTCCGACAGCTGGGACACCAGGTAGTCCAGTGCCTTGACCCGCAGCAGGGTGAATTCGTCAGACAGGGTAAACGCCAGCCGGTCGCCCCAGCGCAGCCCCATGCGGAACGCCTGCATGCCGGTGGAGACGTGCTGCCGGATTTCCCGGCTCTCCAGGTCCTGGCGGCGGCAGCGGATGGTGGCGCTTTCGTCACGCTCGTCGCGCAGGTCCACTTCTTCCCCCAGGTGCAGGTCGCCAGGGCACTCGCCGGTCTTCAGCCACTGGGTCAGATAGGTGCAGATGCGGTTGCTGATGTCGGCGGCATTCAGCCGGATGGCGGGGACATTCATGCGCAGCAGGCTGGCCACTTCGTCAGCCAGCTTGGAGCTGGCGCAGTCCACCACCAGCCAGCCGGCTTCCAGATCCAGATAGGCGTCGATGTCCCGGGGTTTGACGAAGGCCCGGGGCAGCAGGTCCATCATGACCTCGTCTTTCATACGCAGCTTTTCCCGCCGGCCGGGCGGACGCCCCAGCCGCCCCTCGGCTTCGCTGACACGCTCGGTCAGAGCGCCGCGGATCACCGAGGTGGGCAGCACCTTTTCGTCGATGCCGTAGCGAACCAGGTGACAGTTACCGACACTGTGCACCAGCCCCTCCTTGTCCCGGCCGTAGGGTGACACCCAGCCGGTGGCCTTGGGTTCCAGCCGCCCGCACGGTGGCAGGGCGTTGGCTGAAAGCTGCTCGGCCAGGGATTCGGCGGTGACGCCGTCAGCGGTAGTGATCTGGTAAATGCGGAGACTCTTGAACACGGGCCTGTACCGAAACGGGGCCGGCTATTTCAACAGAATCAGCGCTCCGCCGCGACTGCTTCCGAATCGTCGGCTCGCTGGGGTACCAGCCAGCCGTCACCGCTGCCCGGATGCCGGTCCAGGGCGTCGAAATCAAACAGCTGGCGGTCGGCCAGCTGGGACGGTGCCACGTTGGTCATGGCCCGAAAGATGTTCTCCAGGCGGCCGGGGAATGTCCGGTCCCAGTGGGCCAGCATTTCCTTGACGGCCTGGCGCTGCAGGTTGTCCTGACTGCCGCACAGGTTGCACGGGATGATGGGGAAGTCGCGGATCCGGGCATACTCTGCCAGGTCTTTCTCGCGGCAGTAAGCCAGGGGCCGGATGACCACGTGTTTGCCGTTGTCCGAGCGCAGCTTGGGCGGCATGGCCTTGAGGCTGCCGCCGTGGAACATGTTGAGGAACAGGGTCTCGATCAGGTCCTCCCGATGATGCCCCAGCGCAATCTTGGTAAAACCCTGCTGCTCGGCGAAGGTATACAGGGCGCCCCGCCGCAGCCGGGAGCACAGGGCACACATGGTTTTTCCTTCCGGCACCACCCGTACAACGGTGCTGTAGGTGTCCTGCTCCAGGATGTGGAACGGTACGCCGACCCCGGCCAGGTATTCCGGCAGAACGTGCTCGGGAAACCCGGGCTGCTTCTGATCCAGATTGACTGCAATGAGTTCAAATCGGACCGGGGCTCTTTTCTGCAGGCTCAGCAGCAGGTCCAGCATGGCGTAGGAGTCCTTGCCGCCGGACAGGCAAACCATGACCCGGTCACCCTCGCTGATCATGTTGAAGTCCATAATGGCTTTGCCGGTGTCACGGCGCAGCCGCTGCTGCAGCTTGCTGTTTCGCAGCTGGGCTTTACGAATGGAATTGGCCATCAGGGATTGTCACAATCGGATTTGTTGGATTTTCGAAAAAGCGGCGTATATGGTACTGGCTCCACCGGAGTATAGGGAGGGTCAGGTGACCCCCAACCGGTCAGCCCCGTGACCACCGCCAGCGATCCATCGGCCGTAGCCCAGCGCATCGCTGAGCTCAAGCTCGAGCACCGCGCCCTGGACGCCGCCATCCATGCCCTGCAGCAGGACGCCGAAGCCGAAGACCTCCACATCCGCCGTCTGAAGAAGCGCAAGCTGCAGTTGAAAGACGCCATTGCGATGCTTGAGAGTCAGTTGATACCGGATTTAGACGCCTGAACGGCGTCTGGGGAACGCTCGCTATGCGAGCTGGGGAACGGCTGCTTCGCAGCCTGGGGAACGACCACTGACGCGGTCTGGGGAACGCGCTTCGCGCTGGGATCCATCTCCGACCAAAACCAGATACGTTGACAGAGTGCCATTGATTGACCATCTGCAAAGGATCATGCCGGGACCGCCGAGGGGTCAAATCCCAGCGCGCAGAGCGCGCGTTCCCCAGGCCCCGCAGGGGCCGTTTCCCAGCGCCCGCAGGGCGCGTTCCCCAGACCGCGTCAGCGGTCGTTTCCTAGCGCGCAAGGCGCGCGTTCCCCAGGCCCCGCAGGGGCCGTTCCCCAGCGCCCGCAGGGCGCGTTTCCTAGACCGCGTCAGCGGTCGTTCCCCAGCTCGCCCAGCGAGCGTTCCCTGGCGCCCGGCGGGCGCCTAAGCCGCTTCCTTCCGCACCTCCTCCGGCGCTGGAGAAAGCTGCCAGATCGAATGCCTGATCTCCTTGCTCAAAATCGACTTGGCATCCCGGATGACAATCTCCAGCGCTTCGTCGAACACCAGCTTGCCGTCGTTGTCGGCGGACAGGACCCGGGCGCGGCGGAGCATGCGGATGAAGTTTTTGAACAGGGCCTTGTCGAAGAATTCCGGGGATTCGAAGGAGTAGATGATGGACAGGCGCTTGGCGGTGAGGTGGCACAGGGTTTCCAGTTCGCCGGCGCTGAGGACGCCGGAACCGTTTTTCACCAGCAGGGCCACGGTGATGTAGAAGCGTTCCAGGGATGAGAACATGGGCTGGCTGAGCAGGCGCAGCTGCATGGCCTGCAGGGTTTCGCCGTGGGCCCGGCGCAGTGTGCCAGGGTCGGCGTGCTTGATCAGCAGGCCTCGCCGCAGCAGCAGCTCGAGGGCTTTCTCCGTGGCTTCGGCAAACTCCTCCGGGCTCCAGCGCAGGCACAGCTCGTCCTTGAGGAAGGGGTAGATGACCCGGCCCATACGCAGCAGGTCCCGGCGGAAGAAGGTGGTGTTGTTTCGCAGCACGCAGGCGCACCAGGAAAACAGGGCGATGGCGTGCAGGGCGTTGTTGCGGAAATAGGACAGCCGCCAGGCATCGCTTTCCCGGCACAGGATGATGTCGCCCAGGTGATCGCTGCGACGCTCGATCAGACCCATGTTTTCGCCGTATTCGAGGATCTCCCCGGTGCTGCGCTCCGTCACGGTGAGCGCATCCGAGTAGGGCATCTCGGTCATCAGGTCCCGCATCAGCTCCATCTGGGCTTCCAGCTCAGGCTGTGCCATGGCGTGGCGAGGTGATGACAGCAGCGCCAGCCCGAGCAGGTTGATGGGGCTGACGTGAGCGGCGGCATTGATCCGCTGCATGATGGACTGCCCCAGGTCATCCATGGCCCCTGACATCCACTCCGGCCGGCGGGGGGAGTCTTCGGGGTGCCAGTCGCGCCAGTCGGGTGCCAGCCTGTCCAGGTGCTGGTCCAGGCACACCGGCTCGCCAAAGCCCACGTGCACCTCGCCAAACTTTTCCCGCAGGATCGAGAACGATCGCAGCAACCCGGCCAGGGTCTCTTTCTTTTTCTTTCCGCCGGAAAGCTCGTACAGGTACGAATCGCCCTCCACCAGCCGTTCGTAGCCAAAGTAGACCGGCAGGAAATAGACCGGGCGCTCCCGGTTGCGCAGGAAACTCTGCACCGTCATGGCCAGCATCCCGGTCTTGGCCTTAAGCAGGCGACCGGAGCGGCTGCGGGTCCCCTCGATGAAATACTCCATGGATACACCGCGGGAGAAGATCGTGTCGATGTAGCGATTGAACACCGCCGAGTAGAGCGCGTTGGAGCGGAAGCTGCGACGCAGGAAAAAAGCGCCGCTCTTGCGAATGATGCGCCCCGCCACCGGCAGGTTCAGGTTCACACCTGCGGCAATATGCGGCACCGCGAAGCCGTTGTGGTAGACCAGGTAGGAAATCAGCAGGTAATCGATGTGACTGCGGTGGCAGGGTACGTAAACAATGCCGGCACCCTTGGGGATGCTCTCCAGGTTTTCCAGGTGGTGGACGTGGACGCCGTCGTAAATCCGGTTCCAGAACCAGCCCAGAACGCGGTAGGCGAACTCGATAAAGGCATGAGAGTAATCTCCGGCGATTTCCCGGGCATAACCGCGGGCGCGCCGGCGCACCCGTGCGACGGACTGCTTTTTCTTGTCTGACTCGCTGCGGATGGCTTCCCGGACGGAACGCGACCTGAGGATCAGGTCCACCACCGTGCGGCGGTGAGACAGGTCCGGGCCGATCACCCCGGTACGGGTGCGGCGGAAGTGGACTCGGAGCAGCCGGGAGAACTTTCTCACCCGCCGCCCGGGCCCGGGATCTTCATCCAGGAATTCCTTCAGCGATACCGGGCGGGAAATCTGAACCAGGGTGTTACGGCCGTGAACCAGCATGCTGAGCAGGCGGCGCAGGCGGCCGGCGATCATCCAGTCTTCCGAGAACAAAAGTTTGAACCAGCCGGACTCCCGGTCGGGCGCACGGCCCAGGAAGATGGACACCGGCACCATCTGCACGTCGAACTCGGGGTCCAGTCGGGCATGGTCCAGCAGGGTTTTCAGATCGGCCAGATGGGGGCGCCAGTCCGGCCGGCGGAACAACATGCCGCGCAGATGCTGCAGTGCCATCACACCCCGAAACTCCACGTTTCCGGGCAAGGTCATGGCTGCGCCCGGCTTCGGCAGTTTCAGATCCTGGCAGGTCTTCTGCAGGATCAGGACATTCGACAGCGCGTCTGATTCCAGGATGTAGCAGACCGGCTTGTCCGGATCCAGCTCCGGTTCGCGGGGAATCAGCCGCACACGGGTCAGCCACCGGACCACCGGTCGGAACAGCCGGCCGCTGATGCGGCCCGGCGACAGGGATTTGCGGTGGGCTGCAGCCATGGGAACCAGCCGGTGGACAAGGACAGCCATTGTCCGCCAAGCGTTTCAGTCAATCAAACGCCCCAAAGTCATGGAATTCGTGGTCGCAGCTGTAACCTCCCGGCATTTCGACCGTGTCATGGGCGAAATCCGAAAAAAATGGAGAGCGACCTGATGAGACTTTTTACTGCAACCCTGTTGAGTGTCCTGCTGGCAGCGCCCGCTGCCGGCCTGGCCCAGAGTCACCCGGGCTTTGTCGATTTCGAGAATCTACGCGGACTGGAGGACTCGGAACTGGTGGTGGATGTGAAGCTGGGCGGCTGGCTGCTGGGCTGGGCCCGGTCGGTGGCCGACCAGAGCGACGACGAGGACCTGGACGTGCTGAGCAGCATCGACAGCATCCGGGTACGGGTTTTCGAGCTGAACAACGCCGCTGACGTGGTTAGCAGCAGCCGGGACCTGGCCGAGGAACTGCGGGATGACGGCTGGGAGGACTTCGCCCAGGTCAAGGACAAGGACGAAACGGTGTTTGTCATGGTCAAGGGGTCAGCCGCCCAGCTGGACGGCATTACCGTGATCGCCGTGGACCACGATCACGAGGCGGTATTCGTCAACGTGGCCGGCCGACTGGACCCTGCTGATATTGCCCGGATTCTGGACGACCAGGACCTGATTCACGCGGACCTGGACCTGGATCTGGACGTTTAGAAGCATTGGGGTCAGAGTAAAACGAGTTTTACTCTGACCCCGCAATTTCGAAGGGACAACAACCGGCGAGCAAAGCGAGCCACCATCACGAAAACGCGCAGCGTTCGTTCACCAGCTCGCGGTAGCGAGCGTTCACGCCACCCCAAAAAAAGCCCCGGCGATATGCCGGGGTTTATTTTGGGCGTCATGCCCCTACTCCGATTCCATGTTCCGTTGTTGTTTTTCTTATTCTTGTTTTAATAAATAATAACTTACAACAGTTTCATAATGCAACACTTCAATAAAAACGGCTAACTCACCGAAACTAGAGACCCCCTACCATCCACGCCGGGAGGCTCACTGGAAACTGTCCGCGATGGTCTGCTGGATGGTTTCCGCCGCCTGCCTGGGATCCCGGGCGTCCCTTATGGGCCGGCCCACCACGATATAGTCCGCGCCATTGGCAAACGCCCCGGCCACGTCCACGGTTCGTCGCTGGTCATCGTCGTTGTCAACCGGGCGGATTCCCGGACACACCACCAGCAACCGGTGGTCCACGTGGGCCCGCAGCCGCTGTACCTCCAGCCCCGATGACACCACCCCCGCACAGCCCAGCTCCAGCGCCCGGCGTGCCCGGGACAGCACCAGCTCTTCAAGCTCACACCGGAATCCCAGGTCATCCAGGTCACCCCGGTCCAGGCTGGTAAGGGCGGTCACCGCGAGGACCTTCACGCGGTCCGCGGCCTGGGCCGCCGCTCTCAGCATGGCGTCATTGCCGTGCACCGTGGTGAGGCTGATGGGGTAGCGTTCCAGCTGGCGCACCGCCGCCGCCACCGTGGCGGGGATGTCGAACAGCTTGAGATCTGCAAATACCTGCTTGCCGGCACTGGTGAGCTGGTCCACCAGGCGGAAATAGTCGCCGCTAAGAAACAGCTGCAGTCCCAGTTTGTAGAAGCTGACGCTGTCGCCCAGCTGGGTAATCAGGCGCTGGGCATCGTCAGCGGTGGGGACGTCCAGGGCAAAAATCAGGCGATCGCGGCTGGCAATGGGTTTCGGGGAAAACGTGTCGGTCATGGAGCTTGATTCATCGGGGTCGGGGCAGACAGTGCGGAGTATAACCGGGCCGACTGCCGTCTATAATGGGCAGATGATGGTTTTCTCGAACAGCCGCGCCGGCTGGTCCCTGGCGCTGCTGCTGACAGCGGCAAGCTCCATGGCCCGGGATGCGGACGACGCGGCCGGCGCCGCCGGTCCGGGCACCAGCCCGGCGACGCCGGCCCTGTCCCTGACCCTGGATGAAATGCGAACCCTGAGCGATGTGCTGGGCCACGTTCAGCGGGATTACGTGGATGAGACCAGCGACCGCGACCTGCTGGAACGGGCCATTCGGGGCATGGTGTCCGATCTGGATGCTCACACCGCCTACCTGGACCGCGAGGAGTACGCCAGGCTGGAAGCGGACACCCGCGGCCGTTATGGCGGCATCGGAATAGAAGTCGTGTGGCAGGACCAGGACCTGTTGATCGCCAAGGTCAATCCCACCGGTCCGGCCGGCCGTGCCGGCGTGCATGAAGGGGATTACCTGACCGCGGTAGAAGGGATTGCGGTCAGCTCACGGCAGCCGCGCAAGTCCATTGAAAAAGTGCGTGGTCGCCCCGGCACCGAAGTTCGGATCACCATTCGGCGGGGAGAATCAGACGAAATCCTGAGCCTGACCCTGGTACGAGAGGTGATCCGCGTGGCCAGCGTCAGCGCCGAGCTGTACGGAGATGGTCTGGGATACCTCAGGATCGACACCTTCCAGACCGACACCGCCGACGCCGCAGCGCTGGAAATGGCGCGGTTGTCCGACGCCGCGGGCGGCAGCCTTGGAGGGCTGGTGCTGGACATGCGCGGCAACCCCGGCGGTGTGCTGACCGCCGCCGTGGCGCTGTCGGACATGTTCCTGGAGGAGGGCCTGATCGTAACCACCCGCGGTCGCCGGGAGGGATCACAGACCCGCTACGAAGCGGGGCCCGACGATGAAATCGGCGGCGCCCCCATCGTGGTCATCGTCGACGAATCTTCTGCGTCTGCCTCGGAAATCGTGGCCGGTGCCCTGCAGGATCATGGCCGTGCCCTGGTGCTGGGCGAAAAGACGTTCGGCAAAGGGTCGGTGCAGTCGGTGCTGCCGCTGCGCAACGGCGGGGCCATCAAGCTCACCACCTCGCGTTACTACACACCGTCGGGGCGCTCCATTCACGAGCAGGGCATCCAGCCGGACATCACCATCGCCGGCATGGGTCGCCGCAGCGGCGATGCCGAAAACCCGGAGGCGTTGACGCCTTCGGCCAAGACGTTTGACCCGCCCCGGGATGAGTTTTACGTCCTGGCAGACGAAGACTATCCGCTGTACCGCGCGCTGATCGCGCTGCGGGCGGAAAGGCTGCTGGATAACCGCTGAAAGCGGATCAGGAACTGCTGCGGTTAGGCGGAGATACCGGAAACGGGGTAATTTTTTCGCCGCTTTCACGATCGCGGATATGAACGGCACCGCGCTTCTCCACTTCCTCGATGCGGATCACGCTGTGCATGGGGATGTGCAGCACCTTGACGTCTTTGAACTCGTCACGCATGCGCTCCTCGGTGGGGTCCACGACCAGGCTGTCGCCGTCTTCGAACACCAGTTCGCCGACCTCGATGAAGCCGAACAGACCGCTGGCGCTGGCGCTGCGTGAGTACAGCTCGTACACCTTGCCGCTGTTCAGGAAAATGATCTTGTAAAGGGTGTCGTCCTTCGCCATGTCTCCGATTCCATCTGGCTCAGCGTCTGCGGGAGCCCGCCGGGATCAGGAACCGAAGCGGCAGGGCCAGCAGAAAGGCGCTGACGAATCCCGCAATATGGGTCCACCAGGCCACTGTACCAAGGCGGTCGCCAAAAAAAGTGTACAACACCTGGAACAGGAACCAGGACCCGATCAGGGCCGTGGCCGGGATGCGAATGAACTGAAAATAAAGACCCAGGGGCAGGATGATGCCGACCCGATCCCGCGGAAAGAAGGCCAGAAAAGCACCCATCACGGCGGACACCATGCCGCTCATGCCCACGATGGGCGCCAGGCTGTCCTGGTCCTGGTAAGCGGCAAACAGGTTGGCCAGGACGCCGCAGAACAGCACGAAACAAAGGAACGGAAACCGTCGCATGGCCAGTTCCACCCGTGGTGCGAACAGCGCCAGGTAAACCAGGTTGCCCAGCAGATGTGCCCAGCCCGCATGCAGGAACAGTGCGCTGATCATGCGAGTGGCCTCGCCGGATCGCCAGAAGGCCGCCTGGCCGTCCCAGAATGCCCGGGGTACCAGGCCCCAGTCCTGCAGCAACCCGCTGTCCCACTGCCGGGTCGCCTGCAGTCCGGCCACCACCAGCATCACGGCCGCCAGGGCCAGGGTAATCAGCGGCACCCGGGAAGGTTTTCGGGTGCGAAACCAGTAGTCCGCCACTCAGCGATTCCCTGGCAGCAGCAGCAGGCGATCGTGGAATCGAAGCACCACGCCGTCCCGGCGTATCGCTTCCACCCGCAGCCCGGGTGAAATCACCTCACCCTCCCGGTATCGCTTCAGGTTGATCAGGGTAAATCGAGCGTCGGATTGTTCGCTGTAGACCAGCATATTGACCGCCAGCTTTCCGATTTCAGCCTGCACCGACGGCAGCTGGGACAACATCGGCAGGTCTTCGGGCATTGGTGACACAGGCTGCGCCGGCTTGGTGTCCGCCATGGCTGGTGCTACTGATGGCTCCGGTGGACCCGGTGCTGCCAGCGGCTCCGGATCGGGGCTTCGGCCTGCCGCGTCCTGAGTTGTGTCGGAGCTCGCGCCGGGGGAGCTCACGGTCGCCACCGCTGGAGCTGGTGGCGCATCGTCCGACCGTTCGGATTCCGCCGGCTCGGCATGGTCTGCCGGCGCCCGCGCAGCCACTGCGGTTTCCTGATCGGCTTCGCCGCTGTCCAGCCAGCCAGAGCCCAGCCAGCCCAGCAGCAAACCGCCGGCTACCGCAAAGCCACCAACCAGCCAGATCATGCCGGCTCGGCGGCGCGCGGGCTGCGCGGCAGGCAGGGTCGGACCCGGTTCGCTCTGCTGGCGCTGGGCCTCCGACTTGCGCAGGGCCTCCAGAATCAGCGACATCAGCCGGCCCCAGTGTCGGCCAGCGGCGCCAGGCGGCTCAGCCGCTGCAGCGTGTCGCGGCCAATCAGCCCATCCTCGGTCAGGCCCGAGGACCGCTGGTACTCCAGGGCCCAGGTCCGCAGTGCGGGTCCAAAATACGGGTCGTCCACGCTGGCGCCGTAAGCCGGTTGCGCCCGCGCGGCGGCGGCCTTGATCCACAACACGCCGGGACCGCGGTCACCTTCCCGCAGGGTGTCGGGAACGTAGGCCGGCACCGACCAGACGTCCCAGTAGCGGCCTTCCCACACCCGCTCCAGGGCGCTGCGCGAGATCTGGCGAGGCCCCTCGGCGGCGTGCAGGGTCACGCCGGATTCTGAAACCTGCACGACACCGTAGCGGGTTTCGCCTGTACTTACCTCGACAATCACGGGGCGGCCCAGGGTCTGCAGCAGTGCCAGGCTGGCGCGGCCCTGGCTGCAGTGAACGCCGGGCGCCATGGCCTGGGGGCAGCTGGAACCGGCGCGGGGTTCCGCTGTGTGTCCGTGCAGGTCCATCAGTTGATCCCAGGCCTGTTGAAAATCCCCGCCGGGCACCGGGGTTGCCGGTGCCGGACCCGGGTCGGGCGCGATGCTGAGCTGCTCCACCACCCGGGGTGCGGCCGGCGGTGCGGGCCGGAAGTACCACCCAGTGGCCAGCGTTGCCAGCATCAGCGCGGCGGCGGCCAGTCCGGGCCAGTAGCGCCACCGCGCCGGTGCATGCCCCTGGTCCAGCACCTCGTCGGCCGCCTGGCGTACCAGCGCCGCACCCGCGCGCCGGCTGCCCCGGGCGTAGGCCGCGATCAGTGAGCGTTCGGCCAGGATGTTGATCAGCCGCGGGATGCCGTCGGAATAGCGGTGCAGGGCCCGGTACCCGGCCCCATTGAACAGGGGTTCAACGGCGCCGGCCACCCTCAGCCGGTGCTCTACGTAGGCCCGGGTTTCGTCAGCAGCCAGCGGCGTCAGGTGGTAGCGGGCCGTGATGCGCTGGGACAGCTGACGCAAATCGGGCCGGCGCAGCAGGTCGCGCAGCTCCGGCTGACCCAGCAGGATGATCTGAAGCAGCTTCTGGGTGGGTGTTTCCAGGTTGGTGAGCAGGCGCACCTGCTCCAGGGCGTCGGGGCTCAGGTTCTGGGCCTCGTCAATGATCAGGACCACGGTCAGGCCTTCACCGTGGGCCTTCAGCAGATAGCGATTGAGCCGGTCAATGAGCTTCTTGGAGCTGGCCCGGGCGCCGTGAATCGATACCTTGAGCTCTTCACAGATGGACCACAGCAACTCCAGTGGATCCAGTCGCGGATTCAGGATCAGCGCCGCCCGGGCGTGGTCGGGAAGGTCCTCCAGCAGGCATCGGCACAGGGTCGTCTTGCCGGTGCCGACCTCCCCGGTGAGCTGGACGAAGCCTCCCCCTCCGCCCTGGGTGAGACCATAACGCAGGTGGGCCAGGGCGTCTTCGTGCCGCTCGCTGAGGTAAACGAAGCGGGGGTCCGGCGTTATGGAAAACGGCGGGTCGCTGAGGCCGAAATACTGCTGATACATACCATCAAAAAACTGTTGCCTTGCCCTGGTTCAGAACCGTCAGCTGCGCGCTGGTTCCATGGCCAGCAGGCTCGCGTTGCCGCCCACCGCAGCGGTGTTGACCGTGACCGTCCGCTCGGTGCAGAAGCGATGCAGGTAGTGCGGGCCACCGGCCTTGGGCCCTGTTCCCGACAGCCCCTCGCCGCCGAAAGGCTGCACGCCAACCACCGCGCCCACCATGTTGCGATTGACGTAGAGGTTACCCACCCGGGAACGCTGGCGGATTCGCTCCACGGTGGACTCGATGCGGCTGTGTATGCCCAGGGTCAGCCCGTAGCCGGTGGCGTTGACCGCGTCCACGACCTGGTCCAGGTCCCGGGCCCGGTAGCGCAGCACGTGCAGCACCGGTCCAAACACCTCGCGCTCCAGCTGGTCCAGCGAGTTGATTTCGTAGGCCACCGGCGCCACGAAATGGCCCTGCTCGGCCCATTCCGGCAAAGGGGAGCGCCCGATCAGCCGGGCTTCGCTGTCCATGCGCCGGCAGTGCTCAAGCAGCACTTGCCGGGCACCGGCGTCGATGACCGGCCCCACGTCGGTGGACAGTAAAGCCGGATCCCCGACCTGCAACTGCGCCATGGCCCCCTCAAGCATGGTCAGCACCTTGTCGGCCACGTCCCGCTGCACCATCAGAACGCGCAGGGCCGAGCATCGCTGGCCGGCGCTGAGGAAGGCGGAGGCGACAACGTCTCCCACCAGCTGCTCCGGCAGCGCCGAGCTGTCGGCCAGCATCACGTTCTGCCCGCCGGTCTCCGCGATCAGGGTCGCCAGGGGCCCATCCCGCCGGGACAGGGACTGGCTGATCAGTCGGGCGGTTTCGGTGGATCCGGTGAAGGCAACGCCGGCCACCCGGGGATCGCCGGTGAGCTGGGCGCCTACGCTGGCACCTTCCCCCGGCAGCAGCTGCAGCACCTCCGGGGGAATGCCCGCGGCATGGAGGATGTCACAGGCCGCAGCGGCCACCAGGTTGGTCTGCTCCGCCGGCTTGGCCAGGACCGTGTTTCCGGTGACCAGGGCTGCCACCACCTGGCCGGTGAAAATGGCCAGGGGGAAGTTCCACGGGCTGATGCAGACGAACACGCCGCGGCCGTGCAGCCGCAATTCGTTGGATTCCCCGGTGGGCCCGGGCAGCGCCACCGGCGCAAAGGCCTGTCGGGCCGCGGCTGCGTAGTAGCGGCAGAAATCCACCGCTTCGCGAATTTCCGCCACCGCGTCGCCGGCGGTCTTGCCGGCCTCCCGCAGCAGCAGGCTCATGAGTTCGGCCTGCCGCTGCTCCATGGCGTCAGCGGCACGCTCCAGGCAGCTCGCCCGCTGGTCCACGGATACCCGGTTCCAGCCGGGCTGGGCTGCGGTGGCATTGGCCAGCGCCAGCTCCACGGTTTCCCGGCTTGCCGGCCGCCACTGGCCGATGACCCGGGTATTGTCCGCCGGGTTTTGTACCGGTCGGGCATCCCCACCGACGGTACTGCCGGGCACCAGCGGCGCTGCGGACCACTGGCCGGCCGGGTGGCGAGCCATTTCCGCCGCCAGCTCATGGGCCCGGTATTCGTCGGCCAGGTTGATGCCGGCGCCGCTCAGGCGGGTACCGCCGAACAGGTCCCGGGGCGCCGGGATCCTGGGGTGCGCCTTGCTCTCCAGACCCCGGGCCAGGACCACCGGGTCTGCAACAATGTCCGCCACGGGAAGCTTGGCGTCCACGATACGGTTGACGAAGGAGGTGTTGGCGCCGTTTTCCAGCAGCCGCCGGACCAGGTAGGGCAGCAGATCCTCATGGCTGCCCACCGGGGCGTATACCCGGCAGGGCATATCCAGCTTATCAGCGCCGACCACCTCGGCATAAAGCTCTTCCCCCATGCCGTGCAGCCGCTGAAACTCGAAGCCCTTGTCGTCCCCTGCCAGGTGGTACACCGCCGCCAGGCTGTGGGCGTTGTGGGTGGCAAACTGCGGATAAAACACGTCGCGGCGCTGCAGCAGCGTCTGCGCACAGGCCAGGTAGGACAGGTCGGTGTTGAGTTTGCGGGTGAACACCGGATAGCCGGGAAGTCCCTGCTCCTGGGCGTGCTTGATCTCGGTATCCCAGTAGGCGCCCTTGACCAGCCGGATGGGCAGCCGCCGACCGCTGGACTGGCCCAGCTGGTACAGCCAGTCGATAACGAAGGGCGCCCGCTTCTGGTAAGCCTGCACCACCAGTCCCAGACCGTCCCAACCGGCCAGCCCCGGATCTGCAAACACCTGCTGCATCAGGTCCAGAGACAGCTGCAGCCGATCGGCTTCCTCGGCATCGATGGTCATGGCCACGCCGGCCTGTCGCGCCAGCCGGGCCAGTTTGGCTACCCGGGGCGCCATCTGCTGCATCACACGCTCCTTCTGAAAGATCTCGTAGCGGGGATGCAGGGCGGAGAGCTTGACCGAGATGCTGGGCGCAGCGAACAGGTCGGGATAGGGGCCGTCCTGGCCCAGGGTGCCGATGGCTGCGGCGTAACTCTCGTAGTAACGGTCGGCGTCGGCCGCGGTCAGGGCCGCCTCTCCCAGCATGTCGAAGGAGTAGCGGTAGGCCTTGTTGTCCCCCTGGCGGGAACGTTTCACTGCCTCCTTAATGGTCCGCCCCATGACATATTGATGACCAATGATGCGCATGGCCTGGCGCACCGCGTTGCGGATCACCGGTTCGCCGCTGCGGGTCACCAGTCCACGCAGCGAGTCCATCAGGTCGCGCTGAGCGGTATCAGGCACTCGCACCATCTTGCCCGTCAGCATCAGTCCCCAGGTGGAGGCGTTGACGAACAGTGAGCGGCTTTTTCCCAGGTGAGATTCCCAGTCCGCTGAGCCGATCTTGTCGGCAATCAATCGATCGGCGGTGTCGGAATCGGGCACCCGCAGCAGCGCCTCGGCCAGGCACATCAGCAGCACGCCTTCCTCGGAAGACAGGTCGTACTGCTGCATGAAGGCATCTACCGCGTCGGGCTCGGACTGTGAGGCCCGTACCCGGGTGACCAGAGACGTGGCCAGACCGGTAATGGACTGCTCGGTGTCCGCGTCCAGCTGGAGGCTTTCCAGCAGTCGGTTGACGTGAGTGTCCTCGTCGGCCAGGTAGGCCTGGGCAAGGTCTGAAGGCACCCTGTCCCTGGACTCGGGACCGGACTTGAACATTACCGCGTCACTGGGCGCCGGTCCGGGAGCGGCGCTCAGACCGGCTTCAGCTGCGACATCATCGGAAGAGATCTGGGACATGGCCAATCAGCAATAACATCTTCAGGGGCGCGCCGATTGTACTCCTGCGGGCCTCCAGGTGGAGCGTTTTCTGTCTTGCTACCCCAAAAGGCACCGTTTAGAATCCCCGGATATTCGCGGGCGAGCCAACTGGACGGCCCAATCAGGCCCCGATTAAAGATGGTAGAAGTTCAAAGCAGTGAAACGGAGACCTGCCGCATTCAGGTGCGCCCCAACCGGTCCTTGAGCCGGCGAGGGTTGTGTCTGACCGTCGGTCTGGTGTCTTCGGGCGCACTGCTGGCCTCGGGGTTCTTTGCCCTGCAGGGGCTGTGGGTACCGCTGCCGCTGGCCGGCGCCGAACTGCTGGCGTTTACCGCCTGCATGATCTACGTGCTGCGGCGCAGTGACCAGTTCGAGCTGATCGATGTTGGGCCTGACCGGGTGGCAGTGACCGCTGGCGGATCGGGATCCAGTACCGTAACGGACTTTCAAAGGTACTGGTTGCGCGTAGAGCTCAAGCCCGGGCGCTACGCCAGTGACCCGCGCCGACTGACCCTGTCCTCCCATGGGCGGGAAGTCGAGGTGGGTCGATTTTTAAATGAAAACGAAAGGACGACGTTGTTCGGCGAGTTGCGCCGGTTGGTGAGAAACCGGTAGCCGCTGAACGGGCACATCAATCAAGGGTGGTAAGGATGACGAATTCGAAAGGAGTCCAGCGACGCAGCCTGGGCGGTTTATTTCATCGGGCCGCGACGCTGGCACTGCTGACGCTGATGGCAGCGCCGGCATGGGCCGACTACGCGCTCAATCTGACCCAGGGGGTCAGCGAGTTTTCCGAGCGTGTCTACGGACTGCATATGCTGATCCTGTGGATCTGCGTGGTCATCGGCGTGCTGGTGTTTGGCGCCATGTTCGTGTCCATGTACCTGCACCGCAAGTCCCGCGGCCACGAGCCGGCTCAATTCAGCCACAGCACCAAGGCAGAGATTGTCTGGACCGTCATCCCGATCCTGATCCTGGTGGGTATGGCCATCCCGGCCACCAACACGCTGGTGTACATGCACCAGACCGGTGATTCGGACATGACCGTGAAAATCACCGGCTACCAGTGGAAGTGGAAGTACGACTACATCGAAGACGACGTCAGCTTCCTCAGCAACCTGGATTCGGCCAGCAACAGCGCGCGGCAGCTGAACTCGGGAATTGATCCCGCCACGGTGGACGACTACCTGCTCAACGTGGATAACCGCGTGGTGCTGCCCATCAACACCAAGGTCCGTTTCCTGATCACCGCCGACGACGTGATCCACGCCTGGTGGGTGCCGGATTTTGGCTGGAAGCGTGACGCCATCCCCGGTTTCGTCAACGAGGCCTGGGTAGAAATCAAGGAACCCGGCATCTACCGGGGCCAGTGTGCCGAGTTGTGCGGCAAGGACCACGGCTTCATGCCTATCGTGGTCGAAGCCGTCAGCCGCCCCGCTTACCAGGCCTGGGTGGATGAACAGAAGCAGGAGCAGCTGGTTGCTGAACAGAACGTCGAGCGTGACTGGAGCCAGGAAGAACTGGTAGCCCACGGTCAGGCGGTCTACGAGGCCCAGTGTGCAGCCTGCCACCAGCTGAACGGCCAGGGACTGGCCCCTGCATTTCCGGCTCTGGCCGGCAGCCCGGTAGCCAATGGCCCGACCGAGGATCACATCGACGTGGTGGTCAACGGCCGTCCCGGCACCGCCATGCAGGCCTTCGGTGACACTCTCAATGAGGCCGACATTGCTGCAGCCCTGACCTACACGCGCAGCGCGTGGGGCAACAAGGCCAGCGACACGATTCAACCCCGGGATGTTCGGGCAGCCAAGCGCGGCTGACAGCAAGGAAGATAGCGATGAGCACAGCAGAAACGACCCATCACGACCAGGATGACCATCACGACCACGGGCCGGCCAAGGGGCTGAGCCGGTGGGTGTTCACCACCAACCATAAGGATATCGGCACGCTGTACCTGCTGTTTTCGCTGGCGATGTTTTTCGTCGGCGGAGCCATGGCGCTGGTCATTCGGGCTGAGCTGTTCCAGCCGGGCCTGCAGGTGGTCGAACCCGACTTCTTCAACCAGATGACCACCATGCACGCGCTGGTCATGATTTTCGGGGCCGTAATGCCGGCTTTCGTGGGCCTGGCCAACTGGCTGGTCCCCATGATGGTGGGGGCGCCGGACATGGCCCTGCCGCGAATGAACAACTGGAGCTTCTGGATCCTGCCGTTCGCCTTCGCCATGCTGCTGTCCACGCTGTTCATGGAGTCCGGGGGACCGGCGGCCGGCTGGACACTTTACCCGCCGCTATCCCTGCAGGGGGGCGACAGCTTTGCCTTCGTGATCTTTGCCATTCACCTGATGGGACTGTCGTCCATTATGGGGGCCATCAACATCGTGGCCACCATCCTGAACATGCGGGCGCCGAAGATGAACCTGCTGCGCATGCCGCTGTTCGTCTGGACCTGGCTGATCACGGCTTTCCTGCTGATCATGGTGATGCCGGTACTGGCTGGCGCCGTGACCATGCTGCTGACCGACCGCTATTTCGGCACCAGCTTCTTCAATGCGGCCGGTGGCGGCGACCCGGTGATGTTCCAGCATATTTTCTGGTTCTTCGGGCACCCCGAGGTCTACATCATGATCCTGCCGGCCTTCGGCATCGTGTCGGAAATCATCCCGACATTCGCCCGCAAGCCCCTGTTCGGCTACGTGTCCATGGTGTACGCCACGGCCTCCATCGCCTTCCTTTCTTTCATCGTGTGGGCGCACCATATGTTCACTACCGGCATGCCGCTGGGTGGTGAGCTGTTTTTCATGTACGCCACCATGGTGATCGCGGTGCCTACCGGGGTGAAGGTGTTTAACTGGGTCGCCACCATGTGGAAAGGCTCGATGACCTTCGAGACACCCATGCTGTTTGCCGTGGGGTTTGTCATCCTGTTCACCATCGGTGGGTTCTCCGGCCTGATGCTCGCCATCGTCCCGGCGGATTTCCAGTACCACGACACCTACTTTGTCGTGGCTCACTTCCACTACGTCCTGGTGACCGGCGCCGTGTTCTCCATCATGGCGGCTGCTTATTACTGGCTGCCCAAGTGGACCGGTAACATGTATTCGGAAACCCTCGGCAAGTGGCATTTCTGGCTGTCGGTGGTCACCGTCAACCTGCTGTTCTTCCCCCAGCACTTCCTGGGGCTGGCCGGCATGCCGCGCCGGATCCCGGACTACTCCGTACAGTTCGCCGAGTTCAATATGTGGTCGTCCATCGGTGGCTTTGCCTTTGGCCTGACCCAGCTGATCTTCCTGTACATCGTGCTGAAGGCCAGCTTTGGCAAACGCACCGAGCAGCTGCCCGACCGCGTCTGGGAAGGCGCCAAGGGGCTGGAGTGGACGGTGGCGACGCCGGCGCCTTACCACACCTTCGATGAAGCGCCGGACTTCCGTGACGAAGACGTGGCCCACGGGGACGTGGCCCATTAAACCAATGACGGATCAACGCAACATTGACGATCAGGACGAGGCGCGCCGCCGGACGGCCGCGCGCCGCACGGCCATAGGACTGGCCGTGTCAGCAGTGCTGCTGTACCTGATGTTCATCATGTCGGGCGTGTTTGGCACCCAATGAGCGAAACCAGCGACCAAAAGAAAACCCGGCCCCAGGGCCGGCGCCTGTTACTGACCCTGGCCGGTGTGGCTCTGGGGATGTTCGGCTTCGGCTTTGCCCTGGTGCCGCTGTACGACATCTTTTGTGAGGTCACCGGAATCCGCCTGATCGACAACGGCCGGGTGTCCGCCAGCGAGGTCCAGTTCGAACCGACCGATGAAGAACGCTGGGTCACGGTTCACTTTGATGCCGCCGTGGATCGGGGGCTGCCCTGGGAATTTGGCCCCAGCGAGAAGTTCATGAAGGTCAAGGTGGGTGAGGTTTCCGAAACCCTGTACCTGGCCCAAAACCAGTCCAGCGAGGCGGTAATCGGCCACGCGGTGCCCAGCGTTGCCCCCGCCCAGGCCTCCATCTATTTCGCCAAGACCGAGTGCTTTTGTTTTACCCAGCAGCGGCTGGAGGCTGGCGAAAGCCAGGAAATGCCGGTTCGATTTGTCATTGACCCGGCTTTACCAAAAAACACCAAGGTGCTGACACTGTCGTACCGATTCTATAAATATGACGAGGAAAGCGGGACGCTGGCGAAAGCCGATCGTTCCTAGGGGATAAAAAAATGGCACACGCAGACGGGGGTTATTACATCCCGCACGGCACACGATGGCCCATCGTGGGTTCCATTGGCCTGGCGACGTTGACCGCATCCGCCGCCAACTTCATGAACGGCAACGGCGATTTCTGGCTCATCATGATGCTGGGTGGGCTGGCCATCGTCCTGTTCATGATGTGGGGCTGGTTCGGCACCGTGATTCGCGAGAGCGAACAAGGCACGTACAGCGATCAGGTGGACGTGTCTTTCCGCATGGGAATGATCTGGTTCATTGCCAGCGAGGTGATGTTTTTTGCCGCATTCTTCGGCGCCCTGTTTTACGCACGGCAATTTGTGATCCCGTGGCTGGGTGGCGACGGCACGGGCCTGGCTACCCAGCAGTTCCTGTGGCCCACCTTTGAAGCCGCCTGGCCCACCAACGGACCTGAAGCCATCGGCGGCGAGTTCGCCTTGATCCCGGCATTCGGGCTGCCGCTGATCAACACCCTGATTCTGCTGAGCTCGGGCGTGACCGTCACCCTGGCCCACCACGCGCTGCGCCACGAAAACCGTCGCGCGCTGGTGGTGTGGCTGGCGGCCACCGTGGCGCTTGGATTTTTGTTCGTGGGCCTGCAGAGCTGGGAATACGTGCACGCCTACCAGGACTTGAACCTGAAGCTGACCAGCGGCATCTACGGCTCCACCTTTTTCATGCTGACCGGCTTCCACGGCCTGCACGTGACCCTGGGTGCCATCATGCTGCTGGTCATTCTGGGGCGCTGCCTGCGCGGGCACTTCACACCGCAGCACCACTTCGGCTTCGAGGCCGTGGCCTGGTACTGGCACTTCGTGGACGTGGTCTGGCTGGGCCTGTTTGTGTTTGTCTACATCCTGTAGACCCCAGCCTAACAATAATCATCAGCGCCCCGGTTATCGGGGCGTTGTCGTCTAGGCGGCTCGAATCAGGGAGCGCCTGATGACTGCTCGCTGGGTGGCTTGACGCCCAGTGGATTCTGGTGGGGCTTGATCAGGCCGGTGGCCATGCCCAGGATCAGCAGCCCGAACAGCACTACAGACATGGTGATCCGCATGGCCAGGGCCTTGAAGGTACGGTCACTGCGGCTGCCGTCCTTGAGCATGTAAAACATGCCCATGCCCAGGTTGAACACGATAAACAGCAACAGGCCAACAATGACGTACTTGGTCCACATGGTCAGGTCTCACCGGGTCCCCGGGATCAGAGGCCGCAAAGTATATACGGGTGGCTCGTGAAGGTCCTGTGGCGAACCGTGATTCCACTGGCCACGGCGGTGGCCTTTACCGGTCTGTTCGTCAGCCTGGGGCAATGGCAGATGAACCGGGCCGCGGAAAAGGAGTCCCTGTATGCCGACTTCGACCAGGGGATCGAGCGCGCAGCCGCGGAATTGGGGCGTTATCAGCCGCAACCGCGCTACAGCCGGGTGCGCCTCAGCGGGCAATACCAGGACCAGGGCCTACTGCTGGACAACCAGCAGCTCGACGGCCAGGTCGGTGCTCACGTGATCAGCCTGTTTCAACCGGCGGCCGGGGGGCCCGTCCTGCTGGTCAATCGTGGCTGGACACCCCTGGCCCGGGACCGGAGGACCCTGCCCAGCGTGCCGCCGGAACCCTCGGGGACGGTGGAACTCGAGGGTGTGCTCACCAACCTGCCGAGACCGGGGTTCCAGCTGGGAGAAGTGGACTACGGGAGCGGTGAATACCCGCTGGTGCCCTATATTGACCCGGCCCGGCTGCAGCAGGCATTGAAAAAAGAGCTGGCGCCCCAGATCTTGTTGGCCACAAGACCCGAGGAAGCGTCGCTGCGCCGTGAATGGCGACCCCGGGTGATGGGGCCGGACAAACACCGCGGCTATGCGCTGCAGTGGTTCAGCCTGGCCGCGGCTGTGGTCGTGGTTACCCTGTTATTGACCTGGCGCCGTTTGAAACAATGAATTCTCGATCTCCAAGCAATCCGGCCGGAGACGGCAACGTCCAACCCAATCGCGGCAGGTTGACCCTGTTGCTGCTGTTTGGATTGTTCCTGGCGCCCATCGTCGTCGCGCTTTTTCTCAACAGCCGCTGGAGTGACTGGGCGCCCGGCGCCACCCGCAACAATGGTGAGCTGGTTTCGCCAGTGCTGGTCCTGAACGAGGTGTCGGGACTGCAAAACGCATTTGACCGCTGGACCATCCTTTCGCGGCAGACAGGCGATTGCGCCCAGCCGTGTCGGGATCAGCTGGACGAGCTGCTGCGGGTGCGCCAGACCCTGGGCCACGACATGGACGATGTGGCGGTCCTGCTGGTGTCACCGGACGCGCCGATAGACCCGCTGCCTGACGGGCTGATCTGGCAGGCGGACGTCAACGGCGGCATGGCCAGGGCGCTGTCGGGGCGGCAACTCAGCGATTACCCCGTATTCCTGGTTGACCCGCTGGGCAACCTGATGATGGCTTATCCCGTGCCGCTGGACGCGACCGGGCTGCGCAAAGACCTGGATCGACTGGTCAAATACAGCAAGTTCAATCCCATGGAGGGCGAATGAACCGATCGACATTACAGAAGCTGGCATGGATCACCGTTGTCCTGACTTTCTGCCTGGTGGTGCTGGGCGCCTACGTGCGTTTGACCCACGCTGGCCTGGGCTGTCCGGACTGGCCCGGCTGCTACGGCAAGCTCACCTGGCCGAATACCGCGGAAGAGGTGACTCAGGCTAATCAGGCGTTCCCTGAGCGGCCGGTGGAGGCCGGCAAAGCGTGGCGGGAGATGGCCCATCGTTACCTGGCGGGTGCCGTAATGCTTCTGACCCTGGCTTTGGCCATAGGCAGCGCCAGGGGCCGGACCCGGGACAACTCTCTGCCCAGGCTGCTGCCCTGGGTCATCGTGGCCGTGATCGTGATGCAGGCCGTATTCGGTATGTGGACCGTCACCTTGAAGCTGAAACCTGCCGTGGTCACTGCGCACCTGCTGGGGGGCATGACAACCCTGGCGCTGTTGACCTGGCTGGCCCTGTCACTCGGGTCGAGGACCGTTGCGGCCGTGGGCCGGGCCAGTGGCTGGCTGTGGCTGGGATTTTTCCTGCTGGCTGGACAGATCTTCCTGGGGGGCTGGACCAGCACCAACTACTCGGCCCTGATCTGTCCTGACTTTCCAACCTGCGCGGGCGTCTGGGTGCCGCCGGGGATGAACTACCAGGAAGGCTTCACCATCCTGCGGGAAATCGGCGTCGACTATGAAGGTGGGGTGCTGGATTACGAGTCGCGCCTGGCGATCCACTACACCCACCGGGTGGGCGCCGTGGTGCTGACCCTGGCCCTGCTGCTGATCAGCGCGGTGCTGTGGATTCGACGCCAGCCCACGGGTGCCGCTATGCTTCTGGGCGCGCTGGCTGTGCAGTTGACCCTTGGCATCATGAACATCGTCAAAAACCTGCCGCTGCCCGTGGCCGTGGGCCATAACGGGGGAGCTGCCCTGCTGGTGATGGTCATGGTCGGTCTGCTGTGGAGCAACCGGAAGCACACCGGACTCTGACGTGAACGGCGTAGCGGCTCAGTACCTGGAACTGTGCAAGCCCAAGGTGGTGGCGATGATCGTGTTCACCGCCATGGTGGGCATGTTCCTGGCTTCACCCGGTCTGGTGCCGCTGCCGCTGCTGCTGATTGCCAGCGCAGGCATAGGGCTGGCCTCGGCTTCGGCGGCGGCGGTCAATCACCTGCTGGATCGCAAGGCCGATGCCGAAATGGTCCGGACCCGCCACCGTCCCCTGCCCACCGGACAGCTGTCGACCCGCCAGGTGCTGGTGTTCGCGGTGGTCCTGGGCGTACTGGGCCTGGCGCTGCTCTACCTGTGGGTTAACCCGCTCACCGCCGTCCTGACCGGAGTGTCCCTGATCGGCTACGCCATCATCTATACCGTCTACCTGAAGCGGGCCACGCCGCAGAACATCGTGATCGGCGGCGCGGCCGGGGCGGCGCCGCCCTTGCTGGGCTGGGTCGCGGTGACGGGTCAGCTGGATCCCCAGGCCTTCATCCTGTTCCTGATCATTTTTGTCTGGACGCCGCCCCATTTCTGGGCCCTGGCCATCTACCGGCGCCATGATTACGCGGCGGTGGGCATACCCATGCTGCCGGTGACCCACGGGGTGCCATTTACCCGCTGGCAGATCCTGTTCTACACCCTGCTGCTGGTACTGGTGACTCTGTTTCCCTACCTCATCGGCATGAGCGGCCTGTTTTACCTCCTGGGTGCCCTGGTGCTGGGTGGCGGTTTCCTGTACTACGCAGTGAGGTTGCTGAACAGCGACGAGGAACAGCTGGCCATGCGCGTATTCTCCTACTCGGTGTGGTACCTTGGCGCCCTGTTTCTGTTTCTTCTGATAGACCACTACCTGCCCATAGCCCATCCCCTGTTCGGACCCCGCTGATCGGGGCCGAGCCAAAACAACGGACTTCATCGTGCGCAAACTGATTCAGGAATTGATCACCCAGGCGCTGCTGGATATGCAGCGGGAAGGCAGCCTGCCCAAGGAGCTGGAGCCCGAGGTGGTGGTTGAGCGCACCCGTTCCATTGAACACGGTGATTTTGCATCCAATGTAGCCTTGACCCTGGCCAAGCCAGCGCGGCGTGCCCCGCGTGAGATCGCCGAAGAGATCATTGACCGTCTGCTGTCCAATAAAAACGTGGAAAAGGTGGAGCTGGCCGGCCCCGGCTTTATCAACTTCTATCTGACCCAGCATTCCCTGCAGTCGGTGATCACCCAGATCCTGGCCCAGGGTGACGACTACGGCCAGGGTTACGACGGCAACGGGACGCGGGTCCAGGTGGAGTTTGTATCCGCCAACCCGACCGGGCCCCTGCACGTGGGCCACGGCCGTGGCGCTGCCTACGGGGCTACCCTCAGCAACATACTCGAGGCCGCGGGATATCACGTGCAGCGGGAATACTACGTCAATGACGCGGGCCGGCAGATGGATATCCTGGCCACCAGCGTGTGGCTGCGCTACCTGGAGCTGGGCGGCACTCAGGTGGCGTTTCCTGCCAACGGCTATCAGGGTGACTACATCTACGACGTGGCCCGCACAGTCCGCCAGGATCACGGTGACGATCTGCGCCGCTCGGCCCAGGAGGTCAGCGACGGCCTGCCCGAGGACGGCATCGGCGACGATCCCGAGGCCAAGGACCAGCGTGAAGTGCATATCGATGCCCTGGTGCTGCGCGCAAAGCAGGCCTTGGGAGACGAGCAGTACGGGGTTTGCTACGAAGCGGCCCTGAACGCCATGGTGGACGACATCCGGGAAGACCTGGCCCGCTTCAACGTCGTTTATGACAACTGGTTCTCCGAAAGGGAGCTGGCCAGCAGCGGCTCGGTTCAGCGGGCGCTGGATCAGCTGCGGGAGCAGAGCCATCTGTACGAAAAAGACGGCGCCCAGTGGCTGCGCGCCACGGAGTTTGGCGATGAGAAAGACCGGGTGGTCATCCGGGAAGACGGCCGAACCACTTACTTCGCCTCGGATATCGCCTACTTTTTGAACAAGGTGGAACGCGGGTTCGACCGGACCATTTACGTGCTGGGCGCCGACCATCACGGTTACGTGGCACGGCTGCGCGCCGCCGCTTCCGGACTGGGCAAAGACCCGGAGATGCTGGAAATTCCCCTGGTCCAGTTTGCCCACCTGTACCGGCACGGCGAAAAGGTTCAGATGTCCACCCGTTCCGGCAAGTTCGTGACCCTGCGCGAGCTGCGCGAGGAAGTGGGCACCGACGCTGCGCGCTTCTTTTATGTCATGCGCAGCCACGATCAGCACCTGGATTTTGATCTGGACCTGGCCAAATCCCAGTCCCAGGACAACCCGGTGTATTACATCCAGTATGCCCATGCACGGGTGGCCAGCATGTTCCGCAAGCTGGACGACAAGGGGTACTCCCACAATTCGGCTATTGGTGCGGCCGCCCTGGAGCGACTCACCGAGCCCCACGAAAACACCGTCATGCGTTCCCTGGCCCAGTACCCCGAGGTTATCTCGGCTGCGGCCCGCAAACGGGCGCCGCACCTGATGGCTCATTACCTGCGAGACCTGGCCCAGGATTTTCATTCCTACTACAACGCCCACCAGGTCCTGGTGGACGACGAAGACCTGCGCAACGCGCGCCTGAACCTGAGCCAGGCTGTGGGGCAGGTGCTGGCCAACGGCCTGAAGCTGCTGGGCGTTTCCGCGCCGGACAGCATGTAGGCTGATGGCAGCCGCCCGCAGGAAAACCGGCAGACAGGCCGTCCGTGACCAGGACGTGGGTGCAGTGCCCGGCTGGGTCTGGATGCTGCTGGGGATGGCTATGGGCGGTGCCCTGGCAGTTTTCCTCATGACCGCCGGCATCTTCCGCTCCCAGCCTCCCCGGGACCTGCCCCAGCCCCGGGTGGAAACCCAGGGCGACGAGGGTGAGCTGGCCGAACTGGCACAGCCTGAATCCCCCGAAACCGATTACGACTTCTATACCGTGCTGCCGGAGATGGAAGTGGTCATCCCCGACCAGGAAATCGAGCAGCGCGTGCAGCGCCGGGAATCCGAGCGCGAGGGACCCTACGTGCTGCAGGTGGGATCCTTCCGCAATCCCGACGACGCGGAACGCACCAAGGCTGAGCTCGCGTTCCTGGGCATCGTTGCCCAGGTGGCCAGCGTCGAAGTCAACCAGGCCACCTGGCACCGGGTGCGGGTGGGACCCATCGAGAGTGTCCGGGAGATGGACGCGCTGAAGCGGCGGCTGCAGGATGGGGGATTTCAAGTTTTGGTGTTGAAAGAACGCTAGCGTTCTTTCAACCGCAAGACGGTCCATCCATGGACCGCTCGCGGCCGGGAATCAAAAACGCTGTTTCCGATTCCCTCTCGGCCTTCGGCCGCAAGCGAAGCAAAACCGCGTTTTTGCGTAGCGCCCGCGAGCGGGACAGGATGTCCCGTCTTGCGGATATGCTTTGGCACAGGGATGTGCCAACGGCCGAAGGCCGTGGGTGATTGGGAAATCGCATTTTCCAATCACCACCCCAAGCTGCACATGGAAGTGGCAGGCTTGGGGATCAAGCTTTATTCAAATCCATCCGCCGAAACCAGCTCCCCAAATCGATACACCGTGCCACCGCGATTGATGATGTAAAGGTTCTTCTGCTCATCTTCGCCGAATCCGGTCAGGCTGCCGCCGAAGCTCACGGAGTTTCCATTTTCGTCCCGGTAAGGCCCCGGGACGGGGTTGTTGCTCCAGTTGTCGACGCCCAACTCCTCGCCGGCGTAAACCTGGCCGGTGCAAAAGTCACCAAAGAAGTACAAACCGGAGGCGGCGGCCAGTCCGCCCCGGTAGCGGTAGCCGCCGGTGATGGAACAGCCGTCCTCGGTGTGGGTCACCTCGAGGATGGGGTCCACCAGGGGACCGACGGTGTCGCACAGGGGTGACGGTGCGTCGCGGTCGCCTGATATCCCGTATTCCGTAGATCCTTCCCGGCAGTCCCAGCCGTAGTTTTCGCCTCCGGCGGAAGCCGCCGGCTGGAAATCGATTTCCTCTACCCGGTCCTGGCCCACGTCGCCGATAAACATGTCGCCGGTGTTGGCGTCAAAACTGAACCGGTACGGGTTTCTCAGGCCGAAAGCCCAGGTTTCGGCGCAAATGCCGTCGTCTCCGTCAAAGGGGTTGTCGTCCGGGATGCCATAGTTGGCAGCGGGTCCGCAGGCAAACGTGGCATTGGTGCCCTGGTTGTCCACGTCCAGGCGCAGCATTTTGCCCAGCAGGGAATCCGGCTGCTGGGCGCGGTCCCTGGGGTCGCCCGCGCCACCGCCGTCACCCATGCCGATATACAGGTAACCATCCGGACCGAAGTGCAGGTCCCCGCCGTTGTGGTTACCGGCATCCTGGTCTATTTCGATCAGGATCACACCGGATGTCGGGTCAGCCATGTTGGGGTTGCCGGAATCGACTGTATAGCGGGCAATCACGGTGTCGCCGCCGGTCCGGTCGGAGTAGTTCACATAGAAGAATCCGTTGCTGGCGAACTGGGGGTGGAATGCCAGGCCCAGCAGGCCCTGCTCGCCGCTGGAGTTGGTCAGGTTAAGACCGGTTTCACCGCTCAGGTCGAGGAACGGGGTCTCCAGTACCCGGTGTGTGGCATCAACCACGTAAACCCGACCGTCCTGCTCCACCACGAATACCCGGCCACTGCCGTCTCCGGCGTGGCGCAGGGCCAGGGGCTGGGAAAAACCGGTGGCGATGCGCTCCAGGTCAAATGGTGGGATCACTCCAGCATGGGTGATGCCGGTCAGACAAATCAGGGCTGCTGAATAGATCAATTTCATGGTGATTGTTCCCGACAACTCGCGCTGGTCGAGTATAGAGGACCGAAGTGGTCTTTTTGTGACCAATCCGCCAGATTCGCCGGCAGGCCTGACCGGGTCAGCGCGCGTAGGAGGAGTAAGAGGCGCCAATCTCTCCGCCGCCCGCCGCCAGGACCCGGCTGACCTGAGTGGCGGACCGCTGTCGCAGGCCATCCACCAGACCCTGGAATCGCGGTTCGGCCTGGAGGGACGCCAGGCGTGCGTCGTTGCTGGCTTCCCACGCGCTGCCCCAGCCGAATTCCAGCGCGGCGCCGAGCTTGCCGATCGCGTCGTCGGCGTTGCCGCTGAGGGCGGAGATGGCAGCCTCCAGGTAGGTCAGCCCCGGATCCCGTACACCCTGGACCTTCAGTCGTTCCACCATCTGCCGGGCGCGGTTGACCTGGGTGGCCGACATGTCCGAATCTCCCTGGCTCTGGTAGGCCGCGGCACTCCAGGTAAATGCATTGGCGGCATAGCCTGGCACCAGGATTTCGTCGCGCTGCAGCACCGCACCGAAATATTCAACCGCCTGGTCGGCCTCACCCTCCTGCAGGCTGATGCGCCCAAGCCAGTGATACGGCGCCAGGGATTCCATGGTGGATCCCACGATGGGACCCAGCCGCTCCAGCCGTGCTCCCAGGTGGGACTTCAGTTCGTCGTTACGTCCGGCCATCAGCAGGAACCGGGTATAGGCCTCGTCCACTTCGACGTTGTTGCTGCCAATGGCCAGCGCCGCGTCCACCAGGGGTTTGGCCTGGTCCAGCGAACCCCAGTGCAGATAGAGGTGGGCCAGCATGGCCAGGGTTGCCGGCTCCTCGGGCGACAGGTTATAGGCCCGGTTCAGCAGCTGGTGGGCCTCCTCGTATTGTCCATAAGCGGCCTTCCATCCAGCCTTGGCCCGCAGCAGCAGCGTGGAATCCGGATAGATGGTCAGCTGGTGATCCAGCCGATCCATGCCGGCCGAATAGTCGCCGCGCTTGAAGTCGATGCCGGCAATATTGATGTTGACCAGGGGATCCGCCGCATTCAGTTCCAGGGCGCGGTTGAGTACCAGCCGCTCCTCGCCCAGCCGCCCCTGGCTGCCAATGACCCCTCCCAGCCAGTTCACCGCGTCCAGGTTGTCCGGATCAAACTCCAGCGCCCTGCGAAACGCGTCTTCCGCCTGGACCTTGCGCCCCAGCATCCAGTTCATCAGACCCAGCGAGGCGAACGCGTCGGAAGACTGCCCGTCCAGTTTCAACGCCGTGTAAATCTCAGGTTCAGCCAGGACCACCGCTTCGGGTACCGACAGGTTGCCGTAGCTGGTCTGCAGCAGGTAGCTGCTGGCCAGGCCGGCGTAGGCTTTGGCGTAAGCGGCGTCCTGCCCGATGGTCTGCTTGAACAGCTCAACGGCCCGCTCAAGGTCCCGGGGGGTGCGTTTGCGCCAGTGGTAGCGGGCCTCCACGTAGGTGTCGTAGGCGGCCAGGCTGGCGATATCGGAGCCGTCGTCCATGACATCTACCAGGCCTTCGGCGCTGCCCAGCATCTGGGTCACAATTTCAGATGCGATCTGGTCCTGGATCTCCAGCGTGTTGACCACCTCACCGTCAAAGCGCTCGGCCCACTTCTGGATACCGTCGGTGGCATCGACCAGCTGGGCCGTCACGCGGACAGAGTCGCCGTCACGGCGCACGCTGCCCTGGAGAATCCAGGCCACGTTCAGCAGCTGACCCAGTTCCATCACGGTGCGGTTCTGAGCCTGCAGCAGCGAATAGGAGGTATCGGCGGTGACCCTGAGGCCCTCCACCTTGCCCAGCACGCTGCGCAGTTCCTCGGCGATACCCTGGGCAAAAAAGTTCTGGTCCTGGCTGGGAGACAGGTCGGTGAAGGACAGCACCGCGATGGAGCCCGGCGGACGCGCATCAGCGCCGGCAGGAGCGGTCCCGGTAGCGGCCAGGGGGGCAAACTCCTGCTCCGTCTCCGACATGACCCCCGGCGCGTACACCCGGTAGAGGTAGTAGCCCAGGGCGCCGTCAAGCAGGATGACCGAGGCCAGCAGGATAAAGCTGAGTCCGGACCGGCTGTGGGCCGATTCCTTCTCGCGCCGGATGCCTTCGGGAGTGAGTTCGAAGATCCAGGACAGCGCCACCACCAGCGGGAAACCCAGCACCACAGCCACGATGAGTGCGGTCAGGGACCAGTCCGGCAGCTGCAGCGGATCGAAGGTGATCTCCCCGAGCTGGAGGATGATGAAGGCCACCACGGCATAGGCAGCGGTTACCCGGAAGACCTTCCGCCGCTGCATCTCCATCACCAGACTTGTAAAAACACCCGCCATAACGGATTGCCTGTCTCCCTAGTGCCCTGATAGTTTCATTGGTTGAATATCAGCGCGTGTCCTGCCTAACAGACGTTTGACCGCCGCCAGAGTTACTCGGCATTGCCCTGGCGAAACCATTTTATGCGACCCGATCCGCAAAAGCGCGCTGGTCGGCATGCGTAAATCGTCGAAAAAACCATCCATGGTTTGTTCAACGACGCCAACGGAAAATGCGATTTCCCGTTGGCTCCCATTTTCAATGACTTTCTGTCATCGAAAATGGCGGTACCTCCTGTACCGCACGCGGCCCGACAAGAATTGCATTCTTGACCGATCCGCTATCTCCCTTAGACGCGCCGCCAGCGCTTATGGTTGTTAATAAATTGGATTCGATGAACCGCGGCGAGTTCCGCAGACCCCTGCATGACTCATGGGCTAGCCGGGAATCGCAGAAAAAAAACCCGCCGGGAAATCCCGGCGGGTCAAGGCACGGCGTCGATAGTCAACGCCAGGAGGGAAAAGTGAGGCTTCAATGGCGCCTGGGTTGCCCCGGGGCGGTTCCCCGTTCCACCCCGGGACAGCCCAAGTCGCTATAGAGCCTCGGAATCGCGCTCGCCGGTTCGAATCCGAACCACGTTGTCGAGCCCGTATACGAAGATCTTGCCGTCGCCGATCTTGTTGGTGTTGGCCGCCTGGCTGACGGCCTCCACTACGGCTTCGACGCGGTCTTCCGTGACCGCTATTTCCAGTTTGATCTTCGGCAGAAAGTCCACGACGTACTCGGCGCCTCGATACAGCTCGGTGTGCCCTTTCTGGCGCCCGAAACCCTGCACCTCGGTGACGGTAATGCCCTGCACTCCCACGTCGGACAGTGCGGCGCGGACGTCATCCAGTTTGAACGGCTTGATTACAGCCATGACCATTTTCATCTTCAGGTCCTCCGATTACTTGCCGCCGGAGTGAACGAATTCGGGGTAGGCCTCCAGGCCACACTCCGTCCAGTCCACACCCTGCATTTCTTCTTCTTCGCCCACCCGGATGCCCATGATCATCTTGATCACGAACCAGACCAGGCCGCTGACCACAAAGGTCCAGACGAAGATGGTGACCAGGCCCAGCAGCTGGGCGCCGAAATTGGCGTCGCTGTTGGTCAGCGGGACCGCCAGCAGCCCCCACATGCCGACCACGCCGTGCACCGAGATGGCACCGACCGGGTCATCGATCTTCAGCTTGTCCAGCGTTACGATGGAGCCCACCACGATCAGCCCGCCAACGGCGCCAATGGCAGTAGCTGCCAGGGGCGACGGCGTCAGCGGCTCAGCCGTAATGGCGACCAGTCCGGCCAGCGCACCGTTCAGCATCATGGTCAGGTCCGCCTTGCCGAACCAGAGTCGGGCCAGGATCAGGGCGGCAATCACGCCGCCGGCCGCGGCCGCGTTGGTGTTGGTGAAAATCAGTGCCACGGCGTTGGCGTTTTCCACGTCGGCCACTTTCAGCTGAGAACCGCCGTTGAAGCCGAACCAGCCCAGCCACAGCACAAAGGTGCCCAGGGTGGCCAGCGGCAGGTTGGCGCCGGGAAGTGCCTGCACTCTGCCTTCCGGCGTGTACTTGCCCTTACGCGGGCCAAGCAGCAGCACCCCCGCCAGGGCCGCCGAAGCGCCACACAGATGCACCACGCCGGATCCGGCGAAGTCCAGGAAACCGTTGGCGTCCAGGAAGCCGCCGCCCCATTTCCAGAACCCCTGTACCGGGTAGATCAATCCGGTCAGCACGATGGCGAACAGGAAGAAGGACCAAAGCTTCATGCGCTCAGCCACGGCACCGGACACGATGGACATGGCTGTGGCGACAAACACCACCTGGAAGAAGAAGTCCGACAGGCCGGAATAGTAAGGCGCGTCGTCGCCACCCGCCGTTACCGAGGCCACGTCGTTATCCGAGGAACCCAGGATCAGGTCGCTGAAGTTGGGGATGTAAGCGCTGTCGGAACTGCCGTACATGATGGCGTAGCCGCACAGCAGGTACATGGTACAGGCGATGGAATAAAGGCCGATGTTCTTGGCCAGAATCTCTGTGGTGTTCTTGGACCGGACCAGGCCGGCCTCCAGCATGGAGAAGCCTGCGGCCATCCACATCACCAGGGCGCCGCACACCAGAAAGTAAAAGGTGTCCAGCGCGTAGCTGAGTTGAGCTAGTTGTTCCACGATACCCTCCCTCGGACATTAGATTTCATCGTTGCACTCCACTATTGGTCGATAGATCGAATTGTGCGCATTGCCTATCAAGAGCCGTGCCAAAAGTAATTTTTAAATAAAAACAATTGGTTATATTCACAAGGGGTTCGCGGAGGACCTTTGGCGCGCACCAAAAGAGACCGGTGCCCGGGCAGGCTGCACCAAAACCATGCAGCAGACTGCCCGGACATGGCGCGATCCGAACGGGAGTCAGGCCGGGGAAACGATTAAACTGGGACCAGCAAACAAATCAGGAATGACCCCGGTGATCGACGGCGACAAAATCGACGAACTGGCCAACCAGCTCAACAACCTCATGCCCACGCCGCTGCGCAGCGCCAGCGACGACCTCAAATCCAACCTGCGCGCCGTGGTCCAGGGCTGGTTTGACCGCCTGGACCTGGTCACACGGGAAGAGTTTGACGCCCAGAAAGCCGTGCTGGCCCGGACCCGGGAGAAGCTGGAGGCGTTGACGGCGCGGCTGGACGAGCTGGATCAGTCTTCAGACTGAGCTGCAGGGGTCAATCGGCTGACGCGGCGGCAAATGTCCGGCGTGTATTCGTGGGGGACGGCTTCATAGCCGTTGGTGAAGTCTTCAAAGGTGAGGTCGGTAAACTCACTGGCGTCGGTGACGGCCAGTTCCCAGTCGAACCCTGAATGCGGCGACCTGGGTTCCAGGCTGACTCGCAGCCGACCGTCCTGATCGTAGTCAAGCACCAGGGGGGCGTCGAGACCCAGGTCGCGCAAGACTCCCGTCCAGGTGATTTTTCGGGTCTCGGGATCGTCCAGCTCCACGTCCTCGTACTGGATTCCGTTCAGGCCGCCTGTCAGCTCGAACAACCTGGATTCGATTTCCAGTTCTCCGCCAATACCCTGGTAGACAGCACTAACCACCTTGATCGCGTAGACGTATTCTTCGAGATAACGCAGCAGCACAATCTGAGGTGGCGTTACCGGTCGTGAATGGGGAAGCATGGCGATTTCGGGACCCGCCAACGCCTGGTCGACCAGCCTCAGAATTCGATAGGCTCGCTGTTCGTCTTCTGGATCTCCCGAGACGAGCTGACCCGGATGGTCCGGAGGATTGTCATACCAGACCCGGTTGATCGTGTTGGCCCGGCGGGATTCAACCATCAAGGTCATTCCGTCCACAGTGACAAAATCCATGCATTCATTGGTGACGGCATCGCACGTTCGGTTGTTTCGGACCACCGGCCTCAATTCAAACACACGTTCCTGCTCGAGCTGCTCCAGCAGCCAGTCCACGTCACAGTTTGGATATATCTGCGCCCCAGCGTAGCCCCGAAAGGTTCGGTTGATACTGTCTTGATTGGAAATGTGGAAAAACTCCCACATACCCTGTCGCCGCCGCAGAATAAATCCCTGCGTGGCAAAGCCGGTGCTCCAGACGCGCACGTCCAGGTCATCTTTACCAAGGGTGCCCTGCTCGATGGGCTCGAGACCCCACAGGGACAACACCTCGTGGCTGCTGGTTACCAGCCAATGGGGCTCTGAAGGGTTGCGCTCCGGGGGCATGACGCACCCGGCGAGAAGCAGGATTGAAAAAGAGGCCCAGACCTGAGCTGGCATTCGCATACCAGGAATTCTAGCGGAGTCTCGAGCTAGTCGACTTCCGCCAGAGCCTTGCGCAACTCCGCCGCCCAGAACGGCGCCCGCCGGGCGGCGCGCAGGCCGTGGTTCTTGATGCCTTCCACCCGCTGTTCCGCCTGGCGCGCGTCGGCCAGGCTCCAGAGGGTATTGCCCTCGGCGCTGACCAGGAACAGCGCGGGCGTTGTCTTGACGCCGTAGTCCTCGGCGAACAGGTCACCGTTTTCGATCACGCGGAACTGGAAGCCCTGCTTGTCCACGTAGGCTCCAGGCTCGGAGCCTTCGTCCTCGAAAACGCTGACCGCAATCACCTGGACTTTCTCAGCGCCATGCTCGTCGATGATGCTCTGCAGATGCGGCATCAGCGCCTTGCAGTAGGGGCACCAGGTGGCCCAGAACAGCAGCAGCGTCGGGCGGTCCAGGTCGGCGGGGAACTCGATGTCCTTGCCGGTGGTGTCGGTGTCGCTCCAGGCTGGGGCAGGTTCGGCGGCGTGGGCCACGGCCCAGGCCAGGGTGAGCAGGAGGGTGGCGATGAGCGTGCTCAGGGGTTTGTTCATTGGATGTTTCATGGTCTATGGGACCCTCGAGGCTGCTGGAATCTTGCAGCGGACCCGCTCAATTTTCCACCGTCAACGCCTTACCCAGCGGGCGCAGCCCGCGTTCCCCAGGCCGCGCAGCGGCCGTTCCCCAGCTCGCGCAGCGAGCGTTCCCCAGCGCCCGAAGGGCGCGTTTCCCCACGAGCGCAGCGAAGTGAAAAGCCGCCGTTCAGGCGGCTGTGACCTTCACCGGGACTCCGTTCAGGGCCGCGTTCCCGCTTGCCGCATCAATCCACTGATCATCGGTCAGCGCATTACAGTTGGCGCCTTTCTGCTGACCGGCAATGGACAGCTTCGCGCCCGGCTCGTCATGCCCCCAGCCATGGGGCAGGCTGACCACGCCGGACATCATGTCCTCGCTGGCCGCCACCACGGTGGTAACGCTGCCGGCCCTGGATTGTACTGTGACGGCGTCACCGTCGTTGAGGCCACGCCGCCGGAGATCATCCGGGTGCATCAGCAGCTGCCAGCGCGGTTTGCCCTTGGTCAGGCGATGGGAGTTGTGCAGCCAGGAGTTGTTGCAGCGCAGGTGGCGCCGGCCGATCAGCAGCAGGTCGTCGGTCTGAAATCGATCCGCGCCCAGGCGCTGCAGCTCCTGCAGGTACAGATCAGGCAGCAGGTCGATCTTCTGGTCCTCGGTACACAGGCGCTGGACTGCCCCGGGCTTCAGCGGCCCCAGGTCGATGCCGTGGGGCGAGTCCTTCAGCCGCTCCAGGGTCACCGCGTCATCCGGGGAACGCTCCGGGTTGTAGGGTCCCTGGCCCAGACCCATTCCCAGCAGCACATCAGGGGCCGGCAGCGGCTGGAATTCCCGCCCGTGGAGCGCACAGATACGTTCGGCCAGACTATTGAAGATCTCCCAGTCGTGCAGGACGCCTTCGGGGGGATCGAACACCGGTGGGTTATAGCGGGCATGATCCCGCACAGCCAGCTTGAGAAACGCGATATCGTAATGATCGTGCTCCAGCGGCGTGGTCGTGGGCAAAATCAGGTCGGCGTGACTGGTGGTTTCGTTGATGTAGATGTCGATGGCCAGCTGAAACTCCAGCGACCGGATCGCCTCAGTGAGCTGGTGGCTGCCTGCGCTGGAGCGCAGGGGATTGCCGGCGATGGTGACCAGACCGCGGATCTGGCCCTCGCCCTCGGTGAGGATTTCCTCGGCCAGGGTTACCGCGGGCAGTTCGCCACCGAACTCCGGCAGCCCCCGGACCCGGCTGCGAAAACGATCGAAGCGTCCGGCGCCCCGGGCGCCGGGCTGGACCGGGTCCAGGGCCGGGGTGGTCAGCAGGGCGCCACCCTCACGGTCGAAAGCCCCAATCAGGATATTGATGACCTGGACGGCCCACTGGCAAAGGGAACCGAAGCGCTGCACCGACACACCCATGCGGCCGTAGATCACGGCCCGGTCGGTTTCGCTGAGATCCCGGGCAAGCTGGCGAATCACCGGGGCCGGGACACCGCAGCGCGCTTCGGCCAGCTCCGGCGTGAAAGGCTCAACGGCTGCCGCAACCCGGTCCAGCCCCTTGAGGTGTTCGGCCGGAATATCAATGCGCAGCAACTGCTGTTCAAACAGCTGCTGGATCAGTGCCACGAGCAGGTAGGCGTCGGTGCCCGGTTTGATGAAGTGATGTTCATCCGCCACCGCCGCCGTTTCGGTCCGCCGCGGATCGAATACCAGCAGCCGCCCGCCCCGGGCCTGCAGGTCTTTGAATTTCCCCCGGGCATTCGCCATGGTCATCATGCTGCCGTTGGAAGCCAGCGGGTTGCCGCCGAAAATCACGAACAGCTCGGTGCGGTCGATGTCGGGAATGGGCACAAAAAACTGGTGCCCGTACATCAACAGGCCGGCCAGGTGATGGGGCAGCTGGTCCAGGGATGTGGCGGAAAAATTGGCTTGTGAGCCCACGGCCTTGCGCAGGGCGATACCGTGGGTCAGGTTGCCCCAGTTGTGCACGCTGGGGTTGCCGGCGTAAAAGCCAACGGCGTGCTGACCATGGCGCTGCTGAACCGTGACGATGGATTCAGCCGCCAGATCCAGGGCATCGTCCCAGGCCATGGGTTGCCACTGCCCGTCGACTTTGCGCACTGGTGTCCTTACCCGGTCGGGGTCCGACTGGATGTCGGCCAGGGCCGTGGCCTTGGGGCAGATAAAACCCCGGCTGATGGGATCGTTTTTGTCGCCGCGGATGGACAGCACCCGGGCACCCTGGGTACGGATTTCCAGGCCGCAGATGGCTTCACACAGGTTGCAGGCTCGGTAGTGGGTTTTGACCGGATCAGTCATGGGTCTGGGGACTCGCAGGTTCGGTTGAACTCAGCAGGCAGACGGTTTCGCCCTCCTCGGCGATGCGAAATCCGCTGGCCAGCACACGGGCCCGCTTGGGCGAATCGGGAAATCGAGCGGGATTGCTGTGGTTCAGGTGGATAAACCGGATCTTGGCCTTTTCGCCATCGGGAAGCGCGGCAAAGCGGCGCATGGATCCCTGGATTCGGGGGTGGGGAAAACCTGACATGTCCCGGCCCGGCAGTTCGTTGTCGTCAAAAAAGGTGGCGTCCAGGTAGGCCACGTCCACCGATCGGATCCGGTCCTCGATCTTCACGCCCCGGGCATCCCAGTCTTCCCAGCTGTCGATGTCGGGAATGAACAACACAGACAGTCCCGGCGTGTCTACCCGGAACCCCACCACCTCGGAGAACTCCTCGCGATGGGGTACCGGCAGCGGGGTCACGGAAATACCCCCTTCCAGCAGCGCGGGACCGTTGGCGATCAGCGGATGGATTTCAATGTTGCCGTAGCTGACCAGCTGGCTCCAGGGGCCGTTGGAGGCCAGATACGCCGCCATGCGCGGCATGGCAAAAACCGGCACGCCCCGGGCGCCCATGGATTCGTGGCCCAGGAACATCAGGCCGGTGTAATGGCCCATATGGGCGTGGGTCAGGAAAATACCGTGCAGCCGGGGCATGGGGCCGGAACCCGGGGCCAGCTGGTTGAGGCGGTGCAGCTGAAGCCTCAGATCCGGCGTGGCCTCGAACAGGTAGCGCCGCTGGTTGCGCCGGTCCACCAGCCCCAGGGACGTGGCCAGCCGGGCCAGGGAGGGGTCCGACCAAGCCGGGTCGCCCGGGTTGCCCAGCTGGGGCGCGCCGCCGTCCTGGGCATTGCCCAGCACCATCAGCTCCAGCTCGCAGGACGCCGCAACGGCGGTGGTCACCAGCAGGATCAGCGGCGGCAGGGACTTAAGCAATTTCATACAGCGATTCACTCTTGAACGGGACCAGCGCCATGACCACGCCAGGCTCATACAGGGTGGTGCGGTTGATGACACCCCCGGTGAGCAGTCCGATTGCACCATCCTGCTGCTTGGAGTTGACCCGCCCGAACACCAGGTCGTCGGCGTGTCCCAGTTCCATGCCGCCGCGCACCAGTTCGGCCACCCGCTGGGGCAGAAAAAAAGTTGCGGTGCGGCCCTGGCCGCGGCGCTGTTCCGACTCAATCACAACCCAGGCGAAAGCCGCCATGCCGTCGGTGGTGTCTTCGATGCCGCCCTCGATCCCCACCCAGTAGCTGGCGTTGGGCGCGGCAATTCTGGCGGCCTCGGCCCGCCGGCACGCGCCTTCCCGGGTTTCGGTACTGCTGGCGGGCTGATCCGATACGCCGGAGGGCACCGAAACGGTGGCGAACTCAAACGCCCGGTCGGTGAACATGCGGCCAAAAGCCAGCCGTACGGCTTCCAGCTTGACCGGGTTGGTGGACGCCACCACCACGGTCGAGCTGATGTCGCTTTGCCGGGCGTCCCGGCTGATTCCTGGCTGTGCCATACTCGAATCGGTTCGCTGCTGCAGGTCTGAGTGTTATGAGTTCCGATGAAGAGGTCAAACAATTACTGATCGAGATCCGCGATAACCAGCGCCTGGCGCTGGAAAAACAGGATGAGCACATCGCCCTGGCGCGGGAACAGCTGCAGCGGGCCAACACCCAGGTGGACCAATCCATCGCCCTGCAAAAGGCCGCCATGGAGCGCTTTGCCAAACTGTCCCGAGTTGTTTTGCCAGCAATCATCCTTTGCATCGTTCTTATTGTTTACCTGGTCGTTCGATACTTTTGATGGAGTCCGAGATGAGAAGATTATTGATGCCTGGGGTGGTTCTTCTGCTGACCCTGGGGGTTCACCACGCGCCGCTGGCCCAGGAGGTCCGGGACGGCAAGCTGCAGCAGCAGGCGGACGGAAGCTGGAGGGCCTGGCACGCTGATTCTGGAGCATGGGTCACGCCGGTGGAATTCTGGGAGCGCTACGCCGAGAGCCGGGGCGGTTTGACCTGGGGAAAACGCTCGGACTACCCGCCCTACGCCCAAGTGAAAGAACTGGACAAGATGATCATCCAGCTGGACAGTGGGCCCTGCCTGATGGAGTTTTTCCACCGGCGCTGGCGTCGTGCCCAGGACGTGCGCCGGTGGGACCCGCAGTTCAATCAGCTGCTGGGCTGTCCCAACGTGTTTGACTGACCCGGGCGGGGACTGTGTTGAGCGCCCTGGAGCTAAAGGTCCCCCCAGCCCTGATGACGACCCTGGCCGGCCTGCTGCAATGGTCGCTGGACCGCGCCCTGCCCGGGATGGCCGTTGATATTCCCGCTGCCGGATGGATTGTCGCCGTCTCGGGCGCCCTGGGGGTCGCCTTCGCCGTGGGTGGTGTTCTCGCCTTCGCCGCCGCCAGGACCACCGTGGATCCGATCCGCCCGAGCAAGACAGCCGCCGTGGTGCAGAACGGTGTTTACCAGATCACCCGCAACCCCATGTACCTGGGGTTCCTGCTGTTCCTGCTGGCCTTCGCGGTGTACCTGGGCAATCCGCTGGCTTTCCTGGTGCTGCCCCTGTTCGTGCTGGCCATGACCCGGCTGCAGATTGTGCCGGAGGAGCGGGCACTGACGGAGAAGTTCGGGGAGCCATACCGGCAATACCTGGCGCGGGTGAGGCGGTGGATTTAGGTTTTGTCGTCACCCCAATAGAGGGGATGACGTCGGATTGCTGCGGCGGCTGACATGCACTCTTTATCGCCAGCAGTTATGAAGACATAAAAAACAAGTCGTTCACGCCCATGGGGTCCTGAACCTAGGCTGTAGCTCCACCCATCTGTGAGTGCAGCCATGTCAGCGGTCTTCGATACCCCCATTCCTCAGGAGCACCAGCAGCAGCTCCAGGCTTTGGCCCAGGCATGGTCTGCCAATCAGCAGATCTGGGCCAGTGGATACCTGGCCGGAATGGCGGCAGCTGCGGGTCCATCCCCCGCGGCCGCTGCCGTCCCGGCCATGGAAATTACCGTGTTGTACGGGTCCCAGACCGGCAATGGCCAGTCCGTGGCGGAGTCCCTGGCTGCCTCGGCAGCGGACCAGAGCCTGTCCGCCCGGGCCGTGAGCATGGCGGATTACTCGCCGGCCCGCCTCAGGAAAGAGAAGTTCCTGCTGGTAGTGGTCAGCACCCACGGCGAGGGTGATCCACCGGACGACGCCGAGGACCTTTGGGATTTTCTGGGCGGCGAGAAGCTGCCTGACCTGTCCGGCCTGCAGTACGCCGTGCTGGCCCTGGGCGACAGCAGCTACGCCAACTTCTGCCAGACCGGCCATGATTTCGACCAGCGCCTGGCCGCGGCCGGTGCGGTCCGCCTGATGGATGTCGTGGAGTGTGACCTGGACTACCAGGGCGACGCTGGGCGCTGGCAGGAGCAGGCGTTTGCAGCCCTGAAACCCCTGCTGCAACCTGTTGAGACCCACGCCCCCGTACTGCGTGCGGTCCCAGACCAGCCCCGCTACACCCGCGAGACTCCGTTTATCGCCGAGATTACGGTCAACCAGAAGATCACGGGCCGCGATTCCGACAAGGATGTCCGCCACCTGGAGATCTCCCTGGAGGGATCGGGCATCAGCTACCAGCCCGGAGACTCCCTGGCGGTGATCCCGCACAATGCCGCCAATCTGGTGGAACAGGCGCTGGCGGCCACCGGCCTTGCCGGCGATCAGATCGTCCCGGTGGACGGCAGCGACCAGACGCTGGTCCAGGCGCTGACGCGGTCCCGGGAGCTGACCCGGCTGACCCGCCCGGTGCTGGAGTCTTATACCGAATTGACCGGTAACGAGGCCCTGGCCGGGATCCTGGAATCCCGGGAACGCTTCGCCGAGTTCCTCGATCGCTACCAGGTCATCGATCTGCTGCGGGAGTTTCCCCATGCGCTGGACCCGGCACAGCTGGTGGAGGTCCTTGGGCCCATCGCGCCGCGCTCATACTCCATCGCATCCGCGCCGGCGCTGCACGACGACGAGGTCCACCTGACCGTGGCGCTGGTGTCCTACCAGGCCTTTGACCGGGATCACCAGGGTGCGGCCTCTTCCCATCTGGCGGAGCTGCAGCCTGGGGATACCGTATCAGTGTTCCTGGACCCCAACCCACGGTTCCGGTTGCCGGAGGATCCAACGGCACCGGTGATCATGATCGGACCTGGGACCGGCGTCGCCCCGTTCCGAGCTTTCCTGCAGCAGCGTGAAGCAGTGGCTGCTCCGGGGTTGAACTGGCTGTTTTTCGGAGACCGCCGCTTCCACAGCGATTTTCTTTACCAGATGGACTGGCTGCGCTGGCGCAAGTCCGGACTGCTGGACCGCATCGACGTGGCGTTTTCCCGGGACCAGGAAAACAAGGTCTATGTGCAGCACCGGATCCGTGAGCAGGGCGCCGAACTGTTCCGCCAGCTCCAGGACGGCGCTTTCGTCTACGTCTGCGGCGATGCCGAGTTCATGGCGCCCGACGTGCACCAGGCGCTGTTGGACGTCATTGCCGAGCACGGCGACATGGATGATGAACAGGCCGCCGACTACCTGAAGCAACTGGGCAGGAACGGCCGCTATCGCAGGGACGTGTACTGACCATGAGCAAGGACAAACCACTGAGCGAGGTCGAGGGCATCAAGTCCCGCAGCAGGCTGCTGCGCGGCACCCTGGCCGAGGGCCTGCAGGACCTGGTCACCGGCGCTATTGCGGATGACGATACCCAGCTGAGCAAGTTCCACGGCATCTACATGCAGGATGACCGGGACGTTCGCGCCGAGCGCCGCAAGCAGAAGCTGGAGCCGGCCTACAGCTTCATGATCCGCGCCCGGGTACCGGCCGGGCTGTGCACGCCGGCGCAGTGGCTGGCCATGGATCAACTGGCCCGGACCCACGCCAACGGTTCCCTGCGCCTGACCACCCGCCAGGCGTTCCAGTTCCACGGCGTGATCAAGACGAAACTGAAGGCCACCATTGCCGGCATCAATGAGACCCTGTTGGACACCCTGGCCGCCTGTGGTGACGTCAACCGCAACGTCATGGCCACGCCCGTGGCCGAGAACACCCGGGTGCACGCGGCCGTGGCGGATTGGGCCCAGAAGGTGTCGGATCACCTGACGCCGCGCACCGGTGCATACCACGAGATCTGGCTGGACGGCGAAAAGATCGTGGAAGCCGACTCATTGGCGGTGGGAGTGGCCCCCGAGGCTGAACCCATCTATGGCAGCACCTACCTGCCGCGCAAGTTCAAGATGGCCCTGGTGATTCCGCCAAGCAACGACGTGGACATCTTCGCCCAGGACCTTGGCTTCATCGCCATCGTGGAGCAGGGTGAGCTGGCGGGTTTCAACGTCACCGTGGGTGGGGGCATGGGCATGGCTCACGGCCTGGCAGAGACCTATCCGCGGCTGGGGGACGTGATCGGGTTCGTTGCTCCCGAAGATCTCATTGCCATATCCGAGGCGGTGGTTACCACTCAGCGCGACCATGGTGACCGGAGCAATCGAAAACATGCCCGGCTTAAGTACACCATCGACGACCTTGGCCTGGACTGGTTCAAAGGTGAGGTGGAAGCGCGTTCCGGGGTGACCCTGGCCCCCGCCCGGCCGTCCGAGTTCAGCCACCGGGATGACCCGGCGGGCTGGCTGCGGGACGATGCCGGATTCTGGCACTACACGGTGTTTGCAGAAAATGGCCGGGTGGCTGACACCGAATCCCGGGCCCTGATGAGCGGGCTGCGGGCCCTGGCGGAAACCGGCATCGGCGAGTTTCGCCTCACCGCCAACCAGAACGTCATCCTGAGCAACATCAGCGACGCCGATAAACCGGCGGTGGAAGCCATCATCGAGGACTATGGCCTGGAGCAGGGCGTCACGCCCCTGCGCCTCAACGCCATGGCCTGTGTGGGTTTTCCCACCTGCGGTCTGGCCATGGCCGAGAGCGAGCGTTACCTGCCATCCCTGGTGGACCGGCTGGACGACATCCTCCTCCGCCATGGTCTGGAGGACGAGCCCATCGTGATCCGAATGACGGGCTGCCCCAATGGCTGCGCCCGTCCTTACGTGGCGGAGATCGGCCTGGTGGGCAAAAGCGCCGATCGCTACAACCTGTTTCTGGGCGGTGGCTTCGACGGGCGGCGCCTGAACCGGCTGCACCTGGAAAGCGCCACCGAGGAAGACATCCTGCAGACCCTGGAGCCCCTGATCGGCGACTTTGCAGCAGAACGCCAGGGCGATGAGCCCTTCGGCGACTTCCTGGTTCGCGTGGGCCACGTGAAGCCGGTGGCGGCGGGGCCCCAGGTTCATCAGATCAGCGGAGCGACATCATGAAAACGGCCCTTTGCGTCGAACAGAGCCGGCGGGCGGCCGAGCACTGCGCCAACCGGCACCTGGCCGGGCTGTCGGCCCAGGCGCGGGTGGCCTGGGCGCTGGAAAACCTGCCGGCCAACCCGGTACTGAGCTCCAGCTTCGGCGCTCAGTCGGCGGTCATGCTGCACCTGGTCACCCGGGTGCAACCGGATATCCCCGTGATCCTGGTGGACACGGGCTACCTGTTTCCGGAAACCTACCAGTTCGTGGACCAGCTGAGCGAAAGCCTCAACCTGAATCTGAAGGTTTACCGGCCCCGTATGAGCCCGGCCTGGCAGGAAGCGCTTTATGGCAAACGCTGGGAGCAGGGGCTGGAGGGCATCGAGGCCTACAACCGCGACAACAAGGTGGAGCCCATGGAGCGCGGATTGAGCGAGCTGGGTGCCCAGACCTGGTTTGCCGGATTGCGCCGTGGCCAGTCGGAAAGCCGCAGCCAGCGCCAGGTGGTGGAAAGCGCCGGTGATCGCTGGAAAGTCCACCCCGTCGTGGACTGGAACGACCGGGACGTGCATCAGTACCTGCAGACCCACGGCCTGCCGTATCACCCCTTGTGGGACCAGGGCTATGTGTCGATCGGTGACTGGCACACCACCCGCTCCCTGCTGGAAGTGGACAGTATCGAGGAGACGCGATTTTTCGGTCTGAAACGGGAGTGCGGCCTGCACGAGGCCGATCCCATCGCGTCATTCTGATTGGCGCCCTGACCGGGGCAGCTTCCGTTTGGGGTGCATGCCGTCGGTCATGCCCATGAACGGCGGGTGGATGGAGTAACCCAGAAGCCGGCGGATGTTCTCTGAGACACCCGCGGCAGTTTCCCGGGAAACGGACAGGAAAAAATTCTCCTGGGTGCGGACCCACGGTTCACAGTACTGTGCCGTCACCGCCAATCGTTCCCCGTCGCTGGTATTGGCCCCGCCGCCGTGCCACAGCGTTCCGAGAAACAGGATGCAGGAGCCAGCGGGCATTTCGGCCGAGATGACCTGGTCCTTATCCGAGGGTCGGCGTGCTTCGTCCCAGCGGTGACTGCCCGGGATTGCCACCGTGGCGCCGTTTTCGAAGGTGAAATCGTCCACCGCAAACACCGTGGCGGCACTCAGGGGCGGCCGTGGACGAGGCCAGGGATAGAACCCGTCATCAACGTGCAGGGGCTGTGCGGGAGACCCGGGCAGAATGTTGATGACCTGGGCCTGGGACAGCAGGTAGTTGGGCTGGAACAGCCGGTCCAGGTGTGCCAGGACCATCGGGTGCTCAATCAGGGGGTCGGCGGAACGCAGCTTCTCCGGCACCGCGTAGATACGCTGGGTCAGCGCGCCCTCGAATGAATTACGGCCGGTGCGGCCCAGGTGTGGCCGGCATTCCTGGCGCAGCGCCTGCAGACTATCGGCGTCCAGCAGGTCGCGGATGATGACGTAACCCTGGTCCAGCAGCGTCTGGTGCTGGGCATCGATGATCCCGGGATCAACCGATGCCGCCTCCTCGCTGGCAGTGAAGGTATGGGTGCGGGCCAGGTCCTGGTCCATGTACTCGTCGACGTTGTCGATCTGCAGGAAATGCGGGTCATCAGTATGCGGCATAGTCTTGTTCATGATGCTGTCTCTTTGATACCCAGTCCGCAGCGGACAAACTCCCAAAGGTCCTGGGAAACCTTTTCCGCGTCCACCGGTTCCGGGCTGGTAAATGCGCTGACCACTGCGGCACGCATGGCGCCCAGGGTCATTGCAGCCAGCAGCTCGCTGGGCTGGGTTGCGGTGACAACGCCACGCTTCTGGCCTTCGGCAATGTTTTTCGAACCCTCGGTTATCAGGCTGTCCCAGCGACGTGCTTCCACCGCGGCAACGGCGGGCGTAGCCGCCAGTCGGGTAATCACCGCCGCTCCCATGGGATCGTCCAACAGAAAATCCACGTAGCTGCGAACCCGGCGCCGTTCCCGGCCAGCCCAGTCCCCGCGGTCGTCCATCCGTGCCATCAGCACCGAGGATTCCGCGCGGTCATAAAAATCTTCCACCACCGCTTTGAGCAGGCCTTCCTTGGAGCCGAAATAGTGGTACGCAAGTCCCTGGGAAACGCCGGCCTTGCGCGACACCCAGGCCATCTCAAGATTGCCGTCGCTGCGGGCCAGCAGTGCCTTTGCGGCCTTCAGAATGCGCTTTCGGGTCAGGACGGGGTCTCGCTTTCTGGCGGTGTTTGGCAAGGTCGTTCTCCAGTGAACGGGGGCTGGAGTGTAAAACTTTATTGAATTGAATTCAATTTAATAAAGCTGCCGGTGACTCCCTCGTCAGGGTGACGATTAATCGTTACCTCACAGAGTTTTCAGCTGCCCAGCCAGGCACGGAAGAACCGGTACAGCCAGTAGATGGCGATCAGGTACTGCACAAGGAACAGGTGGAACCGGATCAGCACCGCCAGGTTGCGGGTCGACCAGAGGTGAACCAGCCCCTGGGCCACCCGGGCCGCCAGCAGCACCAGTGCCAGGCCGTCGGTGACCTGGGTGGTGGCCGTGGCCAGGGCCAGCAGCATCAGGCCGCCGAATATGGGGAAATGTTCGTAACAGTTGGCGTGGGTGCGGCACAGCCGGTGGGAAAACGGTGATACGTCCTCGCCGCTGGGGCTGAAGTCATTAGCCCGGCGTTGTCCGCTCAGGGTGAGGGAAGTTCGCAGACCAGCCAGGATGGCCAGCAGGATCACCATCCAGGTGATGTAGCCCAGCAGGGCCAGTGCGGTTGTTGTCATTGTTTGTCCTCCACAGGTTCCAGGATTCGTCGCGCGGCGCTGAACTGCTCACCGAAACGATTGACCCCATCGGCTCTCATGGCCGCCGCGTGTTTTTCCAGGTAATGGTCCAGGTGTTGCCGCGACTCCAGCCGGTAGTGGGTGGTCCAGCACACGACGGATTCCGTGCTGTCGTCCGTTCGCTCATACCAGTCGGCTGATACGAAGCCGGGAAGTTCCAGCATCTCCTGGACGTGAGGACCGAGCCACCGGGAAAACGCCTCAGCCACGTCGCGCCGGACATCCAGATTCACTTCGTAGATCACCATGACCGGTATCTTAGCCTGTGCAGGTTTTTCCCGTCGGAGCATTGGATCTGGGTAGTCACCGCGAAAATGGAGAAAGCCGTGAGATATCTAGGATTGCTTTTGTGGGTGCTGGCCAGCCCCACGGTCCACGCCCAGGTTTCCAATGCGTTTATTTACCAGGGTGTGCTGGATCAGTCGGGCTCGCCGGCCAGCGGGGAATACGACTTTCAGTTCGAGCTCTTCGACGACCCGGATTTTGTGGCGGGCATGTCCGTGGCGGGTCCTGTGACCGTCATGGATCAACCCGTTGCGACAGGTAATTTTGCGGTCCCGGTGGACTTCGGGATGGACGTGTTCGGCATCGTGGACCTGTGGATGGAAGTGCGGGTTCGCGAAGCGTCTTCCAGCGGTGCTTTCACGGTACTGGAACCCCGCCAGGTGCTTTACGCCGTTCCCCTGGCGGTTCATGCCCTGAACGTTGCGCCGGACGTGGTCGGCGGTGCCCAGATCGCCGATGGAACCGTTACCGCTGCGGATTTGGCTCCCAACACCATAGCGGCGGGCTCGGTGGATTCCAGCGCTCTGCAGCTTCGCGTCAGCGAAAGCTGCGCGGCTGGCAGCTCCGTGCGCGTCATCAACAGCGATGGCAGCGTGATTTGTGAGACGGACCCCGGGGGTGATATCACCTCTGTCAATGTGGGAACGGGACTTACCGGTGGCGCGGACGCTGGGGATGCGTCGGTGTCGGTGGATTTCAGCCAGGTGCAGGCGCGGCTTCAGGCCCAGTGTCCGGCCGGGCAGCTGCTCAACGGCATCGACGCTTCCGGGCAGCCCCTGTGCCAGGCCGTACCGTTTCCCGCCACCTCCACGGTCATTTCGGATCCGCCCGGTCCCGTGGGCAGTTACAACACTTTGCTGATCGGCAATGACGGCCTGCCAGTTATCGTTTTTCTCAGCCAGTCGCCCCTGGGTGTGGTGGTGGTGAAATGTAACGACCTGGCCTGCTTCGGCGCCGACGAAACCGAAACGCTGGTGGACGTCGACGCCGGGTCCGGCGGTATCGCGGCGGTTATGCGCAGCAACGGTCTCCCCCTGCTCGTTTACCGCCACGGGCCGAGCGATTCCCTGCGGGTGGCCGACTGTAACGACCCGGCATGCAGCGGTGGCGACGAAGCTATTCACACGCTGGTGTCCGGTCTCGAGTTCGGAAATCTGTCCATGGCACTGGATAACTCCGGCCTGCCAGTCATTGCATTCAGAAACGGCAGCCAGCTCAACGTCATTCACTGCAACGATGCGTCCTGCAGCGGCGGCGACGAAACGAGCCGGATTGCGGCTCCCAGCGTGGGATTTTCCACGGGAGGAGGTAGTCGAAGCGTTGCCCTTATCGGAAATGACGGCCTGCCCCTGATCTTTATTGACGGGACTGTTGATTTTTCGTCGGGTCAGGTCAGGGCCGTCAAGTGTAACGACCCCTCCTGCGCCGGGCAGGACGAGGAGATCAACGAGGTATCCGCCTTCAGCCTCTCAGGTGCCCAGGAATTCACCGCGATCATCGGGGCGGATGGAAATCCGTTACTCATACGCGGCGATGACAGCGTTTCCAGTGTGGAACTGATTCGCTGCGCCACTGATGACTGCCGGTTCCTGGATCCACCTGAGACCGTGACAAACACCGGAGCACTGGCCCTGTCAGCCATTCTCTCCCCGAATGGACATCCCATGATTTCGTTTTGCGCCGGGCAAACGATGAGTCTGGTGAGCTGCAACGACAGCATTTGCGCCGGCAGTAACGAATCCGTGGCCGCCCTGGACGATGTTTGCGGGTACTCCTCACTTGCTCTGGGCAGCGACGGCCTCCCGATCCTGAGCTACTCGCCTGGCGAACCGGCCGGTCTGTATACCAAGGTTCATCACTGTGCAACGCCTATCTGTCGTTGAGGAGCAGTCATCATGTCCAGAGCAACAGCCATCGGTTTCGTGCTGGCCCTGACCACTTCCACATGGACTGGCCAGGCCCAGGAGGGCGGCGAGTTTTCCATTCGCCAGTCATCCGTTGTGACCGCCTTCGGCCGGGTCGCCGGAGGCGATCTTTCCGCGACGGTGGCGGCCGGCATGCCGGCGGCGGGCCGCCTGATAGGAGGGGAGTTCGAGATGACGGCCGGGATTGTCCTCGATCCGCCGGCGCCCGCGGAAAATCTGATATTCAGCAACGGCTTTGAGGGTGCGTGAACGGTACTTCAGACCACCGATTCGGCGTAAACAGAAATATCCACGACTTCGGCGCAGCGGCCCTTGAGTGGCAGTTCCACGCCCTGGAAAAGCCGCTGGATGTCAGCCTGCTCCGGCAGTTGTGCCGCCTCCCGCACCCGGGCCTGGTCCAGGTGCGGCGCAAACAGCTCGATGAAATCCACCATATACTTGGTCAGCACGGCGTCCCGACGAAATCCAATCCACGTCGTGGACCGCGGAAACAGCCCCGGCGCCTCGACGGCCCGCAGTCCGGAACCCTCGCAGTCCTGGGCCATGCTGGCGATGACGCCGACACCCATGCCCATTTTCACGTAGGTCTTGATGACGTCGGCGTCCCGGGCAGTGAAGACCACTTCGGGTACCAGACCCTGGTCGGTAAAGGCCTTTTTGAGGGAAGACTCGCCGTCGTAGCTGAACACGTAGGTGACCAGGGGAAATCGCGACAGGGATTCCAGTGAGATTTCCGCACCATCGGCCGCCAGCTCGTGATCGTGCGGCGCGATGATCACCCGGTCCCAGTCATAACAGGGCAGCATCACCAGGCTGGGAAACAGCCGGTGCGAGCCGGTGGCGATGGCGAAATCCACCTGCTTGTCCTCCACCATTCTGGCGATCTGTTCCGAGGTGCCCTGGTGCAGGTTCAGCGCCACGTTGGGGTACTGCTCCCGGAATTCACGAATGACCGGCGGCAGCACGTAGCGGGCCTGGGTGTGGGTGGTGCCGATGGACAGGCTGCCCTGCTGCTGGTGATAAACCCGGTCGGACAGGGTGCGAATGCTCTGCACCTCCTGCATCACCCGGCGGGCGCGGTCCACCACCTCGTGGCCCTCGGCAGTCAGTGCGCCCAGGGTCTTGCCCTTGCGGCTGAACAGGGTGAAACCCAGCTCATCCTCCAGCAGCTTGATCTGCTTGCTCACACCGGGCTGCGACGTGTACAGCTTTTCAGCCGCCGCCGTGATGTTGAGGCCGTTGTCGACAATGGCCAGCAGATATTCGAGCTGTCGCAGTTTCATATTTTGCAGGCCTTTCAGCCGCCGGATATGCGATTCAGTATGGCCGCGCACCATCCCGATGCAAGTGCCGGAGGCCGGTTATAACCAAATGGCATGTCGCACTGTGAATTACTTATTTCCGCTGGCGGTGTGCCGGTCCATATCCTGTAAACCGGCCAAACGAGGATTTGCTTTCATGGACTACTTTCCGGTGTTCGCAAAAATTTCCGATCGCCGCTGCCTGGTGGTGGGCGGTGGCGCCGTGGCCGAAAGGAAAATCCACATGTTGCGCAAGGCCCAGGCCGGAGTGACGGTGATTTCACCCGATCTGTCGCCCTCCCTGCGGGAACTCCACCTGGCTGGAGATCTCGTGTGGATTGAGCGCCGCTTCCGACCGGCGGACATCAGCGAGTTCGACCTGATCATTGCCGCCACCAGCGATGAGGCGGTGAACCAGGAGGTGTCCCGCGTCGCCCGGCGAGAGCGCCGCCTGGTCAACGTGGTGGACGCGCCGGCGCTGTCCAATTTCATTTCGCCCGCCATCGTCGACCGCACACCCCTGGTGGTCGCCATCTCATCCAGCGGCGCCATGCCGGTACTGGCCCGGCGGATCCGGGCCTGGATGGAGTCCCTGCTGCCGGCCAACCTGGGCGACATCGCCCGTCGGGCCAACTGCTGGCGGGAGCGGGTCAAGGCGCGCTTTCCCGACCTGGACCAGCGCCGCCGTTTCTGGGACGCGACCCTGGACCGGATCCTGGCGGCCGGCGGCTGGAGCGACCGCAAGCTCCAGGACGCTCTGCAGCAGGAAAAGGACGCACCGGAAGGCCGGGTGTTCCTGGTTGGCGCCGGCCCGGGCGACCCGGACCTGTTGACCCTGAAGGCGCTGCAGGTCATGCAACAGGCCGACGTCATCGTGCACGACCGCCTGGTGTCGCCTGGCATCCTGGAGCGGGCCCGGCGCGACGCGGAATTCATCAACGTCGGCAAAACCCCTGGGAGCCACCGGTTCACCCAGGCCCGCATCAACCGGCTGATCGTTGAACTTGCTTCTGAGGGCAAGGTGGTCTGCCGGCTCAAAGGGGGCGACCCTGCCCTGTTTGCCCGGGCCAGCGAAGAGCTGGCCGCCCTGCGCGGCGCCGGTATCGAAGTCACCATCGTTCCTGGCATTACTGCCGCATCCGGCTGCGCGGCTGCGGCGGGCATTCCCCTGACCGACCGGGACCTGGCCCACGGCCTGACCCTGTCCACCGCCCACTGCAAGGACGGTATCGACTGCATGGATTTTGAATCCCTGGTCGAGGCGAACCGCACCCTGGCGTTCTACATGCCGGTAAAACACCTGGGCGTCCTGCAACAAAAACTGATCAGCCACGGTCTGAGTCAGTCAGCCAGTTGCGCCATCGTCGAAAATGGCACCCGTGATGACCAGCGGATTCTCCGTGCGTCCCTGGGCCAGCTGGCCCGGACAGCGGCGCGGGCATCGGTGAAAGCCCCGGCCATGCTGCTGGTCGGCGATGTCGTGGACCAGATTCCGGCGTCGGCGGTTGATGACCAACCACCCATTGCCGCCAGGTCCGCCGCGTGACAATGTATATGACCCGAATGAGGAGGGGGACCCATGATTTTTGACAATATTCTGGACACTATCGGCAATACGCCCATCGTCAAGCTGCAGCGCACCGGCCCGGAGGACGTGGACATCTACGTCAAGGTCGAGTCGTTCAATCCCATGGCCTCGGTCAAGGACCGGCTGGCCATCGGCATCATCGAAGACGCCGAGAAAAGCGGGGCCCTGAAACCCGGCCAGACCGTAATCGAGGCCACCTCGGGCAATACCGGTATTGCCCTGGCCATGGTGTGCGCCGCCAAGGGTTATCCGTTTGTGGCCACCATGGTGGAGACCTTTTCCATCGAGCGCCGCCGCATCATGAAGATGCTGGGCGCCAAGGTCATCCTGACCCCGGCCGCCGAACGCGGCAGTGGCATGGTACGCCGGGCGGAAGAACTGGCCGAGCAGAACGGCTGGTTCCTGGCCCGCCAGTTCCAGAATCCGGCCAACCCGGCCTATCATCGCAACACCACCGGCCCAGAAATCCTGCAGGACTTTGCCCGCCGCCGGCTGGATTATTACGTGACTGGCTGGGGTACCGGCGGCACGCTGACCGGTGCCGGTGAAATGATCAAACTGGCCCGCCCGGAGGTCACGGTGGTGGCCACCGAACCCGTGGGCGCCCAACTGCTGGCGGGTAAGGAATGGTCCCCCCACAAGATCCAGGGCTGGACGCCAGATTTTGTTCCCGAGGTTCTGAATCCCGACGTGCACGACGACCTGGTGCCGGTGACCGACGAGGAATCCATGGCGGCGGCCCGGCACCTGGCCAGCCAGGAAGGCATCCTGGTGGGCATCTCTGCCGGAGGCACCCTGGCCGCGGCCCTCAAGATGGCCGAGAACGCCGAGCCGGGCTCGGTCATGGTGGTCATGCTGCCGGATACCGGCGAGCGCTACCTGTCCACGCCGCTGTTCGAAGACATTACCGAAGAATCCGACGACGACTGGCTGGCGGCCCAGTCCGCCGCCTGATCGGCGA
>JASJDM010000103.1 GCA_030065125.1 Lysobacterales bacterium | reverse complement strand
TGGCAGGTACCAGCGGAAATGCGGACCCGGCTTTATCTGCTGCGGCCCCCCCGGCGGGAGTGGCCGCGGGAGTGGCCGCGGGGGCTGCCGCGGATGGATGTATATCCGACGGCGCGACCGCCATGGTGGCGCTGTCGGACGGGTCCATGGCGGGCAGGCTCGCGGGCTTGTCCAACGCATCCATCAGCTCGGCGGCGCTCTGGAAACGGTCGTCGGGCTCCTTTGCCACCAGCCGGTTCAGCAGCTCCTGATATCCCTCGTAGGGCGAGGGCAGCATGGGGATCGGCTCATACACGTGGGCGTAGCTGATGGCAAAGGTGTCGGCGCCTTCGTAGAGTTTCTTGCCGGTCAGCATCTCGTAAAACACCACGCCCAGGGCATACAGGTCCGAGCGGGCGTCGATGGGTTTGCCGGTTGCCCGTTCCGGACTCATGTAATGGGGGGTGCCCACCACGGCGCCGGCCTTGGTGAAATTGCTCTCGGTGTCCTGCTCCTTGGCAATGCCGAAGTCCACCAGTACGGCTTTGCCGCTCTCGTGGAACATGATGTTTTCCGGTTTGATGTCGCGATGAAGCAGGTTCATGCCGTGGGCATGATCCAGCGCGCTGGCCATCTGGCGCAGGATGTCCAGGGCCTGGTCCGCGCTCATGCCCTGCTTGATCTTCTCGGTCAGGTCTCCGCCGCTGAGCAGCTCCATGGCGAGAAAGTAATGATGGTCTATCACACCACAGGCGTAGACCGTGACGATATTGGCGTGGCTGCACTGGGCCGCCATGTCGCCTTCCAGCTTCAGGCTTTCGAGGAAAGCGTCGTCCTGGCCGGTGCCCGGAGACACGATTTTCACCGCCACCTTGCGCTTGGGCTGCTGCTGTCTAGCCAGGTAAACCCGGGCCATGCCGCCCCGGCCCAGTTCGTCGACGATGTCGAAATTGGGGATCTCGATGGGTGCCTGCATCGATACTCCTGAAGCTTCCCTCACTATCCGCGCATTCTATAGGCTTGTTGCTGGCTTGTCTGTCCAGCTCGCTTCCACGGGTCGATGTTGCTTAAAAATCGTGAACGGATTAATGTGATCCGAGATCATTTGGAATCACGGTGATGGCGGATTTAGACCAGCAGTTCATTCAGGCCGCGGCGGACGCAAAGGTCCTGCCCGAAAGGCCTGACAACGAGATCATGCTCAAGCTCTATTCCCTCTATAAGCAGGGATCGGAAGGTGACGTAACCGGCGAAAAGCCGGGCTTTTTCGACTTCGTTGCTTCGGCCAAGTATGAAGCCTGGGAACAGCTGTCGGGCATGGACTCATCCGAGGCCAAGCAGAAGTACGTCGAACTGGTCAATCGCCTGAAGGGCTGATTACGCCGAGCAGTCTGCCCCAGCCGTGAAAACCCGGGAGCGGATCCTGGCCGCCAGCCTGATGCTGTTCAACGAGGACGGCGAGGCCCACGTCAGCACCAACCACATCGCCGATGAGCTGAATATCAGCCCCGGGAATCTTTACTACCACTTCCGCAACAAGGAAGACATCACCCTGGAGATCTTTGCCGGCTTCAGACAGCGCATGGAGGCGCTGCTGGATGCGCCTGCAAATCGCGGCATCATGGACCTGGAGGATGTCTGGCTGTTCCTGCACCTGGTGTACGAAACCATCTGGGAGTATCGGTTTCTCTACCACAACCTGGTGGACCTCACCCGTCGGAACCGCACTATCCGGCGGCGGTTTCATCGCCTGATCAGGAAAAAGGAACAGGCTGGAAAGGACCTGTGCCACAGCCTGATCGCGGCGGGGGTGATGCAGGCCAGTGATGAAGAGGTCGAGGCGGTGGCCACCAGCATGGCGCTGGTGGCGACTTATTGGCTGAGTTTTGCCACGGTTCGTGCCGATGAGCAGGGCGAGGTGGAACTGGCGCCCGCGGTGTACCAGACGTTGTCCCTGATGGCGCCCTACCTGCGGGAGCCCGAGCGGGGTTACCTCGGCCGGCTGGCCGAGGCATACCGCTGAGAGCTTACCCGGTGCGGGTGAGCCGGCGTCCGGTCAGCTCTTGCCTTTCTGCTTTCGCAGGTTACTGACCTGGCGCGACAGGGCGTTGACCTGCTTGGCCAGCACCTGAATGTCCTCGGAGGTGGGCACGTCCAGGCGCTCCAGCAGCCGGGCGAAGGCTTCCTCGAAGGTTTTCTGGGCCTGGTTCCAGCGGTCGCTGACCGCGGTCTCCACGTAGTCACGTCCGGTTTCCAGGCCGCCCAGTACGATAGCCACGGCTTTCTTACGGTCTTTTTCGACTTTTTTCTGCATGGAACGGCCTTCTTTGGCCAGTTCGTTCAGCCGCTTGTCCACTTCCTTGCGGATTTTCTTGAGGTCTTTGTTGCCGTCTTTCCAGGCTTTATTCGCGGTCTTCTCAACCTTTTTCTGAAGCTCTTCGAATTGTTCGATCAACATCATGCGTCTCCCGCTTTTTGGGTGATGCGCACATGCTATCGCCGTGCCCTAGAATAAACACACTAGTGTGCCGGTGCTGTGCTGGCCCGCATCGAGCGTCAATGCCCCGCCGGGATTCCACCTCAATTTCGCTTTCCGCTACACTAGCCGATTCCGGCCTTCAAACTAGTGGGGATCACACATGGCTTATTTCGTGACGGGAGCAACCGGCTTCATTGGCAAGAACCTTCTGGGGGAGCTGCTGAAGCGGCGTGGCAAGATCTACGTTCTGGTGCGCAAGGGATCAAAACGAAAGCTGAAGGATCTGGTCCAGTCGCTGGGGGCGAGCCCTGACCGAATTGTTGCCGTCACCGGCGACCTGACGCGTAAGAACCTGGGCGTCACCAAAAAACAGCGGACAGCCCTGGAACGCCAGGTACGCCACTTTTTCCACCTGGCGGCCATCTACGATCTGGACGCGTCATCGGAGTCCCAGGACCAGGCCAACATCGAAGGCACCCGCAACGCCATGCAGCTCGCCGGAACCATCGGCGCGCGCTGTTTTCACCACACCAGCTCAATTGCCGCGGCCGGTCTGTATCACGGCATGTTCCGCGAAGACATGTTTGAGGAAGCCGAGGGGCTGGAGCATCCCTATTTCCGGACCAAGCACGATTCTGAAGGGCTGGTGCGGGAGGAATGCCCGATTCCATACCGGATTTACCGGCCCGCCATGGTCATCGGTCATTCCGAGACCGGCGAGATGGACAAGATCGACGGACCCTATTACTTCTTCAAGCTGATCCAGAAGATGCGCAATGCGGTGCCCTCATGGATGCCGATGGTGGGCATTGAGGGCGGCCGGCTGAACATGGTGCCGGTGGATTACGTGGTCCGGGCCATGGATCACATCGCCCACCAGCCCAGGCTGGACGGCGGTTGTTTCCACCTGGTGGATTCCAGGCCCAAGCGAATCGGCGAAGTGCTCAACCTGTTTGCCCGCTCGGCCCACGCACCGGAAATGACCATGCGCGTCGACGCACGGATGTTCGCGTTCATTCCCAAAACCGTGAAACAGGCCATCAGCATGCTGCCGCCGGTGCGCCGGATCAGCGCGATGATCCTGGAGGACCTGGGAATCCCTCGCAGTGTCCTTTCGTTTATCAACTATCCGACCCGGTTCGACGACCGCGAAACTCAGAAGGCCCTTAAGGGTACCGGCATTCAGGTACCGGACCTGGATGACTATGCCTGGAAGCTGTGGGACTACTGGGAGCGAAACCTGGACCCGGACCTGTTTGTCGACCGATCACTGCGGGCCCGGGTGGAGGGCAGGGTTGTGGTGGTCACCGGCGGATCCTCCGGCATCGGCCGGGCCACGGCGGAAATGCTGGCCAGCCGCGGCGCCAAGGTGGTCATCATCGCTCGCAAGGTCGAAGAGATGGAGGAAACCTGCGATGCCATCAAGGCCGCGGGCGGAGAGGCGCATTATTATGTGGGTGACCTGGCTGACACGGAGAAATGTGACGAGGTCATTGACCGGATCATCGAAGACCACGGTGGTATCGATATCCTGGTCAACAACGCCGGGCGCTCAATCCGGCGCTCCATCTCGCTGTCCTATGACCGCTTCCATGATTTCGAGCGCACCATGCAGCTCAATTACTTCGGCGCTCTGCGTCTCATCATGCGCTGTCTGCCTCACATGGAGAAACGCCGGTCTGGCCAGATCGTCAATATCTCCTCCATCGGCGTCCTGTCCAACGCGCCGCGGTTTTCGGCCTACGTGGCCTCCAAGGCGGCGCTGGATGCGTTTTCCCGCTGTGCCGCTTCTGAGTTTGCCGACCTGGGCATCAGCTTTACTACCATCAACATGCCGCTGGTGCGCACCCCCATGATCGCACCCACCAAGATTTACCAGAGCGTGCCGACCATCAGCCCGGAAGAGGCCGCCGATATGGTGAAACAGGCGATTATTCACAAACCCCAGCGCATCGCCACCCGGCTCGGCATCTTCTCCCAGGTGCTGCATGCGCTGGCGCCCAAGTCCGCCGAGGTTGTAATGAACACGGCATTCCGGCTGTTCCCGGATTCGGCGGCGGCACGGGGCAAGAAGGGCGAAGAGCAGGCGCCGACCAGCGAGCAGATTGCTTTTGCGTCACTGATGCGGGGGATTCACTGGTAGATTGGCGGCCGCAGAAGCGTCAAGCGCGTAGTGGGGGGAACGTTCGCTGTGCGAACTGGGGAACGCACGCTTCGCGCGCTGGGAAACGGCCGCTGCGCGGCCTGGGGAACGCCTGCTTCGCAGGCTGGGGAACCAACACTGCGCGTTCCGGTTTTTGATGTGGGCGCTTACCTGACGTAATCATGCTGACGAAGCCTTTTGGCACATGGATGTGCCAACGGCCGCAGGCTGTGAGGGAATCGGAAACCGCGTTTTCGATTCCCGACCCCAAGTCACACACGGATGTGTGATCTTGGGGCTAAACCAGCACAAAAAAGCCGGAAAGCGGGCGCTTTCCGGCTAATGACCGCCACCCGGTGGTGCCGGGGAGGGGGCCCGGCGGGGACGGGGTCCAGGGGCATAGGGCTGACCCTGGCGAAGCGGTCGAAATCGTTACCTCTTACGCACCACCTTGCGCGCGACCTTTTTCACCACCTTTTTCCTGGCGGCTGTCTTCTTGGCGACTTTTTTGGTCGCTTTCTTTTTGGCGGCTTTCTTGCGGGCCCTGGGGGCTGGCTTGCCGCCCAGGTCTGAAACGGCCTTTTGCAGTTCCTCGACCCGCTTGGTGAGCTTGCGGATTTCTTCAGCGGTGGGCACGCCCAGTCCGGCCATGGCTCGGGCCACGCGCTTTTCAAAAATGTTCTCCAGGCGGTCCCAGGACTTGTTGGCCGTGGCCTGAACCTGGCTCACGGTGCCTTCCACGGCCCCGCGCACTTCATTCACCCGGGTGCTGGTCAACTTGCGGGTCTTGGACTCGATGTTCAGTCCCTCCTTGACCAGGGTCTCAAATATTTTTTCACCCTCTTCCTGGGCGCGGTTGAAAGCACCCAGACCCGCAAGCCAGATCTGGCTGGCGGAGTCCTTGATGGACGGCGCGCTGGCCTTGCGGCCGGAGCGCTTCTTGGACAGTTTTTTCAGTTTCTTTTCGGCCATTGTTCAAATTCCAGACGGCTGCCCAGCGCAGCGGTTTCCTATTTGAGCAACAGCATAGGTGGGATCTCTAGAATAAACACACTAGGAACAAGAGTGGCCGCCGGCGTCCAGTTGAAATGGCTCCCGATGGTGACGAGCCGGCGAGTTTGGGATGTCACTCAGCCCAGCGCGCTTTCCAGCCGGCTCAGGGTTCGGTCCAGGCCGCTGGCCAGGGCGTTGGTGATGGGGGCGTCAACCCGCAGGCCGTCCACCAGTCTGCGATAGGACTTGAGGGGCTCGGTGCGCATGCCGATGCCGTGCCGGTCCAGCAGCGGCCGAAGAATATTCAGGTTTTTTCTGAGGTCCGCGCGGCCGCTCTGATAGGCGTGTTCACACAGATCCTGCCTGCCGGCGTAGCTGAACACATTGGTGAAAAACATGCGTCCGTCATTGCGGTTGGGCTCGATCAGGATAAGATCGGTCTTGTAGGTGTCCTGGTACTTCTTGATACCGGCCTGCATGCGAGACTGGATCAGCGCCCGAAAGGTCTGGGACAGGACCCGGGGCAAACCGCCATCCAGCAGGGTCTGGGTGCTGGGCAGGTCCGAATCATCGCTGTCGTAAGGTACCAGCGGATTGATGGCAATCAGCAGGTCCAGGTCTTCGTCCAGGGCGGCCGAGGCGTGCAGGGTCCGGCGCAGGGCTCCGTCGACGTAGTTACGGCCTTCGATCTCCACCGAAGGATACAGTCCGGGCAGGGCGGCACTGGCCTGGACTGCCTTGGATATCGGAATGTGGTCGTGTCCCGGGGCACCGAATCGAACGGCCGAGCCATTGTCCAGGTCCACGGCGACGATAAACAGCTTGTGGCGAAGCTTGCGGAAGTCGTTGGTTCGGCCCGGCACCGAGTACACCTGCTCCAGGAAATCCTGCAGGTGCGCATTGTCGAACATGGCCGAGGGCACCAGCGAGCCAAAATTGCCCAGTGATTTCCACCAGCCGCCGATGGGGTTGCGGGCAATGTCCATGGCCGCCTGGCCGATCACAGAAGGGGCCTGGCGGGCGCGGCGGGCAAACTCACCGAAGGCGGGCCGCATGAACAGGCCGGGATTGAATCGATGCTCGGGGGTGGAATTGTCGATGAATATGCGGCAGATCTGGGCTGCTGAAATATCGTTGGCCAGGCCGGATGCCAGCATCGCGCCGGCGCTGACGCCGACGTAGGCGTGCAGGCTGGTGAAGTCCAGTTCCAGGGTCTCTTCCAGGGATCGCAGCACGCCCAGTTCGTACATCAGGCCGAGGACGCCACCGCCGGCCAGGGCCAGGCCAATTCGTGGCGGGCGCTTGTTTTTCGGGCTGGGCGTTCCCAGTTGGACCGTTAACATAGCTCTTATGGCTCCTGGCTATTGATCAACGCTCGATATTTTAGCGCTTTTTGAAATATGGATCTCTTTCGCAGGCAAACCGTGTCCGGCACGAAGGCGCGGGTCGCCGGAACTTCGTCGATGGAACAAAGGCTTTATACATTGCTGGAGCAAAGCCGGGCGGCGGCGGACCAGGCCCTTGCCGAGGGGCTGGAAAGGCCGATCCTGCAGCTCGAGGCCTGGCAGAAACAACGCCTGGACCACTGGTACAGGGATTTCACAGCCCAGCCGCGATATCGCGCGGCCACGCGATTCTTCATCGATGAACTGTATGCACCCCGGGACCTGGCCCAGCGGGACCGCGACCTGTCCCGCATGGCCCCGACCATGGTCCATCTGCTGCCGGACAGCACCCTGAAGACGGTCTGTCAGGCACTGGAGGTCCAGGTCCTGTCGCTGCAGCTGGACATGGATCTGGCCCGCCAGCTGGGTCGTCTGGGTATCGACCCGTCCCGAATGGACCACGATCAGTATGCCCATGGCTACCGGGAATGCGGCAACCGTGACCAGCGGGTCCACCAGCTGGAACTGATCCTGTCCGTGGGTCACGCCCTGGACGTGATTGTCCACCGGCCCATGATCTATTCGGCCTTGAAGATGGCGCGCTGGCCAGCCCGGCTGGCCGGACTGGCGGAGCTGCAGCGTTTCCTGGAGGCGGGGTTTTCGGCGTTTCGCGCCATGGACAGCGCCGACGAGTTTCTGGCGGCCATCGAGATGCGGGAGTCAGCCGTGCTGAACGGAATCTTCGACGGGCCGGACAATCCCCTCAGGGGCGGTGTGCCGGGCATCCCGACAGCGGTTCAATGAGTCAGCCCTGGTTGGCTATCCCAGCTTCTCGTCCAGGTGCTGGTGGATGTGTCGCTCGAAGGAGCTGCGAAAGGGAACAAACATGAAGCTGAGCTTGGCGTAGATCTGAATCTCTTCCTCGAAGATCTCGATCTGGCCTTTTACCGCCGGGTGGTGAAACACCAGGACGTCATCATCCCACTCGTAATTGACCCCGTAGCTGTCCCGCATGTCTTCCGCCACGTTGTTGGCGGCGTCCCGGGCACCGCTCAGCCCGCTGCTGTGAGCACGTTGTATCTCAATGATGGCCATGGGCGGCAGTCTACACTGCCCGCTGATTCGTGTCTCAGGATGTCAAATGGCATTGCGGCGGGCGGCAGCCCCGCTATATTGGAAGACTACCCCACGTACTCCGAGGTTTTGCGATGAAGCGATTGGTGAAATGGCTGTTGCTGGGCGTGCTGTCACTGGCGGTGTTGCTGGTGATCGCAGCGCTGGTCCTGCCCGCCGTAGTTGACCCGAACGACCACAAGGAGCGCATCGAGCAGGAACTGCTGAAGGCCAGCGGGCGGGAGGTCAAGCTGAATGGCCCCATCGACCTGACGGTGTTTCCGTGGGTCGGGATCGAGCTGGCCGATGTGCAGGTGGCCAACGAACCGGGATTCGCCGGGGATTATTTCCTGAAGGTCGGACGCGCCGCGGCTCGGGTGCGCCTGCTGCCGCTGCTGGGGGGTGATGTCCAGGTCGGCGAGGTCACCCTGTATTCACCGGACGTTAACCTGGAGATCGATGCCGCCGGGAACAGCAACTGGCAGAGCCTGGTGTCAGCAAGTGCGGAGGGTCAGGGCGCAGACAGCAGCGAATCGTCCGACGCCCAGCTGGCGGTGGCGGGTATCGAAATTGCACAGGGGCAGGTGTCTTACCGGGACGCCCAGTCCGGGACCCGGGCCGTGCTGTCCGACTTGAACCTGGAAACCGGTCCCATCAATGCCAGTGATCCGCTGGAAGCGGAAATCGGATTTGAGCTGAAAATGGACGACAGCGACCTGAGCTCTCGCTTCTACAGCCGCCTGGAAGGAGAGGGCGTGCTGGGCGGCGCGGCCATGAAGCTCGCCGTGGCGGAATTTGAATGGTCGGGCCAGGCCGGCGACTTGCCGTTTTCCCTCAAAAGCGAGGGCGCCATGGCCTATGACGGCGGCCCGGGAGAACTGACGGTGGAACGCCTGGTCGCGGCAGTGGGTGACCTTGAGCTGAGCGCGCGGGTGTCGGGATCCAACATGAATGCTGATCCTCAGCTGAGCGGACGGATAGAGATTCCGGAAACCTCGCCCCGCCGGTGGCTGGAACAGTCGGGCATCGACCTGGGGTTCACCAATCCCGAGGCCTTGACCCTGCTATCCGCTTCGCTGGACCTGCAGTATCGAAATGACCAGGCCGAATTGAAGGACCTCAATATCCGGCTGGACCGCTCCACGATCAGCGGTCAGGCAAAGCTCACCAGCGTCAGCGATCTGCGTGGCGAGTTTGAAGTCGCCATGGATACCCTTGACCTGGACCTGTATGCCACGGCTGATGCGGGGGCATCCGAGGGTTCCGAAGAATCCAACCTGGCGGAGCTGGATTTTGGCAACTTCAACGGCGCGGTGCGATTGGGTGAATTGAAGGTCGGTGGCGTGGTGATCAATGACGTGTCGGTCCAGGTCAAGACCGACGCCGAGGGCGTGGACCTGGATCCCGTGACCGCGTCGATCTACGGCGGCAGCATGAACACCAGCGTTCGTCTGCGCCCCCGCCAGGCAGACCGCCGGGTGATGCTTGCCCACCGCATGACCGGGGTGCAGGCTGGCCCCTTGTTTTCCGATCTGCTGGGTAAACCGGTGATGACGGGCCAGGGCAGGATGTCTGCTGAAGTGAGCCTGGACAATCCCACTGGGGATAATCCGCTGGCGACTGCCAATGGCAGCGTCAGTCTGAACTTTGACGAGGGGCAGATCCTTGGAGTTGACATCTTCGGCATTGCCGGCCAGGCCATGGCGCTGCTGGGCGGTGGCCAGACCGAGTCGGAGGGTGAAGAGGAAGAAGGCACGCGATTTTCCAGCATGTCGCTGGCCGCAGATATCCGTGACGGGGTGCTGCAGACCCGGCAGCTGGACCTGGCGTCGCCGGTGTTGAAGCTGGGCGGTGACCTGCGTGTCAACCTGGCTGACTTCTCCATTGCCGGCACGGTGGAGCCGGTGTTGCTGGACGGCGTCGATGCTGAACGGCTGGGTCGGTTCAAATCTCTGGTTGGGGTCCCCATTCCCGTGGATCTTGGCGGTTCTCTGGACGCACCCAGCGTCGGCGTGGATCCGGCAAAGCTGCTGCTGGCCAGTCAGAAGCAAAAGCTGGACGAAAAGAAAGACCGGGCCAAGCGCAAGTTGTTGAAGTCCCTGCTGGGAGACGATGACGACGACGGTTGATCCGTGATTGACTCCGTGACTAGGTGACTCCGTGACTCCGTGACTAGGTAGTGAGGGCCCAATCACCCGGCCCCGAACTAGCGGATGCCGGCGCCTCTCAAAGCATGGTGTGAAGAGGCAAGCTCAGGTCTTCCTGCGCCCCTGATCACCTGAGCACCTAGTCACGGAGTCACGGAGTCACGGAGTCACGGAGCAACGGAGCCACGCACGACGACCGACGATTCCACCGTCAAAAACAGTCCAGGTCTGGCACCGGATTCCCGCCCGGTTCTTGGGATAGGCAAACGCAGGGCCGGGTGATACCCTTAGCCCCCAAGGAAGGCAGGGAGACTGGTTGATGCGTCTGGCATTTCCCAATGGCGAACATGAAGAGGTCACCATTGGAAAAGGAACCACTTCGATCGGGAGTGCACCCGATGATGACGTTTCCCTGTCAGCCAGCGGTATTCGAGCCGGCCATGCCCTGATCATCGTCGACCAGCGTGGGATCACCCTGGCCGGCGGCACCGACGGCTCTGACACAGAGCCCATGAGGGTCAACGAAAGAGAGGTGGTTGAAAAGGCCATTCTGCGCCTGGGAGACCAGCTTCGCATCGGGCCCGTGTCCATGGTGCTGCGCGGAGACCAGCCTGACGAAAGCGTGCCGTCGCCGGCAGGTGCCTCGGCCGCTGAAGACGCCGAGCAACCTGCGCGCTTCCTGCTGCGCGGCGTGGCCGGGCATTATCAGGGCAGGGTCCATGCCCTGCTGAGCAGCCTGACCCTGGGATCCAGCGACACCTCCGATATGGTGATTGCCGGCGTGTCTCCGAGCCATGCAACCATCGAACTTCACGGCGATGACGTATACCTGCGCGTTGCCGACGGCAGCCAGGTGGACGTCAACGGCAACCTGGTCGGGTCCGTCAGGCTCAGCCCCGGCGATCAGATCGCCATGGGTGACGAGCGCATCATCCTGGAGACTCCGGGTTTCGTCCCGGGCAAGGCGTACGGCGGGGAAGCCAAGGGCGCCGAATCCTCCAATACCCAGGTGTTTACCGCGCCGGTCATCGACCAATCCAGCGCGGAGCCGGCGCGCCGGGACGAGCGCGATTCCCGCCGCCGTCGGGACAACCTGGTCGTGGGCATCTGCCTCGCCATTTCCCTGGCCATGCTGCTTTGGCTGGCCTGGATTTATATTTCTTCCTGAGCCCGGCGCTGCGCAAACGCCACGCCCGGATTCTGGCCGCCTATTGCCAATGAACGAACCCACTCCCAGCCTCGACGAACTTCGCCAGCGCATCGACCAGATCGACAGCTCCCTGCAGGAGTTGATCAGTGAGCGGGCACAGATTGCCCAGGCCGTTGGCAGGGCCAAGGGGGAGTCACTTTCCAGCGTGGACTTCTTCCGCCCGGATCGTGAGGCCCAGGTGCTGCGGGGGGTGGCGGCCCGGAACGAGGGCCCGTTGTCCGATGAAGAACTGGTTCGCCTGTTTCGGGAAATCATGTCGGCCTGCCTGGCACAGCAGGACCCCCTGAAAATCGGTTTCCTCGGTCCCGAAGGTACGTTTTCCCAATCTGCGGTCTACAAGCAGTTCGGCCACTCGGTTCGGGCGCTGCCCCTGAACACCATTGAGGAAGTATTCCGCGACGTTGAACGTGGCGACGCGGACTTCGGGGTGGTGCCGGTGGAAAATTCTACGGAGGGGGCGGTCAGCAACACCCTGGACATGTTCATCGGATCACCGCTGAAAATCTGCGGCGAGGTTGAACTGGCTATTCACCAGTTCCTGATGAGCACGGTGGAAGACCTGTCTGAAATTGAGCGGGTCTACTCGCACCGGCAGTCCCTGGCCCAGTGCCGCGGGTGGCTGCATGAACACCTGCCCCACGCCGAGCGGATACCCGTGGCCTCCAATGCGGAAGCCGCGCGCCGGGTGCGCTACGCTCCCGACGCCGCCGCCATCGCCGGTGAAGCCGCGTCCAGCGTTTACGGCCTCAAGATCCTGCACGCCAATATCGAAGATCAGCACGACAATTCCACCCGTTTCCTGGTTATCGGCCGCAAGCTGCTGCCGCCCAGTGGGGAAGACAAGACCTCCCTGCTGATTTCCGGAGACGACCGGCCCGGGTTGCTGTACCACCTGATTGACCCCCTGGCCAGGGCCGGCGTCAGCATGACCCGGATCGAGTCGCGACCGTCGCGTCAGGGAAAATGGGACTACGTCTTTTTCCTGGATGTGGCCGGTCACGCTGAAGAGGCCCCCCTGAAGACTGCACTGGACGACCTGCGGGAGATCGCGACGGTGTGCAAGGTGCTGGGCTCCTATCCCGTGGCGCTGAAATAGAGAAACCCATGAGCTCCCGGAAATGCTTCAAGGTGCGGGCCGGGCAGGGCCTGAACGGGGCGCTCCGGGTTCCCGGAGACAAGTCCATCTCCCACCGGTCACTGATGCTCGGTTCCATGGCCCAGGGCAAGACCAGGGTTCGCGGCCTGCTGATGGGAGAGGACGTGCTGGCAACCCTCGGCGCCATGCGGTCCTGCGGTGCCGATATCCAGCTCCATGACGATCGGGTCACCATTAACGGCCGGGGTGCCGGGGGCCTGTCTGACCCGGCCCAGGCACTGGACCTTGGAAACTCGGGCACCGGGATGCGGCTGCTCAGCGGGATGCTGGCTGGTCTTGGCATATCGGCCACGCTGACCGGCGATGATTCGTTGCGTTCGCGACCGATGACCCGGATCCTGCTGCCGCTGCAGGCCATGGGGGCCGACATCAGTGGCCACGATGGCAGGCCGCCGCTGGTCCTTCGCGGCGGCAGGAAGCTCCACGGCATCGACTATGAGCTGCCCGTGGCCAGTGCCCAGGTGAAATCCTGCGTGTTGCTGGCCGGACTGAACGCCGAAGGCGTTACCCGGGTGGTGGAACCGATCAGGACGCGGGACCACACCGAGAACATGCTGCGGTCTTTTGGCTGCGACATCCGGCGCGACCAGGACACCTGGATCCTGCAGGGTGGTTCCCGGCTGCAGGGTTGTGAACTGGACGTGCCCGGGGATTTCTCATCCAGCGCATTTTTCCTGCTGGCCGGGTCGGTGGTCCCGGACTCTGAAATTCGACTGGATCACGTGGGCATGAACGAGCTGCGTACGGGCCTGCTCCGGATCTTCGAGGCCATGGGGGCCGACATCAGCATCCTTGACCATCGAATCGTGGGTGGTGAGCCGGTGGCCGATCTGGAAGTGCGGACCGCCGGATTGCGCGGTATCGAGATTCCTCCGGAGTGGGTGCCGGACGCCATCGACGAGTTTCCGGCGGTGTTCGTGGCCGCGGCCCTGGCCGAGGGTGAGACCGTGATCCGCGGCGCGGAGGAGCTGCGGGTCAAGGAAAGTGATCGTATTTCGGTCATGCTCAATGGCCTGCGCCAGCTGGGCGCGAGGGTGGAAGAGCGTCCCGACGGCGCCGTCATACAGGGCCGCAGGCGGCTGGATGGTGGTGTGGTGGACGCCGAGGATGATCACCGCTGCGCCATGAGCCTGGCGGTTGCCGGACTTTGCTGCAGCGAGCCGGTGGTGGTGAAGTCAGTGGACAATGTGGCCACGTCGTTTCCGGGCTTTGAAGCGGCCATGGCCCGGCTGGGCGGAAACATCGAGGTGGTTGATGCCGGGTGACGTCCCCGTTGTAACGATCGACGGCCCCAGTGGGTCCGGCAAAGGCACAGTATCCAGTTCGGTCGCCCTGGCACTGAAGTGGCATTTCCTGGATTCGGGTGCGCTATACCGACTGGTGGGCCTGGTTGCGCTGCGGCGCGAAACCCCGTTGGAGGATGAACAGGCCCTGGCCCGGATCGCCCGGGGACTGGAGGTGAACTTTGATCCCGCGGCGGTGGAGGATCGGCGGACACTGCTGGCAGGTCAGGCGGTTGATCTGGAAATCCGTACCGAGGCCGTGGCGACAGCCGCGTCCCACGTTGCGGCCATCGAGGCTGTGCGTGAGGCGCTGCTGGATCGTCAGCGCGCCTTTCGACAGGCACCGGGTCTGGTGGCCGACGGCCGGGACATGGGCACCATCGTATTCCCCGACGCACCCTGCAAGATCTTCCTGACGGCGAGCGCCGAGGAACGGGCGGAAAGGCGTTATAAGCAGTTGAAGGGCAAAGGGTTTGATGTTAATCTCCGCGCTCTTTTGGCCGAGATCCGGGCTCGAGACGAGCGCGATACCCGGCGGAAAGTGGCGCCACTGGTGCCTGCAGCCGACGCGGTGCTGGTTGACACTACCCGATTAACCATTCCACAGGCAGTGGACGAGGTCCTGTCGATCGCATCCCGTCAGTTGAACCTGCCGCGTCAGTAACGACGCGACACAGGCCCCGGACGGGGCTTTTTTTTGGTGCCGGGAATCCCGGTTTTTACAACGAGTGCGGCACGCCGGAGGGCGGCTGCACGGATGCGTACTCACGGGCCGGCTGTCAGCAGCATCGGTTGCAGGAGACGCCGGACCGACAGGTATTAATTCAATGAGTGAAAGTTTTGCAGAGTTATTTGAGCAAAGCCTGGCCTACAGTAATCTGAAACCAGGCGCTATCGTGACCGGAACCGTTGTGGACATCCGGGACGATTCAGTCGTCATCAATGCCGGACTCAAGTCCGAAGGCATTGTCCCCATCCAGCAGTTTCTCGACGAGAAGGGCGAGATCGAGGTCTCCCTGGGCGACCAGGTGGAAGTGGCCCTGGACGCCGTTGAAGACGGCTACGGCGAAACCCGTCTCTCCCGCGAAAAAGCCAAGCGTGCCCGGGTGTGGGACGAACTGGAGAATGCTCAAAGCAACGAAGAGACCGTAATCGGCAAGATCAACGGCAAAGTCAAGGGCGGATTCACCGTCGATATCCAGGACATTCGGGCATTCCTGCCGGGCTCCCTGGTGGACGTACGCCCGGTCCGGGACCCGAGCTACCTCGAAGGCAAGGACCTGGAGTTCAAGATCATCAAGCTGGATCGCCGCCGCAACAACGTGGTGGTCTCCCGCCGCGCCGTGGTGGAGTCCGAGTACAGCGCCGAGCGCGAGGAATTGCTCGAGAAGCTGGAAGAAGGCGCGGTGGCCAAGGGTGTGGTCAAGAACCTCACCGATTACGGTGCGTTCATCGACCTGGGCGGTATCGACGGCCTGCTGCACATCACCGACATGGCCTGGAAGCGGGTCCGGCATCCTTCCGAGGTCGTTGCCGTGGGTGACGAAGTCGAGGTGCGGGTACTTCGATTCGACCGTGAGCGCAGCCGCGTGTCGCTGGGTCTGAAGCAGATGGGTGATGATCCCTGGAAAGACATTGCACGCCGCTACCCGGTTACCAGCCGCCTGTTCGGCGAAGTCAGCAATATCACCGACTACGGCTGTTTCGTGGAAATCGAAGACGGCGTCGAAGGCCTGGTTCACGTGTCCGAAATGGACTGGACCAACAAAAACGTCAATCCCGCCAAGGTGGTCCAGATCGGCGACGAGGTCGAGGTCATGGTGCTGGAGATCGACGAGGAGCGCCGGCGGATTTCCCTGGGCATGAAGCAGTGCCAGCCCAACCCCTGGGAGGCATTCGCCGCCACCCACAACAAGAACGACAAGGTTCAGGGCAACATCAAGTCCATCACCGACTTCGGTATCTTTGTGGGCCTGGAAGGCGGTATCGACGGCCTGGTTCACCTGTCGGACATCTCCTGGCTGGAGACCGGCGAAGACGTGGTCCGGCGCTTCCAGAAAGGCCAGGACGTGGAAGCCGTGGTTCTGGCGGTGGACCCGGAGCGCGAGCGTATCTCGCTGGGCATCAAGCAACTCGAGCAGGATCCCTTCGCAACCTTCATGGCGGGCAACCCCAAGGGCAGCATCGTCACCGGTACTATCCGGGAAGTCGACCCGCGTGGCGCTGTGATCGAGCTGGAGGACGGGGTCGATGGTTATCTGCGGGCATCCGAGATCTCCAAGGACCGGGTGGACGACGCCACCAAGGTACTGGAGGCTGGCCAGTCCATCGAAGCCAAGTTTGTCGGCATCGATCGCAAGAGCCGCATGCTGAGCTTGTCCATCCGCGCCAAGGAAGACGATGAGCTTGCCGAAGCCCTGGAGGAGTACCAGAACGCCAGTTCCGGTACCACCAGCCTGGGCGACCTGCTCAAGGAGCAGATGAGCAAGAACGTCGACGGCGAAGACAGCTGATCTGTCGGGGCACGCCGCTTTCACGGCGGTGTGCCCCAGTCTTTTGTTTTTTTTAGACTTTTTGTGGGCTATCGGTTACTCTAATCCGAGGGGAACATAGCTCGAAAACAGAGCGCCGCAACAACAGAATAAGCTGGGAACCGAGTAACGATGACCAAGTCTGAACTCATCGAGGCGTTGGCACTGAGCCAGCGGCATCTGGCCTACGCCGACGTGGAAATGGCCGTGAAATCGCTGCTGGAGCAGATGAGCCAGTCCCTGGCCGGTGGCAAGCGCATCGAGGTTCGCGGTTTTGGCAGTTTCTCCCTGCACTACCGGCCGCCACGCATGGGGCGCAATCCGAAAACCGGGGAAACGGTGGCACTGCCCGGCAAACACGTACCGCACTTCAAGCCTGGGAAAGAATTGCGTGAGCGGGTCAACGGAAAGGGCCGCCAGGGCGACAGCTGACTGTTACGCGCCGGACCCGTTGCGGGTCACCCGTAACGACTCTGCCCCCTATTTCAACCGGGCATCCGATTCCAGCCAAGATTCCGATAAACTGGTGCCATGCGCCGACTGATTACCCTGATCCTCATTGCCGGATTTGTCGCCTTTGGCCTCATGTTCGGCACGCTGAATGAATCCCCGGTCAAAGTGGACTACTTCTTCCTGTCCACGGAGTGGCCGCTGGCATTGTCCCTGATGTGTTTTTTCGCTGCCGGTGTAGCGGTTGGCGGACTTTTTGTGTATTCCAGCATGTGGCTGGGGCTGCGCCAGAGAGTGCGGGAAATCAAGGGCCAGCAGCAGGCAGCAGAGAGCGATACTCCGGCCCAGCCGCTGGCGCCCATCAAGACCGATGAGTGAAATCGGCATATTCTGGCTGCTGCTGCCTCTGGCAGCGGCTTCCGGATGGTATATCCAGGGCCGCACCCGGCGAAGCCGCAACAGCCGGCAGCTGAATCAATTCACCACCAGCTACTTCCAGGGCCTGAACTACCTTCTCAACGAACAGCCGGACAAGGCCATCGAGGTTTTCCTGAAGATTGCCGAGGTGGACCGGGATACCGTGGAGACCCACCTGGCCCTGGGCAATCTGTTCCGGCGACGCGGCGAGGTGGACCGGGCCATCCGATTTCATCAGAACCTGGTATCCCGCCAGGGATTGAATCCAGAGCAGCGAACCCAGGCGCTGCTGGAGCTGGGTGAGGACTATATGCGTGCCGGCTTGCTGGACCGCGCGGAGCGTTTGTTTTCCGAGCTCACCCAGATGGATGACCACAAGCCCTCGGCGCTGCGGCACCTGGTGGCCATCTACCAGCAGGAGAAAGACTGGACCAAGTCAATCGAACACGCCCAGCGCCTGCAAAAGGTTTCGCGGGAAGACATGGGGCCGGTCATTGCCCAGTTCTATTGCGAAATGGCCAAGAATGCCGAAGAAGCAGGCGACCGCGACGCCGCCCGGGAGCTGCTGGCCAAGGCGCTGGATACCGATCCCAATTGTGTCAGGGCCAGCATCCTCGAGGGCCGGCTGGCGGCCGAAGAGGGCGATCACGACGCGGCGATTGCCGCCTATAAGCGTGTGGGTGAACAGGATCTGGATTTCATTCCGGTCATCCTGGAGTCCACGCTGGCCTGCTACCGGGAAACCGGCAACCTGGAGCAGGCCAGGGAATTTCTGCAGGACGTCATTGAGCGCTACCGGGGCATCTCGCCGGTGATCGCCCTGGCAGAACAGATCCAGCAGACCGAGGGCCGCAAGGCCGCGGAGCAGTTCATCAGTGCCCAGCTGCGGCGCCGCCCGTCAGTGCGGGGCCTGGCCCACCTGATTGGCGTGAACCTGACCGACAGCACCGGCGCGGCCAGGGAAAACCTGCTGATTCTGCAGGACCTGACCTCCAAGCTGATGGAAGGCAAGCCGGTGTACCGCTGCAATCAGTGTGGTTTCGGCACCCGTTCACTGCACTGGCAGTGCCCGAGCTGCAAATCCTGGAACAGCGTCAAGCCTATCCACGGCGTCGCAGGTGAGTGACTTCCAGGTTTTCCTGGGCGCGCTGCTGCCGCTTGCCTTCCTGCTGAGTTTCTTTCTGACCCGACTGGCCATTCGCTATGCGCTGGGGCGCCAGCTGCTCGACCAGCCGGGTCCGCGGCGTTCCCACCATGAGGCGACGCCGCGTGGCGGCGGGATCGCCGTGGTGGCGACGTTTCTGCTGGCCGCCGCCGTCGCTGCATTGACCGGGCAGACGGGCACCGCTTCGCTGGGGTGGATCGCCGGTGGTTCGGCCGTCATGTGTGCACTGGGTTTCTGGGAAGACCACAAGCCACTGTCCCGACGCCTGCGCCTGCTGGCACAGCTGCTCACCAGCGCAGCCGTGGCCTGGGGGCTGGGCGTACATGACCCGGCATTCGTGGAGCGGATCTGGCCGGACTGGCTGGCCTTGGTTGGGACCCCGGTGAGGCCCTGGCTGCTGTCAGGCCTGGTGGTCGTGGCCATGGTGTGGATGGTAAACCTGTTCAATTTCATGGACGGTATCAATGGGCTGGCCGGCTGTGAGACGGTGTTCGCCTGCGCCGTGTTTGCCGCAGTGGCGGCGGTGGCAGGGTTCCAGGGCCAGGCGCTGCTGCTGGGGGGCGCCGCGGCCGCGGCCCTTGGATTTCTGCCCTGGAATTTTCCTCATGCAAAGGTTTTTCTTGGAGATTCAGGTAGTTATGGCATAGGTTTCCTGTTGGCTGCGGTGCTTGTTGACGGTGCGCAGGCGGCATATCTGTCACCCTGGGTGGGAATCGCCGTGCTGGGGCTGTTTGTCATGGATGCCAGCCTGACTCTGGCTTTCCGGGTAGTCAGTGGGGCCCGGTGGTACAATCCGCACCGCGAACACGCCTATCAATTGATGGTCCGTAGGGGGTGGCGGCATGCTTCTGTCGTCTTTGCAGCAAGCGCTGTTAATCTGCTGTTCATCCTGCCCGTGCTGTGGTTGGGTGGAGACGATCATCAGTCAACGGCATCCCTGGCGGTGCTGCTGGGGTTGACGGTGCTCTGGCTTGGCTTACGGTTTTATTTCGGCAGGCAGCAGGACAGCATCCAGACATGAGTACTCAGTGGCAGAATCTGAAACCCAGGCTGGCCGTGGTCCTGCACGACCTGGCCATGGTGTGGGCTGCCTGGATGTCGGTCTTCTGGCTGCGCTACCAGATCTGGGAGCAGTCGCCGCCGCTGCCCTGGTGGCCGCCGGAGATGCCCCTGGTGCTGCTGGTGCAGGGGCTGGTGCTGTACACCATGGGCCTGTACAAGGGAATCTGGCGGTTTGCCAGCCTGCCCGACCTGTGGAACATCATCCGGGCGACGATGTTCGGCGCGCTGGTGATCTCGGTCAGCCTCTTCCTGCTCAACCGTCTGGAGGGTGTGCCCCGCTCGGTGCTGTTGATGTATCCCCTGGTGCTGATGGCGCTGCTGGGGGTGCCGCGACTGCTGTATCGGCTGTGGAAGGATCGCAAGCTTGCGTTTTACGCCCGACCCGGCCTGCGACGGGTGCTGCTGCTGGGTGCGGGCAGTACCGGTGACCTGCTGGCCCGGGACATGCGGCGTGAGGGACCTTACTATCCGGTGGGGTTCCTGGACGACGACCGCCGCCTGTGGGGCGCTCGTCTGCGGGACTTGCCGGTATTTGGCGGCATTGAAGATCTGCCTGAGGTGGCCAGCCGCAATTCCATCGATACCGTGGTGATCGCCATTCCATCGGCCAGCAACAGACAGATGCAGCGTATCGTCGCCATCTGCGAGGAGGTGGGTGTGGATTTCCTCACGGTCCCGCGCCTGCAGGACCTGCTGGGTGGTCGCTCCAGCGCCTACCAGATCAAGGAAGTGGCTATTGAGGACCTGCTTGGCCGGGATCCCGCCTCGCTCGACTGGGGGGCGATCCGTTCGGGTCTGGCAGGAAGGGCCGTGCTGGTAACCGGCGGCGGCGGTTCCATCGGGGCCGAACTCTGTCGCCAGATTGCCCAACTGGGGCCATCCCGCCTGGGGGTACTGGAGCGTTCGGAGTTCAACCTCTACCAGATCGACCGGGAGCTGCGACGCGATCACCCGGAGCTGGTGCTGCAGCCGATGCTCGGGGACGTGTGTGATAACGATCGGGTGGAGCGCACTCTGGAGCAGTTCAAACCCGACATCATATTCCACGCGGCCGCGCACAAGCACGTTCCGCTGCTCGAGGCCAACGTCCGCGAGGCAATCCGCAACAACGTCGGGGGCACTCGCAGCATTGCCACCGCAGCAGATCGCCACGGCGTGGACAGTTTTGTGCTCATCTCCACCGACAAGGCGGTGAATCCGGTCAGCGTCATGGGAGCGACCAAGCGAGCCGCCGAGATTCTCTGCCAGAGCCTGGCCGGGCCCTCGGCCACGCGGTTCGTCACGGTGCGATTCGGTAACGTGCTGGATTCAGCCGGCAGCGTCGTTCCTCTGTTTCGGGAGCAGATCCGCCGGGGCGGGCCGGTCACCGTAACCCACCCGGAAGTGACCCGTTACTTCATGACCATCGCCGAAGCCTGTCAGCTCATCATGCAGGTGGCCGCTACCGGCGACACCGGGGAAATCTACCTGCTGGACATGGGTGACCCCATCCGCATCCAGTACCTGGCGGAGCAGATGATCCTGCTGGCCGGCAAAAAACCCGGTGACGAGATCGAGATCGCCTACACCGGTCTGCGTCCCGGGGAAAAGATGTTCGAAGAGCTGTTCCATGAGCTGGAGCCTTTCGAAAATACCGAGCACAGCCAGATCCTGCTGGCCCGGCACCGTGAGTTTGACTGGCAGCCCATCAACCAGGATGTGCTTGGCCTGATCGCAGATGCCGACCGGCTGGACGATGATCAGCTGAGGGAATCCCTGCGCCGGCTGGTGCCGGAATTCCGCCGGGAAGACACTGACCCCAAGGTCATCAACCTGAACCAGAAACTCAAAGGATAGAACATGGCTGCCATCAGGAAGGTTGTATTTCCTGTCGCGGGACTGGGCACCCGTTTCTTGCCCGCCACCAAATCCACCCCCAAGGAGATGCTGCCTATCGTCGATAAGCCGCTGATCCAGTACGGGGTCGAAGAGGCAGTGGAGGCCGGGGCGGATTCCCTGGTTTTCATCACCAGCCGCAAGAAACACTCCATCAGTGACCATTTCGATACCGCTTTCGAACTGGAGACCCGACTCGAGAAAGGCGGCAAGTTGGCACAGCTGGCTCTGGTACAGGGTGCATTGCCCGCCGGGGTGCGCCGGGCCCACGTCCCCCAGCACCAGCCGCTGGGACTGGGCCACGCCGTACTCTGCGGTCGAGACGCGGTGGGAGACGAAGCCTTCGGGGTGATTCTCGCCGACGACCTGATCAAAGGCACGGCGCTGGGCGCCCTGGGCCAGATGGTGCAGGTCTACAAGGAAACCGGCTGCAGCGTGCTGGCGGTAGAGGAAGTAGAGCCGGACCAGACCAACCGCTATGGCATTGTCTCCACGTCACCCCACGGCAGGCGGACCGAAAAAGTCGACGCCATCGTGGAAAAACCCGACCCCGCCGACGCCCCCTCCAACCTGGCCGTCGTCGGCCGCTACATCCTCACCCCCCGCATTTTCGACCTGCTGGAACAGACCACCCCGGGAGCCGGCGGCGAAATCCAGCTCACCGACGCCATCGCTGCCCTGCTGCAGGAAGAAACCGTGCTGTGCTATCGGTTTGACGGGAAACGTTATGACTGTGGGAGCAAACTCGGGTTTGTGCAGGCGACGGTGGAGTATGCGTTGGAGCATGAGGAGCTCAAGGATCGCACGCTGGAGTACCTGAGGGATCTGGTGGCTGGAGATTAGGGAACGGGCACTTCGTGCCCTGGGGAACGGACACTGACGCGTCCTGGGGAACGAGCGCTGCGCGCTCTGGGGAACGCTCACTGCGTGAGCTGGGAAACAAGCGCTCTGCGCTCTGGGAAACGGCCGCCTCGCGGCCTCGGGTGTCCGCTTTCGTGCAAAGCAGACTCCTGTTGTGCGCTGGATTCCTGCTAATTGAAGGCAGACGTTACCGCGGTAACGTCCAACTGGCTGTTCACGGCCAGGAGCGGAAATCCGCTATTTGTTGATAGTGACAGAAGTCTGGCAATGTCTTTACCATTAGGTCTCATTTAGGTGCCGCAATCACTTATGTGTTACG
>JASJDM010000102.1 GCA_030065125.1 Lysobacterales bacterium | reverse complement strand
CGCGGCCTGGGGAACGCGCTTCGCGCTGGGGTCCATACGGCAATGTCACCGATACGGCCACCTCGGCGACTTCGAATTCACATTAATTTGAGAGTATTCACCAGGAGGGAGAGTATTTTCCCAGCGCGCGGAGCGCGCGTTCCCCAGGCCGCGCCAGCGGCCGTTCCCCAGCTCGCTAGGCGAGCGTTCCCCAGCGCCCGCAGGGCGCGTTCCCTGAACGCTCAGTTTTCCCCAAGCAACCACCCATCCAAAACCCCATGCGCCTCCGCTACCCCGCTCCGCCGCAGCGCCGAAAACGTCTGCACGGTGGCGTCAAGCCCCCGGTCCCGAAGAGTCCTCTCCACTTTCAACCGCACGTTTCCCGCCGGCCCCCGCTTCAGCTTGTCGGCCTTGGTCAGCAGCAGGTGGCAGGGCAGGTTGGCGGCGCGGCACCAGTTGAGCATCTGCAGATCGAAATCCTTGAGGGGGTGGCGGATGTCCATGATCAGCATCAGGCCCCGCAGGGACTTTCGGCTCCGGAAGTACTGGTCCAGCATCTGATCCCAGTGGGCGCGCATGGATTTGCCCACCTTGGCATAGCCGTAGCCCGGCAGGTCCATCAGGCGGCGGTCGCCGTCCAGGTCGAATACCACGATTTGCTGGGTGCGTCCGGGGGTTTTGCTGGTGCGGGCCAGGGATTTCTGGCCGGTGATGGCGTTGATGGCGCTGGACTTGCCGGCGTTGGAGCGGCCGGCGAAGGCGACTTCCCGTCCCTGGTCGGCGGGCAGCTGCTGCAGGCGGTGGGCGCTCAGCACGTAGCTGGCCTGGCGGTACAAGGGGTTCTCGTTGACCACTATGGGTGTGCTTGGTATAAAGCCCTGCGCCCCAACAGCGCTGAAAAATCAGCTCGAATAGTAGCACGGAGTTCATAATGAATAAGCCACGTCTGGGACTGACCGCCATCCTTATTCTGGCCGTCAGCCAGGTTTTCGCCCAGGGAGGGGACCCCGAAGCCGGACAGACCAAAGCAGTGACCTGTGTCGCCTGCCACGGCCAGGACGGCAACAGCATCAGCGCCGAGTGGCCCAACCTGGCCGGACAGCACGCCAGCTACCTGGCCCGGCAGCTCACCCTGTATCGCTCCGGCGAGCGCCAGAACGCCATCATGCTGGGCATGGTTGCCGCCCTGTCGGACCAGGACATTCTCGACCTGGCCGCTTTTTACGCGGCCAAGGAAGTCAAGCCGGGCGTTGCTGACGATGCCCTCATTGGCCTTGGCCAGCAGATCTACCAGGGCGGCAACGCCGCCAATGGCGTTCCGGCCTGCATGGCCTGCCATGGACCCTCCGGCAAGGGCAATCCTGCGTCGGGTTATCCCGCCCTGGCGGGTCAGAAGGACCGCTACACGGCCACCGTGCTGGCAGCTTTCAAGAATGGCGCTGTGTGGGGCAAAGGTGACAATGCCAACGCGGTCATGGCCATGGTGGCCAAGAACCTGACCGAAGAAGAAATCGAAGCAGTATCCAGCTACATCCAGGGCCTGCACTAAGCTATCTCTGCTGGCACAGGAACGTGCCAACACCGGCTGTCGGGCAGGTGGCTTCGCTGGTCCGCATACAGCTGCATGGAGACCGCTGCAGCGGGAACCTTTCACCCAGGCCGCGGTCGATCCTTTCGTAAGGACGGAGTGTATTCATGAAGAAAATTATTCTGACGCTGGCTATGCTGGCGTGGGCATCATTGTCCTGGGGGCAGGCAGATCCGTTTACTCCCGGGGTCCATTACAAGCTGATTGAGCCGGCTCAGCCCACCGACAGCAAGGACATGGTGGAAGTGGTTGAAGTGTTCAGCTACGGCTGCGTTCATTGCGCCAACTTCCAGCCCTACATCGAGCCCTGGGCCGAGGAGCAGTCGGAATCCGTCAGCTTCTCGCGGGTGCCGGTGGTATTCCAGCGCAGCTGGGAACCCCTGGCCCGGGCCTACTATGCCGCCGAGTCCCTCGGCGTCCTGGACAAGACCCACCACGCATTGTTCGACGCCATCCACAAGGAGCGGCGTCGTATCCGCGGCAACGAAGACATCGCGGCGCTGTTTGAAAGCGCTGGCGTGCCGTCCGCCGACTACACCTCAGCCGCCAAGTCATTCACCGTCGAGACCAAGCTGCGCCGGGGCGTGACCATGGCAAGCCGCTGGGGCGTGACCGGTACCCCCAGTGTGGTGATCAATGGCAAGTACCTGGCCAATGGCACCATGGCCGGCAGCTACGAGGGCCTGATGAACATCATTGACTACCTGGTCACCAAGGAAAAGGCAATGATGGCCAGCCAGACCAGCGCGGCGATGGAGTCGGCCCAGGCCGTTTCTCCGGAGGGCTGATTGCCCGGATAAGCCGAGGGGGTGTGCTAAAGTTCAGGGATGAACGAGGCCGGTGAAAACCAGGGTTCAAAAGGCGCGTCCCTGCGCCTTTTGACCTACAACATCCAGGCCGGCACCTCCACCGAAAAGTACCAGGACTATCTCACCCAGGGATGGAAACACGTGCTGCCCCACAACCAGCGGGTGGCCAACCTGGAAACTATTGCCCGCTTCATCGCCTCCTTCGACATCGTGGGCCTGCAGGAGGTTGATGACGGCAGCCTGCGGACCGGATTTCTCAACCAGACACAGTTCCTCGCCGAACGCGCGGGATTCCCGTTCTGGTCTCACCAGTCCAACCGCCGGGTCTCCAAGATTGCCCGCACCTGCAACGGCCTGTTGAGTCGCCTGCGGCCGACCGAAGTTCACGATCACAAGCTGCCGGGCCGGATTCCCGGGCGCGGCGCCCTGGTGGCCATCTACGGTGAAGGTGCAGCCGCGCTGGTGGTGGTGATTGTGCACCTGGCCCTGGGCCGGCGCTCGCGGCGATCCCAGCTGGCGTTCATCGAAGAGCTGATCGCGCCCTACCAGAACGCCATCGTCATGGGTGACCTCAATACCTCGCTGGGAGCCAAGGAGATGCAGAATTTTCTGGAAGCCCGAGACCTGCATGTCCCCGAGGCTGACAGCCATACCTTTCCCAGCTGGCGCCCCCGCCGAGCCCTGGATCACATCCTGGTCTCCGGCAGCCTGAAAGTGGAGTCCTTCGAAGTGGCAGGGCTATCCCTGTCCGACCACCTTCCCGTGACCATGAACGTTCGGCTGCCGGGCCAGTGGCTGGTGGAGTCCGGTGCCCACTACCCGGTGGTGAACCCAGTCCCTTGAGCCGTTCGTTTGTCCGGCCGTTGCAGCGGCCACTGATTACAGCGTTGCTACTGATGACCCTGGCTCCCGCCTGGGGCCAGGACCGGGAGCGGCAGCGCGAGGCCTACGGTCTGGCGATACTCGCCCTGCAGCGGGATGACGCCGCCGCCTACCAGGACCTGCGCCGGGAGCTTCGCGGCTACCCCCTGGCCCCGTACCTTGATGTGGCCCAGGCGAGCCGGCAGCTGGCCCGGGCCGGTGGCGACCTTCCTGCTGTTGCGGTGCGTGAAGCCCTGGAGAGGCACGGGGCACTGCCCCCGGCCTGGCGTCTGCGCCGTGCGTGGCTGCGCCGTCTCGCCGACCAGCGCCGGTGGTCGGATTACCTGGCGGACTACCGGCCCCAGCGGGACGTCGAGCTGCGCTGTCACCGGGTCAACGCAGCCATCCAGACCGGCCCGCCAGCGCCTCTGGAACAGGACCTGTGGCTGGCGGGAGAATCCCAGCCTGATGCCTGCGACCCGGTGTTCGCCCACTGGAAAGACCAGGAGCTGCTGACCCCCGAGCTGTACTGGCAGCGCGCGCAGCTGGCTGCCGCCGCCGGCAACGGCCGGCTGGCCCGCTACCTGGCCCGCCGGCTGGTCCCGGAACAGCGCGGCGCCATCGATCGCTGGGTCAGGCTGCGGCAGAACCCGGACCGCCAGCTCAAGCAGGCGGAGCACTGGGCGGATTCCGAAGTCAACCGGAAAATGTTGTTCCAGACCCTGAAATCCATGGCCAGTCGCAGCAACGATCGGGCACGGGTGCACTGGCGCCGACTGACGGACCGGTTCAGCTGGACCGAGGGTCAAGCGGTGACACTGGAACGGGACCTGGCCCTGTACTACGCCACCGATTATCCGACAGATGCCGCGGCGGAACTGGCGGCGATACCCGCGGCCGGGGTGGATGACCAGATCCTGCACTGGCGTATCCGGGTGGGGGTGCGCAACGGCGACTGGGACGAAGTGCTGAACGCATTCGACGGCCTCTCGTCCAACGAGTCGGTCCGCCCCCGCTGGCGCTACTGGCAGGCCCGGGCGCTGCAGGCACTCGGCCAGGACACCACGGCCCAGTTCGGTGAGCTGGCCCGGGACGCCAACTATTACGGCTACCTCAGCGCCTCCCGCGAAAACCTGGCCTATCCCCTGTGCCCGCGTATGCGCGACCCGGATTCCGACATCATGATGGAACTGGCCCGGATTCCGGCCCTGCGTCGATCCATCGAGCTGTATCACGTGGGCGAACTGACCGACGCCCGCCGGGAGTGGAATACCGCAATGCGAGGCCTGGACGGTGAGCAGCGGCGCCAGGCGGCGCTGCTGGCCAGCGCTGAGGGCTGGCACGGTCGCGCCGTGCTGACCCTGGCCGACACCGGCCACCGCCAGCGATACCAGCTGCGGTTTCCCCTGGCGTGGCCGGAGCTGGTGAACCGTGAAGCCAGCCGTTTCGGCCTCAGCCCGAGCCTGATCTGGAGCGTGATGCGGTCCGAGAGCGCCATGGTCACCGACGCTGTATCCGGTGCCGGTGCCTATGGCCTGATGCAGCTGACCCCGGACACCGCCCAGCGGGTTGCACGGGGGCTCGCACTGTCGACACCCAGCCGACGCAGCCTGCTCAAGCCCGAGGTCAACGTCCCCATGGGCAGCGCCTACCTGTCCGAACTGGTTCTGCGGTTTGGCCATCCGCTGAAGGCGCTGGCGGCCTACAACGCAGGGCCGGAAGCGGTGGTCCGCTGGGAATCCCTGGGATTGCCCAACGATGCCGACCGCTGGATCGAAACCGTGCCGTATTATGAAACCCGGGACTATCTCGCCCGGGTGCTGGCATTCGCTACAATCTACGACTGGCGGCGCGGTGGCAGGATGATTCCCATCCACCAGCGCATGCCGCCCATGGACTCCCGGTCCACGGGAGGTTGGGACGTGGGTGGCGTGGTACCGCGCTGCGCCGAAGCAGGAGAATAGGTCATGAGAAAGATTTGCCTGGTGGGGGGTACCGGATATGTCGGTGGTCACCTGGCCAGCCGGTTGTCCGCTCCCAAGCGCGAGCTTCGCGTGCTGTGCCGCAATCCCGGCGCGCGCCGGGACGTGTCGGCGGTCCCCGGGGTGCGGGTGCAGGCCCTGGACGTGTACGACAGCCAGGCTCTGGCGCGCAGCTTCGAAGGCGCCGATGCCGTGATCAACCTGGTGGGCATCCTCAACGAGTCGGGCAACAACGGCGCAGGATTCCACCGCGCCCACGTGACCCTGCTGGAGTCCGTCATCGAAGCCTGCAACCAGGCCGGGGTCGAGCGGTTCCTGCAGATGAGCGCCCTCAACGCCGGCAAGGGCGACAGCTTCTACCAGAAGAGCAAGGGGGATGCGGAGGCACGGCTCAAGCAGTCGGACCTGGACTGGACCATTTTTCAGCCGTCGGTGATTTTTGGCCCCGACGACAGTTTTCTGAACCGCTTTGCCGACCTTCTGAAACTGGCCCCGGTGCTGCCACTGGCCTGCCCCAACGCCCGCTTCCAGCCGGTTTACGTGGGTGATGTGGCGGATGCCTTCGCCCTGGCGCTGGAGCAGCGGGACACCGTCGGCCGGTCGCTGGAACTGGTGGGCCCCAATACCTACACGCTGCGTGAGCTGGTGAGCTATGTCCGCGACAGCCTGGGGCTGCGCCGGTGGATCATCGGGCTGCCCCGCTGGGCCGCACGGCTGCAGGCGGCGGTGTTCGACTTCGTTCCCGGCAAGCCGTTTTCCAGCGACAACTTCAAATCCCTGCAGATCGACAGCGTTTCCAGCAACAATGCCCTGCCGGGGCTGGGTATTTCGCCGACCCCGCTGGAGGCCATTGCGCCGCGCTACCTGGGCCAGGGCAGCCGGGCGGCCCGCTACCAGTCCATGCGCCGGCACGCCGGCCGGTGAAAACCTACCTGGTGGGCGGCGCGGTGCGCGACGCCCTGCTGGGTGACCCGGTATCCGACCGGGACTGGGTGGTGGTGGGCGCAACCCAGGCGGAGATGGAAGCAGAAGGGTTCCGTGCCGTGGGCCGGGAATTCCCGGTGTTCCTGCATCCGCACACCCACGAGGAATATGCCCTGGCCCGCACCGAGCGCAAGACGGCCCCGGGCTATCGTGGTTTCGTGGTCAATGCTGATCCCGACGTGACCCTGGAGCAGGACCTGGTGCGGCGGGATCTGACCATCAACGCCATGGCCCAGGGCGAAGACGGCACCCTGGTTGATCCATTCGGCGGCCGGCAGGATCTTGAGCGGCGACTGCTGCGCCACGTGTCCGAGGCTTTTGTCGAAGACCCGGTACGCATCCTGCGGGTGGCCCGGTTCGCCGCGCGCTATGCCCATCGCGGATTCCAGGTGGCTCCGGAAACCCTGGCCCTGATGAGCGACATGGTGGGTCGGGGCGAAGCCGACGCTCTGGTACCTGAGCGGACCTGGCAGGAATGCCGGCGGGCCCTGATGGAGACCAGCCCGGGGGTGTTCGTCCAGACCCTGCGGGACTGCGGCGCACTGGCGCGGGTCATGCCGGAAGTGGACGCCCTGTTCGGCGTACCCCAGACCCAGGTCTATCATCCGGAGATCGATACCGGCATCCACACCATCAAGGTGCTGGAACAGGCGGCCCTGCTGCAGGCCGATAGTGAAACCCGTTTTGCCTGCCTCACCCATGACCTGGGCAAGGCCCTGACCCCGCCCGAGGTCCTGCCGGGGCATCGCGGCCACGAATCCCGGGGCCTGCCTCCCCTGGCGGATCTGTGCGACCGTCTCAACGTCCCCAACCGCTACCGGCGCCTGGCCGAACGGGTGTGCCGCTATCACCTGATGGCGCACCTGGCATACGAGCTGAAGCCGCGGACCGTGCTCAAGGTCATCGAGGGGGTCGACGGACTGCGCCAGCCGGAAGATTTCCAGCGCTATCTGCAGGCCTGTGAAGCCGACGCCCGGGGTCGCACCGGGTTGGAGCAGCGCGATTATTCCCAGGCGGCCTACCTGCGGGCAGCCCGGGATGCCGCGGCGGAGGTGGACGTCAGCGACCTGACGCAAAAGGCTAAAGGCCAGGTCCTGGCCGACCAGATCCGCCGTCGCCGCATCTCGGCTATCGCCCGGATCAGGACCGCCTGGGCCATCCACAGCCCGGAAAACGGTGGCCCAGCGGCACCGCGACAGCCAGACCCAGCAGCAGACCGCTGAGATTGGCCAGGACGTCGGCGGAGCTGCCTTCACGCATGGCCATCTGAGACTGGATCAGCTCCAGGCTGATACCCAGCAGCAGGAACCCGGCCAGGTAGGCCCAGCGCGCCGTCCAGGACCGGTACAGCAGGGAGAACCAGCCCATGATGCTGCCGTAGGCCAGCAGGTGTCCCCACTTGTCTTCGTGGGGTACCTCCAGTCCGGTCTCCGGAGGCGGGCCCAGGGACAACACCACGATGCCGGCCACCATCAGCCACCCCAGCGCCACCGCCGACGGCCGCATCCAGTCCCGGGTCACAGCCGGCCCCGCTGATCCAAGGCAAACAACGGCGCCGGATCCAGGCCGCGCCCCGCCATCAGCCACTGGAACCGGTCACCCATTTCCGCGGGCAGGGTGAGGACTTTGATTTCGTGGTGCATGGCCATCTGCTGCTCCAGTGGCAGATCCAGGATGCCTGACAGGATCTCCGCCAGTCCGTTTTGCAGCAGGAACTGGGCCTGGGTGGTGTAACCCCAGACTTCCAGGCCGGCGCCGTCGCAGGCTTCGGCCAGGGCGGTGAAATCGACGCTGACGCTGAGATCCTGCAGCCCCGGCCAGCGCAGCACGTCATCGTGGGCCCGGTGGCGATAGTGGGCTACCAGGGTGCCGCGGTCCCGCTGGGGGTGGTAGTACTCGTGGCGCGGATAGCCATAGTCGCAGAACAGCACAAGTCCCCGGGTCAGCCCGGCGGTCAGCGCCTGCACCCAGGGCGCCATCATGGGTTGGTACTCGGTGTGGTAGCCCGGATCGGGTATGCCCGCCCGCCGGTCCAGAGCGGCAGCGTCTTGCTGGTCGGCCGGGGTCGCCACCCACTGCAGCCCTTCTGCACCCAGCCCAACCCGGGTTTCATCCCAGCCTTCGTCCCGTCGCACGAAGCGCCGCGCCGGCAGGGCATCCACCACTTCGTTGGCCAGCAGCACACCGCTCCAGGGGTCTTCCGGCGGCTGGTCCAGCCACGATATCCGCTCCAGCAGCTCGGGGCAGCGCTGTCCCAGGGTCTCGCGCTGACGCTGCCGCAGCTCCGCAGACACCTCCAGGATCTGGTAGCGGGCGGGCAGTCGGTCCATGGACTCCAGCGACTGCAGCAGGGTGGCCGCCATGGCCCCGCTGCCGGCGCCGGGCTCCAGGATGGTGGCTTCGGCCAGGTCGGGCAGGGACTGGTTGAGGAAACTGGCAACGCAGTGGCCAAACACCGAACCCAGCTCCGGCGCGGTGACAAAATCGCCGGCCGAACCGAACTTGTGCTGGGGCCCGCTGTAATAGCCCAGTCCGGGCTCGTACATGGCGCGCTGCCAGAATTGCTCCAGGGACACCGGCCCCCGGTTGCTGATTTCCTCCGATATCAGCTGCTGCAGCTGTCGGGACAGGTTCGCGGCATCATCGGTGGGGGCTGGGAGCTCCATGGCAGAACGCAGGTCGTTTTCACTTAGAATTCGGGAAGCAGAGCTTAGAGTCGAGCTTATGGAAACTCAACAGCATTCGCCCGTGGCGCTGATCACCGGAGGCGCCCGCCGGGTCGGGGCAGCCGTTGTCCGGACCCTGCACAGCCGGGGCTACCGCATCGTATTGCACCATCGCGCCTCGTCAGCCGACGACCTGGCCGCAGAACTGGAGCTGCAGCGGCCCGACAGCGTGGTGCTGGTATCCCGGGATTTTGCCGAAGAGAACGCGGCCAATGCCCTGGCCGCCAAGGCAGTGGAGGCCTGGGGACGGCTGGATGTGCTGGTCAACAATGCGTCCACCTTCTATCCCACCCCGGTGGGCGAGATCACCGCGGAGCACTGGGATGACCTGATGCTCACCAACGCCCGAATGCCGCTGTTTTTGACCCAGGCCTGCGCACCTGCGCTGAAGCAGAACCATGGGTGCGTGGTCAACATTATCGACGTGCACGCCCAGCGACCGACCAGAAACCACGCGGTCTACAGCATGGCCAAGGCAGCCCTGCACACCCTGACCCTGGCCCTGGCCCGGGACCTGGCGCCGGAGGTCCGGGTCAACGGCGTGGCGCCTGGCGCCATCCTGTGGGCTGATCACGAAGTTTCCAGCGCCGAGAACCAGGCCAAGATCGACAAGACCGCCCTGGGCCGCATGGGCGAACCCGAAGACATCGCCGGCGCCGTGGCCTATCTGCTCGAGGCCCCCTACGTCACCGGTCACGTGCTGGCCGTGGATGGTGGGCGGTCCCTCAACATCTAGTCCGGGGTCAGAGTAAAGGGACAGAGTAAAGCCAGCTTTACTCTGTCCCTTTACTCTGACCCCACCAACTCCAGCACCACCGCAACCAGCTCCCCCGCCTGGTCCCACTCCCCCCAAAGCTCAGAAAAACTCTTGCCCAACACCGGATGCACCCCCTCCGGCTCAAGCTCTGCCAGCGGCCTGAGCACATAGGCGTACTTCGTCACATCCCGGCGGGGAAGGGTGACGGCGCCGAAGGTGCCCACGCGGTTGCCCAGCAGCAAAAGGTCGATATCGATGGTGTGGCCGGCTTCGGTGCCGGTGCCGCGCTCGCGGCCCAGGGCATGCTCGATGCGTTTGAATTCCTCGTTAACGGACTCCGGATCCAGGTTGGTCTGGAAGGCTACCACCAGGTTGACGAAGTCCGGCGCGGCTCCGCCCACCGCAGCACTGCGGTAGGCCGGTGAAATGCGCATGTCCCCGAACCGGTCCTGGAGCAATGCCAACGCCTGTGGGAGGTTGCGCTCCGGATTGAGGTTGCTGCCCAGCCCGGCCCAGGCGATCTCGGCGCTGTGGGCCTCGGTCACAGGCAATCCGGCCGGGGTCCGCCGCGTTCAATGATCACGCCTACGGCCGCGGCGCCCGCGACGGCGCCGGGTTTTGCGGCCTTGAGCCGCAGCCAGGATACGCCGAACTCCTGGATGACGATTTCAGCGCAGCACTCGGCCAGGTTTTCCATCAGCTCAAACTGGTTGTCGCCGACAAAAGCAATCAGGCGCTTGGATACGGCCATGTAGTCCAGGGTGTCGTTGACGTCGTTGGTGGCGGCGCCCCGGCGGTTGTCATTGGCCATCTGCAGGTCGAGGCAGACCTCCTGCTTGATCTCCTTTTCCCAGTCATAGATGCCGATCACGGTCTGGATGTGGAGCTGGTCGATGTAAACGATGTCCATGGCTAGTGTCCTGTCCGGTAGGTTAGTTTTTCCAGTGGCCAGCGGGGAAACACCTCCACGGCGCCGTCAGCTTTGCCGGCCCGCTCGACCCGGATTGCACCGGCAAAAGCAATCATGGCGCCGTTATCGGTGCAGAACTCCAGACGAGGATAAAACACCTGGTAGCCGTGCTTTTCGCCATCGGCCTTGAGCACCTGCCGCAGCCGGTGGTTGGCGCCAACGCCGCCGGCCACGATCAAACGTTTGCGGCCGGTTTGTGTCATGGCCCGCCGACACTTGATGGCCAGCGTGTCGGCCACAGCCTCCTGGAAACCGGCCGCAACGTTGGCCCGGGTGCGGTCACTCTGGTCCGACGCGCGCCAGGTGGTGAGCACATGGGTTTTCAGGCCGCTGAAGCTGAAATCGAGGCCGGGTCGGTTGGTCATGGGCCGGGGAAACCGGATGGCTTTGGGGTCACCGCTTTCGGCCACCCGGGACACCGCCGGCCCGCCCGGATAGCCCAGCCCAAGCAGGGTGGCGGTTTTGTCGAAGGCCTCCCCGGCGGCATCGTCCAGGGTGTCTCCCAGCAGCTGGTAGCGGCCGACGTCGGCCACGTCTACCAGCATGCTGTGGCCACCGGACACCAGCAGGGCCACGAACGGGAATTCCGGCGGGTCCTCTTCCAGCAGCGGGGCCAGCAGATGCCCTTCCATGTGGTGTATCGGCAGGGCAGGGACGCCCAGGGCCATGGCCATGGCCTGGGCGGTGCAGGCGCCCACCAGCAGGGCGCCGACCAGCCCCGGGCCGGCGGTGTAGGCGATGGCGTCCAGCCGGGTCAGCTCCAGTTCCAGCTCGCCGCACAGGTCCGCGATCAGCGGCGTCAGCCTGGTCACATGGTCCCGGGCGGCCAGTTCCGGCACCACGCCGCCATAGTCCGCATGCATGGCCACCTGGCTGTAGAGCCGGTGGCCCAACAGGCCGCGGTCGGTGTCAAACACCGCCACGCCGGTTTCGTCACAGGACGTTTCTATACCCAGTACCAGAGCCACCCAGCGATCCCGGTGCCAAAAGAAGCTGAATTTTGCCCGCTGCAACGGCGATTGGCTACCGCTGGGCCGGCTGAAATGGGCCCACAAAAGCTTTGCGTGCAGCAATCAAAGCCATTTATAATGGGCGATTCCCCTCGGGGGATCTGTTTTGCAACTGGAATTTGAAAAGTAATGCCAAGCGTACGAGTCAGAGAAAACGAGCCGTTTGAATACGCCCTGCGCCGCTTCAAGCGCTCCTGCGAAAAAGCCGGTGTGCTGTCGGAAATGCGTCGCCGTGAGTACTACGAAAAGCCCACCCAGGAGCGCAAGCGCAAAAAAGCCGCCGCGGTGAAGCGTCACCTGCGCCGCCTGTCCCGGGATATCAACCGCCGTACCCGCCTGTACTGACACCCGCCTCTTTATCCAGTTGTTGCCATGAGTGAGCTGAAGTCCCGCCTGCAGGCGGACATGAAGTCCGCGCTCAAAGCCGGCGACAAACCCCGTCTGGGAACCATCCGACTGGCTCTTGCTGCCATCAAGCAGCGGGAAGTGGACGATCGGGTCGAGCTGGACGACACCCAGGTGCTGGGTGTGCTGGACAAGATGGTCAAGCAGCGGCGGGATTCCCACGCCCAGTACACCGATGCCGGCCGGGAAGACCTGGCGGCCCAGGAAGCCTACGAGATCGAGGTCCTCACCGAGTACCTGCCGGCGCAGCTGGACGCGGGCGAGGTCGAGGCCATGGTGGATGCGGTCATTGCCGAGACCGGCGCTGAGTCCATGAAAGACATGGGCCGGGTGATGGGAGCCCTCAACCCCAAGCTCAAAGGCCGGGCCGATATGAAGCAGGTCAGTGGCCTGGTGCGGGCACGCCTGGGCTGAGAGCGCGGCTTCGCCAACCCATCTTTTGCCGCGGTGCTTTCTGGTTAAACTAACGCCAGAATGGCCGGCCGAATCCCCCAAGAATTCATCGACCAGCTACTGGATCGTACCGACATCTATGAGCTGATCAACTCCCGGGTGACCCTGAAGCGGGCGGGCCGGGATTACCAGGCGCGCTGCCCCTTCCACGACGAAAAATCCCCTTCCTTTACCGTTAGCCCGGTCAAGAATTTCTACCACTGCTTTGGCTGCGGCGCTCACGGCAACGCCATCGGATTCCTGATGGAGTACGACCGGCTGGAATTCCTGGATGCGGTGGAGGAGCTGGCCAAGGCCGCCGGCATGACGGTGCCCCGGGAGGCGTCGGAGCGGCAGGACGGCCTGGGCCTGGTGTACGACGTGCTGAAGCGGGTCCAGAAGCTGTACCAGCGGCAGCTGAAAGACTCCCCCGAGGCCGTGGCCTACCTGAAACAACGGGGAATCAGTGGTGACGTGGCCAAAACCTACGCCCTGGGCTTCGCTCCCGATGCCTGGGACACCCTGGCCGCCAGCATCGGCGGCGACCGCGCCGGTATGGAGGCGCTGGACAAGGCCGGCCTGGTGACCGAGCGCCAGAGCGGGGGCTACTACGACAAGTTCCGCAACCGCATCATGTTTCCGATCCATGACGGTCGGGGGCGGCCGGTGGCCTTCGGTGGACGGGTGTTTCGCGGCGACGACGGCCCCAAGTACATGAACTCGCCGGAAACCGTGCTGTTTCACAAGGGCCGCCAGCTGTATGGCCTTTACCAGGCCCGCCAGGCCAATTCCCGCCTGGAGCGCCTCATCGTGGTAGAGGGTTACATGGACGTGATTGCCCTGGCCCAGGCGGGTATCACAGAAACCGTGGCCACCCTGGGTACCGCAACAACTACCGAACACGCCGAAATCCTGTTCCGCTCCGCTCCCGAGGTGGTGTTCTGCTTCGACGGCGACCGGGCCGGGCGCAAGGCTGCGCTGCGGGCCATGGAATCGGTCATGCCACGGTTGCGCGATGGCCGCCAGGTGCGCTTCCAGTTCCTTCCCGAGGGCGAGGACCCCGACAGCCTGGTCAGGAGCCAGGGGGCCGAGGAGTTTATCAACCAGCTGGAGCGGGCCACGCCGCTGTCCGAGTTCTTTTTTGCCCATTACCAGGCCCAGGTGGACATGCAAAGCCTGGATGGCCGCGCCCGCCTGGTGGAGATGTGCCGCCCGAAGCTGTCCCAGGTCCCCGACGGTGCGTTCCGCGACATGATGTTCGAGGAACTGTCGCACCGCGCCCAGAGCCAGGCCGTCCTCGGACCTCACGGAGCCGTGTCCGTCCCGATGCCGCGTGCCGCAGGCCAGCGTTCACAGCCTTCTCTGGTGCGACGTGCCGTCACCATCCTGCTGCACTATCCAAGGCTGGCCATGGACCTGGGGGACGTCTCGCCCCTGCTGGCCCTGGAGCGTCGGGGCGTTCCGCTGCTGGTGGAACTGGTGCAGTGGTGCCAGCTCAACCCCGGAGCCAGTTTTGCCCGGCTGCTGGAGCACTGGCGGGACCGCCCCGAGCAGGTGTACCTGGAAAAGCTGGCAGCGCCGGGCCTGCTGGGCGATCGTGACCCCCGGGATGATCTCGAGCCCGGTGAGGAGAACACGCCCAGTGACGAGGTCCACGATGAATTCATCGACGCCATCAGCCGTCTGCGGCGCCAGGCTGACCGCCAGCGCATGGCCGAACTGGAGTCGCGAGTGGCCCAGGTAGGCATGACAGGCTTGAGCGAAGACGAAAAAAGTGAATGGCGGGCGTTGCAGAGCCGACGTCAATAAATTGAAAAAAGTCAATAAAAACCGTTGAAATTCAAAAATATTGCCCTACATTGAGAGGGCATAAGAAAAAAGCGCCCGGAGACGGGTGCATTTAAACAAGTCGCGGCCCCACTGAACAGACCGATCGCGTAACAGTCGACGATCTCTTTGAGACGCCAAAGCGTCACTCCACGCCCAGCGACCAACCTAGGGACAACTACGACAGTCGAGTGTTGCGGAAGCCGCGCTCGTAGTTTGCCGTCAGCCGATACGAGGCCAGAGTGACGTGAGTAAAGCCGTACAAGAAAATCAGCCGGCCCAGCCGGCCCAGATGAATCAGCAGTCCCAGCTGAAGCTGCTGATCACCCGGGGCAAGGAGCAGGGATATCTGACCTATTCCGAGGTCAACGACCACCTGCCCGATGACATCGTCGATCCGGAACAGATCGAAGATATCATCAACATGATCAACGACATGGGCATCCAGGTTCATGAAGTTGCCCCCGATACCGACCAGCTGCTGCTGAACGATTCCACTTCCACCGACGAGGAAGTGGCTGAAGAGGCCGCCGCTGCTCTGGCCGCCGTCGATGCCGAAATCGGCCGCACCACCGACCCGGTGCGCATGTACATGCGCGAGATGGGCACCGTGGAGCTGCTGACCCGGGAAGGCGAGATTGCCATCGCCAAGCGCATCGAGGAAGGCCTGCAGCAGGTGCTGACTTCCCTGGGCCGCTACCCCGCCACCATTGACCTGCTGCTGAACGAGTACGCATCGTACGTCCAGGGCGGCAAGCGCCTGAACGAGATCCTGGTGGGGTTCATCGAGCCCGGTGACCTGGACCCGGTGGATATTCCCACCCCGGCGCCCCCCAAGGCTTCGGACGACGATGAGGAAGAAGTGGATACCGGTCCGGATCCCGAAGAGGTGATCAAGCGCTTCGGCGGTCTGGCCAAGATCTTCCAGAAATTCCTGCGTTCGGCAGCCCGCAATGGCCTGGCCCACGCCAAGCCGCCCCAGATCAGGGACGAGATGGGCGAAGCCTTCATGACCCTGAAGCTGTCACCGCGGATCGTCGAACGTTTTGTCTTTCGACTGCGCCGTGATGTGGCCACCCTGCGCACGCTGGAGCGGGCCATCATGGAAATCTGCGTGGTTGAAGCCAGGATGCCCCGCAAGGATTTCATCAAAAGCTTCGTGGAAAACGAGACCGATCCCAAGTGGGTAGACCAGCACATCAAGTCCAAGCAGAGGTACTCGGCTGCGCTGAAAGCGCGCGCTGACGATATCCGGATGCTGCAGGACAAGCTGGCCCGGCTGGAGAATGCGGTCAAGGTTCGCATCATCGAGCTGAAGGAAATCAATCGCGAGATGTCCATTGGCGAGGCCAAGGCCCGCCGCGCCAAGAAGGAGATGGTGGAGGCTAACCTGCGCCTGGTGATCTCCATCGCCAAGAAGTACACCAATCGCGGCCTGCAGTTCCTGGACCTGATCCAGGAAGGCAACATCGGCCTGATGAAAGCCGTCGACAAGTTCGAATACCGCCGCGGCTACAAGTTCTCGACCTACGCCACCTGGTGGATTCGCCAGGCCATCACCCGGTCCATCGCGGACCAGGCCCGGACCATCCGTATCCCGGTGCACATGATCGAGACCATCAACAAGCTGAACCGGATCTCCCGGCAGATGCTGCAGGAGATGGGCCGCGAAGCAACCCCGGAAGAGCTGGCCGAGCGCATGGAAATGCCCGAGGACAAGATCCGCAAGGTGCTCAAGATCGCCAAGGAACCCATCTCCATGGAGACCCCCATCGGCGATGACGAAGATTCGCACCTGGGAGATTTCATCGAGGACGCCAACATCGCCTCCCCGGTGGAGTCCGCCACCGGTTCCGGACTGTCCGGCACCGTGCGCGACGTCCTGTCCGGCCTGACCCCGCGGGAAGCCAAGGTGCTGCGCATGCGCTTCGGAATCGATATGAACACCGACCACACCCTGGAAGAAGTCGGCAAGCAGTTCGACGTCACCCGGGAGCGGATCCGGCAGATCGAAGCCAAGGCCCTGCGCAAGCTGCGTCACCCGTCCCGCTCGGAGCAGCTCAGGAGCTTCCTGGACCTGGAGTAATCCCAGGTCCTCACGGACTCACCACCGCTCAAAGATCTCGGTTAAACTAACCGGGATCTCCTCCGGGGGCCCTTAGCTCAGTTGGTTAGAGCAGTGGACTCATAATCCATTGGTCGTAGGTTCAAGTCCTACAGGGCCCACCAAATTTCCCCAAATTACAAGAACTTACATGCCTCGCTGCAAGGCGTTTTCTCCCTCCTTTTCATTTAGGCCATTTTTGGGCCAGTTACATTGGCCGCATAAGCCGCCACATGCCCGGGGGCCAGGTGCGCATAGCGCAACACCATGTCCAGCGAGGACCACCCGCCGAGACGCTGCAGCACCTCCAGCGGCGTGCCGGCCATCACGTGCCAGCTCGCCCAGGTGTGCCGCAGATCGTGCCAGCGGAAGTTCTCCGGGTGTTTGCCCTTGTGGGGCTTCAGTCCCAGCTTGACCAGCACCTCCCGCCAGCCCTTGTTGTTGGCCCGGCTCAACGGTTGACCCCGCCAGACAAACACCCGCTCGGCATGCTTGAACCGCCACCGCCGCAGGATGGCCACCGCATCGTCGTTCAGCGGTACCGACAGCGCCCGCCCCGACTTGGAGGCCGACTCGCCTACCCAAGCCTGGCGCCGGGCCAGGTCCACCTGGTCCCAGCTCAGGCCCACCACGTTGGACTCCCGCAGGCCCGTGGCCAGGGTAAAGCGGGCCATGTCCGCCGTATGCGGCAAGCCCGCCGCGTCCAGCGCGTCGGTCAGGGCCATGGCCTTGTCCCGGCTCAGCCAGCGGAACTCGTGCTGGCGGCCGTGGCGTTCCCGCGCCAGCCGGATCGGCGGCGACCGGTCCAGCCACTGCCATTCCCCCGCCGCCTTGCGCAGGATAGAGCGGACCAGGGCCAGGTAGCGGTTGAGGTTGGCCGGTGAACAGCCCCCTCCAGGCGTTTTGCCCGCCAGGATGTCACGCCGGATCCGGTCCAACACGTCAGGGTTTACCTGGTCCAGCATCAGGTCTCCAAGGTAATGGTCCAGCCAGCGGAGCTTGGCCAGGTCGCTGGCGTGGCTGCGCTTGTGCCGGGTTTCTCGTACAAACCGCAGGACCGCTTCCTGCCATGAACGGCGGGGGCGTTCGCCCAGCCGACGGGTCCGCCAGCACTGGGCCTTCAGTCGGTCGGCGTATTCCTGCGCCTGGCGCTGGTCGGCAGTTCCAGTGCTTTGGTGTATTCGTCGGCCGTCCGGCGCGGTGAACCGGACCCACCAGGTGCCGCGCTTGCCTCGTTGGTAGATTCGCATGATTGCGTTCTCCTCATTGATCGGCGCGGCGACCGCTCGGGGTCAGTATAGCCCCGGATATAGGCCAGCACATCGGCCGTCACGAACACCCAGGAGCGCCCCACCCGCCGGCCGGGGAGTTGGCCGCTGCGCGCGGCGCGCTTGACCGTTTCCGGGCAGCAGCGCAACAGTTCAGCGGCTTGCTTGACGCCAATGGTGAGCATGCCCTCATTATGGAAAAGCCAAACTGCCCGCGTCTCAAAGAATTGGGCCAAAGTGGATGAACAGTTTTCCTATTGACTTTTGCCAGAAAATTCGGTCGGTTTTCCTCTTTTTGGGTTGCCTGGACGCCTGGGCCGGTTCGTCAATCGCCATCATGATCGGTGAGTGTTAGAGGCCCGTCGGGGGATGATGAGTCCCCGCGAAGAAGCGCAAAGGCTTGAGCGGCCTGGGTTTGGCTAAGAGCCGGCTGGAGCTGAAGGCAGCTCAGGTGGGCGTTTGCTGTGGCAAATCGGGTCCACCCTGAAGCGTCCTGCTGAAGCTCAGCATGCGGTCAATTCCGCGGCAACACGTTCGAAAATTTAGTCCTCCTGTCAAAAATAATGGCTATTCCGTTCAGACTTTCTGAACGGATTAATCCCACAAAGGGCAAAAAACGGGTGTGGGAACCCCGCAAAACAGGCGTGAGCGCCTGGATGAGAAATAGGCAGTGGCCTGCCTGAAGAGAAATAGACGGTTGCCCGCCTGAGTAGAAATACCTTCAGACGTGAACGTCCGCACCGGCTGCCGAAGGTCAGGCGCTTGTCTCTCATATGTGCCTGAGAGCGGGCAGAATATCGGTTCGTCGCTGTTTGAAACGACGAGAAGCATGCTAGCACGAGAACAGATCATCGAGCCAGCATCGCGGAATTGCTGCGCAATCGTATAGTTGACGCGGTGCTGTGGCCCGCGTCACTACCGCAGCACGCTACGGGGCTCGCTCTCGCTCGGCCCTGCGCGGCTGGGTAGTGACGCGGGCTGGCGACCTGGTGTACAGCACCAACCCCACCGATCGGCTAATTCTTACGATTCCGTCGCAGCCCTTTGCGCTACCGGCAGCGTACATTTTGCGCGAATTGAATTAGGAACAGAAAAACACCGAGTGCAGTGATCGCCGCAGCCAGGCTTTCACTGCAAGTCGCAAGGACGCGAGCTGGCCGCCGAGGGCCGCAGCCCGCCCGGCTACGTGCAGCGGGGGTTCAAGGACTTCCTTCAATGCGGCCGGCTGGAACCCGGCTTCCTGCGGCTGCGCTGCGAGCGCTGCCGCGCCGAGCGTTTGCTGGCTTTCAGCTGCAAGCGGCGCGGCTTTTGTCCCAGCTGCGGCGCCCGCCGGATGGCCGAGTGTGCGACACTGCTGATCGACCGGGTTCTACCCCACAGACCGATCCGCCAATGGGTGCTGACGGTCCCGGTGCCGATCCGCTTTCTGCTGGCCAGCCGTCCGGATATCACCAGCAAGGTTCTGGGTGTCGTCTATCGGGCCATTTCCGGCCACCTGATCCGCAAGGCTGGGTACACCCGCACGCTGGCCGACACCGGCGCGGTGACCCTGATCCAGCGTTTCGGCAGCGCCCTGAACCTCAACATCCACTTCCACATGCTGTTCCTGGATGGGGTCTATCTCAGGCGCAGCGGCCGGTTTCGCTGGGTGCGGGAGCCGACCAGCGAAGAACTGGCTCGGCTGACTCAGACCATTGCCCAGCGCACCGCGCGGCTGCTGGAACGCCAGGGCCTGCTGGAGCGCGATGCCGAACAGGCCTGGCTGACCCCTGAGGCCGATGAGGAGGCCGGCGACTCACCCATGGCCTCGCTGTGGGCGCCGGCCATCACCTACCGTATTGCCGTGGGGCCCCATCAGGGCCGCAAGGTGATGACCCTGCAGACCCTGCCGCCCGACGATCCCCTGGAACCGGTGGCAGGCTTTTCCCTGCACGCCGGGGTTGCCGCCCGGCCCGATCAACGCAGCAAGCTGGAACGCCTGTGCCGTTACATCGCCCGCCCACCAGTCGCCGAACGGCGTCTTGCACTGACGGGCCAAGGCAAAATCCGTTACCAGCTCAAGACCCCCTATCGCGACGGCACCACCCACGTCATCTTTGAACCCCTGGATTTCATCGCCCGGCTGGCCGCCCTGGTGCCCCGGCCCAGAACCCATCTCACCCGCTACCACGGCGTGTTTGCCCCCAACCATCGCCTGCGGGACCGCATCACGCCGGCACCGCCGCGTGTTTCACCCCCGAACGAACCGCCCACGCCAGCCACCGACCCGGCACCACGCCCCGGCATGCGCTGGGCGCAACGGCTCCAGCGCGTATTTGATATCGATGTCGAGACCTGTACCGCCTGCGGCGGCCGGCTGCGGGTGATCGCCTGTATCGACGATCCCGTGGTGATTCACAAGATCCTCGGCCATCGTCAGCAGCGCGATGCCGCCACTTCCATGCCCAGGGCCCCGCCCCAGGCCGATTGGGTCGGCTGACCCGCTCTTATCCCCCTGCCACGATGTCGGGCGCTCCCAAGTGCCGGCAGGGTGTTCATCGCTTCGCCTTCACCCGGTCAACAGAAAATCCCGCAAAAAATACTTCACATCGCCCCGCTCAATGCCAGGAAGACGAAATCCGGCCAGCGAACCGAAGTGGCACCGCCCCGGTTCGCACTAATCCCGCTTCGAATACCTGCCCGATTCGGGAAAAAGGGGGTTTGAATTGCCTATGCACTGCGTTAGGCGTACATGTATTACATTGTCCTGATGTTTCGTCGCATCCTTGGAAGCAGGTTTGTACGAGCACGTCTTCTTCGTATTCCCAGTCTTGACATTGTTGGTTCATGCAGATGAAGTCGCTGCAAGTTCTTTGTTGGCGTGAGTCTCCGCCTTCGCAAAAGAGCGTCCAGTCTCCGCAGCTCACGCTTCCGCAGTCACTGTTACTACAACAGAAGTCCGTAGCTCTACTACTTGCACAAAAGTCACAGTTACAAAATCCTCCTGCACACTCACCCGGACTTTCGCAAGGTTCGTCGTCAGCTTTCCCACAATCTTCAGGGCAGTATCCTCCGGAGTCTGTTACGTTTTCACCCAGTCCTGCATCGCACGTACCATCTCCACAAGCTGCGCCAGTGCAGTCCTCGCAAAAAGCCAGATTTTCTCCCTCATCACATATATCATCAAAATTGCAGGCCAGAGCAAGATGCGGGGCTAGGAACACCGCAATTAAAACTAGTATTGTTCGAAATACCCACCTCCCGCTCATAGTGAGAAATTGGCAGAATTTATTTTTAAACTTTCCGTGGTGTTTTGAGAAGTTTACTGTGTGTTCCAAGTTGGATTGAAGCTCATATCTGGCTGCCCTCCGACTTGACCGCCATATTTTTCGGGGAAGTTCTTGACATACTGCCTAAGAAATCCGTCTATGGGTGTACCGTCTGAGTCGATTCCCTTAAACAATTTGTACAAAATACCTAGTGAGTTTCGTCCTGGTTCAAAGTCAATTGGATTGCAACTCACGCCTGAGTAGAACCTGATTCTCGATTGCCCTTGAGCGTCATTGTCGTATTGCATGGGATCGAAATCAGAACAGAGCTCTGAGTTTGAAGGATCATTGTCAACTCTATTATATAGCCACAGTTCGACATCTCGAACTGTGATCGATCCATTACCATCAACGTCAATGAAACCGGTTTGAACTCGAGGATCCTTCCAGAACTCATCTGCCATGTCTCTCGCATAGCTTCTTGTCTTGCTTGTTCCGTTGATCATTGCTCGTATTTCGTCGTTACTCAAGAAGAATCTACTGTCTTGGTCTGGTAGCCAGAAGTTAACGTACTTCGTTGCTGCTTCGACTGTTGGTTGATCGATCGTTACTTGCGTTGTTGCTTCATCTACTACTTTTCCTTCGTACATTGTACGACTCTCGAGAGTATATGTTGATCAGCAAGTGAGTGTTACTGGGCTTTCGAATGTTCCGATGCTTTCTGCTTCTCGGTAGATTTCTACTTCTCTTTCGAGTGGGCTGTAGTGGTCGAACTCGAACGTTAGTTGTGAGTTGCCATCGCATTCTGTTGCGATTGCATCGAGGTCAGCTCTTCCTTCAATTACAGATACTGGTCTAGATACTCCGTCGACTTCCAAGGAATTCACTCCTTTTTTATTTTGAATGTTAGTTACTTGTCCACTACTTGTGTTTATGTTTGATCCTGTGCTTGTTCTGGCTCCAGTGACGCTGTCGGTTATGTACGCACGTGCATTTGGTCCGGTCACAATGACTGCGTTTCCAACTACTACTGCGTTTGTTGGTTTGTTTAGGGGCGCGATTCCTTTTTGTCCTTGTTTGAGTGCTGATTGCATGTTTCGGATGTATAGGTTTTCTGCGAGCCATCTTTCTACTGCTGCTCCTGTTGCTCCTTCGATGTCAAATACGACTTGGTCTGCTCCTGAAGTGTTGAAATCAAGTCCAACGTTGTCGGTACTGTATTCGTTCAGTACTGTTGTTCCTTTCCAGCCACCTGTTGTCTCTTGGAACAACACTGGTGATGCTTGGAACCCGACAGTTTGTCCGTTATTCTCATAGATTGAAAAAACAAGGCCCATGTCGTATGTAGGTGAACCGCTAACACAGAGTTCGGTATTAATTTGTCCATTTGCAATGAACCACTCCGGCTATTCCGGAGACTGTTTCGTGTGAGTCAGGCCGCCTGGGCCTGACCGTTTTCCTGAGCATAGTATGCCTGCTCATATTCCTTGGGAGG
>JASJDM010000101.1 GCA_030065125.1 Lysobacterales bacterium | reverse complement strand
AACAGGCTTTCGTTTTGGCCTCAAAATGGGCGCTCTAAGGCATCAAAGCCAAGTGCCTGGAGGCGAAAGCGATTTGATTACAGCAGGTTGGCGTGGTCCGGCCCTGGGGAATACTGGGGAATTCATCCGCAAGACGGGACATCCTGTCCCGCTCGCGGGCGCTACGCAAAAACGCGGTTTTGCTTCGCTTGCGGCCTTCGGCCGATGGCACATCCGTGTGCCAATCCGTACGTGGAGGACGCCCGATTCAGGATCCAGCGTCAGTGACGGTAGCTTGGAACAGGCTTTCGTTTTGGCCTCAAAATGGGCGCTCTAAGGCATCAAAGCCAAGTGCCTGGAGGCGAAAGCGATTTGATTACAGCAGGTTGGCGTGGTCCGGCCCTGGGGAATTCCTGGGGAATTACTGGGGAATTCACGAGCAGCGGGGTCGCATCGCCAGTTAATGAGAAAGGTCTTGAGCCAACATGAGGGCATTCCCGTCGGGATCGTAGAATGTTGCGGTACTGACCATACCCTCAATGGTTTCCGTATCCCCGTCGAATTGAACGTTGGCATTCTCCAGCGCCGCACGCGCCGTGGCTATATCTGCCACACCAAACACGGGAACGGTATTGCCGGGTACAGGCTCCGACTGTTCGCCCAGCCCCAGCGTGACCCCCTCGGTATTGGTTTGCATCTCACTCCAGCCAGCTTCGTCGATATGGATTAGCAGCTGAAATCCGAGATGCTCCTCGTACCAACGGGCACTGGCATGCCGGTCGCGAACCGAAAGCGCCAGGGTAATGGTTTTGTCGAGTTCAACTAATGGCATAATGTCTTCCTTTGATTGAAAATATAGTAACTATACTTTATGGACATAAACTTTCTTGTCAAGCTCACATCCAGGGCCTGGTCACTAAAAATTCTGTCCGTGCTGCATTCCGGCGTTGCCGGTCGGCAAGCGCCATTGATCGCGGCGACAAACGCCAGTCGTACAGCGTTTGTTTCGAGCCTGAACCACCTGCTTCAACTTGAGCTGCTTGAAAAGAACCCAGGCCATGGTCATCCGCTACGGCCGGAATTCCGCCTGACCCGGTCGGGCGTGGTGGCAGCGGAAATGGCCAGCAGGATTGTCAATGCTGTTCCCGATGAAGAAGATTTCGCCATCGTCAGGCGGAGTTGGGCCGTGCCCGTACTGGCGGTGACTCGTTCTCCCGAACGCTTCTCCATTATCAAGTCTGCGCTGGGTCCCATTACGGATCGTGCGCTTTCCCAGTCATTGGAAACCCTGGAGAAACAAGACTGGCTGAACCGCGCAATCAGTTTCTCCAGCCGAAAACCGTTTCCGACCTATCAAGCGGTAAATGCTGGCTTGCAAATTAACCTGGCCGTCGGATTGAGCGTCTAGTTTCCTCGTGCACGGCTATCTTGCATGGGCCAGATCACGCGCCCTTCCTCGATCTCATCCCAGAGCCACCGATGAAATCCACGAGACAAAAGCCATTCGATTCGGTCACCTCGCCAGGCAATCTTCCGGCGCTCGTGTGTACCCATCACCGGTTGCGACAGGAACGCCCTGGTCCGCGCAAGATCATCTCTGAACAACGGATTCTCCTGAACCTCTTCCAGCCACCCCGCCAGACAGGGAAAGCGGCTCCGGTCCAGGGAAAACCCCAACGGCCGAAGTGCCGCGAGATGGGGCCAGAGGGCAAAGTCGGCCACGGTGGGTGATGCCCCCAATAGGAAGCTGCCAGGGGTCTGGTCGTAAGCCGAAATACGCAGCTCTACTTCGACAAAGACCCTGTCAAGGTCCTGCTGGGCCAGTTCAAATAGGCCTGCCGGCGGCCCATCGTCCCGGTCTGCCCACGTCCAAAGCGAGCAGTCGACAACAATGGCATCAACAATGGTGTCGAATACGTACTCCAAATGCCGTGCGGTGGCGCGCATGTCGGGTTGCGGGGGCAGAATTGGCCGTTGCGGGTATGCGTCGTCCAGGTAGCTGAGGATCAGGGCGGACTGGGTAATGATGCTATCGCCATCAATCAGCACCGGGACTTCACCGCGCAGGTTGACTTCCAAAAGCGCGGCGCGGTGTCGCTCGGACAATCCATCAATTTCCTCAAAGTCCAGTTGTTTGTAGTGGAGAGCCAGCAGGACCTTGCGTGCGAAGGGGCTGAATGCATTGGAAAACAGAATCATTGCCACCTCGTTACCTGTCCAGGACGGTCTCCGGGACTGTCTCCTGCGGGGATTCCTGAACGACCTTTAAACCGTCGACGGGACCGTCCACGATCCTGAACCCTTCGCGCAGGGTCAGCGTCCAGCCCGGACCGGATGATTCATGCTGGTTTGGTGCCAGAACCGTTAACCTGGTGAATGCTGCGTTAATCATCGCACCCTGATCAGCCCGAATTTCGCCCCAATGGTCGCGGACAATCAGCTTGCCGTAGTGGGTACCCGCGGCGCCCAGCGTGGTCACCAGGTTTGGGTCGAATTCGAACTGCATCTGCCGAAGCGGCAGCTCAATCCTGTCATTTTCAGCATACGCGGCCAACAGTCGATTTGTCTCCGCCTCGCGCGCTTGACGGCGCGCCGATTCTTCAGCGCGTACGTCCTGGCCCCGGTACCGGTCCGAGGCATCCTCCAAGTCTGCCTGGTGCCGTGGCGCCACTACCGAAGCCAGTAAATCCGCCGGGGCAGCGTCTCCCAGCGCTGGCCGCCAATCCGGCCGGAAATCGTCGAGCAGCAGGCCATATGCCGGCCCCGAAGCATACGCGTAGGCTCGGGTCAGCGAATTGTGACTATCAAAATCTATTAGCCTCTGTCTGGCAAATTCATGCGGGTCAGCTACACCTAATTTCACCCCCGTGTAGGATGCCAGGCCTTCGTTGCGGTCCAGGACCCGTTCCTGCTGCCGGGCACCCGGATAGATTCCAAGACGCGCCGAACGAAACCCCAGCGCGTCGCGAACGGCCGTCGTCCGGCAAATCCCGACGGCCACCAACGCCTCGGCGAGGGCCCTGAACTCCAGGCGCATCAGGTAGCGCGCACGTTCGTCCTCAAGGTGGTCAGCTGCGTAGGGCGCGGATGGCAGACCGATCTTTTCCTGGATGCGATGCCACGATTCATGAATGACCAGGTAACCGAGATCCTGGGAATCCCGCGGCAGGGGAAGCATGACCATCACCCAGTCGAAATCCGAATACCGGACCAAGGAATTGGCGATGGGAACTCCGGCGGGCAGCGATCCGGTCCATAGGTTCTCGCCCTCCACCGGTTGGAGATGCGGGGCATTCCGGTTGGCCCAGACACGGCGCGTAGCCGGATCGGCAACCAGCATGGGGCCGCAAAGTGTCTCGCCCCAAAGACTGCCGTCATCGCGTTTGCAATGCTGCGTTTGCGCCTCAAATGCCCCAAACACGCCGTCTGCCAGATACGGGTCGAATCCGTTGGTTGTGGAAATCGGCGAACTCCCACACCCAGTCGCCATCAGGGCAGTGAGCGCATAAAGCGCGCTCCGAATGCCGTGTTTACTACGATCAGAGAATGGGACCGGTCTCATGGAAGCATCCTCCGGGACCCCAAGACCCCACGCCATCAACGCACAAGTTCCTGATGTGTGGGGTGGACAGATTGGTCGGGTTCAGACAGAAACCGAACGACTTTTTCCATGAGCTGTTCGGAGCGCAACAGTCCATTGTGGCCGAACCCGTCTGTCTTGATGATCTCGGCTCGGCGAAGCTGCTGAATCCGGTCCGCGTCGGTATGGGCAACCCGCCCGTCCTGTTGGTCGTAGACCAGCAATGTCCTGCGATCGGGGTCGCCGGAGTAGGACCAGCCCTGACGAAGTTGATCATCCGCCACTGAAAACTGGCTTGCGAAGCGCTCCCGGCACAGATCCAGCGGACCTTCGGTCAGATGCAGAACCTTCCGCAACGTGTCAATCGGCGGGTACGGATACAGCGGTGCGGCAATACAGATGTATCGGTCTGCGCGAACCTGACCCATTGCGCTGCCCGACATTGCGGCCAGGCCGCCGGCCGAGTGGCCCAGGATGGCGTGGGCTGGCTGGGCGGCATGTTCAAGCAACTCCACCAGGTCAGCTCTAAGCACGTCGAACCCAAAATGCCTGCCGCCGGATTCACCATGGCCGGTGGCGTCGAAGGCCAGCGTCCTGAAACCCGCTTTGGCAATAGAGCAGGCCAACGGTGCCAACTGTGCAGCCCGGCCGCTCCATCCGTGCACCAAAACCACCAGCTTGCCTTGCCCCCATTCCCATCCGCATTTTGGTGATGCTTGACCGAACTCAAAAGGCCGTCCCCTGGACAGCAGCTCGACATCCCGCGGGTCTGTTTTCGGCGGCCGGGGTATGCCGGCCAGGCGCATAGCCAGCGATGCCGCCAGGGCATCTGGAAGTAATCGGAGCACCGTTCTGATCAGATTTACCATTCTATTGAACTAGAATTCAATTCTAGAATAATATTCTAGACTAAAATCAGTTCCCATGACAATCTCATCGACAAGTTTTTCGTCCAAACGTCGACCCAGGAGCATTCTGGCCGCCGCCCTGGCTTGCTTCGACCAAACCGGCGTCGACGAAACCACCATTGCGGAAATCTGTCGCAAATCCGGTGCGAGCACCGGAAGCATCTATCATTTTTTTGACAGCAAGCAGGGGATTGTCGGGGCATTGCTGGTAGACGGGTTGCGGGACAACTATGAGCAAACCAGGCAGCGCCTGAACAAGGCCTCGGGCGCCCAGAATGGCGTCCGCACCATCGTCGAGTCCCTGATTGACTGGATAACCCGCAACAGAGCGTGGGCGCGGTTTATTTATGCGACCGGCACCGGCAGTCTCACGGCAAAACACCGTGAGGCGTTACGACAACTCAACGACGCATACTTTGAAATGGTGAAGGCCTACTTCCAGCCGCATGTGGACGCCGGCGAGATTGCGGCCCTGCCCGCGGATTGTTACGCCCCGCTCATTCTCGGGCCTGTACATGAATACGCGCGGCGCTGGTTAAGGGGTGGCGTGAAAACATCGCTTGGTCAAAGAAAAAACGTGTTTTCGGATGCTGCTTGGAGAGTGGTCGGAAGATCGCAGACCGTTGGCTAACCCGGTTCAGGCAGAGGCCTGAGAAAAGAACTGCATGTGTGGTATTGGACCGGGTCCTCACGGCTCTCCGTGGGAGGCGGGCCTCTGCGACAGGGTATCCATGCTGTGATTGCACAACTAATGACAATTGGGCTGTACCTGGCTTCGCCGGCCGGGGTTGCAGCGTCCGACGAACAACAATCAAGGACCCAAGCCCCAGCCTGTCTCGGAAGTCAGCGGTGTGAATGATGGATTTCTTCCAATGACTCCTTGCGGACGGTCGAATACAGTTGCTGCAATCAAAATTCGCGACGCCAACTACTCTGATCGCGACGGTATCCTAGCGATTGACGAGATAGCCCAGTGCGAACAGCAGCGCATTGATTTCATCGAAAGGGTTCTGGGTTCGGCAACTTGCCTAGTCGCCGATAGTGATGGAACCGTAGTCGCTTACGCCGTACTTGAGTATTCCTTTTTCGGCAATGGGTTTATCTCGATGGTGTACGTTGCCAAATCGGCAAGGCGACAAGGTGTTGGGCAAAGCCTTATGCGAGCTCTGGCGAACCAGTGCAAAACATCGAAGCTATTTACATCGACCAATGAATCAAACTCGGCGATGCGGGCGCTGCTCGCAACCCTCGGCTACGTTCCCAGCGGTGTGATTGAAAACCTTGATCCAAATGATCCGGAGCTTGTATTCCTTCTCAATCTGGATCGTCGTGGACTATAACCTGTAGAAAACTCTACGCGGCACAAGCGGACAATCGAGGGTCAGGTCTGTCATTGCAACATCTTGCGCGTTTTAGGTGACAGCTGATGCGGGCAAGAGACGGCGAGACCGTAGCGACCGGCACGGCCAGTCGCGCCCTCAAGGCCCGAATGTGGCAGCGCAAGACTTCACCCCGAATCCCACACGAATCCCACAGCCAATCAATAATCCAGGTTTCGCGCCACCTGCAGTCGAAGGAAATATACTCCGGCGGCATAAAGAAAATATTGAAGGGCCGATTGAATGCGGTATAGCGCTCATCGGGCGAATCGTCAGCGACAGAATCCAGCCTTGATCTGCTGATCATCGCTTGCTGGCTTGCGTCAGGTCAGATGGATCCTGAATCGAGTCCAGATAGGTAACACTTTCGCTTTGAAATGGCCGACGATCATCTTTTTCGGCGGATTTGAGTCATGGCCAAACCGTACGCGTGCACGGCGCTGAAAAAGGGCGAAACTAGCGGGCGGCCAGTTCCTGCAGAGCCTGCTGGGTATTACGGCGCAGCACGTCAGCAGCGAAAAAGGGGCTGCCGTCGAGCAGGTCCTCTACCGTATGAAGATGAATCCGGGCTCGGGCGGAGTTGCCCGCCGCACGGTGAATCTGCGCCAGCACCGAGTGAATTTCGCTCACCAGCAGCGGGTCGGAAAGCGGCGCAGCGAGTTCGAGAGCCTGCTGGGCCGCTTTGAGGCCGGCGTCTGGTCGGCCTAGACTGAGCAGCGCTTCAGCACGGCAGGTCAAGGCCTGCGACCGGTTTCGCGGGCCCATGGTGGCGGCCAGCGCCCGGTCGGCACTGTTAAGAGCCTCCCCGTAACGGCCCAGGCGCAGCAGCGAGCGTCCGCGGGAAACCAGGTTGCCGCTGTTGCTGCCGGGCTCTCCTTCAACGGCGTCGATGATGGCAACGGCGCGATTCTGGGCCTGCAGAGCCTGCTCGTAGCGGCCCGCCGAAAAATAGGCCAGACCCAGATGCGCCCAGCCGTAGGCCGCCTTGGGCGACTCCGGACCGAAGACATCGATCAGCCGGTCGCGGTATTCTCTGGAGCGCGCCAGGAGCGCCTCAAAATTACCCTGGTGGCCTGATAGCACCGAAAGGTTGCCCAGAGCCGACAGGCTGCGGGGATGGTTCGGGCCCAGGGTTTCTTCGAATATGGCCAGCGCTTCGCCCAGATGCCGGTGGCCGATATCAAAACGCCCGGTGTCGGAACCCAGGGTGCCGAGCAGCAGCGCTGCGCTGCCAAGCTCGGGGTCATTCTCCGGCATGACCCGGGTGGCGATCGTGTAGGCTTGCTGTGCGATGGGGAAAGCGGTTTCCAGTTCGCCCCGGGATCCGTAGTAGCTGCCCATGCGCGTCAGAGCCTGGGCGTAATCGCGGCTGTCCTGGCCGGCATAGCGGCTGATGGCCGCCAGGGCCTTTTCATAAGTGGCACTAATCAGGTCGTGGTCCTGGGTGGAACGCAGCGCCCGGGCAACCGCCAGCAAGCTTGCCGCAACGTCCGGATGATCATCGCCGTGCAGTGCCCGCCGCAGGTCCAGCGCCTGCTGGTGGTACCGAGTGGCGTCGGCATAGGTGCCGGTCTGCAGCGCCTGACCGGTCAGAAACAGCGTGTCAGCATAGTCACCGTGATGGGTCTGCTCCTGCGCCTCGAATAACTCCAGGGCGTGTTTCAGGTGGGTGAGTGCAGTTTCCGGTATGCCCAGTCCAAGGTAGGCCCGGCCGACGGCCTGATGGATGCTGGCGGCGGTCAGCGGGTCCATGTTGCGTTCGTCAAGCTGCGCGCTGGCCCGCGCGATCAGTTCCTGGGCGCTGATATCTCTCTGCCGTGATACCGACGGGTCAGCGTGGTGGAAAATATCGATCAGGAACTCTTTAACCTGCTGATGCCGGGACCCTTCCAGTGCGGCAATGCCGCGCTGGCGCTCGGCTTCCCGGGTTTGAAGCACGCTCACGCCGAGGGCGCCAATCAGGGCCGTCACGGCGGCTGCCGAAGTCCAGACGGCCAGCCGGTGGCGCCGGACGAACTTGCTGAGCAAGTAACGGCCGGAGGGTTTGCGGGCCCGTACGGGTCGATGGGCGAGGTAGCTGCGTAAGTCCTCCGCCAAATCGTCGACGTTGCGATAGCGCAGTTCCGGGTCAATGGCGCTGGCTTTTTTCAGGATCAGATCCAGGTCGCCCGTCAGCTGCCGGTGCAGCCGGTCGGGCGTTGTGCGGCGGCTGCGGGCGATCGCGGCGCTGGCCGGGCCACAGTTCCCGAGACGCCGGTGGGCGGGCTCCACCGCGGCCAGGCAGCGGCTGACCACCTGCTCTATAGAGGCGTCACCCAGGCTGCGCGCCGGCAGGCCGCAGACGAGTTCGTCGAGCAGCAATCCGAGCTGAAAACTATCGGTATGGGTGCCGATGCGGCCGCCGGTCAGCTGTTCCGGCGCTGCGTAGCTGGGTGTGAGCAGCTGCTGGTGGGTCAGGGTAGCTGCCTGCTGCAGATCCCCGGCAGCCAGGAATTTGCCGATGCCGAAATCGATCAGCTTGACCTGACCCTCGGCCGTCACCAGCACGTTACCGGGTTTGATATCGCGGTGGACGATCAGTTGGCGGTGGGCGGCGGAGACGGCGTCGATGACCGACAAGAAGAGGGCGATGCGCTGCTGGATAGTGTGCCGATGACGGTCGCAGTATGCAGCAATGTCTTCACCCTGGATGAATTCCATGACCAGATAGGGCGTTCCGTTTTCCTCCACACCACCATCCAGCAGGCGTGCAATGCCAGGATGGTCAAAACTGGCCAGGAGCTGCCGCTCCCGATCGAAGCGGCTGGCGAGATCCGGGGTTGGCAGCGTAACGAACTTGATGGCTACATCCTGCTCATAGCTGCCGTCGCTGCGCCTGGCGCGATAGATCTCCCCCATTCCGCCCCGGCCCAGCAGGCCGCCGATTGTGTAGGGACCTACGCGCTGGGAAGTACGATCCGCATGAGCGATCTGTGTGGCGAGCGCGGGAGCCTGGTCGGCCAACCGGTCGCCCAGTCGGCCGTCGTGCTCGGCCGCCAGCATGGCACGGACCCGGCGCTCGATTGCCGGGTCCAGGCCGGCAGCGTCGAGTTGCCGGACCTGTTGCGCCTGGGGCAAGTCGCACAACGCCTCAAACAGCTTGCGGGCCTGCTGCCACTGGTCCGGGGTCATGGGTCCTGATGCACGTGGTCGGTCACCCAGCTCCAGACAGGCTTCTTCCGACAACCCGCCGTCGCCGCCCGAACCAAGCCTGCCCGTGACGTTGTCTGATTCGTCACTGTCCACTGCCGCGCGACTCCGTCAGAGACCTTATGGTCATGGTACACGACCCGCGCCGGCGGAGTCGCGCCACATTTGGCGGGTATGGCTAGATCGGGAACAGGCGTGAATTGGCGCTTGAGCCTGCCCGTAGCAGGCTCCCGAAGTTTGGCCTGATCTGGGCCAGCGAATGACTGCGCGCCGATTGGCGTGGGAAGTTCTCGTGCCAGATATCCTGCTTCAATAAACTCAAGCTGCCGCGATCAAGTCCTGCAGGGCCTAACCCATTGATTTAACTGCCCAGCTGACCGGGTACTTACCAGTCCTCGACTGGATGAGAATCGAGCTCGTAGTAGCGAAACCAATCGTATTGAGTTTTCATGGGGTAGACATTCAATCGCTTGTTTCCTCCGAAGTCATCCTGTATCACGTCATTGGGGATCCAGAAGTTCATCATGATGTCCGTCATGTCGTCGGGGATCGGCGTCGGCTGCTTCTGCGGTGGCACGCATCCGGGCTGACAATCGATGTCAGATTGATGCAGGGTCTTGACCAATTGCCCATCAACAAACCACTTGATACTGGTCGGAACCCATTCAATGGCAAACACACGCCACTCATCTACAGGCCCGACGACAATTTTGTCTTCCCAGGCCCCCCATTGCCGAGTGCTCAACCATCCCGATGCATCGATTCCGTAGATCAGGTTTGCCTGGAACTTGTCAGGCCGTCCACCTTCGAGTTCGACGTCGATTTCCTCCCACTCCCGCGGCGAACCTTCAGCCCGATAGGTGAACAGCGAGGTGATGTACCCTGATGCTTCCTGTCTCTGCGGCGCTTTGATTCGAGCTTCCAGGCGACCATAACGAATACGTTTGTCGGCACGTGTTCGCAGTTCACCACACGAGTAGTCATAAGCGTCTTTTTGCATCTGGTGATCTTCAGACCAGCCCGCTGGGACATGCTCTTCGCGGATCACCAGTTCCAGCACACCGCCCAGGACCTGCACACCTCGAGCCGTAAACCGGCACATAGCTTCGCGGCCCACGGCTCCGTCTCCTTTTGCCCAGATATTCGGGTCGAAGCGATCGAAACGCTCGTCCAATCTCAGTGTAAAGCCGGGATAATCACCGGTGTAACCCGGGTAGGCTACCGGGTGGGGTTCTTCAATCGACTGCGCGCAAGACGTTACCGCCCACGGTGACAGCATCGACATTACAACAACGCATGCAGTTCGTATTTTCATGCTGACTGAGAATATCGGGGTGAGAACAGTTTTCCAATAATGCTGGGCCTTGATTTCTTCTACCCACTTAAGCCGTAGCGGCCGTCAAGGCGCATAGCTGGATTGCACCCTATTGGCCGGAATCACATGGGCTTATAATCCCTTGGTCGTAGGTTTAAGTCCTGCATGGCCCACCATCCCTACGTTGGTCCATTCCGGGCACATGGGTAACACTTTATTCCGAGGACATAGGTAACTGTTTCGGAGCGAATGGGTTGTGACCCACGGGCTCCACCCGATTGTCCTCGCGATCAACGAATCCTAAGTCATAGTCCATGAAGCTGACCAGCCAGCGACTTCGCGGACCCCACGAACTGGCCTGCAAATACAGTGCTGAGGTTGATTTTCCGCCGGCCGATGCAGATGCGTCCGCACTGAGTGACCCGCACCAAGCGCTCCGGGTGAGACATTTTGCGGCCCGGTCGCGTCTTTAGCAGCAGTCCAGCAGACGTGGAGGGCCGGGCCAATGACAATTTCAATCCGCCGTTGGGTTTTGATCATCGCAAGTGTCCCGCTGCTGGTCAGCTGCTTTTTTGGCGGCTCGGTCTTCGTGACGACTGAGGGTGGCGTTCTCTCGATAAGGGTCGCGGGGCTGGGTGAAAAAGGCGTGCTCCTGGGGGAGTGCGTGGAAGTTAACACCCAAGGTGACTACTCGTGCGATTTTGGTGGCATTCTTTCGGAGACCCAAATCCTCACTTCTGCGGAACTGCTTGCAACCCTGATTCTCCTCGATCCCCTCGTGATCCAGCTGCCGAACGATTTCACCAACTTCACCGGTACCTTCACCAGGAATTTCGGCAGCCCGGAGCCATTGGCCATCACGGCCGGACTGACCTCGGTCCCCATCGACCTTGACCGGTCGCTGACGGCGGAACCGGGAACTCAGCTGGTGGTGGTGGGATTTCCGATAGGCACGCCGCTGAGTGGCTTCTTCACCTTCGACCTGGGTTTCGAGATGCCGCCAGGCACCACGGAATTTCAAGCCAAGCCGATTCTCACAGCCTATGCAGAGCTCGCGGACGGGAGCAAGTTCTATCCCCCGCTGCTGCCGTGTGTTGACAATATGGGGGACGCAATGGCGTTGACCGTGACGCTGCCGGTACCGGGGAATAACCTGGTGCTGCCGACGCTGACCCAGGACATGGGCTGCAGCAACGCCAGATATGATATCAACCCCGATTCGCGGATTTTTGCGGATAGCTTTGAGAACACCTCCGCGCCGTGACAACCGCGCGTTAGTCAGGACCGTAGATTCGAAATCTGGCTAGTTGTCCATCAGTCCAAGCGTTAGTTCGGTAAGCATGTCAGCAACCTCTTCCACAGTCATCGGGAGAGATGAGGCGGTGATCGAGTACCCTTCAACAAACGGTAGCAGCAAGCTACCGACCCTGGCTTTTTGCCTGCTGGACCCTTCGGTCCCCACTATCGAATTCGAAACTACCCGGCACAGCGATTCGTAATACGTCGTCATTTCTCCACTCACGACATCATTCCGGCTGGAAATGGCCCAGAGTTCGCGAAAGACGCGACACATGTCCGACAATTCGGTTCCGTGTTTGAGAACCTCGGAAATCAGTCGGTGCGTGCGTTCGGGTCTCCCTAATGATTCGCAGGAATGTGCCACCTGGGTCAGTTCCGCTTCGCATTCTCCGAAGTAAGTCGAGACCATGGCAGCGAGTACGTCGTCTTTGGACTGGAAGTAGTACTGCACATTACTCAGTCGCATACCGGCACAGTCTGCAATCTTTCGCATTGTCAGTCCGGCGTCGCCATGATCGCGAATGATCTTCAATGCGCAATCGAGGATCTTCTTCTGCTTCAACGATCGGTTGTCGTTTCCAGTCGACATGCAGTCTCACCAAAAAATTCAGGCGCAAGCCTGGCGGCCCATTTCAATCACCAATGAGGCAAGGATAGCAGAAACTTGAAGTTTTAGGTCATTTGACCTAAAGTAGTAGGTCAGTTGACCTAATCAAGCTGAGGCAATCACCGTGATTGAGAATCTTCGTACTCCGGACAGTCGATTTGACGATCTGCCTGGATATCCCTTTGAGCCGAATTACATTGAAAACCTGCAGGGTTTCGACGGATTGCGGGGACACTATCTCGATGAGGGAGAAAAAAACTCGGAAGAAGTCTTCCTGTGTCTTCATGGCGAGCCGACCTGGAGCTACCTGTATCGAAAGATGATTCCGGTTTTCGTCGAACACGGAGCACGCGTCATCGCACCGGACCTGATTGGATTCGGTCGGTCGGATAAACCGGTCGATGAAGAGGTATACACTTTCAAGTTTCATCGTGACTACCTGCTGAGACTGGTTGAAGCGCTTGATCTGAAGAACATCACGCTTGTCTGCCAGGACTGGGGTGGCCTGCTTGGCCTGACCCTGCCGATGGCGCATCCGGAGCGATTCAAGCGCCTTCTCATCATGAATACTGCGTTGATGATGGGTCCTGTTGACAGCCCGGCTTTCGATGCATGGAAGGCGGATGTCACGCAGCCAGCAGACCTGAACCTGGCCAGGTTCATGCGCAAATACGAGCCCGTTATCGATGAGCAAGAGGCAGAGGCGTACGCAGCCCCGTTTCCTTCTCGCAAGCACAAGGCCGCCGTCTACAAGTTCCCAAAGCTCGTTGGTACAGATGAATACGGTATTCAAACGTCGAGAAAGGCGGCCGAATTCTGGTCCTCCGATTGGAGGGGCGAGACGTTCATGGCTGTGGGAATGAGAGACGAGATGCTGGGGCCGGCTGTAATGTCGCACATGCAACAGATGATCAACGGCTGCCCACCGCCTCTGGAAATACCCGGGGCAGGCCACTTCGTTCAAGAACACGGCGTTGGAATCGCGGAAGAGGCAGTTGCTGCTTTTGGGCTGACCAGGAACAGCGACTGACGAGATATGAAAATTCTCAACCTGGTGTTCCATCCGGATCTGAAATCGTCGCGGGTCAACAGGTCGTGGAAACAAGTTCTTGAAGAGAGCAGCAAAGTTGCCACCTCTCTGGACATGTACGAGCTCTACCCGGACTTCCCAGAACTGCCCTTGAATTATTGAGCGTCACTTTATAAAGTATCACTCAATAAGGTCCCTGCTCAATGATTCGAGGAAAGAGTGATGAATGATGCGGCAAAGGCTCCCTTCTGGTTAACGGGCAACTTCGCCCCCCTTGCGACGGAGAACGAGCTATCCAACCCCACAATCGAAGGCACTATCCCGTCCGATCTCAACGGCCGTTATCTGCGAACAGGCCCCAACCCAATGTCTGGCCCAACGGACCATTGGTTTCTTGGTGACGGTATGGTCCATGGGATTGAACTGTCCGGTGGTTCTGCAAACTGGTTCAAGAGCAAGCTTGTCCAGACGCCAATGTTGAACATGAGGGGTGACGCGGACTATCTCACAGAATCCATGGCCAGCCTGAAGAACGGATTGGGCAATACCCATGTCGTTAGCCATGCGGGCAAAATCCTCGCATTGGAGGAATTACACTTCCCCCAGGAACTGACTCCAGACCTGGAAACCGTTGGCGCCTACGACTACAACGGTGCGCTCAACACCGGTATGACGGCCCACCCGAAAGTATGCTCAAAGACGGGTGAAATGCTCTTCTTTGCATACGGTCTCATGCCGCCCTATCTCACCTACCACCGCGTCAGCGCAGATGGTGAACTGCTCCAGTCCGAAGTCATCGAAGTCGGTGCAGCCACGATGGCCCACGATTTCAATATCACGGAGAACTATGTGATCTTCATGGACCTGCCGTTGATGTTTGACATGAAGAGAATAACGGAGGGTGGTATCCCTTTGATGTGGAGCGATGACTATGGTGCTCGCCTCGGCGTGATGCCACGCAAAGGGTCAAACACGGACGTGGTCTGGTACGACATTGATCCTTGTTATGCGTTCCACTCGTTGAACGCCTATGAGGAAGGCGACAAGATCGTCATCGATGTCTGCCGTTTTGATCATTACCTGAAACCGGGCGTGCCTATTCCACCGGAACAACTGACACGCTGGACCATTGATACGAAGGCTGGAACGGTTGAAGAAAAAAAGCTGATGGAAATTCCAGTGGAGTTTCCGCGGGTGCCTGACAGTCTGGTTGGGCAGAAGCATCGATTTGGCTACATGGCTCACATGAGCGAGGAATTCCCTGCTGGTGTCGGTGTGTTGAAGTACGATTTCCAATCCGATCAGGTGACCGAGTTTGCTCTGCCGAGCGGTCAATACTGTGGTGAGCCCGTGTTTGCCCCGCGGGAACATGCGTCTTCAGAGGACGATGGCTATCTCATGTTTTATACCTATGACGAAGCCAGCGACACCAGTGATTTTGTGGTCATTGATGCTCGCGATGTTGAAGCCGCGCCTCTCGCGCGGGTGAAACTCGGTGTGCGCATTCCGTTCGGTTTTCATGGGAGTTGGATTGCTGATTGATCCAGGTCTAACCCTAAACGCCGTCCTGCAGCCCGCTATGGCGGGATGCAGGACGACAATACTCCAGTCACGAAGGCTTTGAATGACCGTTTCCCTTTGTTCATCTTCATCGCAGCGCCGCCGAAACCCGGAAGAAAAGCGCGAACGCCTTCTGGCTGCGGCACGGGAACTCTTCATGTCTCAAGGGTTCGACAGGACAACAACGAAACAGATCGCAAAAAGGTCCGGTGTGTCAGAAGGCATTCTGTTTCATCAATTCGGATCCAAGGTGGGCATTCTGAAGGAGTTGATCTACGTCTTTGCCCAGGGCGCGGTCTCTGAATTTACAAGAGGTGACATCGCGGAGTTAAATTCCGAAATGATCATTCGACGACTCGTTGCCTACATCGACAAAGACCGGGAAGCATTTTCCATGATCCTTGACCATCCTGCCTTGCTTCAAGAGAACGGCATTCCCACCATCGCAGACCTGATTGTTCCGGAGATTGAAAAGAGCATCCGCGCTTTTTTTCCCAACGAAAGCAAGCTCCCAACTGATGCGGCAATCATGGCCGAGTTTCAGTTCAGTATTGTAGAAGCGGCTTGCCGTGGCTGGCTGAAAAGCAAATCGAAGGAGCAGAAAGAGGCCTTCATCCAGGAAGGCGTACGTTCTATGAACGCCCTTCTGTAATTGGTGGTTTTGATCCACTTGCGGCCTTGGGCCGTCGCCACATCCCAGCATCACCCCCGTCGCTCAGGCTCCATACCAGCGCCAGTTGATAACAACATCAGACCCCGTGTTTGCAACTGCCACCCCAGGCATCAAAATAGAGTGATGAATTGGGAAATCATTGGGGCAACCGGGGAATGGGCAGCCGCCATCACGGTGGTAGCCTCGCTGCTGTACCTGGCAAGGCAAATCCGGATCGCCAACCAGCAGTCACAGGCGGCAGCCCGGTATTCGTTTCTGGACGCCTACGGCCAGGCTAACGCCGCCATTGGTGAAAGCCGGGAGTCGGCCGCAATTTTTCGCCGGGGCCTGGCCAGGGAGGACCTTGATCCGGACGAATTCATGCAGTTTTTTGTCCTGCTGGGCCAGTTTCTGAACACCTGGAACGTGATGTACTACCTGCATCAGGAAAACCAGCTCCCGTCTACCCAGTGGCATATCGTTGAAACCGACATCCAGGCCGCCTTATCGACTCCGGGCGGCAGGGCGTTCTGGCAGGAAATCGGGAAGCCCAACTCTCCCAAAGGCTTTATCAAGTGCGTGGATGACCTCATCAGCGTCGATGAAGCGCCGTATCAGATTCTGGGAGAGCAGCCCGGACACTCCGGACCGACGTGATCTTCAGGGTGATTCGAATCCATCGGCAAACACCAGCGGAGGCAAAACCAGCGGGTCCGTGATTCGGGTATCCAGCGTTGCGCGATCGCCGGTTGCTTCAAAGAACGTCAGTCTCAGTGGCTGGTCGCCGGCAGCTTGCCGCCCCAGGTACTCAGCGCGGTACTGAAACCACCCCATCTCGGTTGGCGTCAGGTCTCGATGGCTCAACACAAACCATGCGGCGGTAAAATCCCGCTGGGATGCGGTGGAGTCCGGCACGCGGGGCCCTTCGACGTCGATGATATCGTCGATGGTGCGCGTCACCATGTCCTCCGCGGAAAAGGTGACCGTGCCGGCCGAAAAGTTCTGGCTGATGGAGTTGCAGTCTACGTTGACCGGCACCGGAAACGGCGGCACGTCAGTGGCCGGGATCAGGCCTGCCAGGTAAAGGTTCAGGGGATTCAAGGCGGTGGTATCTGCCGCGGCGCCGCCAGCGGAAAAGCAGGTGTTGTTGACCGTGTAGGTGCCGTCGCCATTGTCCACAAGGGAATTCGGTTCGAAGCCGCCCAGAGGCCCGCAGCCGACACCCGCCACTCCCACGTGGGCTCCGGAGCACTGCTGCAGGCCAATGTCGGTGCCCACAAAAATGCCCCAACGGTGGGTCAGCTCGTGGATCACCGGGCCGCCGTCGCTCAGGTTCATGGTGAGCACACCCTGAAGTCGCCCGTCACTGCCCCAGTCAGCGGTGTCGTCGCTGATGGACCGGCCGATGCCGGAAACGTCGTTGGATGCGGACAGGTAAGCGCCGCGCAGCCCGCCCGGTACATGAGCCGTTGGCCACAGGAATATAAAGTCGAAATCGTCTTCAAACTCGGTGTAGAAACGCTGCGGTACAGAGCGGATGTTGGCCGGCGGGTTTTGCGCGCGAAGCAGCCAGCGCAGCTCGGCATGAACATCGGGGCTGCGCAGGAACGCCACGTGGTCCGTCACTGAGAAGCCCGCGCCCCGGTCCCGGGCGGTGGCACGGAGCTCTGGTGCCAGGCGACCGAGCAGGGCAGGGCCATACTGTCCGGTGGAGGCTGGCGACCCGACAAAAATATCCCTTGTACCCGATCCGTCTGTCACGCGCAGTTGGTCAAACTGGTAAAAGAAGATCGGAGGAACGGGCGGGGCGTCAATCCGGATTCCGCTCCGCGACCAGATGCCGTCTCCCGCCGCCCGGTCGCCGTTGCTGCCATCGTCGAACAGCTCGATGAATCCGCCGGTCTGTGGCAGCGCCGCACCGTCCACGCTGACGCCCACTACCGCAAAACTGTTGCCCAGGGATGCCGCCGTGATTCCCGCACCGGAAATGACCACTTCCAGCCGCGTCGACTCGCTGCCGTCCACCGCCACCGCAAAGGGAAAGAACCCTGCGCAGGTCACCTGGGGCGTGCCGGGCGCGGGGCCGGGCAGGCCGGCTTCACGGGCATCCGCCAGCGCGTCGCAGCCGCTGCTCACGCCCGCCTGGGCGGACTGCCAGAACAACAGCAAAACGGTGCAGACCAGACAGCGCAAAGTGGAAACCATGTTTTGGCGATTGAATTGAAGTTGCATTGAGTATAGCGGGCTCTCGAGATGCGGCCTCCAACCAGTTGTCTCATGATCACACCTCCGTTGGTCCTTTTGTTTTGGAAGAACTGGGAGCGTACGGCTCCGGCAACCAGCACAGCGGACCTCTGCGGTTGACGTTGGACCAGGAAAAACCCGTAACCAGCCACGGCCTCTGGCGTTGACCTGATCTGGTACTGGCCAGTTTTCCGTATAAGCTTAATGAAAGGCAGTCACAGCGGAGGGGTAATGACGCCAAGCAGAATCACCGCGGCCCGCGACGCCGCGCGCCACCGACCGCCGCCATTTGCCAACCGATGTCACGCGGCGAGGCGCCGCCCGACCTTGTCCTTGCTCCGCAAAGTCCTGCTGACTATCGCCGTCGGCTTGATCACCGCTGCCGGATTTGCCCAGGTCGAAACGGTAACCATCCCCGCGACTGGAGTCGGTACGATTCCTGATCGCGGGACCGCCGGCTGCGGTCCTCCCGCCGGGGCACCGTTGGTGTTGTCCTACGATGCCTCAGGGGTACGCGCCTCTGGCGCCGATCTGCAATCAGTTGAGGTCGACCTTGACTTCACCCACAACTGGATTGGAGATGTGACCGCAACACTGGCGGCTCCTGACGGCACGGAACACGTGCTCTTTGCCCGCACTGGCGCAACTACACCCACGGGTTGCGGCGACTCGTCGGATGCCAACGGCGTTTACTCTTTCTCAGACACCGCCACCGGCGACTGGTGGGCCGAAGCCAGCCTGCAGACCGGCGGCGCCGACTTGGCCATGGGATCCTACCGGACATCATCGCCGGGGGGCACAGCAGGCGGCGGCGCGCTCACCAATATGACCAGCGCGTTTTCAGGGATAAGCAATGTAGACGGCACATGGACCCTGACGCTCACGGATTCGGGCGGCGGCGAACAAGGCACAGTATTGTCAAGCTCGCTTTTCCTGGCCTATCGGCTTGGCGCGTTTCCGGGGACGGGGACGGGCGCTGTTCCTGACCGTGGTACTGCGGGGTGTGGCCCACCAGCCGGCCCGCCGCTGGTGGTCAGCTTCGATGTCGCGGGCATCGAGGGTACTGGCGCCGACCTTGAAAGTATCGAAGTCGACATCGATGTTACTCACAACTGGCTCGCCGACCTGTCCGCCGAGTTGACGGCCCCCGACGGCTTGACCAGCCACACGCTTTTTAGCCGAACCGGGGCCACCACGCCAACCGGATGTGGCGACTCTTCGGATCTGAACGGTGTCTACACTTTTTCTGACGCCAGCTTTGGTGACTGGTGGTCGGAAGCGGCGGCAATCACCGGTGGCGCGGATTTGCCGACGGGGCGGTATCGAACCTCATCGCCCGGCGGCTCACCGTCCGGTGGCTCGCCCACCAACATGGCGACAGCGTTTGCCGGTATAGCGAGCGCAAACGGAACCTGGACCTTGGAGCTCACCGACAGCGGTGGCGGCGAAACCGGGTTCGTCAGCGCGGCCACACTGTTTATCGTGGGACCGCCGCCGGAGTTGGTGTTTCGTAACGGCTTCGAACTCCCCCCGCCATGAGGACACAACGGCGCTGAGCTGGTGTAATCCAGCCATAATGGCGGCCCTGAGCTGGGGTTTGGTCGGTTGTCAAACGCAGACCGGTGAGGTTGTGCTTTCGGTCAGGGCGCCGGAGGATTCCGGCATCAGTTTCATTCACCAAAACGGCGCGGAAGGCAGCCTGTGGCCGCTCGAGATCATGGGCTCGGGTGCTGCATTGATTGACTTTGACAATGACGGCGATCTGGATATCTATTTGCGGCAGGGCGGCACCCTCGGCGAGATCAGGTCTGCGGTCGGTGACCGGCTGTACGTCAACCAATGGGTGGAAACCGGGGCAATGCGATTCCGCGACGGATCCGCCCAGTCGGGCGTTGGCCAATTCGGTTATGGCATGGGCGTTGCCACCGGAGATTTTGACGGTGACGGCTGGACCGACCTTTTTCTGACCAACTACGGGCCGGACATCTTGCTGCGCAATAACCGCGGCGTCTTTGAGGTCAGCGATGGTCCCTGGCATGAACCGTTGTGGTCTACCGCCGCTACTTTTTTGGACTTTGACCGGGATAACGATCTCGACCTTTTTGTCACCAGATACATCGATTTTCATCCGGACCGCGCCGTGCGCTGCACGGCTGGAAACAGCCGCCCCGACTACTGCGGACCGCAAAGCTACCAGGGTCTGAGTGATCGGCTATACGAAAATATTGCCGGACGATGGCGTGACGTCACTACCGGGGCCGGACTATTCACCCAATCCAGGGCTGGCCTTGGCGCGGCTGCTGTGGACGTCAATGGCGACGCCTGGACCGACATCATGGTGGCTAACGATGCGGATTTAAACCAACTCTGGATCAACCGGGGAGATGGCGCGTTTGAAGATGAAGGTATCGTCCGCGGAATCGCCGTCAATGCGGACGGGAGGACAGAAGCCAGCATGGGTATTGCGCTGGCCGACATCGACGGCAACGGCGTACTGGATGTTTTTATGAGCCACCTGAGCTCTGAAACCAATACGCTCTACCTTGGCCGTAGCGGCGGCTGGTATGAAGACCGAACCGGGCCAAGCGGACTTGGCGCACCCTCCCGGCCGGTCACGGGGTTTGGTGCAGGATGGCTACACCTTGATGATGACACTCTCCCGGATTTGCTGGTAACCAACGGCGCCATCTCGATTGACTACGAGCAGCAGGCGCGCGGGTACGAGCCACCGCTCCGCCAGCTCAACCAGGCTTTTCTGAACCGCTCTGACGGCCGCTTTGAACTGACGGCGCCAGAGCACGCGACGCTGCTGAATACGCCCATGGTGGGTCGTGCCATAGCACTGGGTGATCTGGACAACGACGGCGATACCGATCTGGTGATTACCGAAAATAACGGCCCCGCAAGGCTGGTTGTCAACGAACAGACGTTCTCCTCCGACTGGGTTGGCATTCGGCTGCTGCAGCGGGGCGAATCCGGAGGCTGGATGGACGCGTTGGGCGCCAGGCTGGACGTTGAGTTTGCCGACAGCACCGGGCTTACGTCTCGCTATCACTCTGACGGGAGTTATCTGGCAGCCAGCGACCCCCGAATCATTGTGCGGTTCATACCGCAAGCACCCATCACTCGCCTCACCGTGCAGTGGCCAGACGGCGCAACGGTGGCCATCGTGCCACCGCCAGCCAATACCTACACCGTCGTCCGGAAGGGAAAAACTGACCCATGAAGGGGTGGCAAAGATGCCTGGGACTTACCGGCTTGATCTTCCTCACCGCTTGTGGGGAACCAACACCCCAACCCCTGTCGGAAATCACCGGACTGGATCCAGGGCATATCGCGCCGGCCGTGCAGTCACACCTGGATGAAGCGCAGCGAGGCGTGACCGCGGCGCGCCGAAAAGGCGACAAGGCCATGGCGTGGGCGCAACTGGCCCAGGTGTACCAGGCATATGGAATAAACAGTGTTGCGGTGGTGGCGTATCAGAATGCACTGAGCCTGATGCCGGATCAGAACAGGTGGCGATATCTGCTGGGACACGCGTACCTGGCACTGGATCGACACGAGGAAGCCCTCAGCGCGTTTGAGGTCTGCATTGTTGAAGCGGATGTGTTGCCCCGGGACCGGGAACTCCTGGCCCTGGCTCACCGCGCGGCGGCCGAAAGCCTGCTGGTGACCGGCCAACTGGAAGAGGCGCGCCGGCACGCGACGGACACGCTGAAGCTGGCGCCGGCGGACCCCCACGCCTGGCATGTGCTGGCGCGCATCGAGGGTGCGGCCGGTCGTGCGCGGGAGGCCGTTGACGCCTATGAAAGGGTCCGCCGGCTGGCGCCATCGGCTGACCGGATCTATGCGCGAATGTCGCAACTGGTTCGCCAGCTTGGAGATCCGGCGCGGGCCGCCAGCCTGGCCCAACGCACCGGGGAGCGAGCTGTGCCAAGAACCGATGGCTTGCTGGCAGCCGTATACGGTCTGAAACGGGGGCCGGATGCCGACATCGGGCGCGGCCTCCAGGCCTTCCAGGAGGGGGACTATGCGCGAGCTGCCGCCGCCTATGACCGTGCCTTAACCGATGCACCAGAAAACGCGGCCGCCCTGCTGGGTCTTGCCGCCGCCAGGCTGAAGCTCAACGATGGTGCTGGCGCAGAAGACCTCATGCTCACTTTGACCCGGCTGCAGCCACG